>CANQTC010000025.1 GCA_947626675.1 uncultured Coprococcus sp. | reverse complement strand
ATATTGACAATCGAAAGGATCAATCATTTTATTCAAAAATCTTTTATTGTTTAAAATAATTGGTCATTTTTTGTACACGCCACAATAAACTTTTTATGTATAGAAAATAAATTGTTGGTCTAGGCAAAATAAATCTAAGCCAAAGTAGTCAGAAGTTCCCCAATAAAAACGGGAATTTTTCGGAGAATTCATTCACCTTATAACATAATACACTTTCAGCTGACAGTCTTAAATATATTATACTAAAACCTTGCTGATGAAATATTTATAATATATATATAGCGATGCTAAATGAGAAATCAGTTCTTATTACCGGAGGTACAGGTTCTTTCGGTAAAAAGTTTATAGAGACTATATTACGGGATTATCCGAATGTCAAAAGAATCGTCATTTACTCCCGGGATGAGTTAAAACAATTTGAACTAAAGCAAAAATATCCAGAAAAAGATTATCCTCAATTACGTTTCTTTATCGGAGATGTACGGGATGGAGAACGTTTGAAACGCGCATGCGAAGGTATAGATGTCATCATTCATGCAGCGGCGATAAAACAAGTCGATACGGCGGAATATAATCCGGATGAATGTATAAAAACCAACATACATGGAGCTCAGAATGTCATCAATGCAGCGCTGTCAACTAACGTAAAACATGTTGTAGCATTGTCAACCGATAAAGCTTGTGCACCGATAAATCTCTATGGAGCCACAAAACTGACTTCCGATAAATTATTCGTTGCCGCAAACAATATAAAAGGAAGTCGTGATTTGCGTTTTTCTGTAGTACGTTATGGAAATGTTATGGGATCACGAGGATCTGTAATTCCGTTTTTTATTAATAAACGGAATAGTGGAGTTAAAGAACTACCGATTACGGATATGCGGATGACCCGCTTTAATATCTCTCTACAAGCTGGAGTGGATCTGGTGATGTTTGCTATTGGGCACCATTTAGGAGGTGAGATTTTTATTCCAAAAATCCCCTCTTATCATATTGTAGACGTAGTTAAAGCCATAGCTCCGGATGCAAAAATTGAAATTGTCGGGATACGTCCCGGAGAAAAATTGCATGAAGAAATGATAACAGTGACCGATGCAATGAATACTATAGATTTGGGACAATATTATGCAATTATACCTTCTGTATCAGATCGTTATACAAGAGAAGATTTTATTAAATATCATAACGCGACACCTGTTCCGGAAAATTTCCATTATAGTTCTGATAAAAATACTGAGTGGGAAACAGTAGAATCCATGCGTGAAAAAATAAAAAAATTTGTAGATCCTAATTTTGAAATTGAATGAAAGTTGTCGCCATTATTCAAGCCCGTTGCGGATCGACTCGGTTCCCGAATAAGGTTTTTGCTGACATCTGTGGGAAACCGTTAATTTGGCATGTTATAAATCGATTAAAATTTGCTTACACTATAAATGAGATCGTATTAGCGACTACAACAAATTCTTTAGATGATAAATTGTACGAATGGGCTATTCTTAATCATATACCTGTATTCAGAGGAAGTGAAAATGATGTTTTGAATCGATATTATAATTCAGCAATTACCTGTAAGGCTGATATTATTATACGCATAACTGCAGATGATCCTTTTAAGGAACCATTAATTATTGATCGTGCTGTTCGTATTCTCCAAGAAGAAAAGGCAGATTTTGTTTGTAATAATTATCCACCTACTTTTCCTGAAGGATTAGATGTGGAAGTATTTACCAGGAAAGTTTTGGAAGTAGCTGAATCAAAATCGGTCAGTTCTTTCGAACGTGAACATGTTACACAATATTTCTATCGTAATCCGTCAGATTTTAAGATTATAAATATTGCTCATACTGAAAATATTTCAAATTTAAGATGGACGATTGATACAGAAAAAGATTTTTTTATGGTTGAAAAGGTATATTCATTTTTATATAGAGAAACTGATGATATCTTTCATATGGATGATATTCTTCAATTGATCAAACAATATCCCGATATAGCTCAGATGAATTCAAATGTTACCCGTAGTGAAATGTATAAAAATAAATAATTATGGAACGTATTTCCCAATTAGAGCGTGATTATGTTAATCAGGTTTTAGATAATGCTTTTGCAACTTCTTTAAATTCTGTTTTTACTAATAGATTGGAATCGGCTTTTGCCGAGCGATTTCATACGGCTTATGCAATCGGACACTGTAATGGTACGGAAACAATACATACTGCACTAGCAGCCTTAGGTGTTTTGGCTGGAGATGAAGTGATTGTTCCGGCGTTGACAATGACCAGTACTTCTTTAGCTGTATTGCACAATGGTTCTATTCCGGTGTTTGCAGATGTAGATCCTGATACTTTTCTTATAACAGCCGAGAGTATTGAGCGAGTGATAACTGACAAAACGAGAGCTGTTATTACTGTATCACTTTATGGATTATCACCTGATTATGATTCTATCTTAAGTGTTTGTCGAAAACATAATCTTTTTTTGATAGAAGATAATGCAGAATGTTTTCTGGGTAAATATAAGGGAAAAATTGTGGGAGAATTTGGTGATTTTTCGAGTTTCAGTTTTCAAGCGAGTAAGCATTTGACAACTGGTGAAGGTGGAATGCTTATCACAAATAATGAAACATATGCGGATAATGCGCGTCGTTTCAGTTGTCTCGGATATGCAGGAGTTAGTGCTAAAAAAGGTAAGATTACCCGCAATGATATTCAGGATCCCAAATACAGTAGACATATTGCTATGGGGTTTAATTATCGTATGTCTGAACTACAAGCTGCAGTCGCTTTAGGACAATTGGAGCGTATTGAAGAATTGGTTAATAACCGTTTGAAAATTGCTGAAATCTTTGATGAAGCTATTGGAGATACGACTTTATTGAAGCGTCAGGCTGAGCCTGAAGATATAGTTAATTCTTATTGGTCATATAGTTTAGTGCTGAATACGAGTAAACCAGATACGGATTGGTATAAATTTCGTGATCTATTTCAGAAAAATGGAGGTGATGGGTATTATGCTGCTTGGAAACTTTCCTATAATGAGCCTTTTTTTCAAAATATTGTTCAAAATATGAAAGGTGTATGGCAAAAATATAATGCTGATTTGTGTCCTATTTCAGAATACTTACAAAGCAGAATGATACAATTAAAGACGAATTACTGGAATTTGGATGAAGCGAGGCAACAAGCTAAAGTATTACGACAAACAATTAATCAATTTAAATAGAAGGTTATGGGACCATTCAATAAAGAAATAAAAATAGGAAACCGCCTGATTGGTCCAGGTCATCCTGTTTACATGATTGCCGAAATAGGTGCAAATTTCGATGGCAGTATCGATAAAGCTAAACGTCTGATTGATGCAGCAAAAGAGGCAGGAGCTGATTGTGCGAAATTTCAGACATTCAGTACCCCTAAAATTGTATCGGAAGGAGGATTTTCCCGAATGAAACTGAAAGGAGTACACGGTTCCTGGGGCCGAACCGTAAGTGAGGTTTTCAAAGATGCGGAATTTCCGACAGAATGGCATAAAGAAATCGCTGATTACTGTAAAAATATCGGTATTGATTTTTCAACTTCTCCTTATTTTAAAGAAGCAGTTGATTTATGTGTAGAATTGGAGGTCCCTTTTATTAAAATCGGTTCTGGAGATATTACATGGCTTGAAATGCTGGATTATATTGCACGCAAAGGAAAACCGATGATGCTGGCGACAGGGGACGCAACCTTAGCGGAGATCGATGAAGCAGTGAGGACTATTGAAGCCACGGGAAACCGCGACCTTATTCTGATGCAGTGTATTACCAATTATCCTTCAAAAATCGATAGTGCCAATGTAAATGTATTAAAGACTTATCAGTCTGCATTCGATATTTTAACAGGATATTCCGACCATGCTCCGGGACCGGTCGTGGCATTGGCTTCGGTTGTACTCGGCGGATGCGTCATCGAAAAACATTTCACTTTAAACAAGAAAGACAAGGGGCCCGACCATCCTCACTCTATGGAACCGCAAGATTTCAAACAAATGGTTAACTATGTGCGTGAAGTTGAACGTGCGATGGGATCTACTGTTAAAGAGGTCCAGAAGGAGGAGAGTGAGACCGTTTTTGTTCAACGTCGTTGTCTTTATGCTGCTCGTTCTATAAAAGCAGGGCAGGTACTTGTAGATGAAGATATAACAGTTCTTCGTCCCGCACTTGGTATTCAGCCTAAGTATAAAAAAACAATTATAGGTAAGTCGGTTAATAAGGATATTCCTGCTGGAGATCCAATTTTCTGGGAAGATCTTTGATTTGTAACTATTGGATGATTTGTAGTGGTGCGATAAAAATCTAACCACTGCGGTTAAAATACTATCATTTAATTAAATACAAGAGGATATTGATTTTTTGATTTGAAATTGATTTATTAGTCTTGTTGTTCAGAGCGTTAGTGGTCAAAAAAGGGCATAGTGAGGAAGCGAGATATCTTTGTGTCAAAAAAACAAAGATGTATAGCAGTGAAGACTTGGAGAAGTTCTATTTCGATTACCAGACCGAATGGATGCCGCGAGGGATGTCAATCCAGGCATATTGTTCACGGAATAACGTTCCGTACAAGTTACTTGACAGATGGATCAAGGGCATTTACAAGAGAGTTGTTCCCGTGGAGGTGACAGGGATACCGGAAGGACAGAAGGATGAAAGCCCGCAACAGACTGAGCCGGGACAGAAGAATCCGGGCAGAGAGAAAGTCAGCATCAAGGTCAATATCATCACGAGTACAGGGATGAGAGTTTCAAGAGGGGGCTTTGATTGTTAGTGGTCAAAAAAGGGCATATTGAGGGAGCGAGATATCTTTGTGTCAAAAAAACAAAGATGTACAGCAGTGAAGAGTTGGAGAAGTTCTACTTCGATTACCAGAGTGAATGGATGCCGCGAGGGATGTCAATCCAGGCATATTGTTCACGGAATAACGTTCCGTACAAGTTACTTGACAGATG
>CANQTC010000024.1 GCA_947626675.1 uncultured Coprococcus sp. | reverse complement strand
TTGAAAAACCAGATGTTTTTATAATAGGCATTCCAGACGCATTAATGCCGTATACACAAAAACATACATTTAGGTATGGAATCCCTGCGTTTGAAATATTAAATGCTATAACTCCGGATTATATGATAATGTCCTTGTTTAACGGAGAATACACAGATGACTTCTATGAAGAAATGGTAAAGATGTGCAATTACAAATATAATACAGATGTCGATTGCTTTTTTAATTCTCATTTTGTTCCTATTTCTCGTTCCATAAATGATGATCATCTGTCATATTCATATGGCAACAGGCGCACAGTTAAAAGCGAGAAGTATTCGGTATTTAATTCTGACAGCATTGATGATAGGGATATGTATGAATGTGCTGTGAATAGTCTTGTTAATTATGGTAAGTTTAAGGCATATTAGGTGGTGGATGAAAATGAAATCAGAAAAAGTAAAAGAAGAAGTTATCAATATTATTGTAGATAAGATTGGAGTGGAAAAAGAAACTCTTTATAAATACGGGAGTGATAGAAGCCTTTTTGATATATCCATTGGTTTAAAGCCGAGGGATCTGCTGGCTTTGTTCTTTGAATTGCAGAAAAAGTATGATATTATCTTTGAAGAAAAAGATATTATGGAAAAGCGGTTTGATTATCTTGATAATATGGTAGATGCCGTTATTGGCAGACAGGTATCTGGATAATTGTAAAGGGAAGGCAGGATTGGAAAGTGGCAGAAGCTGCAATTATAGATAATGGAATAAACAGCGGGCTGCTCATGCGGCCGGTAAAGGACAATGTAACAGTCGGCATATCCAATCATGTGGAACCGGATGATATATGCCTTGATGAACAGCAGTTTATGCATGGCACTCATTGCGCAATGATTATTGAGAAATATAATCCATCGGTTGTACTGCACAGCATAAGGATACTTGATGATAATGGCAGAGGTATTATAGATAAACTGCAGCCTGCGTTGGAGTATTGCTGTCAAAATAATATCCGGTTAGTAAACTTAAGCCTTGGGACAACGCATTTTATGGATAAAATGGTTATCCGCCGTGTGATTAACCATTATGTCAACAGGGGTATGGTTATTGTAGCTGCGACTGCCAATAGCGGGTTTAGAACCTATCCGGCTTCTTTTTCCAATATTATCGGTGTTGCATCAGGAACGGAACAGGGAATAAATAATAAACTGTATTGGCAGACAGGAGTGGAATTTGCCGCACCTTCTGAACATGAAATTAGTATTGATGGGTATATTTTTACATTAGGAAAGAGCAACAGCTATGCTGCGCCATACATTACGGCAAAAGTTGGAAGTATATTGGCAGAAAATGAGGATTACAATGTCTGCCAGGTAAAAAGCAGGATGTTTCAGGGAAAGCATATGTATGCTGTTTATCCTGATTGGATAGAAAATGCTTGGTTTCCCTCAATGTGTAAGAACAGCAGGGCATCTTATTACTTTACGGAGAAAAAAGGAACATATAAGAGCTGCCAGGCGCAAATAGATACGCTTGTATTGCAAAGCCGGTCAGAATATGATTTGTATAGAGATTCTGATAAGCATATTGTGTACCTGGGGGAAGAACTGATTGAGGATAGAGCAGACAACAGGCATTTTTGGTGTAAGGCGCAAAGGAAAATTCAGATTGAAAACGGTAAAAAAAGAGAGGCGGACATAGATATTCCGGTTATCGTCTTTAGAATGGAACAGAACTTAGATGATTTATTCTGGCTTATACAGTTAAGGGAATGTTTTGGAAAGGAAGGGTACAATGCTTATACCATAAGCCATAGAACGGAAAGCGTCCTGTATGGTTTGGAATATATACCAGTGGAAGCATGTAATGCGGAAAAGAAAGAAATATTGCATGATTTCTTGTACTGGCAGACTTATTACGATCAAGCAGACATCATACTTTGGGAGAGTGAATCAGAACAAAAAGAGGCAGACATGGTTGTTGATATTTCATTTGCAGATGGGCAGGTATCGGCAGATATATATTATGATGGGCATATTAAGATGGAAATATTTGCCGGAACAGAGAATGAGAATATAAACACTTTATATCATCATATGATGGAGCTGCTGACGGAGGAAAGCAATGAGTAATAAAGAAGCAGTGCGAAAATTGTTTGCAATCTTAAATGATTATAAAAGAATCATAGCAGTTATAATTGGCTGTCTGTTAATTTCGACAGGTTTAAATTTGTGTATTCCGCTTATTAGTAAAAAAATTATGGATGATGGATTTATTGGTGGCGATAAAAGTATTTTAATATATTTGGTAGTATGTTCTTTTGTAATATATATGGTCATATCGGCTTTGGATATTATTAAAGAGAAAGTGCGTGTGGAAATTGCCGCTAAAGTGCAGTATTCCTTATGGGATGAGGCATATAGACACCTGATGAAGATGAAAATAAGCTATTTTGATGCTAAAAATGCTGCGGAAATATTCAATAATCTCAGCGTAGATATTTCAAACATGGCATCAATAGCGGATGAAAGCATGTTTTTCGTTGTGACACAGGCATTCAGCATGATTGGAGGGGTGATAGGTCTTTTTATACTGGACTGCCGCATGACGGCTCTTGTACTGTTGTTTATCCCTATTAAGGCTTTTGTCATGAAGTATTTTGCAAAGTACCGCAAAAAAGTCATGGATGAATTTATCCTTGACAGCGAAAAGTATTCTGGCTGGTTTGGGGATACGGTGGGTGGTATAAAGGAGGTAAAACTCTTTGGCATACTGGATAACAAACACAATGAGTTTAATGAAAGACAGAGGGCGGTAATCCGCAGGCAGAAGAAAATGAATATGCTTAGTCAATGGAATAATGTGACAGATGTGGTATTAGTGCATTTATTGACAACACTGATATACATAGTTGGCTCTAATTTAGTATTCAATATGCAGCTTTCCGTGGGCAGCATTTTTGCATTTATAACATACAGCGCATATGTGACCGGACCAATCTCAGCTATTTTAAATATTGGTTATCTGCTGTCAGGAATTATTCCATCAACTAAAAGATATTATGAGTTTATGGAACTGGAGGAAGAAGACAGTAGGCAAAGAATAACAGCATCCCCACAGTTTGGGGATATAGAGTTAGAGAACGTTTCATTTTCTTATGAGGCTGGGAAGCCTGTTTTGAATGGCATAAACGTTATATTTCACAAGGGGAGTAAAACTGCTGTCATAGGCAGAAATGGCTCCGGAAAGACGACTGTCATAAACCTGCTTACAAGGCTGTATGAGCCGGATGCAGGGAGGATACTTCTGAATGGTATTGATATTGCGGATATACCGTTACAAGCATACAGGGACATGGTTTCCATCGTCAGCCAGCAGATTTATCTCTTTAATGATACAATCAGAAATAACATCTGCCTGTATAAACAGACGGATGAGCGTTCGTTAATGGCAGCCTGTGAAGAAAGCGGGCTGGGAGGCTTCATTTCGGAAGTGTCTTTGGATTATGTAGTGGGGCAGAATGGGGCAATGCTTTCTGGTGGGCAGAAACAGAAGATTGCTATGGCAAGGGCGCTGGTACACGATAAACCTATTATAATTTTCGACGAAGCTACTTCTAATGCAGATGCATATTCGGAGCAGCAGATTAACGGGCTGCTGCATACGATGCTGAAGGATAAGACAGTGATTGTAATAACGCATAAGAGAGAAATACTTAGCGAGGTGGATCAGATTGTGGTGCTGCAGGAGGGCAGGATTACAAGCACCGGGCGGTATGATGAACTGACATGGACAAGTGATGAATTGAGGATGATGGAAATGACGGAGCAGAAGGGAGGATGAAATGGCAGATTAAGAAGAAACTCTAAAATATATATTACAGCTTTAGAATGTTTTTAAAGCATTGTGCAGTGTAGAAAATGAATTTTCATGTTAGGAGGAATGAATATGCCAAATATTACAAATTATGGTTCCCTTGTTCAAAGTATGTTCGGAGGAAAAGGGACTTCATGGGGAACGGGGTCAACCTTGCCGGGCGTGTTTCAGTTTTCACAGTTAAACAGCAGTTTCGTACAGTCACAGTTGAAAGCGGCTGGGATTGATACGCATAGCAAACAGTATAAAGCGGTTATCCGGCAGATGACAAAGGACGGCTGCACTGGCAGTATGTTTACAAATGTGCAGGCAATTAAGAATCTAATGAAAAATTACAATTCAAGGGGAGAATTTGTCGATCCAAGTACCGGATTAACTGGTCTTGAGGTAACGGATGAAACGGGCGACAGCTATAAAAAGATTATTGATATTCCCGAAAGCAGCAAAGATAAAATGTTTGAATCTGTGAGAGATAGTTTTTTGCACCGTAATGGAATGGGGGACGGAAAAGGAGATACAGAAATTTATATGGATATGTATAGGCAGATGAAGTCAGACGACAGACTGTCCGCAGGCTATACATTGGGGCAGTATCATTCGGCATATGCGCAGGCGTTTATATCAGCGGTTAAGGCAGTTGATTCCGGATGGACATACGGCAAATCCATACCCTCCGGCGCATTGGACGGAATTACAAGGGAATCCATAGAGAATGCGCTTGTGCAGAAAGGAAATACTTTTGCGGGAAAAACGGTTGATTACTATGTTTAAATAAAAATCCTGCGGGTCTGATAAGCATATACTTCAAATCTTATATTATTAGGAGGGCAAAATGATATGAAAGCAATAACAAAAAGAACATTTACAGCTTTTACAGTATGTATCATGGTATGCATGATGTTTTCAATTCAGGTATTTGCAGCATCGGATTATTTTAGCAAGAGCACAACTAAGCTGAATGCTTACAATGGAGGAAAATCTAATGAGTCAACTTTTTCATCGGGCAGCGTACCTAAAGACGCCAAAATTACAGGAGTCCGAATACATTACACTGTGGCATCCGGTACAGATCCATATACGGTATATCTGATCAGTCCGAAAAAAACGAGGTATGTAGTGTCTGGACCGCTTTCAAGCACAACGGTATCTAATATAAGTGCTTTTAACGGAGAAAATCCGGAAGGAACATGGACTGCTTATATTGTAAATGCAGGTCGTACAACACATGGAAATGTTTATCCTGTTTCAACGGTAACATTAAGTGTAACTGTGAATTATGAATATTAAGTTTTTGTACAGTTGAGTGATTATTTGAAGTATATGCTTTTAAAATATGCCTTTATTTGTCAGAGGGACAGAATAAAAGATATTTTATAGTAATTAAAAAAAG
>CANQTC010000023.1 GCA_947626675.1 uncultured Coprococcus sp. | reverse complement strand
AAAGACTATTGGATGTAAATATCGAACACATATTAGATGATTGGTTTCGACAAAATGCTGTGGAACAAATAGAAGGGGAAGATTTTGATTGTGAAATTCAATAATAGAGTAATACTAATAATCAATGAAACAAATTCCATTTTCACCTCCGGATATGACGGAGGCGGAGATTCTTGAAGTGAGTGAGGCGTTGCGGTCGGGGTGGATCACTACGGGACCGCGCACCAAAGAGTTTGAGCGGCTTATCGCGATGTGCTGCGGCACGGCGCGTGAGGATGCCGGCGATAATGTCTTGCACACGGCGGTATGTCTCAACTCGGCAACTGCCTGTATGGAATTGATTCTACGCGTGCTGGGTCCTCGAAGTTGTACTTCGTCCTGACGAATGCCCCAACAAATTCCAGGTCCTTCCCAGACGATGGATTGTCGAAAGAACATTCTCCTGGTTGGAAAACTTCCGTCGACTGACCATCGACTATGAGTTCCTGGCGGAAACCGCTGAGGCTATGGTCCAGCTGGTCTGCGTCCAGATAATGCTTAACAGATTTTTTGTTTGATTTCAAAACAGCTTCTTAATACCATTGACCTATGCTTCCTTTTTATGTAGTTTTCTTTATTTTATCGCTTTTTGTATTCATTGATATTTCCACATATTCAAACAAGCAGAAGTTATTTTTTTCCCTTATATCTTATTTTTTACTTGCTTTATTTGCCGGCTTACGAGCATCTTCTCCTGATTATGAAGTTTATGAGGAAGTGTTTAAGATATTGGAAAATGATTCTATAAAAAATGTGGATATAACTATAGTTGCTAATGACCGTGGTTATATGCTCCTAAATAAGTTTATAGCTTTTTTTACATCTTCACCAATATTTCTTTTTTTGTTAATCGCCTTAATAAGTGTTGGCATCAATTTGTATTCTTATCGAAAGTTTACCCCATTCTTTTTTTCTGCGATTTTATTATATTTTGTTCACACCTATATAGGTCGTGAGTTAATGCAAATAAGGGCGGGATTGGCTTGCGCTATCTGTCTTTATAGTATTCAATTTATAATAAATAAGCAAAAATGGAAATTCCTGCTGACTATACTGATAGCGGCTTCTTTTCACTTGGTCGCAATATGTTTCCTGTGGGGGTATGTATTATGTTCTTTGAAGTTATCTTTAAAAGTTTGGAAATTATTGATATTTATCTCATTTGTCATAGGTTTGTTTTGTCCATTAGGTCAGTTCATTAAGATGATACCAACCATGGAGATATTGGAACGTATACAGAACTATAATGAATGGGAAGCATATAACCAATCTTTAGGTGTATTTACTAATCCGACTGTGTTGAAGACATTATTTATAACGTTTCTTTGTATGCGTTTTTTTAATAAATTGCAGAGCCTTCATGGCTTTAAAGTTTGTTTTGATTTGTATGCATTCTCGTTATGCTGGCTTATTTGTTTTTCAGATTATGGCATATTTTGCGCACGAATCGCAACTGTTTTTTCTATCGTTGAAGTCATTATTTGTTCATATTTTTATGTATTAGTCCCCTCCAATTCTCGTTGGGTCGTTTCTTTTTTGTTGATTTTGTTTGCATTTTCTGTGCTATCTTTAACTATTTACACGGAAAAAGCTTTTGATTATAAGTCGGTTATATAAATGCATATGAGAATATTACATATCACTAATCGTTTATCCGAAGGTGGAGTTGAGAGCTTTTTATTACAATTATTGCCAAAACTCCAGCAGAATGGTTTAAAAGTTGAGCTTTTAGTGTTAGATAAACATGCCTCGTCGTTGTCTTCTGCTTTTACAAAAAAAGGAATAACAGTGCATGTCAGCCATTGTGACAGTCTTTATAATCCGATGCAAATTTTTGAAATTCGGAAATACCTGTCGGCTTTTGATATTGTGCATGTTCATCTTTGGCCTGCTCAACTTTATGTTTCAATAGCCAAAACTGTTATTAAAGCAAAAGTTAAATTGATAACAACAGAACATACTAATTTTAATAAGAGACGCACGTATCCTTTTTATCGACCCGTAGAGCGCTGGATGTATGGCAAATATGACACGATTGTTGGGTGTGGGGTTGCTGCGCGCAATAATTTAGTAAAATGGATCGGGAGAAATGATAGAATCATTTCGATATCGAATGGCATTGATATACAGAAATATATAAATATTCAAAAGGGATATGGTAAAGGAACCTTAGGTTTGCCGTCAAATGCTTATGTAATAGTGATGGTTGCACGTTTTTTTCCACAAAAAGATCATGCAACATTAATACGGGCTCTGCAGCATCTTCCGGAAAATGTCTGTGTGTTGTTTGTCGGTTCTGGTTCTACTATGCCACAGTGTGAAGCGTTGGCACGAGATTCGGGACTTGCAGAAAGAGTACACTTCTTAGGAAAACGGACTGATGTGGCGGAAATCCTTCAATTAAGTGATGTCTGTGTATTATCTACTCATTACGAGGGGTTACCGATATCGGTCATAGAATATATGGCTTCTGGTAAGCCTGTGATTGCTTCTGATGTTGATGGGATGTCCGAATTAATTACAGATAAAACTCTGTTGTTTCCGGTAGGTGATAGTTTAGAATTAGCAAAAAAAATATTGATATTAATGAATAATCACAAATATGCAAAAGCTAAAGCTATTGAGAATAGAGACCATGCTCAAAATTATAGTATAGAAACAATGGTTTCTCACTACATGGATACATATATTAATATGTAAGTGTTCCTAATGATATCTAAGAGTAAAAAATTGGAAGGCATTTCTATCCGACCAAAGAAACTTTATTCATAAACCGCTTAAAACATTAACATATATGAAAGAAAATCTAATTTCTATTGTAACTCCCATGTACAATGGGGAGAAGTATATCGAAGAAACTATACTTTCGGTATTAAAACAAACTTATCCGAACTGGGAAATGATGATAGTCGATGATGGCTCAAAAGATAACGGTCCTGCTATTGTTGAGAAATATGCACAAACGGATAATCGAATAAAGTTATTGAGACAATCAAATGCCGGTTCTTCTGCGGCTCGAAACAATGGATTGAAACATAGTCAAGGACGTTTCGTTTGTTTCTTGGATTCTGATGATTTCTGGGAGCCAAATTTTCTGGAAGAACAGTTGAATTTTATCAAAGAGAAAAAATCAGCCATCGTATTCGCTTCGTACAAACGAATAAACGCTGAAAGGAAAGAAATATTAAAACCTTTTATTGTCCCTGAAAAGGTAAATTACACAGGGTTGTTGAGATCTTGTTCTATCTCGTGCCTGACAGCGATGTATGATAGAGAAAAGACAGGTAATGTCTTTTTCAATGAGGCTATGGGGAGTTTGAGAGATGATTTTGTTTTCTGGCTTTCCATCTTGAAACGTGGCGGATATGCGTATGGTAATCGTAACGTATTGGCATCGTATAGAGTGTTCGCCTCAAGTACAACCGGAAATAAAAAGAAAGTCATGAAGCCTCAATTTATGGTATATTATAAAGTTGAAAAGTTGGGCTTGATTAAGAGTGTGTACTATTTTATCAATTGGGCTGTTAACGGGATCTTTAAATACAAATAATTATGGACTTGATAATTGGATCAGGCGTAACTGGTATTAGCTACGCGAACTTTACAAGCAATGATTTTCTGATTATTGAAAAGGAAAAGGAAGTAGGTGGATATTGCCGGACTATTAAGCGGAATGGATTCGTTTGGGATTATTCCGGGCATTTTTTCCATTTTCAAAATCCAGAGATAGAAAAATATGTTTGCAAGAATATAGATCCAAGTTTACTATTGAAAGTTGAAAAACACACTCAAATTTATTACAAAGGGAAATATGTGGATTTTCCTTTCCAAAAAAATATTCATCAATTGGATAAAGAGGAGCTGGTGGATTGTTTATACGATCTGTTTACTTCTTATAATGGTGAAGTATCATCTTTCATGGAAATGGTCTATGCAAATTATGGTAAGTCTATCGCAGAAAAATTTCTCATCCCCTATAATGAGAAATTATATGCCTGCAATTTGGATTCATTGGATATGAATGCTATGGGGCGATTTTTCCCGAAAGCGAATAAAGAAGACATTATTTTGAACTTCAAGTCTCATGACAATTCTTCTTATAATAGTCATTTTACTTATCCTAAAACAGGAGCTATTGAATATGTAAACTCGTTGCTGCAGAATATTGATATGACAAAAGTCTATGTTGAAGAAGAACTGATATCTATTGATCCTGAGAAAAAGATAGCTACCACCAACCGAAGAAAAATACATTATGACCGCTTGATTTCTACAATCCCACTACCGATTCTTCTAACGAAATGTGGAATCAATTATCCAGAAAACGTATTTTCCTGTAATAAGGTGCTTGTTTTTAATTTGGGTTTTGATTCAAAGGGAAATGACAGGCAAAATAGTTGGATATATGTTCCTGAAAAAGATTATATATTTTATCGATTTGGATACTACGATAATATTATGGGGTCTGACCGTATGTCATTGTATGTTGAGATCGGTTTCCCAGAAAATTCTGAATTGAACAAGGAAGGATTGTATTTAGAGCGGATACTACACGATTTAAAAAAGATGGGAGTAGTTACTACCCAAGAACTTTTGGATTATGAAGCTGTGTTGATGAAACCTGCTTACGCTCATATTAGTAAGAGTAGTATTGAAACTGTTGAACGTGTAAAAAAAGAATTGTGTAAAAAAGATATATATACGATTGGACGGTATGGTGGCTGGACATACTGCTCTATTGAGGACAACATTCTTGAAGCCAAACATTTAGTTCACTGCTTGCAATAAGACAGTAAGCGTCCTATTAAAACGACTTGTCGGTTCGTAAAAAAATCATTAGTGGTCAAAAAAGGGCATAGCTAGGAAGCGAGATATCTTTGTGTCAAAAAAAACAAAGATGTACAGCAGTGAAGACTTGGAGAAGTTCTACTTCGATTACCAGACCGAAGGATGCCGCGAGGGATGTCAATCCATGCATATTGTTCACGGAATAACGTTCCGTACAAGTTACTTGACAGATGGATCAGGGGCATTTACAAGAGAGTTGTTCCCGTCAAGGTGACAGGGATACCAGAAGGACAGAAGGAAGAAAGTCCTCAGCGGACTAAGCCGGGACAGAAGAATCCTGACAGAGAGAAAGTCAGCATCAGGGGCAATATCATCACGAGTACAGGGATGAGAGTTTCAAGAGGGGGCTTGATTACGGCAACCTCAGGATGTTCATCGAAAAGTTGGAGGGCGTGCTATGCTGAACATAAGTGGGATGAATAGGTTCTACTACATCAAGAACTTCATGGACATGCGCTGCAAGTACACGCAGATCCTGTCGGTGATCCGACACCCCGGACCGCTCGGGACTACTGCAGTGCGATGCCTGACAAGGATATGATCAACAGTTACATAGAGTACCTGATAAACCAGTCGGAGACGAAGGATCTTCAGAATCGTTCCCTTCAGCTGAAGATGAACTGACGGAGAAGATAAGCTCGCCTGTTGAAGAGAGACACAAGGATGGCGAACGGATGGAGGAAGTCCTGTCGGAGTTGAAGGAGTTGAGGAAAGAACTGTCAAAGTCGCGTTCAGAAACCTTCGGCTACCGCAAGAAAATATCCGAACAGTTGAAGTCAGCCAAGGCAGACAAATACGACAGGAGTCGCAGAAGGTCGAAGGAGGATGATGCCAACAGCGGTGGCATGGTCGCTGCAGACAGGACGCGTGGTGCACAAGACAGACATCTGATATGTATGACCCATGCAAGAGTGCGGTTCAGAAAGGCGGCTGAATATGGCGGGGATCCGTTTGCGTAAGAGTTCGAGGAGATGATATCCGAAGTGTATGATCTGGAAGATGGTTATAAGCTGAGAGGTTTGAGCACGCGTGATATAACAGCGGAGCGACAGGGAGAATACACTGAAATGTAGTCCGACGACTCAGGAACAGACTTAATGAAGAACTTGCCAAAGACAATGAGTTCAGAAGTCCTTACATGATGGAGGCATTGCACTATCTGGATCAGAGCACATCATATATCAACAATTCATTAGTTGATAAGACTTCGTCATCAGCTATATTGTAGATGCCACTTTCGACAGACTTATCGAGCAGGTCGGATATGACCATTTTAAGATTATCAATCGAAGTAAATGTCTGTCGATTGTCAAAAGCTCCAAGAGGTCAAGGAAGACCTTTCTTCACGAATCCATACAGGAGATTCAAATTTCCCTTATTTCTCGATCCATGAATCATCCAGGATCTAAGAATGATTACCTGTCTGTTAGCCTTGTCGAGATTGGTCAAAATATATTCCTCAGCCTTATGCCTACAAGGAATACCTACCGGCTTTGACACGATAAAAAAAACAGAAAAACAACAAGGGAAAAACAACATGAACAAACGTCACTCGACGAGTGTATACTGTCTTGGACGCCATAAATTGACCACTAATAGGTTCTAGTGATATTGTTGATTCGTCTTTGAATAAACAGCAAATACTCCTATCTTTGTTGCACAGAACAGTACGAGCACGATATATTTAACAGCAATGATACCCCTCCGGTCGGAATGAACAATGGAGGAAGAAAGTGATACATGGCAAGTTCTTATCGTTCGGAAGTGAATTTTTCCGACCATAAGTTATAACAGGGCAGACCTCCTTGTGTTTCGGTAAAGGACTTCCTGCGATAGAAAGGACGCCCTTTTCTCATTGCCGCCACAATCCGACGTTAAAATTATGTTGCACATATATAAGGCACCCGCAATTTTTATGGTTGTCCGTCATGATATGACGGCTGAGCGATAACATAGTTTCAATCGAATTTAACTGTATAATGACCATTCAACCATGAACGATTTTTTATATTGATACGCAGCGAATTCTTCACGCTGTTCCTTATAAGTATTTTACTAAGAAAACCAGATTTTGCACGAGCACGACCATCCATTATTGACGGATGATAGGACTTATAATCAGTTATATTCTGAAAATAGTGATTTATCTGTTTTTTACAATATAGGTAAACTCGGGAAAATAATACAAATCAACCTGCGAAAGACACCAGATTGGACATCCTCTGAAAAAAATGATGTGCTATTTTATGTAATATATGGTGTTGCTATAAAATTATTAGGCAAAACCGATATTAAACCTAAAGATATGGTAAATTTCAATCTTAATAGTGTTTCTGATGAGAACTACGATTAAAGAACAGTAATGCTCTAAAGAATTTCGTTTTTATGTACTTGGCACAACATTCCATTTCTATAGAAGATGTGAAATCTCCAATTTTAAGAAAAGTTTCAGTACACACATCTCCTGGCTGTCCACATATAAATTCTGGTGGGACCGTAGATGTTGTCATATAAGCCTTGGAAAAGAATATTTTATATGCGTCAATACTCGAAGTGGATTTGAGTATTTCTTCTTTTAATATAAATTTCGTGATACGCTTAGCACCGCCCTTTATACCTATAACACCATAAATTGGAACATATCCGTCATTTTCATAATCAGAAATATGGAGATATGAATAATTTTCAGGGCGGTTAAACAAATCTGCATAAAAGCCAAAAGGATTTCTTGAAGACACAATAGTGTCAAAAGTAGGTTGATTCTGACGCAATGCTTTTTCTACAATAGACTGCTGACGGACATCCCTAATGACGGCATTTAAATCTTCATCCGCAAGAACACGTATTGATGTACTCCTATAACCTGAAAGATCTTGGTATGAATAAGATACTTGTTGAGCCGCATGCTTTTTATTTCTATCCCAACGGAAGTAACAAATTCCGCCATCAATATGAATATTCCCAAAACATACACCAGCATCCGCATAATCATAAAGAACAGAAAGACATGGGTCTGAAAGCATTTCTTCTCTAAATTTGAATAATCCTTTGCCACCTTTTAACCAACGAGATGGCATAATCATACTCATGTAGTTCGGATTAATTCTTTTCGCAATGCCAACAAAGAAGTGATAAATAGGTTTAGCACTATCACCAATTCCACCACCATCTACTTCCTGATAAGGAGGATTACCTACAATAGCGTTGAATGTCATCATGTCTATGTTCAAGATGCCCCACTTTGAAGCCTTCGTAACGCGGCTGATAAAGAGTTCGGGCTGGTTTTTAATTTTGTTGATTAAATCTTCCGGTGCCCACATATTTTATCAGATGTCGGAAAAGACATTTATTAAAATAATGGAATTGTTATTCGCTATTCATATCTGATATATTCACATTACACATCTATAAATATTATTCGGTAATCTTTTATGAAGATTCTTTTTTGTGACAACAGCCTGCGTGATTTATTGAATTTCAGAGGGGCAGTGCTTCGG
>CANQTC010000022.1 GCA_947626675.1 uncultured Coprococcus sp. | reverse complement strand
CACCTTTATATTCTTTTGTAAGTATTTTTATGAACATGCTATACCTCGTGATAATTTTCTCACTACAAGTATAGCATGAAACTAAAGGATATCAAATTATACTTATTGCTATTTTCTCACTACACTTAAGTTAATGACATTGGGATTTTACCAAAGCTTCATGATGTGCTGCATTAAAAGACTTACGGCTGTGATGCCTATCCAGCAGCAAAGGCCCATGAATATAGGCTTGCCGCCATTTTTAACAAGCTTTATAACATTGCTGCCAAGTCCAATGGCGGCCATAGCCATGATTATGAAGAACTTGCTGAGCTCCTTCATAGGTGTAAATACAGACGAAGATACACCGGCGGAAATGCATATTGTTGTTATTACAGAAGCCAGTATAAACCACAGTATGAAGACAGGGAAGGCTTTGGCAAGGGAATGCTTTTTGCTGCCGGAATTCTCAACGGAATTGTTATCAGATTTTTTTGCCTGAAAAATTGCAAGAACTATAGTGATAGGTATTATCGCAAGAGTTCTTGTGAGCTTTACGGTGACAGCTTTGTCGAGAGTCTGGCTTCCAAGCTTCCACATGCTGTCCCATGTAGAAGCGGTTGCGGTGACTGACGAAGTGTCATTTACTGCGGTTCCGGCAAATATTCCAAAGGCTTCACCTGAGGTTGTGTCAAATCCGATTGCACGTCCTAAGATAGGAAAGATTAGGGCTGCAAGTACGTTGAAAAGGAAAATGACTGAAATTGACTGGGCAACTTCATCATCATCCGCATCTATTACCGGAGCTGTAGCTGCTATGGCAGAGCCTCCGCATATAGATGAGCCCACACCAATCAGTGTGCTTATATTTGAATCCATTTTCATAGCCTTATGAAGTACAAATGCTATTATAAGGGAAGTGGCGATGGTACATATGATTATCGGGAGCGACTGCTTTCCTGTGTTTAAAACTACACTTAAATTCAACCCAAATCCTAGCAGTATTACGGCAGCTTGAAGTATCTTTTTTGATGTAAAGGATATGCCAACTTTTATCTTGTCATTTGGAGTCCAGAAAAGTGCTATTATCATTCCGAGCAATATAGCAAATACGGCACCTCCTATTATTGGGAATAGCTTGCCGAGGAAAAATGATGGTATGGATATTGCAAGACATACCAGTATTCCCGGACAGATGTTTTTGAGTGTTTTCATTTGATTGTTTCTCCTTCCGTTTTCAGGTGCGAACCTTTGGTAATCGAATAGTGATTCATGAAGGTTGACTGCCTGTTTTTATTTCAGAGTGAATTATACATTATATTCAAGGTAAAATAAAATAGTAAATTATTTTAAAGAAAAAATGTCGCAAAATATCAAAAGAATTAAAAAAAGCGAATCACTTTGAAGAACTCCTTGATAAAGATAAATTGTGTTTGGTATTTGTTGATAAATATACGGTTATGAATGATACATTAGCATGGGATATAGATGCTTATCGATACAGGAATACAGTAGGCTGTGATGCAAGGGTATCTTTTTATTAATAAAATTAGGTTATCGAGAATAAATTCTTACTTTAAAAAATTGCCCTAAAAAATCAAAAAAGATATAATAAAGCCTAAAGTATACCAAAAAGGAATGAGGATATATGGACATAAGAGATATGAATTATTTTCTTCAGATAGCAGAATATGAGAATATATCAAAGGCGGCAGAACAATTGCATATTTCTCAGCCGCCTCTCAGCAGACAATTAAAAAAACTGGAGGAAGAATTAGGGGTAGAATTGTTTACAAGGGATAATGGCAGACTGCAGCTTACAGAGGCAGGCTATTATTTCAAAGAAAGGGCGCAGGAGGTGCTTGCGCTTGTGGAGAAAACCAAAGGGGAGATGGATGAGAAGTATAATGGACATAGTGGAAAGATTAGAATTGGCACGATTGAAACTTTAAGTGCTGAGAAGCTTCCTAAGTGGATTGCGGAGTTTCATGAACTGTATCCTGATGTAAGATATCAGATAGTCAATAACAACTCAGAGGAAATTGTACGGATGCTTGATAAGGGGTTGCTTGATGTGGGGATAGTAAGAGAACCGGTGAATAGTCAGTATTTTGAGAAAATAAGACTTCAGGAGGATTCCTGGATAGCGTATATACCTAATAGGAACCCATTATCACAGAAGAATAGAAGAACTATTGAGATTGAATTAGCTGATTTGAAAGATGAGCCTCTGATACTTCCCTCCAGAGGAATACATGAGAGGCAAATTATGACGTGGTTTGAGATGATAGGTACAGAACCCCGGATAATATGCTGGTACTCTTCACTGGTAAATGGCATGGCATTGGTGAAAAATGGGCTGGGGATTATGCTCTGTCCGAAATCGGCACAGTCGATACTGGATTATAGCTGTGCCGCGGTGAAAGAGATAGTAAATCCAACCATGACGACGGGCTCAGTGATTATTTGGAAGAATTTTCACAATTTGTCGGAAGCGACCAGACGATTTATTGATTTTGTTAAAGACAAGGAAGCGAGGAATGAAATAAAATAGTATAAGGTATAAAGAACAAAAAACTATACTTGAAAGGTATAAAAAATTTTGAAAAACGAAAATAGGCGATTTGACAATGCATTTTAGCACTGCTACTATGAGTTCAACGAAAACGAAATGCAGTTGTTCAGGCAAAGGAGCCACTCTTTAGTGAGAGGCTCCTTTTTTTGACGAAGCATATAGAAGAATCTGTTTATGCAGGTTCGGTAGTTCGTAGTTTGGAGGAAAGAATATGCTTGGGATGAATCAATGCGTGAGAGAACAGGTGAAATGGATAAGAAATCTCTCATATGAAAAAATTCCCCTGGAAGTAGTTGACAGAGCCAAATGGGTATTGCTTGATTCCATAGGATGTATTTTGAATGGCCTTGCAGGAGAATCATTACCAGAAGATACAAATGCAGCAATACTTAAATGCTCCGCAGCAATGGTATCAACGGAATTGTATGAAGGAAATAGATTCGCAGTTGGGCATCCTGCGTGTCATATCGTACCAATACTATTGGCTGAATTGGAAAAAAGAAACACTTCGTATTCGGATGTGTTGCGAATCTTTATTTGTGCATATGAGGTAGCTTCAAGATGGGGTAGCGCAGTTAGATTTTCGAATGACATGCTGGGACATGGCACTATCATGAATGTGGGAGCCGCTGTTGTAGAGGGACTGCTGGAAAATCTGGGAGAAGACGAATTTGTAAATTATATCATGACATGTGAGGCGTTGCCGGAGGTGTCGACATGGCAGTCGGTTTTTGAAGGAAGCGCACTGCATGATTTCTATCCGGGGATAGCCGCAGTAAATGCGAAAAATGCGCTCTATATGACTAGCAATAAGGTCAGGAGCAGCGAAGAACTAATCCGCAGCATATACAGCAAGATAGAAGGAACATGTGTTATGACAGAAAATCTCAGTAAAGACATAACCGACAACTGGTACTTGCTAAAAAATTATTTCAAGGTTCATTCCGGATGTCGATTTATTCATCCGTTTGCTGATGTGATAGAAACCATGATGAAAGAGGGTCTGACAAAAGATAATGTGGAAGAGATACATGTATCTACATATAAGAAAGCGGCACAAATATCTGACCGAAAAGTTACGAATTCGTTGGCTGCAAAGTTCTCGATACCCGTATCGCTTGCAATACTGCTTGTGGAGGGAAGACTTTATCCCGATAACATAGAAAGGGCGGTAGAAAATAATCAGGTCCGGAAGTTGGCAGAGCATATATATCTGACAGAGGATGAAAAGTACAATGAACTCCTTCCGGATGTGAGAGGCGGACTTGTCCAAGTAAAGAAGAAAAATGGAGAAGTCATGGAACACGAGGTATTTCATGCGCATGGTGATTTTGATGACCCGGAGGGGTATTCAGAAGATAAATTAGTAAATAAATTCAGAAATGTCACCAGCAACAATCTATCAGATAAAGAGCAGAACCAGTTGATAGATAAAGTGCTTAGAGGTAGTGAGAGCTTGATGGTGTCAGAAATATTCAGAGAATATTTTGGACATGTCAGATAGGAGGATAATATGAATAAGACAGAGTTTTTATTTTTATCAGAGGATGATTTGCTAAAAATCGGAGTGCTAGACGCTGACAGATGCATCAAAACCTGTGAAAAAGTGTTCGGCATATTGAGTGATGGCGATTATCTGATGGGAGGATTGAGTCATAATGAGCATGGTTTATCAATCGTATTCCCCAAGGAAACACCATTTCCGAAAATGCCTGTAGCAGGTCCTGAGAGGAGGTTCATAGCGATGCCGGCATATTTGGGTGGAGACTTTGGAATATGTGGTGAGAAGTGGTATGGCTCAAATGTAAAAAATCCCAAGGAAAAGGGACTTCCTCGGTCGGTGTTAATGATTACCCTCAATGATACAGAAACCTGTGAGCCTATAGCGTATATGTCTGGAAATCTAATCAGTTCTATGAGGACAGGATGTATACCTGGAGTATTCTTAAGATATTTTGGGAATAAAAAAGCGGCTTCGGTGGTGGGCGTAATTGGTGTTGGCCCGGTACAGAAAGCTACAATTCTTGCGATACATTCCGTAATGTCTGATGTACAGAAAGTATACTGTAAGTCAGCACACATAGAACATGCAAAGGAATTTGCTAAGTGGGTAACAACAAAGACAGGTATGGTGGCGGAAGCGGTGGAGTCTATGGAGGAATGCATATCTTCAGCTGATATTTTAAGTATAGCGGCATCACCGAAAGAACCACTCTTTATAAAAAATGAGTGGGTAAAGGAAGGCGCAAGCGTGCTGCTTACATCTCCAATAGAGGCGGATGATGATTTTTGGCTGAAGAATGACCTGTGTTTTGATAACACCAGAATGCATATGGCATATTATGATGAGGCACTGGGGGTTGGAAGTATCCTGAAAGCAAATAATGGTTGGGGCAAGATGTATAAACTTATGGAGGATAAAAAACTTCCACCGTTGCCAGAGCAGGTAAGCATGGGAGATGTGGTCAGAGGCAAAGCATCCGGAAGAAAGAGCGATGACGTAAAAGAGATATTTGTTACGAGTGGGCAGGTGTTATTTGATTTGGGCTGGGCGTACACTTTGTATGAGAAGGCTTTGACCGAAGACATAGGAACGAGGCTTAAGATATGGGATACTCCATATTGGAAATAAAGCAATGAAATGAATAGAAGGAACATGAGAAGTTGGAGAAAAACACAAACGAAAATACAGAGAGGAGTTTTTACTATGAATAAGAAAATTTTTAAGGCAGCAGCAGTAAATATGGATTGTGTACTTGGAGATGTAAAGGCTAATTTGAAAAAAATGGCAGAGTTTTGTAAAGAGGCATCAGCAAAGGGAGCATTGGCAATATGTTTTCCTGAATTGGCAACAACAGGCTACAGCCCGACTATATTGGGTGAGAAATATTATGAGATATCAGAGTCAATACCTGGTGCTACGACCAATTACCTGTGTAAGCTTGCCAAGTCTACAGGATTGTACATCGTCACAGGTATATCAGAGAAAAGCAGCGTTCCGGGCAGATTGTTCAATTCCCAGATTGCTATATCGCCTGAGGGCAAGATAGTCAGTGTATATCGTAAAATTCATGTATGGGGACTTGAAAAACTTACATGGAGAGAAAGCATTACCTGCGAGTATGGAACCTTTGATATGCCAATGTGTAAAGCAGGACATATGATTTGTTACGACACATCATTTCCTGAGACAGCCAGGGTACTTTCTCTTATGGGAAGTAATGTAATATTTGATTCAGCAGCATGGAGAAATCTTGAGGCAGATATATGGGAACTCAACACAAGAGCTCGTGCCGTTGAGAACCATGTATTTATGATTTGTTCCAACAGATGCGGCGTGGAGGGGGATTCAACGCTGAATGGTGAGAGCCGTATCATCGGGCCTAGAGGAAATGTTCTTGCGGCGGCAGGTCATGATGAAGAAATCATATATGCAGATATAGATATTGATTCATGTATCAAGGACAACGCCATGATGCTCTCATACATGAAGGACAGAAGACCAGAGGCATATTCACTGATTTCGGATACAAGAAATTTCTGAAACATCCCGGAAAGGAGTATACATATGGCAAGCAATACTTATATAGTAACAATTCAGCGTCAGTTCGGAAGCCTTGGAAGACCAATAGCTAAAAAGCTATCGGAAATTCTTCAAATTGAATATTATGACAGAGATATTGTAGAAATCGCTAGTAGGGAAATGAACAAATCAAGAGAAGAATTGAGTGATTATGATGAAAAATCCTATTCAAGCATGAAGTATCCGCTGGGAATAGGAACACCTAAAATGCAAAATTATTTATTCAGTGTTCAGCAGTGTATCATATCCGAGATAGCGACATATGACAAGTCCTGTATTATCGTTGGAAGATGCTCAGACTACATACTGAGACATTTAAAGAATACCATTAATATATTCATATATGCGCCATATGATAAAAGACTGAAAAACTGCATAGATGTGCTTGGTATGAGCGAGACAGAGGCAAAAGATATGATAGCTAAGGTGGACAAGGCGAGAGATAATTATCATCAGTACTATACCGGAATGTCGGCAGCGACAATAAATGGGCGCCAAATCATGATTGATTCCAGTTTTGTTGGGGTTGACCAAACAGCGGAGATGCTTGCAGACATAATAAAAAAAAGAGTTGCCATGGGCTTTGAAGAATAAGTGCTGTAACAGGAGGTGGAAGTCATGGAAGGTGTACTGGATATTGAAAATAAAAAGGCAATAGAGATTAAAGGTCTTGGAAAGAAGTATGAAAGTTTTAATGATGGGGAAAGCCAATATGTCCTGCATGATATTAATATAGAAGTAATGGAGAATGAGTTTGTATGTGTGCTTGGCCCATCCGGATGTGGTAAATCAACTCTTTTAAATCTGATATCCGGATACATTAAGCCCTCAGATGGTGAGATAGATATATTTGGTGAAAAGGTAACAAAGGCTAGTGGAAGAGCTGGAATGGTATTTCAAGAGCATGCGCTTATGCCTTGGCTGACGGTAAAGAAGAATATTATGATGGGACCGAAGCTTCATCACAAAAGCAGAAATGAATGTGAGGAAATAGCACAGAAGTACATAAATATGGTAGGACTTAATGGGATTGAGAATTACTACCCAAGACAGTTGTCAGGAGGAATGGCTCAGAGAGTAGGTATAGCCAGAGCGCTTGCGAATGAGCCGAAGATTATATTAATGGATGAACCGCTTGGGGCGCTTGATGCTATGACAAGGGAAAATATGAGAAGAGAGCTTCTGAATATATTTCAGAAGACGAAAATAACAATATTTTTTATAACTCATTCTGTGCAGGAAGCAGTGTATCTGGCTGATCGCGTGATTGTACTGAAGAATGCAGTTGTTGATTGTGATGTGAAGATAGAGCTTGACAGACCGAGAGATATGAAATCTCAGACATTTGTAAAGTATCTTGAATATTTTGAAAGCCGGTTGGGAGATATCCCTTTGACAAGTGATTGAGGTGGTAGATATGAAGAAAAGGAAAAGAAATAAAAAAGAACTTATACTAAGCATTACATCACTGATACTGTTTTTTACATTGTGGCAGGTTGCAACATATTTTAATCAAAGGTATGGATGGTTTAATCCTAAGTTCCTGCCGGCACCTACGGATATAATCAAAAAGGCCATTACATATGCTGGAGATGGAACGCTTTGGTTACACACATCAATATCGATAAGGCGAATACTAATAGGATTTATGATAGGCGGAGTTTTATCTGTAATTGTGGGAATGATATTTGCAAATCAGAAGTTGGTAGAGGCATGGTTTTCGCCTATCATCAATCTTCTCGGACCAATACCGCCATATGCGCTTCTTCCAATTATTATCATATGGTTTGGAATAGGAGAATCATCTAAGATTGGACTTATTGCATATTGTACATTTATGACGATGCTTCCATATATAACGGACGGTCTCAAAAATACACCGCCGGTGCTTATCAGAGCCGCAACATCACTGGGAGCAACGAACTGGCAGATATTTACCAAAGTCATGATTCCAAATGCGATTCCGAATATATTTGTCGGTATGAAGGTTACGCTTGCCATGACATTTGGCGCATTGATGGTATCTGAGATGCTTGGTGCATCCAAGGGACTTGGCTACATGATTATTAATGCAAAACAATGGTTTAAGATGGATGATATGTTTCTTGCAATTATTATGATTGGGATGATATACATTTTTATGTTCGGTATTATACAGTTTGTAGAACATATAGTTTTGAAATGGAAAACGGATGTTACGAATGCCATAGAGAAGTAGTGCATTTGAGCATATATAAAGCAGAAGGAGGATACTTTTATGAAAAACAGAAGATTATCAAAAAAAGTTTTGGGATTGCTGATGGTTACAGCAATGGGTCTGTCACTTCTGACAGGCTGCGGTGATTCAGAAACATCAGTTTCGGATGGAGAACTTACACCAGTTACGATATATGGTGTTACAGACCCACAGGAGGCAGCCCAAATTATTATTGCGAAAGAAAAGGGTTATTTTGAGGAAGAAGGTCTTGATGTTACAAATGTACTTATTGAGTCCAGCTCAGACCTTCCTGCCTATATTGCCAGTGGTGAGGCTCCTGTATCAGCTGAGTCACAGTATACCTGCACAGAGGTTGCTGCACAGGGAGTAAAGCTAAAAACGCTTATGTCTAACAGCAATACATCAAATACACAGGGACTTATCCTCGGTAAGGGACAGACAATAAGTAGTGCCAAGGAGCTTGAGGGCAAGACGCTTGGAATCATGAATGGCGCCGGGTTTATGCTTGCGATTCAGAATATGTGTGATGAGATGGGCGTTGACCTAAGCAAAATTAATATTGTATATCTGTCACCGTCAGAACAGGTGGCAGCACTTGAGAACGGTTCAATCGACATGATGGCATGCTGGGAGCCATATATGAGTCAGGCTATAGACGCAGGTGGACAGCTTCTATTCACAGGTGTAAAGTCTTATTTTCCGGAGAAGACCGGTGATGTGGACTGGCTTAATTTCTACTCAACCTTTGAGGTGACAGAGGAGTATTACAATGAACATAGAGATATTTGTGTAAAACTTGTGCGAGCAATGACAAAGGCAACTGATTATATAAATGAAAATCTTGATGAATGTGCCGGAATTATTGCAAAGGAACTGAACAATGATAAGGATGCTATCTATGCAATCATGGCGCAAAATACATATGAGAACATTTTTGATGACACGTTTGTAAAGGCAATAAATGATATGGCACAATATATGAAAGATGCAGGGAATATAGATAATGTGCCTGAATTTGACTCCTACTGTGATTCATCAGTTCTCAAGGAAGTAAAGCCGGAGAATGTGACATATGAAGCAAAGTAAGGATATCTTTCTATGGTGCGCCTTGCGGCGCACGTTATAAAAAATGTATGAAAGTTTTTCTGATTTATTTTGATTTTCTATGCTATTGACTTTATGCATATAGAAAACTAAAATATATGCAGAAAGGACGGTCCTATATGAGAAAAATTGATTACTCTTTTTTGAATAATGGTTTGTTGCCTGTACAAAAGAAAGATGCAATATACACCCGCCGCAGCATTAGAAAATATGAAGAAAAGGCAGTTCCGAGAAATATCTTGGAGCAGATTATAGACGCAGGAAGAGTAGCGCCATCAGCAAAGAACCGTCAGCCGTGGAGGTATCTTGTATATAGCGGAGCGGCAAAAGAGCGCTTGCTTGCAAAAATGAAAGAAGGGATTGAGCGCGAGGAAATAAGCCCGATGCTTCCGTTATCAGTTAGTGGAATTTTTGATGCGAAAAATACATTACGAATTATGGAGAATGCGCCTATCGTAATAATGGTATTGAATACCAATGGAAAATCCCCCTTTGTACAGATAAATGCAGATGAGCGGTTTACAGAAATGAATGATTTGCTGTCGATTGGTGCGTCTATAGAAAATATGCTGTTAAAGGCAGAGGAACTGAATGTCGGAACCTTGTGGATTGGAAATACATGTTTTGCATATCAAAAGCTGATTGATTATATTGGTTCAGATGGAGAGTTGGTGGGCGCTGTTGCTTTAGGCTATAAGGCGGAACAACCCTCAATGCGGCCAAGAAAAAGATTAGAGGATATTGTAGAATATTATAATTAGCAGGATATACCAAAAGCGCTGTTATCAGCGCTTTTTTAGTTGCCATGCATCCGGAAGAAGTTGCCGGGGGCAGGTTCTGTAGGTAACCTGTTTAAATGTTTTTTTAGAAGTATGCATAATATGATGAAAAAATAATGCTTTATATATAGGGCTTATGACGGTATAATAAAAAATGAAAGGCAAATTTTGCAGATAAATATTGCAGAGGCAGGGAATTATTTTTATGATATATGCAGTTTTAGACAATATAATAATAATAGTTCTGACGATATTGGGATTATTTTATAGCAAAGCGCCGATATTTTTGATAATGGCTGCTTCAGCGCTTATGATATTGCTGACATATCAATCACTTAATGAAGAAAAGAATAATAAAATGATAATTTTTGAGATAGCGTTAATGTCGGTTTTTTCTGTCTTGTCAGGTAATTTTACCGGATTTTTAGTGTTCTTTTTCCAAAAGGATATAAAGCTATATGTGCGTGTATGTATAGGAATGTTTCTGTTTGTTTTTTCGCAGCTTGTGATTATTCAAAGTACCTCTGTTGCCATGTGTATGCTGCTTACAATCTTTCTGGTAGTTTCATTTTTATTTTTAGGCTTCCTGTATAGTACGATAGAGTGGGCTGAAAAAAGAAAAATAATAGAAAGCCAGAAGGTGATTGCGTCTAATATCAGTGAGCTGCATGAAAAACGCTTAAATGAACAACTGGTAATGCAGAAAATTGTTGACGAAAGAAATGCAAGACTGATTGAGAGAGAAAATATCAGCAGAAATATTCATAACAGTGTAGGACATTCAATAACTGCGGCTATCATGACGTTAGATGCGGCAGACATGCTTTATGATGTGAAACCGGAAGAGGCAAGGAAAAAGATGAATGATGCGAATAACCGAATCAGAGGGAGTCTGGAGTCTATAAGAAGAGCGGTTCGCGTTTTAGATGAGGATAATATCATGCTTGCTGCACAGGACTTAAAGGCGGAACTAGATATGATTATTACGGAATTTGTTATGGATACAAGCCTTCAGATTATTCAGAATTATAGTGAGCTTGCAGATGATATCATCATACCGCATGACCATGCGGTATTCCTTACGGGAGTATTGCAGGAGATTTTGACAAATGGCGTAAAGCATGGGAATGCAAGCGGGTTTATTGTTTTTTTACTGGGTGATTCTGCTCATATCAGACTTGAAATATCTGATAATGGACATAGTGATTTTAGTGCTGCCAATCGTAAGCAAAGAATCGAAAATGGTTTTGGCTTAAAGAAGATAATTTCTTATGTGGAAAAAAATGGCGGGAAAGCAATATTTGAAAATGATAATGGATTTAAAACAATAGTAGAGCTGCCGATTGTATTGGGAGGGTAATATGAGTAAATATAGAGTGTTATTAGTAGATGATGAAAAGCTTTTGCTTGACAGTCTTGAGATTATTTTGTCACTTTATGATATGGAAATAGTCGGTAAAGCAAATGATGGTAATGCGGCATTACAAATATTACAGGAAACGGCTGCTGACTGTGATATTGCTCTTGTAGATTTAAACATGAAGGGAATGGGCGGTATAGAGCTAATCCGAATTATGAAGGAAAGCTACCCACAGGTAAAAATTCTGGTCCTTACAACCTTTTATGACGACAAATATATTACAGAGGCAATAGCAGGAGGGGCGGAAGGATATCTTCTGAAAGACAGCGGAAAAGATGCAATTCTCGGCGCTATTACGCAGATTCTCAGTGGAACAACTGTATTGGATAAAAAGGTTATGGCTCGTCTTACAGAGCTTATGGCAGGCAACCTTGAGAAAAAAGCAGATGGAAGTGTAATGAAGAGTGAAGCTGACAATAGCATGGATGGTATTTCAGCAGAGCTGACAAGAAGGGAAAAGGAAATCAGTTTTCTTATGGCAGAAGGCTTAACAAATAAGCAGATTGCAGACAGATTATATATATCAGAAGGGACAGTGAAAAACTATATATCTAATATTTATGATAAAACAGGGATTCACGACAGAGTGAAGCTAATCGTGGAACTAAGAAAATAATTCATAAAGGATATGGGGCAGACATCGATTTTTTTGATTGATTAAGGAAGTGCAATTATTGATTTTGACCGCAGTCATATAAAAATATGACTGCGGTCACTTTTTTGCTTCTTCTTTATTAGGTAAGATAAGATTACAAAAATTAAGGAGGAACATAATGAAGAGTAAGTTATCGGCATTAAAGTTTGTACGAAATAATAAAAAACAGGTATGGGTAATGATTATAGCATTATCCCTTACATTTATGGCCATGTACATAATAAACTTTTTGTTTTTGACAACCAGGGAGAGCTTTAAGATAATTTGTATTGAACAACCAAAAAAAGTTGCTTATGTAGATTTGTGTATGGATACGCTGGAAGTTGACAGAGCGTTATGTCAGTCCGATGAGGAACTAAATAATAAGATGGCCGAAGCAAGAGCTGACGTTATAAACAGGCTGAAAGGACATGAAGGAATTAGCGATGTTATATACACACAATGCCTGTTTGCCAGATATACAGGCGTTGTCGGTGGTTTAGGATATGATTTTCCGCTTATGGATACAGACCAGATTCCTGCCTATTTAGAGCATATGGATGCAAAATTAATTGAAGGCAGGATGCCGGAAAAATCCGGCGAAATTCTCGTGGATAAAAGAGTCCTGAAAAATAATAACATGGTGATTGGCGGCTATTTTAATGAGTCGGCATATGGTCAGGTCTTTAAGGTCGTAGGCGTAATTGAGTCAGATTACCTTGTCTGTGTAGGAACGCCGCAGGGATATACAAATTCCGGCTGGTATATGGTTATCCTATGCGATGAAAAAAATTCAAATATGACCGATGTGTTAAATGACATAGGAATTTATCCGACGGAATATGACACAATATTCGATGCTGCGGATTGGGGAAATATGTATAAGGAAGTAGTAACGGAAGAGTTGGATGGGGCTTTGCTTGCAATTTTAATTGTCGTAATGATATTCCTGACAATATCAATTCTGGTTGCTTATGTGTCCTTTATGAGAAACAGAGTGAACGAATATTGCCTGTATACATCAATAGGCTTTGGCAGGAAAGATATATATGGAATGATGCTGCGGGAAATTGGAATCATTTTTGGAAGCAGTATTTTTATAGGGGCAGTAATAAGCATTGTCATTATGCTTTTTATGGGGCATTTTGTATTAGACAATTTAGGGCTTGTTTATCAATATTTTTATCCGGAGCATTTGCTCAGAATAATTGCATCATTTATGGTGATTGTGGGATTTTTGCAAATACCGATAATAGTAACCATTAATAATATAAAAACGATAGATTTGATTGAAGAATAGGAGATAAGCTATGTTTGAATTAAAAAATGTAAGCATGATATATGATATGAATTCTGATGATAAGATGTATGCACTCAATGGATTTAATCTGACGCTGCCAAATTCCGGCCTGGTTGGAATTGTTGGTCCTTCCGGAAGTGGAAAAAGTACGCTTATGTATGTGATGTCGACGCTAAAAATTCCGACAGAGGGAAGTATTGTTTATAATGGAAAAGAGCTTACGAAATTTTCCGGTAAGGAAAGAGAGCTGGTAAGGAGAAATGAATTTGGCTTTGTATTTCAAAAGCATTATCTGGTTCCTTATATGACGGCTAAGGACAACGTAATTGTTGCGGCGGCAGGTGATAAAAGAACAATGGGGGCAAAGGCGGAAGAATATTTGAAAGAATTTGGACTTGCGGAAAGAGAGTTTGGCAAAAGACCGAATAAGTTATCAGGAGGACAGTGTCAGCGTGTTGCTATTGCAAGAGCTATGATTAACAATCCTAAGGTTATATTTGCCGATGAACCAACTGCATCTCTTGACCATGAAAATGCGTTTAATGTTATGAAAATATTGAAAAAGTATTCAGAAGATAAGCTGGTTATCGTAGTAACGCACGACAGGTCGGTTCTGTCAGATGTGGATATATTGGTTGAAATGTGGGATGGAAAATTAAGTAATGTTGTTGTAACAGATACGGAAAGGAAACAAAATGAGTAGAATGAAACCATTTTCAGCATTTTATTATATGAAAGAGAACAGGGGAAGAACAGTTATCTGCGTATTTATGATGTTTCTCGCAACGCTTATGTTTTTGGCTGGTAATTACATTAGCTCGGTGGTTTATACTTTTGAGAAGGAATTTGAATATTCAGATAAGCTGGTTGTAGCAGGTATTCAGAGTACGGATGAGGAATTTAGGGATTTTGCATCATTTAAGAAGCTTGTTCAGGAAGATGAAAAGCTAAAGTATGTTGATGTAACTGCTTATGGATTTTCAGGTATGGCGCATGGTACGGTGCTTGACATTGAAATGGGCGGTTGGTCATATGTTTTTAATTCCGCAAGCGATATGAAGAAAATATTTGAGCATTTAGGTATCGAGGGTGATTTCTCAAAATGTGGAGACAGAAGCATGATTATCAGCCGGGATTTTGCAAATAATAAAGGAATTAAGCAGGGGGATAAAATAGACCATACTTTTGATTCAAATATTGATGGAGAATATACAGTTGATGCAATCATTGATGATGGAAGCTTTGCGACATTTTATATTTATGAAAATAATGATAGCTTAGGACGCATGTATATATATAGTGACTTTATGGAAGGAGATGCGTTATATAATTATGTAAAAAATATTGCAGGTGATAAAAAGGTTCAGATATCAGAATCGGAGAGAAGCAGTTCGATGCCGCAGTTTTATATATTTTATGTATTGTTTTATGGTGTTGATTTCCTTATTGCAGTTGTGCTTGCAATTACTGTTAATTCGGTCGTTACAGGTCAATACCTGAAAAGAACATATGAGTTTGGTGTTTACAGAGCGCTTGGAAGAGGTAAAAAGGAAATAAAGAGAAAGGTAGCGGCAGAAATTCTTTTTATGAATATAATTGCATGTATAGCCGGTTTAGCAGTAACGGGAGTGTTTACCTATATGATAAATGAATTGGTTTATATGAAAAAAGGTTTGCATCTGTTGTTTTTCTCTAAAACAGGACTTATTGGTTTTATTATATGCGACGTTTTAATAGTAATTCCGCTTATACTGTCAAAGGGTATACAAATGAGTAAAGCAGATGTAACTGAGTTTTAAGGCATGTGATTGACAAATAGAAAAATTGAATGTGGCATGAAACAGGCACAGGGCATAATGGAAACAGTTAAAGGCTGAAAATGCGTTAGAATGGGCAGGAAGAATGAATAACATAAGGGTGTGTGCAAGGGAGATTGTGAACAAGGAAATTATTGATGCATAACAGAATGGCGGCAGAATATTTTATTCTGTCGCTTTTCCGGTTTCTAATTAGGGCAATTTCTATTAAGATAATTTTAGAAACGTATGCTATATTAAATAGGGAAGGGAGTGTCATATATGAACAGTAATACGGTAGTAAAAAAGGTAGTGGACTATATAGAAACACACATTAATGAGGATTTATCGCTTGATAAAATAGCAAATGCATTAAATTATTCAAAATTTTATATTGCCAGAATTTTTACTAAAGAAACAAAATGTACGGTTTATAAATACATACAAGGACGTAGAGTGACTTTGGCGGCTCAAAAACTTGTGGAAACAGAGCAGCCCATTGTTGAAATTGCTTATGAAGCACATTATGATTCACAGCAAGCTTTCACATTAGCTTTTAAGCAATTATATGAATGTACGCCTAATATTTATCGGAAAAATGGTGTGTTTTATCCTAAACAATCGAAGATATGCATGATGAGTTCGATTAATGGGTACTCATTTATGTGTTATTTAGCAGGAGGTAAATTAGCAGCATGAGTACAATTCCTTATGTTATTGAACAGACAAGCCGAGGAGAACGTAGTTATGATATTTTTTCAAGACTATTGTCCGACAGAGTTGTTTTTTTAGGAGAAGAAGTAAGTGATGTTTCAGCAAGTTTGATTATTGCACAAATGCTATTTTTAGAATCACAAGACCCAGGAAAAGATATTCAGTTATATATAAATAGTCCAGGCGGTTCTGTTTCGGCGGGTTTTGCTATTTATGACACAATGCAATATGTCAAATGTGATGTTTCGACAATATGTGTAGGTCTTGCGGCCAGTTTTGGAGCATTTTTATTGGCAGGAGGTGCAAAAGGAAAGCGCCTTGCTTTGCCGAATGCAGAAATTATGATACATCAGCCTGCTATTCATGGAAATGGGATTCAAGGACAGGCAACCGATATAAAGATAATATCTGACCACATACAAAAAAGCAAAGAACGACTAAATACTATTTTATCAGAAAATACAGGTAAAAGTATTGATGAGGTTGCTATTGCAACGGAACGTGATAATTATATGACGGCAAGAGAGGCAATGGATTTTGGCTTGGTTGATAAAATTATAGATAAGCGTTAATTTTATATAAATAAGGTAATTTTGACTTTATACAAAAATTAATATCATTACAAAGGCGAAAGTGTAAAGTCGATAAACCTGTGAAATATAAAATCACGGTTTGTCGACTCTATTTTATTTCACAAGGCTATAAGGCAAACCCCACCATATAAAAAACAATGTTTTTGTGGATGGTATTGCTATGCCCGAAAAGACTTAACAGATACGCTCCAGACCTATTTTAGAGTTTGAGGAGATTTTTTATGCCTTTTTTGAGCAGTTATGTATCTGCTCATATGACACAGAGTTTATCCATATATAGCATATCCGGAAATGGTATATAGAAAATATATGTTCTGTTAAATGGACATTCTACTTCTGCTTTCATGGTGGAAAGTAGCGTTGCATGGATGAAAATTTTTTTATTGACTATATCCGGAAAGGTCATAGAGCCTTTGCAATTTTTCTTTTGTCGGTTTTTATCGGAATATGCTGCAGGGCTGTTCCCGGTGTGTGGGGGGGGCTCCGCCTCTCTATCTGATTTTACATTTTCAAAAATTCAGATTGGAGGAAAAGGAACATGGCATATAACCACGGGTGTGAAAACAGGAAGTGGCATATCTGGAAAGAATCCGAAGAAAAAGTACTTGGAAGGTTACAGTACTGGCTGATGGTAGTAAGAAAGAATGAGGATGCCATTTTGGAGCGGTTAGCGCAGGGCAGCCAAAAACAGCGATGTCAGAGAACACCCGTGATGAAAAAAACTGAAAAAGACACAGAAACGCAGGCATGAGCTGAACAACCTTTTTGCAAAGATGTACGAGGATAGGGTAAAAGGGCTTCTTGACGAAGAAAACTATCCCATGTTCTCTGTCAAATGCCGCACGAAGCAGATTTAGTATTAAATAATGAAAAATTTGAGATAGTGGGATATCTGTGCTGAAGGATATTGTTATTATATTTTTTTGGATTTTTTGTTTGGAAGTTGGTTAATTATTATAGTGTTACTGGGATTTTTTTGGGGAAAAAAGAAATAATAACGGCAAATAGTAAGGTGGGTATGGGGAGTGATTGATACTATATGTTGATATTTGCTTATTAAAGAAAATACTAATATGTAGTTTTGTTTGATATACTTTTTAATTTAGGTGGTTTTATAATAAATTTAAAAAAATATGGTGAAAAATAGTAAAATCTATGATATTATAATTAATAGATAATTGAAAGTTATCCGTTGGATTTGGTTTAACAGAGATTAGACGGACAATCTAGTGTTATTCATCAGGTTGGGC
>CANQTC010000021.1 GCA_947626675.1 uncultured Coprococcus sp. | reverse complement strand
GAAAAGGCATCAAAACAGGGATTGTCGTCTGAAATAATGACACAGCTTTCACAGCTTGAGGGATTTGCAGATAATATAGATGATATCCTTGAGGTGCTTAAGCAGTCATCAAGGAGTGCAAATGAGGTAGCCGATTGTATTATCAAGTATGGAGAGAAAGCGGCGGAAGCTGTCAGAAAGTACGGAGATGAAGCTGTAGATGCCATAGGTATGTATGGAGACGCAGGGCATAAGCAAACAGCTAAAGGCAGAAAATGCTTTAGAATGGTCGAGAAAGATTAATGACATAAGAACTTGCCAGAGAGAGATTGTGAATGAGGAAATTATTTATGTATAGGGAACATGGCGGCAGAGGGCAAAGCTCTGTCGCTTTTCTTGTGTTATTTGTCTAATCGTATATGATATATTATATCTGTTAAAAAACACACAAAAAGCAAAATCAAAAATTGCAAAAAAATCAAAAATATTTGTAACAAATCGCACTTGAAAAGAACTAACAATAAGAGGTGCTGAGATGAATAAAGAAAGAATTGATGAAATATATCGGGAAAACGCGCAGGTGGTATATAAATATCTCTGTGGGTTAACACAGGACAGCGGGCTTGCCGAGGAACTAACGCAGGAAACATTTTTTCAGGCAGTCAAAGGAATTGAAAAATTTAGAGGAGACTGCAAAATTTCCGTTTGGCTGTGCGGAATTGCCAAAAATTTATGGTATAAGGAACTTGAAAAAAGAAACCGGCACAAAACTGCTCCGCTGGACGATATGATACCTTCCAATGAAAATGTTGAAAATAAAAGCCTAGACAATTTGAAGAAAATAGAGATTTTCCGTCTTATGCACAATTTAGATGATGTAACAAAAGAAGTCATGTATTTGCGATTGACAGGAGAACTGCAATTTTCCGAAATTGCGGCTGTTTTGGGGAAAACGGAAAATTGGGCAAGGGTAACTTATTACAGAGGAAAGCAAAAAATAATGAAAGGAATGAAAGAATGGAACGAGAATTAGATTGTGAAATTGTAAAAGATTTGCTTCCGCTTTATGTGGATGGAATCGTCAGTGATGTTTCTAAAAAAGGCATAGAAAATCATTTAGAGCATTGTACAGATTGTAAAGAAATCTATCACGAGATGGCTTTTCGTCTGGAAATGGAAACGCCGCAGACAGAGGTTTCGGATGTAAAAAGATTTTTGAAAAGAACAAAGAAAATATATCTGCTGTACGGATTAGGCGGTCTTAGCTTTATTGCAATACTTGTCTGCCTGATTGTGGATTTGGCAGTAAATAAAGGAATTACATGGTCTTTGATTGCAGGAAGTTCCTGTTTATTTGCAGATGCTTTACTATGTGTTCTTTTAACCTGTAGAAAGAATAAAGTCTGTGCCTTTATGGCAGTTATAAGCATTGGAACATTTTGTCTGCTTTCTGTTATACAGTTTACCGGATATTATCGTATGGGAACAGGGACAGTCTGGCTTTTCCGTTACGGTTTGCCTATCCTGCTGTTATGGCTGCTTGTCCTCTGGCTTCCTGTGCTGGCGGGAACATTCTTAAAATGGAATATCTGGGATTGTATCGCATTGTTTATGTTACTGGTAATTATAGGAAACTATACCACCAAACTGATTACAGGGGATTATGTGTGGAACGATGTATTCCATATGCAGGGATTTGCAGGGAATGCACTCGGAGAAGTGATTGGTATCATATTATTTGGAATTATCGGGAGAATGAAAAAATGGAAAAAATAATCAGCGTACAAAATTTAAGAAAGACATACAAAAAAGAAACTGCCGTTGAAAATGTATGTTTTGACCTTATACCCGGAAGTATCATGGGACTTCTGGGGACAAATGGGGCGGGTAAAACGACGACATTAAAGATGATTACCAACTTGTGTTCCAAAGACAACGGGACAATCGTCATCGATAACGTATCATTAGACGAAAGTCCGGGACTTGCGCTGTCAAAAGTAGGCGCAGCACTTGATACACCCGGTTTTTATCAGGAACTAACTGCAAGAGAAAATATAGAATGTTTTGCACATCTATATGAAAATATATCTGATGGACAAGTCATGGAATTACTTGATTATGTTGGACTTAAAAGTCAGGCTGAAAAGAAAGTAAAAAAATTCTCTTTGGGGATGAAACAAAGACTGGCATTGGCAAGGGCTATGCTTGGACAGCCGAAACTGATTATTTTAGATGAACCTGCAAATGGACTGGACCCACAGGGACAGATGAACCTGTACCATCTGATTTTGGATATGGCGAAAGAACGAAAAACAACATTTATTGTTTCATCACACCAACTGCATGATATGGAAAAATTATGTACCGATATTTTAATTTTAGATAAAGGAAAAAGTATCTTGCAGGGAAAAACGGAAGAAATCTTATCTGAAACGACAGATATTGTTGACTGCATACTGGAAGAAACGAAGGCAGCTGAAAGTGTTCTCTCCAGGTGTCAGGGAATAAGTCTGGTGTCACAGAAAGGAAATCAGTTTACAATCAGACTTGAAAATATCTGCTTCAATGAATTTATTCAAAAGCTTGTCGCAAATCATTTGCATATCTGCTGTCTTTCCATGCGGAAACATTCATTGCAGGAGCTTTTTCTGAAATTGACAGGGGGAACAGAGCCATGTATCCATTAACGAGATTATATGCGAGGAAAATATCCGGACAAAAGTTGATTTACATTTTCTTTGCCTGCTTTTTTACAGCTTCGTTCTTTTATGCCTTTCTGATGGGGAAGCCGCAAATAGAAGAAATGCTGAATATTAACATTGGAATTGTCGGGAGAAAGAACTTCCCTGAATTTATGATGAGATTTTATGTGGGAACAGTAGGTATTCTTTTTAATGTATTTCTGATGACGCTGTTTATTTGTGAGGAAGATAGGAACAAAATGCTTTATCAGCCTTTATTGCATGGGGAAAGCCGCAGCAGAATGATACGGTCAAAAATCGATGCTGCCGTCCTGATGTCAGTAATTTTTGTTTTTCTGACCGCTTTCATAAATTATTTGACAGCCTTTATGCGGTGGGGCTGTGAGATTTTTGAACAGGCAGCCGTAATCAGAACGGTTATGAAATATCTGTTATCAGGTATCTATATGTCCGTTATCACTATTGGAATCGTTGCACTTTGTATCTATACCCGTAACACATGGAAAACGATATTTTCTGCAATTATTTATCTGTTGATTGACCAATTGATTGACAACGCTAATATTGTATTTTTACAAAAAATATGGGTTGGATATTACTTTAACCGTTGGACTTTTACATATGAGTATCAGAACATACCATTCAGTGAACTTCTCATAGGAATATCCATTATGGTATTATATGGGATTATTTTTTTTCAAATATCCCTATTCAGAACAAAAAAAGTAGATTTTTGAGTGAGGTAGAGCGATGATTACAAGATTATTAAGCATACAATATGTCCGGTTGAAAAGGCAAAAGATATTATATTTATTTTTTGTTGTAATGGCAGTTGTTATCATCTCCAATGCGCTGGAATGTGCAGGCAGTTCAGAAGAGGGTGGCATGGGATATTATGCAGGCGGGAGGTTTCCAACCATGTGTATGCAGTCCTATATTGATATTATCGGCACGCTGTTCCTTAGCTTTATCAGTGCAGTATTGATTTGTGGGGAAAAGGCAAGCGGTATGTTTCAGCAGCCTTTGTTGAATGGCGTTTCCAAAAAGCAGCTTTTAATAGCAAAAACCGTCAGTATTTTCACAGTTGCGTTGATATGTTTTTTGTTTGTTGCAATCGTTAGCATCGGAACGGGCTTTTTTTTATGGGGCAGTCATATATTTGATGATGTACGGGAATATTCTTTACAAATGATATTATTAGCATTTCCACAGATAACAATGGTTCTGTTTTTCGTGTTTTTGTCCTTATATATGTCGAATATACCCGGTATGATGTGCGCTTCACTGATTATTTTATTAGTCAATAATTTATTGAGCCAGTTTTTTGGAAGTTACATATCATTTATAGATTTTATGTATTATCTGTATGCTTTTTCCGGATATAACGGAATGAAATTAACAGGCAAAATAATTATATCAGGGATTGTTGTGAATATCATAACAGGAATGGTTCTTGTTTATGGAATCCGCAGACGCACAAACCATATGACAATGTAGAAACGTACTTAATACATACTTTCCCTTTACTTTTACCGGTGTTGATGATACCATAGGGCTTGGATGGTATTCGAAAGAAACTATACCTGAGTTTTATGCGTATTCATAGTTTCTCTATGAATATATTTACTGGATAAGCAGGTGATTGATGTGAGGATTGGATTTATAGGTGCCGGAAAAGTCGGTTTTACTTTGGGAAAGTATATTCTTGTAAAGAAAGAAACGGATAAGACGCGTTCAGCAATGAAGGATGTAGCCATATCAGGTTATTTCAGCCTTCATCAGGAGAGCGCTGTGAAAGCGGCGGAATTTACCAATACCTGTTGTTATGATTCACTTGAAGATTTGATTAAATCCAGTGATGTTATTATGATTACCGTACCTGATGGAATGATAAAACAGGTATGGAAAAATCTGCTTGCCTTTGATTTAAGAGGGAAGCTCATATGTCATTGCAGCGGAGCGATGACGTCTGATATTTTTTCAGGTGTAGCAGAGGCGGGCGCCTTTGCTTATTCGATTCATCCTATGTATGCAATAAGTTCAAAAACAGACTCCTATCAAGAGATGGAGAAAGCGTTGTTTTCTATAGAAGGAGATAAGAAATACCTTGCAAGAATAAAAGAATTTATTATTTCTCTTGGAAATGAGTGCGTGATAATCAGCAGTCTGGACAAGGTGAAGTATCATGGTGCGGCAGTGATGGCAAGTAATCTTGTAACAGGATTGTTTGCTATGTCAGGGAAATTACTTATGGAATGTGGTTTTTCAGAGGTACAGACAGAGAAAGCGCTGAAACCATTATTTTATGGAAATGCAAAAGCAGTATTTGAAAATGGTGCGGTAGAAAGTCTTACAGGGCCTATAGAAAGAAATGATATAGAAACGGTAGTAAAGCATCTTGCTGCTTTGACAGGGGATGCAAAAGATGCATATACCGCTGTATCGAAAGGAACGCTTGAGGTTGCGAAGAAAAAACACCCTGACATTGATTATACGGAGATTTGTGGAATTTTGAACGGAGTCAAAGCGTAAAGGAGAATTAGATTTATGAAAAACACAACATCAACAATTATGCAGATGAAGGGAACTGATAAGAAGATTTCCATGCTGACGGCTTATGACTATACAACAGCAAAGCTGCTTGATGAGGCAGGGGTGAATACAATTCTTGTAGGCGATTCACTTGGAAATGTGATACTCGGCTATGAGGATACCATATCAGTGACAATGGAAGATATGATTCATCACAGCGCAGCAGTTGCAAGAGGGGCAAAAAATGCACTGGTGGTTACGGATATGCCGTTTATGTCATATCAGACAGGTGTATATGATGCAGTAACAAATGCAGGCCGTATCATGAAAGAAGGAAGAGCAGGTGCGGTAAAGCTTGAGGGCGGTGCAGATGTTTGTCCACAGATAGAAGCGATTGTAAAAGCCGGTATTCCGGTGTGCGCTCATTTAGGGCTGACACCGCAGTCTGTAAATGCAATCGGTGGATATAAGATACAGGGAAAGACAGAAGCTGCTGCTAGAAAGCTGTTAGAAGATGCAAAGGCGGTTGAAAAGGCAGGGGCATTTGCTGTTGTTCTGGAATGTGTTCCGGCAAAGCTTGCAAAACTCGTGACGGAAAGTATTCAGATACCAACGATAGGAATAGGCGCAGGTGCCGATTGTGATGGACAGGTGCTTGTAAATCAGGATATGCTCGGCATGTTTTCTGATTATGTACCAAAGTTTGTAAAACAGTTTGCACATGTAGGAGATATTATCAGGGATGCCGTAAAAAGCTATATAGAAGAGATTAACAATGGCGTTTTTCCGGCGGAAGAACATACCTACAAAATAGATGACAATATAATTGAAAAGTTGTATTAAAAGATACGTTGACAGAATAGAGATACCGAAACAGGCAGGTGGGCAATATATCATGTTATCAGGTAAATTGTCTGTAGGTATCAAAAACAGGAAAGGAGCGTATAATAGAAATTTATATTATACGAGAAGATTATGGTTATATTAAAAACAATCGATGAAGTAAGAAAACAGGTAAAGGCATGGAAGAAGGAAGGACTTAGCGTTGGACTTGTACCAACGATGGGATATCTTCATGAAGGACATCAGAGCCTTATTCAGAAATCAGTAGAACAAAATGACAGAACAGTTGTCAGTGTATTTGTAAATCCGATGCAGTTTGGGCCAAATGAAGACCTTGAAAGTTATCCCAGGGATTTGGAAGCTGATGCAAAATTGTGTCAGGAAACAGGTGCAGATATCATATTTAATCCTGAGCCATCAGAGATGTATGAAGAAGGCTTTTGCTCATTTGTAAATATGACAGGTCTTCCGGATGCGTTATGCGGACTTACAAGACCTGTTCATTTTAAGGGCGTATGTACGGTTGTCAATAAGTTATTTAATATTGTAACACCTGACAGGGCTTATTTTGGACAAAAGGATGCACAGCAGCTTGCGATTATCATGCGTATGGTAAAAGATTTGAATATGGATATCGAAATCGTCGGCTGTCCGATTATAAGAGAAGCAGACGGACTTGCAAAAAGCTCAAGAAACATATATCTTACGAGCGAGGAACGACAGGCAGCAGTTGTTTTAAGCAAAGCAGTAAAAGAGGGACAGAAGCTGATAGCAGATGGAGAAAGAAATGCCAAAGTGATACTTGATGCGATGAAATCAATGATAAGCGCAGAACCGCTTGCGGATATTGATTATGTAGAGATGGTAAATATGGATACAATGAAATCCATAGATACGGTCGAAGGATATGTGCTTTGTGCTATGGCTGTACGATTTGGAAAGGCAAGGCTTATAGATAATTTTATTTGCAATGTGTAATTGGTCTTATAGGACATCGATATCAGGAGGAGTATGATGTTATCCGGTAAAACAGTGGTTTTAGGTGTTACAGGGAGTATCGCGGCATATAAGATGGCAAATACAGCCAGTATGCTGGTAAAAAAACATGCGGATGTTCATGTTATTATGACAAAAAATGCAACGAATTTTATAAATCCTATTACATTTGAAACGTTAACAGGGAATAAGTGTCTTGTCGATACATTTGACAGGAATTTTGAGTTTAATGTGGAGCATGTAGCACTTGCTAAAAGGGCTGATATCTTTATGGTAGCTCCGGCATCGGCAAATATAATCGGAAAAATTGCAAATGGAATAGCCGATGATATGTTAAGCACAACGATAATGGCGGCAAAATGTCCAAAGCTGATAGCGCCTGCCATGAATACGAACATGTTGGAAAATCCAATTGTTCAGGATAATATAAAAAAACTTAAGACATATGGCTATGAGATAATAGAGTCTGCTGCGGGTTATCTGGCATGCGGCGATATAGGAAAAGGCAAGCTTCCATCAGAAGAATTATTGGTAAGCCATATCATGAAGCATATTGCGTATAAAAAAGATATGGCAGGGCTGCATGTGCTTGTAACGGCAGGACCTACAAGGGAGGCTATCGATCCTGTCCGTTATATCACAAATCATTCAACAGGGAAGATGGGATATGCGATTGCAAAGCAGGCGATGCTTCGGGGAGCAAATGTTACATTAGTTACAGGAAAAGTGGATATTGCACCGCCTGATTTTGTAAAAGTTATTCCTGTAATATCTGCACAAGATATGTATGAGGCTGTGGTATCAGAAAGCAAAAAACAGGATATCATAATAAAGGCGGCTGCTGTGGCGGATTATAAGCCGCGCTTTGCAGCCGAGCATAAGATTAAGAAAAAAGACGATGATATGAGTATACCGCTTACTAGGACTGAAGATATTCTTGCCTTTCTGGGGAGACAAAAAGAAGAAGAAAAACTGGATTTTCAGGTAATATGCGGATTTTCTATGGAAACGGAAAATCTGATAGAAAATTCAAGGGCAAAGCTGATGAAGAAGAAGGTTGATGTAATTGCAGCAAACAACCTGAAAGAAAAAGGCGCAGGTTTTGGGGTAGATACCAATGTGCTTACACTTATTTCCAAAGAAGATATGTGTGAGCTTCCGATTATGAGCAAGGAGGCATGTGCTGATAAGCTGCTGAGTTATCTGATGAATTTGAAAAAATAATGATTAGAGGAGAATAAAACTCTTGAGTATAGAAAAACATAAAAAGCTTAGGGCAATATGCTTTATACTTTTTATCATATATATTATTGCTATTGTATATTTCCTGATTTTCAGTGATATGTTTGGAAGAGAACCACTGGAAACAAGAAGTGCGAATCTTGAACCCTTTGCGGAAATAAAGCGGTTTATAAAGTATCGGGAATTAATGACTGCCACAAGTGTCATGTTAAATCTTGTAGGAAATGTTGTAGCATTTATACCGTTTGGAATGTTAATCAGATGGGCAAGGAATAAAAAAACAAATGCGTGGATTGCATTGCTTTATTCATTTTCATTTACACTGATTATCGAAGTTACGCAGTACATAACAATGCTTGGTGTATTTGATGTTGATGATATTATCATGAATACAACAGGCGGAATGATAGGCTATTTAATATATTATATTATTACTCGTATATATAGGAGAAAATATGCAGAAAAATAGAAATAAAGATTTTAAAGTAGCTCCGGCAGGAAATGCATCTGATACCATAATATCATATTTTCTGGGTGGTTTCAGTATGGTGTTTATTATTATTTCCATAATAAAGTCTATCGCATCCAAAGGACATGTGGAGAGGGTGTATGGTGTTTTGATGGTAAGTGCGCTTGTCATGTCGGTAACAGGATTTGTTTTTGGCATTATGGGATACAGAGATGAAATAGGGAGCATGTTCGGAAAAAGGTTTTCCGTAGCGATGAGTTCTATAGCATTTATTTTATCGGGAATTTTTATGTTGAAAGGGTTATAAAAGGAGATATGAATTATTATAAGGATTGTACAGAGGAGTTTGAAGATATAGAAGAGCGGTATGAACTGATGCTTGAACGTATCAGACAGATACCGGAGGAAGAAACCGTTCCTGAACCATTCAGGGATTATTTTGTCTGTACTGCGAAGTTTATTTTGATGATAGACAAGACTGTGAAAATATGCAGGAATGGGGAGATTGATAAGCTTGGAATAGAGGCGCTTTCTGATTTCAATAAGGCGCTGTACGCGGATATAACAGGAGATGCCTATAAAAGCAGTTATGCGAATTATGAATATTCATATAATATTTTGAGCAGAGAGGAAGAGATAGAAAATATCGAGGAAGTTTCCAAGCTGCTTACATTTCTTTATAACGAAATCAGAGGAATGATTGTATATGCTTTTGAAGGAAGAATCATGGATATAACTTTGCTTTCTGAACTGTTTGTTCAGATATATTTTATGTGCCAGGAGCAGATAAATGCAAAACAGATGAAGGAAGCCATATACTATTTTGAAAATGACTATGCAGAATATTTTATGACATACCGTATCAGAGAACAACTCGATTCTGTACTTACTTTTGCAACAGATATCATAATGAACAGTGAGTTAAGCGATTTGTCATATCTTTATAAATATGGAGAATATATCGGATATAACGAAATCAAAACAGCGGAATTTCTGAATACGCTTTCGCAGGAAGAGATTGATGCTATGGCATCCACATATACGGAAGGGTTTCGGGAAGGATATGTGGCAGCCCGTATCGATATGAGCAAAAAGAAGACGGTTAATATCCGTTATTCCATAGGGCAGGAGCGAATTGTACGGGCTGCAATAAGGCAGTTTCGGGCAATGGGGCTTGAACCATTATGTTTCCGGTATGCGGTAAACCGATTAAACAGAAGGCTTATTCATAGAATCGGATATACTGCTACCGTACCGAATAAACAGCTTGAATATGACCATAGAATGGATGAGGCGCTTTTTCTTGATAAGAAGCTTGCTGACCGTAAACTTGAAATTTTAAGGCAGGCATATAAAAAATATGAATATCAGGCTATGGTCTATGCAGGCCCTGCCTGTATAGAGATTTTTGGTGAGACGCCGTTTGAACCTGAAAATTCAAAGTATGTACCGCAGTTATCTGAAAAACAGCAGGAAATAATGGTTGCCTATGCAAATGCCAGCTCACAGATTGTCAATGCATATATTCCGAGAAATCAATACAGCTTTACGATTATAGCATATCCAATGCCTGAGATTGGGGAACATTATGAGGAGATTTTCAGGGAAATTGTCAAGATTAATACGCTTGATAATGATGTATACCGGAATATACACCAGTATCTGATTGATGAGCTTGACAAGGCAGAGAAGGTACATGTAGTTGGAAAAGACGGAAACAAAACAGATATAATGGTCATGATGCATGTGCTTGAAAATCCTGAAAAGGAAACAAACTTTGAAAACTGTGTTGCAGATGTCAATATTCCTGTAGGGGAAGTGTTTACTTCGCCGAAGCTTACAGAAACAAAGGGTATATTAAATGTCAGTGAAGTATTTTTAAATGATTTAAAATATACCGACCTGACGCTTACATTTGAAGATGGCAGGATAACAGATTATACATGCAGGAACTTTGAAAGTGAAGAAGAAAACAGAAGCTTTATCAAAGAAAATCTTATGATGGGAAGGGATACGCTTCCAATAGGGGAGTTCGCGATAGGGACAAATACAACTGCTTATGTAATCGCAAATAAATATGATATTGTGTATAAGCTGCCGATTCTCATTGTAGAAAAAATGGGACCGCATTTTGCCGTAGGGGATACCTGTTATAGCTGGAGCGAGGAGAATGTACTCTACAACCCTGATGGAAAAGAAATCGTTGCAAAGGATAATGAATGTTCGCTGCTTCGGGATACGGATGTATCAAAGGCATATTTTAACTGCCATACAGATATAACGATACCATATGATGAGATTGGCGCTATTTACTCAATACACCGCGATGGGGTAGAAGTTCCGATTATAATCAACGGACGTTTTGTTCTTCCGGGAACTGAAAAACTAAATGAAGCATTTGAATAGGATGAAATCAAATAAGGGTTAATAGAATTTGAAAAGTCAGCTTGTATATATTTTTTTAATATATACAAGCTGACTTTTCGGATTTGTTGGAACGGTTATTTTAAAACAGAGGCGCGCTTGTTGCGTTTATTTAGATAAAGCGCATTGTCCGCCTGAGATAATAAATCTTCTATTTTGATATTAAAGTCACATGTAAATTCTGATATGCCGACACTCATTTCAATATAGTATGGTTTGTCACAGCTTTCATTTAACTCGTGAGAGAGTTCCTTTATTCGGTTTTGAACATCCGTAATAAAATCAGGATTGTCGACAAAAGCGAATGATACAAATTCATCACCGCCTATTCTGCCGATGATATCATCCGGTCTGAAGCTGTTTACAAGGATATTGGCAATATTCCGAAGCGCAAAGTCACCATCCTTATGACCGAATTTGTCGTTTACAATTTTAAGAGAATTCATATCGGCAAAAAGCAAAATGGCTTTGCGGTTTCTGTTGGCAGGCATATTGATAAGCAGCTCAACTTTTTCCATAAAACCGCGTCTGTTGTTGATACCCGTCAGTTCATCTGATGTAGACAGGCGGTTTAAAAGCTCGTTCTTTTCATGTATTTCATTTAAGGACATCATAAGCTGCTGCCTTGTAGTAGTCTGCTCCTCAAGAAGTGACATATACTTAAGAGAAGCGCCTAGCTGCAGACTGGTGGAATAGATATTCTTAAAATTGGAAGCATCCGTATTGCAAATAAAAAGTCCGTGGTGTTGTTCATTTGTAAATATTGGGACAAGTACAGTTGTAAATCGCTTGTCATAATAAGTATATTCGTTATCAAATATTTCTTCAGATACAATCCTGCGTGACTCGCCATATAGAACACCCTGGTTATTTACATTGTAATATGCCTGAAGAAATAAGGATTTTGGTACTTCCCAGCTTCCATCAGGAAATCGTTTTATTGGCTCATCATAAGTATAGATATACGCACCTGAAAATCCCATTTCTTTCAATTTCCTTATAATAAGAAAATATGTTTTGTCGATATCCTCCCCATGCGTAAGGGTATCTCTTGTAATATATACAGAGGACCATGTGGACATACGGCTGGTCCGTATATCGTAATACAGTTTTGTTGACAAAAATTGAGATATTGTGCTTGTTATATAAGTATTGAGTTTGTTAAATGCCATCCTTTTCTCAAAGTCCATTTCATTTGCGTAAAATAAAGCGGCAAATTTCCTGAACACAAAAGAAATCTTTGGTACAGAAAAGAAGTCTGTAATAGGTGATTCCAACATCGCTTTTATTTTGCAGATAATGATATCCTTAGGATATTCTTGTACCACATCCATTTTTGCAATATTTAATATGTCATAAAATATACTGTTAAACGGTCTATATACCATATTTGCATAAAATGATTTTTCGATATCACTTAGAAGGAACTTATCCAGGATGGATATCATTTCATCTACAGGCATATTGTTATAGGAGGATACATTCAGTGTTCTTTTCATTTCGTCTGCATCGAACAGTTCACAATTGCAGGAAAGCCTTTGTATAAAACACGACTCAAGAACAGCGGAATCAGTGTGTCCGTTCAGGTATAAATCTAAGGCACTGTAGACCGAACGGTATCCCAAATCGCATGAATTGGCGTTGACAGTAGTAAGTGGCGGGTCCATCGTAATGGCTGCCGGTGAGTCATCAAAGCCGACAACGCTGATATCTTCACCAATACGAATACCGCGTCTCTTTAACTCTTCATAGCCGCCGATGGCCATCTGGTCATTTGCAAAGATGATAGCATCTGTATCGGGATTGTTGTCAAGCAGTGTAGCAACAATCGATGTAGTATATTCGGAAAAATCGCCATAAACAATCATATCTTCGGTGACAGGAAGATGATTGTCAGACATGGTTTCTCTGTAGATATTAAGCCGCTGCATTGCATCTGCATTGTTCCGGATGCCGCTTACAAAACAGATATGTTTTCTGTTATGCGTATGTATTAAATGTTCTATGGCTGCTTTAAGTCCCTTTGTACTGTCTGTCTTAAGACAAGGATATCCCGGAATACTGCTTTCGAGCGTGATGATAGGAATACCACTAAAATGCGATAAGAAATTGTCGGTATTATGTTCTGACAGTGACGACTCAATCGCGCCTAATGATACGATAAGCGCATCAAGAGACTCTGGATTTGCATAATAGTATATTGAGCTATATTGGTAATCATATAGTTCACTTGGTGAGTCATAATATGAGGAATTTAAAAACATACCGGGAAATATAATAAGGTTTATATCCAGTTCCTTTGCGGCATATTCAGCGCCCTTACATATATCAAAGGTATAATCATTATCCAAATGGGATGTGAAAAGACCTATGTTTAATCTGTTGTTTGTCATAACCTGCTCCTATAATCACAAAATATTATAATTAAACATTTGTAATATTATATCATAAGGATATTTCTTTATCAAATGTTAGATTACAGGTATTTACACTATTTACAAAGTCCTTTTAATAACTTATAATTTACAAAGGTAAAAACAACAAATACAAACAGGAGGAAACGAAAGTGGATTATAAAAATGCCGGTGTAGATATTGAAGCAGGATATAAGTCGGTTGAACTGATGAAAGAATATGTAAAGAAAACGATGCGTGACGAGGTACTTGGCGGACTGGGTGGATTTTCCGGTGCATTTTCTTTAAAGAAGATTAAAGAGATGGAAGAGCCTGTATTGTTATCTGGTACAGATGGATGTGGTACAAAGGTTAAGCTTGCATTTATCATGGATAAACATGATACCATTGGAATTGATGCGGTTGCAATGTGTGTAAATGATATTGCCTGTGCTGGTGGTGAGCCACTATTTTTCCTTGATTATATCGCATGTGGTAAGAACTATCCTGAAAAGATTGCTGCGATTGTAAGCGGTGTGGCAGAGGGCTGTGTGCAGTCGGAGGCAGCGCTTATCGGCGGAGAGACCGCGGAACATCCGGGACTTATGCCGGAGGATGAATACGACCTTGCCGGCTTTGCCGTAGGTGTAGTAGAGAAAAAAGATTTAATTACAGGTGAAGATATAAAAGCAGGTGATGTTCTTATTGGTATTGCATCTAGTGGTGTACACAGCAATGGATTTTCACTTGTTCGTAAAGTATTTGACATGACGAAAGAATCGCTCGATACTTATTATGATGAACTTGGCAGAACGCTTGGGGAAGCGCTTATTGAGCCGACAAGAATATATGTGAAAGCACTCAAGTCAGTAAAAGCAGCAGGCGTTAAGATAAAAGGCTGCAGTCATATAACAGGCGGCGGTTTTTATGAGAATATCCCGAGAATGCTGCCTGACGGCATATGTGCATCCGTTCAAAAGGATTCTTATGAAGTTCCGGCTATATTCAAATTGATGGCTGAAAAAGGTGATATCGATGAGCATATGATGTATAACACGTTCAATATGGGGATTGGCATGTGCCTTGCAGTTGCGCCTGATGATGCAGATAAAACATTAGAAGCGTTAAAGAAAGCAGGAGAAAAAGCATTTATTATCGGTGAGACTGTTGCAGGAGAAAAGGGAGTAGAGCTATGTTAAGAATTGCAGTACTTGTATCGGGCGGCGGTACAAATCTTCAGGCAATTATAGACGGTATTGCTGCTGAAACCATAACGGACACAGAGATAGCAGGCGTTATCAGTAATAATAAAAATGCATATGCATTAACCAGGGCAAAAGAAGCCGGAATACCGGGAGTTGTAGTTTCACCAAAGGATTATAAAGACCGGGAAACCTTTAATCAGGCTTTGCTTGATGCAGTGGATTCAATGCATGTTGATTTGATTGTACTGGCAGGATTCCTTGTGGTTATTCCTGAGATTATGATTGATGCATATCCAAATAAGATAATTAATATCCATCCATCCCTGATTCCGGCTTTTTGCGGAACCGGTTTTTACGGACTTAAGGTTCATGAAGCTGCGCTTGCAAGAGGCGTAAAAGTGGTAGGTGCGACTGTCCATTTTGTGGATAAAGGAACTGATACAGGTCCTATTATTATGCAGAAGCCTGTAGAAGTAAAGAATGGTGATACACCGGCGATTTTGCAGAAACGGGTTATGGAACAGGCTGAATGGATGATTCTGCCGGCTGTGATTGATAAAATAGCACATGGAAAAGTGACGGTTATTAATAAAACAGCGGTAGTAGAGGATTAGTTTAATATACGAAGCGGAGGATATTTTATGAAGGTTTTAGTTGTAGGCGGCGGTGGCAGGGAGCATGCCATAGTTACAAGTATCGCAAAAAGTAAACGGGTTTCAAAGATATATTGCGCACCGGGAAATGCGGGTATTGCGGAACTTGCTGAATGTGTTGATATCGGTGTCATGGAATTTGATAAACTGGTTTCATTTGCACAGGAAAAAACGATTGATTTGGTAGTTGTAGCGCCGGATGATCCGCTTGTAGCAGGGGCGGTCGATGCGTTTGAAGCCGTTGGCATAAGAGCATTTGGTCCTCGTGCAAATGCAGCGATAATAGAAGGTTCAAAAGCATTTTCAAAAGATTTAATGAAAAAATACAACATTCCAACTGCTGCATATGAGAATTTTACAGATGCAGCTCAGGCGCTGGCGTATCTTAAAACAGCAAGTTTTCCGATAGTGCTTAAGGCAGATGGGCTAGCATTTGGAAAAGGGGTTCTTATTTGCAATTCTTTTGAGGAAGCGGAAGCCGGTGTAAAAGAAATTATGCTGGATAAGCATTTTGGAGATGCCGGAAACACGATGGTTATAGAAGAATTTATGACCGGGCGTGAGGTTTCTGTACTTTGTTTCTGCGACGGAACAACGATTAAGCCTATGACATCTGCACAGGACCATAAGAGAGCAAAAGACGGTGATGAAGGACTGAATACAGGCGGTATGGGTACATTTTCGCCAAGTCCTTTCTATACAAAAGAAATTGATGAATATTGCATGGAGCATATTTATAAACCAACGATGGCGGCTATGAAGGCTGAAGGCAGGGATTTTAAGGGGGTATTATTCTGCGGTCTTATGATAACGCCGGATGGGGTAAAGGTACTGGAGTATAATGCAAGATTTGGAGACCCGGAGGCGCAGGTTGTGCTTCCAAGAATGAAAAATGATATTATAGACGTTATGGAAGCGTGTATAGATGGAACACTTGATAGAGTTGAACTTGAATTCTTTGATAATGCGGCAGTTTGCGTTGTATTGGCATCTGACGGATATCCGGTTTCTTATGAAAAAGGATTTGAAATCAAAGGCCTTGATTCATTTAAGGGGAAAGAGGACTATTATGTATTCCATGCCGGTACAAAGTTAAAAGATGGTGTGGTAGTAACCAATGGAGGCAGAGTCTTAGGAGTAACAGCAACAGGCAAAGATTTATTTGAGGCAAGAGCGAATGCCTATGCTGCGACAGAACTGATATCATTTGATAACAAATATATGCGTCATGATATCGGAAAAGCGATAGACGAACAATAGAAATTCATATATTATTACAAAAGAAAAGGCTTTCTGAAATAGCCCCCCTATTTCAGAGCCTTTTTTACGCTAAATAAGACGAAGAGGTGATTAGATTGAAACTTCCATATAGCAGGCAATTAGAAAAAATAATAAAAGAAGCAAAGCGTGTGGCGAAAAGTTTGGGACAAAACTTTGTAGGAAGCGAGCATTTCCTGATTGCACTTGCAACTGTAGAGGAAACAACCGCGTATAGAATTCTCAATGAAAATGGCGTTGATATATTAAAGATTATAGAAATGCTGAAATATACATTAGAGCCGGCAGGCACTCTGACTGCCGAAAAAGATAAATATACGAATAGTGCAAAACGTATCTTAGAGAACGCTGAGAAAGAAGCTGTAAGGCTTGGAAATCAAGAAGCGGGAAGCGAGCATCTGCTGATATCACTTCTGAAGACACAGGATTGTGTTGCGATAAAACTGCTTACATCCGAAGATATCAATATACAGAAAGTATATGTAGACATTCTTGTGGCCTGCGGTATAGACGGCAGCACAGCAAAAAAGGAATATGTTGCCATGAGAAAATCGGGTAATAAGGTGAAATCGGCAACACCTACACTTGAGGCATATTCAAGAGACCTCACATATGAAGCGAAGATGGGACATCTCGACCCGGTTGTAGGTCGTACGTCAGAAATTCAAAGAGTTATGCAGATACTCAGCCGGAGGATGAAAAATAATCCTTGTCTGGTAGGTGAGCCTGGGGTAGGAAAGACGGCCGTAGTAGAGGGAATCGCATATCTTATATCGCAGGGAGATGTCCCTGATAATATTAAAGGAAAGCGACTCCTATCGCTTGATTTATCGGGTATGGTAGCAGGTTCAAAATATCGGGGAGAATTTGAAGAGAGAATTAAGAAGGTTATTCATGAGGTAAGGGCAGATGGAAATATAATTCTTTTTGTAGATGAACTTCATACAATTATCGGTGCAGGAGGCGCAGAGGGCGCAATCGATGCATCGAATATATTAAAGCCGTCTTTATCCCGGGGCGAGATACAGATGATAGGTGCAACAACGAGAACAGAATATAGAAAATACATTGAAAAGGATGCTGCACTTGAGAGACGTTTTCAGCCTGTTTATGTAGAAGAACCAACGAGAGATGAAGCTGTTATGATACTGAAAGGGCTGAGGAACTGTTATGAGGAGCATCATAATGTCAATATAAGTGATGAAGCTGTTGAAGCTGCTGTTGATTTTTCTGCAAGATATATAAGCGACAGATTTTTGCCGGATAAGGCTATCGATTTAATGGATGAAGCCTGTTCGAGAAAAAGACTGGGATTTGGCTGCAAAACGGACCGAAATAAAAATCTTCAGTTAGAACTCGAATCCCTGTCCGCCGATTTGGAAGCGGCACTTACTAATGGCGATATTACGATGGCGGCTGAGATTGTTGAAAGCCAGAGAAATATTGAAAAAAAACTCAATAAAGGAACTTCAACGTCAAAAACCATGACGATAGATGAAAGTGATATTGCTGATGTAGTATCTGTATGGACGAAGATACCTGTAAATAAGCTTACAGAGAAGGAATCAAAGAGACTTGCCAGACTGGAACAAGAGCTTCATAAACGTGTGATAGGTCAGAATGAGGCTGTCGATGCTGTGGCGAAAGCGATTAAACGAAGCAGAGTAGGCTTGAAAGACCCAAAACGGCCTGTAGGTTCGTTTCTGTTTCTTGGACCTACAGGGGTAGGAAAAACAGAGCTTTCAAAGGCCCTTGCCGATATCGTATTTGGCAGCGAAGATGCGCTGATAAGGGTAGATATGTCAGAATACATGGAAAAGCACAGTGTATCTAAAATGATAGGTTCGCCTCCGGGATATGTAGGCTTTGAGGAAGGCGGACAATTAAGTGAAAAGGTAAGGACAAATCCATATTCGGTTATTCTGTTTGATGAGATAGAAAAGGCGCATAGCGATGTGTTCAATATATTATTGCAGGTGCTGGATGACGGACATATAACAGACTCTCAGGGACGAAAAGTAGATTTTAAGAATACAATTATTATTATGACTTCCAATGCCGGGGCTTCAAGAATTATTGACCCTAAGAAACTGGGTTTTGTAGCTGAAAGTAATACCGATACAGACCATCGTGATATGAAAAATAATGTTATGGAAGAGGTAAAGAGAGATTTTAAACCGGAGTTTTTAAATCGAATTGATGATATCATTGTATTTAGGGCTCTTACGGAAGAGGATGTAAAAAATATTGCGGAACTGATGTTGAAAGAGCTTAAGCAGCGCGTTGAACTTCAAATGAACCTGATATTGAAATATGGTGATGCCGTAAAGAAATTTATCTTTGAAAAAGGTTATGATAAAAAGTACGGTGCAAGACCGTTGAAAAGGGCTATTCAGACATATATAGAAGACGGTTTGGCAGAAGAGATACTGATGGGGAATATCAAAACAGGTGATACGGTACAAATATCTGTTAAAAATGGAAAAATTAAATTTTTTGTAAAGTAGTGTAAAGCTATAGCAAAAAATATAGTAATATTGTATAATATGTACATCCATATACGGAGTAAAGAATCGGATTATTGATAAATATACAGGCGGTTGTGAACTATCAGGAATATAGACGGTTTGGCAACTGCCTGTGATAAATATAATTTGAAAAGAAAATACCAGGAGGAGAAAAAATGGCAGTAATAAACGACTTGATTAATGTGAATTCTGATGCATTGGAATTCGGAAATTATGAACTTACATCGAAGACAAAGAAGGATGGGTTTGAGTTCAAGGGGGATATTTATAAGATAAAAACATTTAATGAGATAACGAAGCTTGAGAAAAATGGTATGTTTGTATATGAGTCTGTACCGGGAACGGCGGTTCATGAGTTTTTATCGACAGAGAATGGGGTTCTGTTTAATGTAGAAGGAACAGAAACGTCATCTATTACATTAGAGCTTGAGCCGGAGACGGATTATAAGGTTCATATTGATGATATATATGTAGGAAAAAACAGAACAAATCTTGGTGGTAAGATTAATATCAGTGTTGATCTTGAGCCGGAGAAATCTGTAAAGGTAGAAGTTATAAAAGCAATTGATTAGGAGATATTATGGCAAAAGAAAAACAAGTGTTTTTTTGCCAGGAATGTGGATATGAATCTTCAAAATGGATGGGACAATGTCCGGGGTGCAGGGCATGGAATACATTTTGTGAAGAAAAGATAACGGTAGGCGCTAAAAAGCAGTCGGACAGACATGCTGCCATAGCGCCTACAAGTATTTTAGAGGTAGTCACAGCCGATGAAACCAGATTTTCCACAGGCCTGGAAGAACTGAACAGAGTGCTTGGAGGAGGTATTGTAGACGGTTCTCTTGTTTTAGTAGGCGGAGATCCGGGGATTGGTAAATCTACGATATTACTTCAAATGTGCAGGTATCTTTCTGAGCAGGGACATAGAATCCTGTATGTATCAGGGGAGGAGTCGCTTTCCCAGATAAAAATGCGTGCTGAGAGAATCGGAAAATTTACACATGATATGTTGCTGTTGTGCGTAAACAATCTGGAGGATGTCGAGGAATATATTCAAAAAGACAGACCAAAGGTTATTATTATTGATTCGATACAGACGATTATTGTAGATGATATAAGTTCTGCACCGGGAAGTGTTTCACAGGTGAAAGAGGTTACTGCAAGACTGATGCGGATTGCAAAGCAGATGAATATCGCTATATTTATCGTAGGGCATGTTACAAAGGAGGGAACTGTAGCGGGACCTCGTAATCTTGAACATATGGTAGATACGGTGCTTTATTTTGAGGGAGACAGAAATGCAGGTTTTCGTATCCTTCGTGCTGTGAAAAACAGATTTGGCTCGACGAATGAAATTGGGGTATTTGAAATGCGGGATACCGGACTTATCGAAGTGAGAAATCCCTCTAAAGTAATGCTTGATGGAAGACCACAGAATACATCAGGCTCTGTGGTGGTGTGTTCGATAGAAGGAACGCGTCCTATTCTTCTTGAGATACAGGCGCTTGTCTGTCAGACGAGCTTTAATCTCCCAAGAAGAACAAGCGTAGGGCTTGATTATAACAGAGTCAATTTACTTCTTGCCGTACTGGAAAAAAGAGTGGGCATGATACTTTCAGGATGTGATGCATATGTAAATATAGCAGGAGGAATGAAACTGGACGATCCATCTGCTGACTTGGGTATTATATATGCACTGGTATCCAGTTTTAGAAACAGACCGGTAGACGAAGGACTGGTAGCATTTGGTGAAGTAGGACTTTCTGGAGAGGTAAGAGGCGTATCTTCTGTTGAACAAAGAGTGCATGAAGCCCAAAAAATGGGATGTACAACCTGTATTATTCCAAAATCCAATATGGATAGTGTAAAGAAGGTTGAGGGAATAAAAATAATTGGTGTATCGAATCTGGTGGAGGCATTAGAATATATATAAAGGGGTAAAGTTTAAAGATGACAGAATGGGAGAAAGCCCAGGCAGGCTACTTATATGATGCGAATTATGAAAAAGAAATTGTAGAAGCAAGAACAAAGTGTGCAGATTTGTGTTATGAGTTTAATTTATGCAAACCGTCTGATATCACAAGACAAAGAGAATTATTACAGAAAATAATAGGGGAGATAAAAGGAGAAATTGTTGTTACAGCTCCTTTTTACTGTGACTATGGTTTTAATATTTCTGTTGGCAATCATTTTTATACAAATCATAATTGCACTATTTTGGATGGCGCTAAAGTGGAGTTCGGTGATAATGTTTTTATTGCCCCGGATTGTGTGTTTTCAACAGCAGGACATGCCATAGATGCAAAGCAGAGAGGAGAAGGTTTGGAGATTGCGCGGCCTATTAAGATAGGGAATAACGTCTGGTTTGGAGCAAGTGTTACGGTTCTTCCGGGTGTAACCATAGGCGATAATACAATCATTGGCGCAGGGAGTGTAGTGAATAAAGATATTCCATCGGGCGTGATAGCAGTAGGTAATCCATGTCGCGTTATGCGGAATATTACGGAAGAAGATAAAAACAGATATCCTATATATCAATAAAGTTTACTGCTTTTGCTTGTTGCAGGCGTTTATTGGAAAAGCTGTAACTTAAAAAAATTGCAGAAACCGGACGAAATATATTGACGTTTTATACTGAATATGGTATTTTATAAAAGCTGTTGCGTTTGGCAAATGATTTAATGTGAAAAACTTTGAAATATAAGACATAAAAAATGAAAAAGTTGTTGACAAAGGTCGCCGGATGTGATAAATTATAAAAGCTGTCGCAAATGAGAACAGCAAAGAAAGAACCTTGAAAAATTAACAACATGACAACCCTGAAATTCCA
>CANQTC010000020.1 GCA_947626675.1 uncultured Coprococcus sp. | reverse complement strand
GAAGTATGAGTTTAGTGAGAACTTATACCTGTGACCTTAGCGAATACGAAGTATGAGCTTAGTTCACATGGTGAAATATGAACACTTAACGAATACGAGCGAGGCGAAGTGTACGTTAGGTGAGGATTTAATAACAGCAAGGAGTTCGTATGTTTCATTTTGAGGAAGAATTAAAAAAGCTGCCCCATGTGCCGGGCGTATACCTTATGCATAATAAAAGTGATGAAATCATTTATGTTGGCAAGGCAATAGACCTGTATAACCGCGTTCACCAGTATTTTCAGGCGGGTTATAAACGTTCTCCGAAAATCGAAAAAATGGTTTCTCATATTGCATGGTTTGAATATATCATATGCGGTTCAGAAATTGAGGCGCTTGTACTTGAATGTAATCTCATCAAGGAACATCGCCCGCATTATAATACAATGCTTACGGATGATAAAGGGTATCCTTATATCCGCATAACCATAGATGAAGATTATCCACGCATCCTGTACAGTCATCAGATGCGGCGCGACAATTCAAGATATTTTGGCCCATACACCAATTCAAAATCTGTGAAAGATATTATCGAGCTTTTAAAAAAGCTTTATCATATCAGAAGCTGCAACAAATCGCTTCCAAAAGAAACAGGTCTTGGCAGGCCCTGCCTTTATTACCAGATTAAACAATGTATGGCGCCATGTCAGGAATATATTTCCAAAGAAGAATATAACGAAAATATACAAAAAGCCATTCAATTCTTAAACGGACATCATCAAAGCGTATTAAAGGAACTTGAAGCTTCCATGAAACAATATGCCGAAGATATGGAATTTGAGAAAGCGGCTGAAACAAGGGATTTAATAGAAAGTGTCAAACATATCGCTTCAAAACAGCGGATGGAAAATACGAACAGTGATGATAAAGACATTATCGCAATGGCAACAGGCGCTCTGAATGAAGGCGTTATCTCCATCTTCTTTATCAGAGGCGGTAAGATGATAGGCAGAGAACATTTTCATATGAGCGGTGTGCAGTCTGAAAATTACAGTACCATTATGGAGGCATTTCTAAAGCAATACTATGCCTCTACGCCATATCTTCCAAAAGAAATAATCCTTGAGCATACAATTGATGATGCAAAAGTCATAGAGGAATATTTAAGCCGCCGCCGGGGAAGCAATGTACATATTCTTGTACCGCAAAAGGGAGAGAAAATGCAGCTTCTAAAACTGGCAAGAGATAATGCATTCCTTGTCATGTCGCAGGATAACGAAAAACTGAAACGTGAAAAAGAACGTACAATAGGCGCTACAAATGAACTGGCACAGCTTATCGGTGTTCCTTCCGCCAAAAGACTGGAAGCCTTCGATATATCCCATATCAGCGGCTATCACTCCGTTGCTTCAATGGTCGTATTTGAAAATGGTCGTGCCAAACGAAATGATTACCGGAAATTCAAGCTGCGAACGATTGACGGGCCTGATGATTATGCCAGTATGAAAGAAGTGCTGACAAGACGTTTTACGGATGAACGTTTCTCCATCCTTCCCGATATCCTTATGATGGATGGCGGCAAAGGTCAGGTAAACGCTGCTCTTGAAGTCCTGAATGAACTGGATATTCATATCCCGGTCTGCGGCATGGTGAAAGACGATAATCACAGAACACGCGGTCTGTATTATAATAATGTAGAGATTGAATTTCCTGCCAATACCCAGGCCTTTAACATGATTACCCGCCTTCAGGATGAGGCGCACCGATTTGCGATTGAGTACCATAAATCGCTTCGGAGCAAGTCACAAATTCACTCTATTTTAGATGATATCAGCGGAATCGGTCCTGCCAGAAGGAAATCACTGATGGCACATTTTAAAGATATCGAAAAAATTAAAACTGCTGATATTGAAGAATTAACTGCTGCTCCCGGAATGAACAAAACATCAGCCAAAGCAGTTTATGATTTTTTCCATACAGAGGAATAATACCGCACAGCAAAACAAAAAGGAGTTACTTATGGAATATAATTTTTATGCAATGATATCAAGAATGAAATATATCAACAGATGGGCGCTGATGCGCAATTCCCGCGAAGAAAATCTATGCGAACACAGTCTCGAGGTCGCTATCATCGCCCATGCACTGGCAACAATTGGAAATGTACGATATGGAAAAAATCTGAATACAGAAAGAGCCGCTCTTATCGGCATATATCATGATGCATCCGAAATCATAACAGGTGATATGCCAACCCCAATAAAATACTACAGTGACGAACTAAAAAATGCATTTAAAGATGTTGAAAATATTGCCTGCCACAAGCTGCTCTATAAACTTCCGGAAGATTTACGAAAGGCATATGAGCCAATCCTTCTTAAATCAAATGAAGACGCTTACCTATGGCGATTGGTTAAGGCAGCCGATAAGCTCTCTGCCATGATAAAATGCATGGAAGAAACTTCATCAGGAAATTCCGAATTTTCTACTGCCTTAAACACCATATCAAAATCACTGAACAACCTCTCAGATGAACTTCCTGAGGTGAATGATTTTATGAAAGATTTTCTTCCTGCCTACGGAAAAACATTGGACGAATTATCCGGGAAGTAAATACTGAAAAAAACAGCAATGCAACCTGCAGCTTACATTTAGAAAATTCAAGATGATGGTCTTTTAATGCCAAAACTGCTATGATTGTTATGAACAAAATGTTCAGAACGGAGGATTGATTATGACATTAGGAAACAAATTAGCAAAGCTGCGAAAGGAAAACAATTATACGCAGGAGCAGCTTGCAAATGTTCTCGGCGTTTCAAGACAGGCAATCAGCAAATGGGAAAGCGATGCAACTTATCCTGAAACAGATAAATTAATACATATCGGCAAACTGTTTCACTGTTCGATGGATTATTTACTTTTGGAAGAAGATGCGACGGCTGAAACTGCAAGGCAAAACGATTCTGCTCATCAAGCGCCAGCTTCCAATGAGATATTCATTGAGTCCCCACTTACGAAAAATCTGGCTTCCTGTTGTAAAGTAATGGTTTCTCCAGTGCTTGCTCCCACAGAGAAGCAGCCAAAGTATTTACTTCTTGGCGTGGATAAGATTACCGTTTTGGGTGAACATACAACGCAGCTTGGATGGTACAAAACAGAAGAGGATATCCAAAAAGAAATATCCGAAATTACGGATGCTATCCAAGAAGGAAAAAACATCTATACCTTGCAATACAATGTTGATGTAACTGACAATGGAAAGCTTAAAGACATTAAAACAGAACTGCCGGATGCTTCGCGTACCAGAAAGAAAATTATCGTGGGGATTGTAATTTGCTTTGCCGTCTTTTTAGGCTACCTCGGATTCAAAAATGGCGAAAACCTCGGAAGATTCTTGTACGCCCTTTTTCATTAGATGATAATGTTGTTTCACGAGTGGGAAATTCTGCCGAAATTTTGTTTGCTTGACAAGATAGTTCTTCTGATAACTTCTTTTGCCTTAATATAGAAAATGGTGTGTCTCGTAACCGAGTCACACCATTTTCCGTATTAACAACAAAAGAAAAAAATTATTTTTATACATTGCCTGAACTTACGGATTCTGAAAGTATCTGCATAAATTCTTTTCCTGTAATAGACTCCCTTTCAACCAGGTATTCTGCAATTGCATCGAGAGACTTCATATGCTCAGAAAGTATTTTCTTTGCTGTTATATAACATTCTTTTAACATATCCCGTATCTCTTTATCAATTTTCGTTGCCGTTTCATCAGAACACTGGAGTGCCAGATTTCTATCCAGATATTGTCCCTCTATGGACTCTAACTGAACAAGTCCGAACTTATCAGACATTCCATACATCGTTATCATCGCTCTTGCTTTCTTTGTTGCCTGTTCAATATCATTTGCCGCACCTGTCGTAACGGAGTCAAATTTAAGTTCTTCTGCTGCCCTTCCGCCAAGCAGTGTTACAAGGTCTGCCATCAGTTCAGCCTTTGACTCAAGGTACTTTTCTTCTTCAGGAACCTGCCATACATAGCCAAGCGCTCCCATCGTACGGGGAACAATGGTGATACGCTGTACAGGCTCGGTGTTTTTCTGTAATGCCACAAGAAGCGCATGACCAACTTCATGATATGCAACGATACGTTTTTCCTGCGGACTAAGAAGTCTGTCTTTCTTCTCTTTGCCTGCAAATACCACTTCAACAGCGCCTATCAAATCCTGCTGTGACACCAGCGCCCTTCCCGCCCTTACTGCCGCAAGCGCGCCTTCATTAATAATATTGGCAAGGTCAGCGCCTACGGCGCCTGAGGTTGCAAGCGCTAACTCTTTAAAATCAACACTTTCATCCATCTTGACATCTTTTGAATGTACCTTAAGCGTATCGATTCTTCCTTTCAGGTCAGGCTTTTCTACAATAACTCTTCTGTCAAAACGCCCCGGTCTTAAAAGCGCCTTATCAAGCACTTCCGGTCTGTTCGTTGCCGCTAATATCACAATTCCTTTTGATGTATCAAAACCATCCATCTCTGCTAAAAGTTGGTTTAATGTCTGCTCGCGTTCCGAATCTGAACCTCTTCCGGTATCTCTGCTTCTTCCGATTGCATCAATCTCATCTATGAATATGATACATGGTGCCATCTGGCTTGCCTGTTTAAACAAATCACGCACACGCGAAGCGCCGACACCAACATACATCTCTATAAAGCTTGAACCCGACATCGAGAAAAACGGAACATTGGCTTCCCCGGCAACCGCCTTTGCAAGAAGCGTTTTACCTGTTCCCGGAGGGCCTACAAGAAGAGCGCCCTTCGGCAGCTTTGCACCAATCTCCAGATATTTCTTTGGATTATGAAGGAAATCTACCATCTCCGTAAGCGACTCTTTCGCTTCCTCTTCACCTGCTACATCTGCAAATGTAACGCCTGTTTTCTTCTCCATATATACTTTCGCGTTCGCTTTTCCAACGCCCATGATTCCGCCGCTTCGCTTCATGATTAACGAGAGGAACAGATAAAATGCGAGTATCATGACTACATAGGAAAGCACTGTTCCTATAATGGCAGAACCGCTTTCATCAATTCCTTTATAGGTCGTTCCATACTTTTGATGAGCAGTTTTTAATCTGTCCGCCAGTTTATCATCCTTGATAGCTACCGCTGTGTATGTCGCTTTGTTCAATGAATTTTCTTCAAGAGAAGATGTAAATTTTATCTTGGCGCTATAGAGCTCAATATCAGCAATCTCTCCATTTTCCAGCATTTCAATAAATCCACTGTATGGTATCTCCTTTTGTACACCATTTGTAATTCTGTCATATGCCTTCCAAAATAAGAGTGTAAGTACAATGGATATAACAAGCATAACAATGATTGACCGTCCTCGTCCTTTGCCATTCTTCATGTCATTCTTATCCTGATTATTCCCATTCATATTCTGGTTATCCATGTTAATCTCCTTTTGTAACTGTTACTAGTCCAAATGCTATATTTTAGTCTACCTTTGGAAGAGAAGCAAATCCCGGCTTTAAGTCATCATCCGTTGGAATATAATCCGACATCTCACCGTTATTGAACTTCTCATAAGCCATCATATCAAAGTAACCTGTTCCCGTAAGTCCAAATACAATCGTCTTTTCTTCTCCGGTTTCCTTACACTTAAGCGCTTCATCTATTGCTACACGAATCGCATGGGAACTTTCAGGTGCAGGAAGGATTCCCTCTATCCTTGCAAACTGTGTTGCTGCTTCAAATACTGCTGTCTGCTCTACCGAACGTGCCTCCATCAGTCCATCATGATACAGCTTTGAAAGTGTAGAACTCATTCCATGATACCGAAGTCCGCCCGCATGATTTGCCGATGGAATAAATCCGCTTCCTAAAGTATACATCTTCGACAATGGACATACTCTTCCTGTATCACAGAAATCATATGCATATTTACCTCTTGTAAGGCTAGGGCAAGATGCCGGTTCAACAGCAATAATTCTATAATCCCGTTTTCCTTTTATCTTCTCACCCATAAATGGTGATATCAGACCACCTAAGTTAGAACCGCCGCCTGCACATCCTATAATAATGTCAGGAACAATATCATACTTTTCAAGTGCAGTCTTGGTTTCAAGACCAATCACCGACTGATGAAGCAATACCTGATTTAAGACACTTCCTAACACATACCGGTAACCTTCTGATGTTACTGCTTTCTCAACTGCTTCCGAAATAGCACAACCAAGACTTCCGGTTGTACCCGGATGCTCTTTTAATATCTCTCTTCCGACCTTCGTCGTCTCTGATGGCGACGGTGTTACAGACGCTCCATATGTCCGCATTACCTCACGTCTGAACGGCTTCTGTTCATATGAAACCTTAACCATATAAACCTGACAATCTAAATCGAAATAAGAACAAGCCATCGAAAGCGCTGTTCCCCACTGACCTGCACCCGTCTCGGTTGTAACCCCTTTAAGTCCCTGCTTCTTTGCATAATACGCCTGCGCAATCGCCGAATTCAGCTTATGACTTCCGCTTGTATTATTGCCTTCAAATTTATAATAAATCTTTGCAGGCGTTTTCAGCTTTTCTTCCAGACAATATGCCCTTACAAGAGGTGACGGTCTGTACATTCTGTAAAATTTCCGTATTTCCTCCGGAATATCAATATAGGCATCTGTATCATTTAATTCCTGCATTGCAAGTTCCTTGCAGAATATGCCTGACAATTCTTCAAGCGTTACAGGCTGAAGCGTTGCCGGATTTAATAATGGCTCCGGTTTCTCCTTCATATCTGCTCTGAGGTTATACCATTGCTTCGGCATCTCCTGTTCCTCTAAATAAATCTTATAAGGTATCTTCTGATTACTCATACTTCTTTTCTCCATATATTCTATCACTATTTTTTACTGTTGCTTAGAACTAATACATAACATTATATATTGTGATTTCATATAAATCCATCTATTTTTTTTAATTTAATATATAGTTAATATATTTTTCTATTTTAAACAAAAGTATAAACACTGAACAAATACAGGCAAAGCGCAGTATGAACTTAGTTCCCATGATGCACCGTATTCCTATCGTAATGTCTTACTATTATTAAGGAGCGTTGTGCTATATAAAAAAAGCACATCAAAATCACTTCCCTTAAGATAATATTGAAGTACATCCGGTGCTAAATACCGTATGTCTGCCATTATAATTTCACTGTAAATCTCTGCAAAATACGGCATTATGCTGCTGCCAAAAGAATCTCTGAACACAACAAGTGTTTCATCTGACTTTGCCTGTGGATTTTTTATCGTAAGCAGCGATTTTGCGCCATGAAGAAATAAATCATATAAATCGGCATATTCATTTTCTATATGATACATCGGCACATAGGCATCTGTTTCATAATCATATATACTGCACTGTTCAAACAGTTCATGATACACATAGTATAATGTGTCCGCTTCCACCGGAAGTGAATTTTGTCCATAATATACCCCATAAAAAGGAATATCTGATTTTTTATTGATATAATCTTCGGTAATTTTCTTTCCCATTTCGGAAGCAATTTTCTCTGCCACATCTTTGATTTTCTCCTGTCTCCAATGGATATCCGTTCTATAATAATCATTGAGTTCCAGCAAATCCGTAATGTCAATATATGCTGCATAATCCATCTGACCGGTTACCTTATCAATTAACAATTTATAATCCAATGTCGGATATCCGTTTTTTTCCGCCATATAATAATTTTTGTCCGGAATAATAGAAACATATATGTTATCTGCTTTTCCCTGCAAACAGGTACGAAACAGATATCGAAACCTGTCAGTGGCATATTGTAAAGACTTCTCATCAAGCACATAATCAAGCTTTGACAAAGAGCCATCCGCCATGTATATTCCATTATTGTCCTTCTGCCTGAAAACCGAATACATGGTAATTGCTTTCAGCTCCCTGAAGCCCTGTCTTAAAGGAAACTGATCGAGCAGATAACGCTCGGTATCTTCCATCCATTTTCCATTTATCATTGATGACAGCTTTATGTCCGGATACCCGGCAAGCCGTCTTCTCTCATAAAAGGATATATCATTATCCTTTTTTAATATCCCCCACACAGCAAAGCCGGTCAGATAGATTAAAACAGTAGTTATAATTACATATTCTTTATATTTCCTTTTCACCTGATATCTCCCCGGTAACTACAGCATCTGCAGTCGTTCAAACAATCTATACAATCCGCCAACTATAACCTGTGAAATTTTTGCCATAAAATAAGTTCTAAAATCGGAAATATAAAAACGGATTGAATGAACCATCAATTAAAAATGCAGTACAAAGAACAAGAAGGAGCATTATACCTAACGGTTCTGCTGCATTTGTCATATGAATAAACTTTTTTTCAAATTGATTCCATATTATTTTGGGATAGGGTGTCGCGCCAATTATTGCAATTATTATGATAACTGCATAGCTCTTTAAATAATACAGGCTCGCTGTTGTAAGAAATGGAATATTATAGAATCCAACCATTTTACAGATTGCTGCAAATGCCGTACTGATACTTGCGGCATCAAAAATAATAAAACTCACAATAACCCATAACAGTACATAAATATATTTTATCAGTCTGGTTTTTTCCAGATATTTTAAAAGAAACAGCTTCTCTATTATCAACAGCAGCGCAAACAGCAGCCCCCATATAATAAAATTCCATGCTGCCCCATGCCATAAACCTGTTGCCAGCCAACAGGCAGCAATATTAAAAATCCACCTTGCCTTTGAAACTCTGTTGCCACCCAGCGGTATATACAGATAATCGCGAAACCAACTGCCAAGCGATATATGCCACCTGCGCCAGAACTCCGTTATACTCCCTGAAATATATGGATAATTAAAATTTTCAGGAAACGTAAAACCCAATATGCGCCCCAGCCCAATCGCCATATCACTATATCCCGAAAAATCAAAATATAACTGTAAGGTACAGGCTATGGCATATAGCCATACAAAAAGGATGGAATCGTCGTCTGTTTTTTTATATACTGCGGCAAGCTCCCCCAGAACATTAGCAACCAGTATTTTTTTAGAAAGCCCTATGACAAATCTGCGTATTCCATAAGCTATCTCCGAAATTTTGTATTGATTTCCATCTGTTTTCTTTTTATGCACTAATTCTGATTTTATATCCGCGTAACGTACGATAGGTCCTGCAATAAGCTGCGGAAACATAGACACATATGCCCCAAAATTTATGACATTTTTCTGTGCAGTCACCCTTCCCCAATACACATCTAAAACATAACTAATCAACTGAAAGGTATAAAAACTGATTCCTATGGGAAGCGTGATTTTAAGCAAAGGGATTGTCATTCCTGCTGCCTTATTTATATTTTCAATCAAAAAATTGACATATTTAAAATAGCACAGCGTTCCAATGCTTAAGATAACAGAAACCATTAAAGCTGCCTTTGAATACCGGCTTCCGCTATATTTTTCAATGCATATTCCGAAAAAATATCCCTGCAAAATCATAACCGTCATCACGATTAAATAGCGCGGCTCCCCCCACGCATAAAATACAATGCTTGAAAGCAGCAATACCGTATTTTTTAATTTATCAGAAACCATATAATATAGCAGTACCGTCACCGGAATAAAATAAAACAAAAAAGAAATGCTTGAAAAAACCATGTCTGATTCCCTCTATCCGATAAATTCATCGTACAGGATTTTCACATCCGGATATACGCTTATCATTTTATTCTTAAAGGTGTCTATCAGCGCTTCATTGCCAAACATGGCAACCATGTACGGTTCTATAACTGCAACAACATACTTATCCGGAAATCCGCATACCCACTGTCTGTTTCTGATATTCTGACTGATATCTGCCGCCAGCATATCTGCATGATTATTTCCTTTCATACGAAATGCTCCGCATGTAAAGGTATTTCCATTCATCATGTGTATCATTGATGCCGCATCATCGATTTCCGATATTGACGTTACCGGAAATGCAAGAGAAGAATCAAGAGCATTCACATCGGTTATATTGAATTTTCCCGGTGTGTCCACCTGATTATTTGCCTCTGTAAAATCCCCGCCGATTATCGAAAATTTCTCATCTTCCGTATAGGTGTTCCAGATATTGGTAAGCAGCGTCTTTGAATCAGGAATGGAATTTTTTTCTGCCGGACTTTCGTCTTTCCCACACGCGCAGAGAGAAAACGCCATCATAAAAAACAGAATAAAGGCAGTAACTTTTTTCATCTCATAAACCTCCAAACAATATGTATCATTATCGTTCCCAGTTCAGACTTTTTTACTCACAAAACCTTTATTCTGCTTATATTAATATATTTCTTTTTTTAACATTGTAAACATCCGGCAAGACTTTTCATCTGCTGAATTCCCTTTTTTTGAGAAGTAATAATTGCTTCTAAGATAGGAATCAGTTCGGGACAGATATTATAATTTAATGTAGTCATTGCCATTTTTACTGCCCCCTCATGGTGCGGTATCATCTCCCGCAGGAAATTACAATCAATTCGATTCGTTACACATGAACATTGCATTCCCATATACATAACCTGTACGATATGCTCCATATGGCTTTGATAACAGTACAAATCACACTTTGAATTTTCCACTTGGCTGCACGCATTTTCTATACAGCGCATATTTTGAATACTTTTTGTCTGCTCCGCTATGATATTTGCAGCAATTTCACATAATGTATTATTTTCAGTATATTCCAGAATATTTTTTGACATCTCAATAGCAGCCATATGATGCGGTATCATCTGCACAATGAAATTATGGGATATACTATCCGTCAATCCGGCACTTGTCATTCCCTGCATCATATCCGCCAGAATACGATAAAATGTATTTATATATTCTTTTGTATCAGCATCTAATTTGCAATGTTTATTCATCCTTCAATTTCCCTTTTTATTTCCATAATATTCAGGAAATTTGTCAGGTTGCATGAATGTAGAAAAATATCAGGATTTTGTTAATGACCACCATCTTTTGTCATTCTCCAAAAAGCCATATGTTTCTTCATCCTGAAAGCTTTTGCGCAGATTGCTTTTTATCTCTGCAACAAAATCATCATTTAATTCTTTAAATGTCATATGCTCATAAAGTGGGGATTTTTGAAAACTGTTTATCGATTCAACGCTTGAAAGTATTCCCTGCATCGCCGCTATTGTTGCTTCAACATCTTTCTCCAACGCTGCTATTTCAAGTCTGCCCCCATATTCATAATATTCCCCCATATCAAAGAGTCGTGACAATTCTGTCCTTTTTTGTGTCAATATGCGCACTTTCTCTCTGTCGTTTTCCTTTAATGCCAGCATATGAAGCCCATAAAATGCCATATTTGTCATTCCATAATAGGAAAATAACAACTCCTCGTAGGTTTGATAGGCTTCATTTATCCGATTTGTTTTACTGTAAAGTTCCGCCAGTTTTCGCTTTCTTTCCGGATTCTGCTTAGAAAAATATGCCAAATACATTTCTGCTTTTTCATAATTCTCTTTTCTCATATAAAACCCGAATAAGGAGTCCGCCGCACTATGTCTTATATTCTCGTCAGCGCTGTTAAGTGCCTGCATATAACAGGAACATATATATTCATCATATCGTTCCATATCCGGAATCTCCTGTACCATCCGCTGTGCATCAAGTATTACCGCCAGCTGCCATATCAGATTGTCGCAGTTTGGATATTGTGCAATTTTCTCTTTCGCCCATAAAAAGACTTCCTCATAGGTCTGTTCTTTGAATTTTAAATCAACTTCATACACAATATCATTTATTTCCTCACCCGTAAGCTCTTCCTGAAATGACAACAATGTATCAAGCGTAACACCAAGCAGTCTTGCAATTGGCGCAAGCAGCGTAATATCCGGCATGGAATTTCCATTTTCCCATTTATTTACCGCAGGGGCTGTCACGCCAAGACGATTCGCCATTTCTGACTGTGTTATATTTTTCATTTTCCGGTATTTCTGTATGACCTCTCCTATCTGCATACAAATTCTCTCCCCTTTCTTCTATTTCATAAATAAATCATACCAAAAGGGAGATTCTTTCACAACTGAATAGGAATTAAGTATTACTATATAAAATTAACTGCAGGTTATTTTTTTCTTATAAACCACTCCACAATCATTCTCTGTGCATCTTCATTGTAATATAAATCCTCATACTCCGTTCCTTTTTTACTCATACGCAGTCCTATAAACAGTCCAACAGACTTTCCTTTATCAGAAACGGAAATCCGCTGTATTTTCTTCTCCAAAATAATATTTTTCCTTTTTGCCGCCTGTGTAATCCTGAATTGCCTGCAAAAAACGCGCTCCATATTTCCGGTATTTATTCTCACCCACTCCATTTACAGACAACATTTCATCCTGATGAAACGGTACTTTTACACACATATCAATCAACGATTTATCAGAGAAAATGATATATGGCGGTACGCTTTCTTCTTTCGCAATCTCTGTACGAAGCGCCCTCAATCTGTCAAACAGCTCCAAGCCTTTTGAATTAAGAATATCTGATTTCCTTTGTGATGAAACCTTCTTCCTGTCTTCGCCCTGCTGCCTTGCTTTGGACTCTTTTAATATCACTTCCGCTGCGCCACTTATGATATCATTCGTTTTTGCAGTTGTTTTTAAAAGCGCATATTTATCATTTGTCACAGTCAGATATCCCTTAATCAGCATTTGATTGATAATCTGCTTTACGCTTTCCTCACTAAATTCACGAAGCGCGCCATATGACGAATATGTATCGGTATGATATTCCCTGAGTTTTGCCCGGTTCGCGCCAACCAGTGTCCCGGCTGCCACATTCATCCCATATCTGCCATGCATCTCTTTTACACATAATACAATTTTTTTCGCAGCATCTGTGACATCAACAAGTTCAAATTTCTGACTGCAATTAGAACAATTCCCGCAACTTGTTTTTCCGTATTCTCCAAAATAACGAAGAATATATTCTCTTAAGCAGTCCTTCGTCAGACAATAATAATTCATAATACGCAGCCGTTCCTCATCACGTTCCCGTACAGCCGATATATCCTCGTCTTCCATCTCCTGCTTTTGTTCCTTGTGTTCCAAAAGGAACTGATTAATCATAATATCTTGCGGTGAATATAATAAAATACATTCGGCAGCTTCACCATCACGGCCTGCGCGGCCCGCCTCCTGATAATAGTTTTCAAGGCTTTGCGGCATGTTGTAATGAATGACATAACGGACATCGGATTTGTCAATCCCCATGCCAAATGCATTTGTCGCAATCATGACACGAAACCTGTCATAAACAAAATCTTCCTGATTATTCTTTCGTTCCTCATTATCAAGCCCTGCATGATATCTCGTAACAGAAATTCCTGCTGTTCTCATTTTCTCATAGAGCATATCCACATTTTTTCTTGTTGCACAATAAATAATTCCATTTTCGTCCTCATGTTTTGTGACATAATCCATCACATAGGCATCCTTCTTCTTCGGTGTTTCAACTGCAAAATAAAGATTTTTCCTGTCAAATCCCGTTACCAGCACCTCCGGCTCTGCAAGCCCTAACACACATATAATATCCCCGCGGACATTTTCCGTCGCTGTAGCTGTAAATGCGCTCACAATCGGTCTCTTTTTCAAACATTTGATAAATTGAACGATTTTCAGATAACTTGGTCTGAAATCCTGTCCCCACTGGGAGATACAATGCGCTTCATCGACTGTCAGCATGGAAATCTCAACCTGTTCTACGAATCGCAAAAATCCCGGTGTTTCCAAACGTTCCGGTGCAACATAAATAATTTTATATTGACCTGCCGCTGCCAACGTCAATGCTTTTGCAATCTGACTTTCCGTCAAGGAGCTATTAATATAGGCAGCATGAATACCAGCCTGATTCAGCGCTTTTACCTGATCTTTCATTAATGAAATGAGCGGCGAAATCACCAGTGTAATTCCGGACAACATTAATGCAGGCACCTGGTAACACAATGATTTTCCTGCGCCGGTCGGCATAATGCCTAAAACATCCCTTCCCTCTAAAATACTGTCTATCAGAATTTCCTGTCCTTCGCGGAAATTGTCATAACCAAAATATTTTTTCAAAACCTGGTATTTTGTCATTTGAAAGTCTCCTAATTCCTTTTGTTCAATTACATAAGTTCCACTCCATTGCCTTTATTCATCTGTGCCATTTCCGGAGTGATTATATTTTGAAGTCCGCCCCCATTTTCTTTTCACATTGTTTATTAATAAGTTGTTGTGCTTTTTCCGTAGGTAACATTGGTTTCATATATATAAATGAAACCGACCGTTGAGTTACTGTCCTCGTAATTATAATTCAGCGTGATTTTATCTGTTTCCAATGTTATTGTTGTATAATCATCGATTGATATACTCGTTCCTATATCCGATGCGGACAATTTCTTATTAAAATTAACCGAATAACTATGATTATAGTCCAGTCCAATCTGAATTGTAGACCAGTTAGTAAATACCGTTATTGTGCCAGTCCCTATAACGGAAACAGTACCATCATTGTTAAGAACACACTTAATGTCCAAAGTATAATCACCTGAATAAAATGTAATAGTCCAAGTTCCGCCATCATAACTGTAATTACGCGCCCTGCAATTAGTTGTTGCTTCACCAGACGTATTACTCCATTTGCCGCAAATAGCCAACCAACTGCTATTTGAATCCAACTGCTCAAGCAGCTCGGCAGCGCTAACATCTTTATATGAAAAATCCGATGGCAATTTTTCTAATGCTGTTTTAGCCGTATTTAATTTACCTGCATCCATATCCTCTTTTGCAAGCATCAACGCACATGCATTAACCAAATCAGCGGAATCCTTGTAACCTAAAATCTTTCTAAAAGCAATTTCAGCAGAACTATATTTCTTTGAAGTCAATTGATTACTGGCATAATTATACTGTGCTTCATTGTACAAATCTTCGGCGTCTAATATATCCCCAGCCTTATCAAAACAAGAAGCTGCACCGGAATAATTCTTATTTGACAGAGCAACCTGCCCATTCGCATACTGGGCATAAGAATTGCTCTTCCAATTCTTTGAATATCCAAATACAGTAACTGCATCTGTGTAATTCCCGTCATTTACCAGTTGCTGCCCGATTTGAATAATCTGCCCATCTGCATCGGAATAATCCCCCGATGCCTTGAAAGACTCTGCAGCATTCAAATAATCATTTTCAGCTAAAAAATTTAGCGCTATGTTGTAATCACATTCCTGTATTTTTTCAGCCGCATCTTCATAATCAGAAGAAGCCTCTAATTCAGATTTAGCCTCATTATAACTGCCACTATCCATCAAGCTTAATCCTGTAGCATAATGATTTGCCAATTTGGCAACTGCCAGTTTTTCCTCTGCATCCCCATAATTACCCGCTGCCGAATAGTATTTTATTGCCTGCGCATAATTTCCTGCATTAAATGCTTTTTCAGCTTTGTTATACTTTGATTCCGGAGTAGAATTAATATATGCAAAAATCCCAATACAAACAAGAACTATCAGGGCCGCTCCCCCTCCGATGACAGCCTTAACATTAATTTTCTTTTTTGCCTTCTCTGTCGCTGTGACATCAACCTCTTGAGAAAGTTTATGTCCGCATCCGGAACAAAAAACACTGTCATCAGCAATCTCTTTATTACACTTTGGACAAATCATATTGTATCTCCCCCTTTAACATTTTCTGTTGTGTTACTTTCATCTTCATTCCATGACGCCTGCGTATATGCTCCTTGCTCCGTCGATACAAGCTTAGCGTTTCATTCATCACTCCGCCAACGTCAGACTAAGCTCATACTGGAATGTATCTAATGTATTGTTATCAATCTCAATCGCTTCTGTAATATCAAAGTCAATCAGAACATCATTTTTGATTGCGACAATCCTGTTTTTACCACCTTGATTCAGGATTTCTATCGCATATGCCCCCATTAACGAGCCATACATCCTGTCTTTGGCGGTAGGCTGTCCGCCCCTTTGAATATAACCTAAAACAGACACTCTTGACTCAATTCCTGTCTTTTCCCGAATCATCCCGGCAAGCTCAGGCGCATCAATTACGCCTTCTGCAACAACAACCAGATAGCTGTTTCTGCCATCCGCATGACGCCTGCTGATGGCATCTGTTATACTATCAAAATTTCCGTCCCATTTCTCCGGCAAAACAATGGCGTCTGCCGAAGTTGCCATGCCTGCCCACAAAGCTATATATCCACGCTTTCTTCCCATAACCTCCACCACACTGCATCTGCCATGCGATACAGAAGAATCCCGTATTCTGTCTATCGCTTCCATCGCTGTATTTGCCGCTGTATCAAATCCTAATGTATATTCAGTGCATGATACATCTCTGTCTATTGTTCCGGGAATACAAATGATATTGACACCTTCCTCCCGAAAGGCTATAGCTCCCCTTAACGTTCCATCTCCGCCAATCGCAACGACCGCATCAATATGATGCTCCCGCAGATGCTCCGCTGCCAGTTTTCTATATTCCTGATGCAGGAAGCGCTCACTTCTGCTGGTATAAAGAACCGTACCGCCCTGATTATTAATATTACGCACATCTTCCAAATCAAGCTTTTTCGTCTCCCAGTCAATCAGTCCGTCATATCCGCGGAAAATACCTGTTACCTCAATTCCTGCATTTGCAGCGCTAAAAACAACTGCCCGTACTGCGGAATTCATTCCCGGTGCATCTCCGCCACTTGTTAATACTGCTATTTTTTTTATATTACTCATAACGATAAACCCTCTTTCACTTCTATTATTATTATCATCTGTCTGCCGCAGACATTTGTATGAATATATGCTGTTTTGCCCTTCCTATACAGATATTCCACTGACCTATATAAATCATCATATTATCACTATCTGCAAATGAATTAGTCCCCTGTGTAATCTGTGTCAGATATTCATTAACATATTTATATACATTTTCTTTTTCCGCCCCCAATAAATTTTTATCGTCAAGGGCTTCTATCACTGAATCATACATCGGAATGATATCAGAACCATCCTTTTTTTCATTTACAGTGGCATATAAATAGATGCCATGCAACTGATTTGTGTTGTAATCGTAATATACAGCAACGGCTTCTTTCGCAAGAAGTGTCGTTGAAAATACGTCACATAATTCATAACAGGTATACCCAAAATTGTCATCGGACTGTTTTTCCAGCCTTTTATATCCTGCACTCTTATTGTATAATAATGAAACATCATTTTCCTCTGAACATCTTAACAGATTATCGATAAAATCCGCTGCCTTCATTCCTTCATAATGTCCATACATCGTACAGGCTTTTCCATCCGCTTCTGCCTCCTGTTCTGACAATGCCTTTACAGAAGTATTGTCAGAAGAAATATTCTTCTCATACACCCCATATGTATCATCCATGTTTACCGTATTCTCCGTAACTGTATTCTCTTCAGAGACTTCATAATCACTATCATCATATCCAAAATCAAATTCAAATTTATAATCACCCTTTTTCCATATAACAATAATCATTGCAAACCAGAATAATAATACGGCCACACTTCTGATATTTCGACTTTGGTCTTTAACCCTGCGTTTTTTAGATTTGGCTTTTGATGCTCCATTTCTTTTATTGAATCCGCTTTGCTGCCTTGCCAGATTACCTTCCATATGGCAATCCGGATATATCATATCTTCATATGTATATTCACGATTTTCTCTCCGCTCATTGAGATAAAAATTCTGTGACATTTCTCGAGGTTTGACAAATCGCTTACATATCGGGCAAAAATTGATACCATTTACTTTCGCATCACATATTGGACATATTCTCACTTCCATATGTATGTTCCAACCTTTCTATCCGCATTTACATTTATAACCATGTCTTTTATCTAATTACTTAAACTTTATCGTTATTTTTTTTATAAGTCAACAAATATTTGAAATGTATAAAGTAATGTATAAAAAAATATAATTGGCAAATACTGTTTATATCTTAAGCCATACATTATTTCTAATCATATCTATGGCAAATAAAAGAATGAGAGGTATCAATCCATGCAGCTAAAAGAAAAAGAGATTAATGCTTTAAAAGATTTACAGACACAGGAACAGACATGTATTAAAAAATATGAAAGATACAAAGAACAGGCAAAAGACCCTGAATTAAAGAATTTATTTGAAACACTGAAGCAAAAAGAACAGCAGCATTTTGACTCTTTGGAACAGGTTATTACACATGGCACTGTACCATGCGTTAATTGTAATGACAGTGATGGCGCAAACTATCAGCCGAAAGGAACATACAGCATGTCAGACGAATCAGCAGACAAAACTTCCGACTGCTTCCTTGCAACAGACTGTATTGCTTCTGAAAAACTTGTTTCAGGGGAATATAACAATGACGTTTTTGTATTTGAAGATTCAAAAATCCGCAAATTACTTGCAGATATCCAGATAGAAGAACAAAACCATGCGGAAATGTTATATAAGTACAAAACTGTAAATGCAATGGCATAATTTCTAAAAAAACAGACAACTACTACAATGATATGCCCTTGTCAAGCAGACAAGTAAAATATTTAAAACCAGGTGCTAATAAATGGCCACACAATTTTAAGCGTGGTCATTTTTCTATGCACACCGCTTTTCTTTATATTTCTTAATTCGTTTGTTTTCATCTATAGGATATTCTGTCGGTTTATCGCAGACCATTGCCTCAATCCGTATCTCCAGAGGCAGCTAACACTGATACCTATCCGGAAGGCGTTCTTCACTGTAAAACCGTATATAATCCTTTATTCAAAGCGTAAAAATCCATTTTCACAAAACCTGTCGGCTGGCTCTTTGTCCTGCCTTGCTGGCTTTGCTCATAAATCTGCTTCTTTGCATAAAAATAGAGCGCATAGACTTGTTTCTATACGCTCTGACGCTGTGTTAATTATTCAGTTGCAATTGTAGTAATAGTCGCTTAGCCAAATTTATTTTTCAAAATCTAACTGCACTAATTTTTTTCCATTAGGTAGCATATACTCCAAAGTCTTGATTGGATGATAATCAATTTCAAGCATTGCCTTTTCCAAAGTATGTTCTTCCATTTGATGATGTACTTGCTCCAGTCCATCAAACACATGTAAATATGGTGAATCCGATACCCAATTATCCTCTATATTGATTTGAATAATGCATGAAACATATTTGGGATTTGCCTGTTGTATTGTTTTTTGAAAACATACATAGCCAATATACTCAATCAACAGATTTGCAATAATCATATCTGTCTTTGGTAACTTATCAGTTTCATTTATTAAATTGATACATAAACATTCCAAAATTCCGTCTAAATCTGAATATCTTCGAGTAACTTCTTTCAAATAATCAGAATTGACATCTATTCCATATACCCTCTCAAATTTATCTTTTGAAATATGTTCAAGACCATTGCCTCCTGCAATACCCAATATCATTATATTTGAAGCGGGATAGGTGTTAAATTGACCTTTCATCATTTCATTCATTGCCTGTAACTGCATAACAGAGTCAAGTTTCATATGATTTTCATAATCAGCTAAAGAAATTTCTTCCCACGGATTTTTCATTTGATTTCTTAAGTGGAGATTCGTATTTATTTTTTGCTCTACAATATCCATCTACTGAATTACACCTCCATGAAAATAACATTCATAAATTTTTTCATCTAAATAAAAAATATCTTCATATCCTTGAAACCAAACAAATTCACCGTCTACTTTACAATGATAATGATAATCGCCCTTTGTATATATCTTTGGCCCCCGATAAGGGAATTTTTCCGTAACCTGCAATAAAACTTCTTTCAAAAAACCATTGTTAAAATTACTCCCTATAACCCGACCAGTATAGTTCATGCACCAAATAGGATTATCATCGTGCCATACTGCTTCTTCACCAGTAAACTTTTCACCGCCTAAATAAGTATCATAATATTGATACTCATTTTCTGCATAACAAAAATCACTGGATTTCATTCGTGAAGATTGCACTTTATTCTCATTGATTGGATAAGTATTCTTTTTTGCAGAAACCAAAAAGGAAATAGCTTTATTGATGTCAATGTCTGCATTTTTGCATAATAAAATGTTGCACTCATCATCACCTTTCACTATTCTGTCAATGGTTACGCCATATAGTTCGCTTAATAATATCAAGCCATTCAATTCTGGAATTGCCTGTCCGTTTTCCCATTTGCTTACAGTCTGCCTTGCTATCCCAATCTTATCTGCCAGTTGCTCTTGGGAATAACCATTCTTTTTCCTTAACATCTGCAATTTTTCTTCTAAATTCATATATATCACCTCATAAATAACATTATATCTGTTTCTTTATGGAAAACCACCATGAAAAGCAGACAATTATGCCACCTTCAATATGCAAAAGTAAATTGTCTGCTGAACATTGTTTTTCATTTAACCTACATATGCAAAACTTTATCTAAATAACGAAATGCAGATATTTATAGATGCCGAGGATAACCTTGACGTGTAAAAAATAAATAAGAAATAAAGGGAAATGCACGAAATCTTTATACTGGGATTTTAAGTATTTCCTTTATTTCACTTTCAAAATATAAAAAGTAGTATAAAGCAGAAAGACAAACTTGAATCTATCTTATCATCTCAAAACATTTCTATAACGTTTGCTAACCCTTGTGGATTATCAATGTTAACCTCATGCCCCGAATTGCCAATAGTACTGAATTTTACATTTGACAATTTTTCTGCAAGATTTATTGCCACCTTTTTATTGACATTATCCTTTTCACCGCAAATGACAAGTACAGGACAATTCACCTTATAAAGACCGTTTGTGAAATCCATTTCCGCCATTGAATTTGTAAGTGTGATAAAATCATTCTTCTTCAGACCAATGTCTTTAAATTTACTTTCTGGCATAAATTTGAACAGCACATTTTGTACCTTGAGCAGAAATTTAGGCATATCATACTGTGGTGCAATAAGAACAAGAGAACTTACTTTTGCGGAAAATCTATAGCATAATTCAGAGCAAGCACAGCACCAAGTGAAATAGTTTCTGCCTTATCAGAGAGATAGGATATTGTTTTATCCCAGCTTGAAGCATTCTGTCCCATTCCATGTAAAAGAATATATTTCATTTTAGCACCTCACAAATTCCTGTTTTGTCGGCTCTAAAAACAAGAAATTTACCGTTCTGACATATATTTCTGTATTTCATCAGACGTTAATTTTCTTATCTTCGTATTTGCATATTCTTTGTATTCTTCAACAATGAATATCGGTTTCATAGTTTCACAAGTTTTTCCTTTGTTCTTTTTTAGATAGAATTGCACATCCTCACTGTCCGCAAAGATTTTGTATGAAAGTCTGCGATTTTCACTTTTTATCTCATAAATACCACATGGCTTTTTCATGCTGTAATCAGCAGTACGCAAATATAATTTTGCAATTTCTAACGACTTAAAAGGAAAATTCCACCGTTGCAATCCACGCTTGGGGTCATGTTCAATACAAATACACCGCCCACAAGTTCCACAAATGTATTGTGTATGATTTGCCAAACAATCCAATGGGTTTAATAGTGGTGTTATTCTATTTTCATTAACATAACATTCCATGCACATTTCAATTTTTCTCCTTTTGCAACTCTCAATTTTGTATTCTCTACAGCACCCGACAAACCGGAATTTGCTTATCGCCTTCTATTTAGACATTTTGGAATTATGAAACTTCCTAATACATATATGCCACATAGATATACAAATATATTACCCACATATGAATATAAGGTAAAACGTCCATTTGTGATGACCTGTGCAGCTAAAGTTTTTGTATCTGATTGAAAATAATTTGTCTGTGCAAGTATATTCCCCCTATTGTCAGCCACGATCGACATTCCTTTGTTTGTATGCCTGATGATATTGCTTCCATTTTCAACGGCACGTACAATGGCAGTTTTTGTGGCAAGTAATGTCATTTCCCGCCAGTCAGAAGCCGGAACCATCAAAATATCCACATTGCTTTTTCCTGCCTGCTGTATCTTTGATGCAAAAGCCATATCAGAGCATATGAACGTTGCGAGTTTTCCATATTCCGTATCGAAGCTTTGCAGTTCTCCATCGCCTTTTTGACACAGTTCTCCAATAGAACGCCCGTACTTAAAATATTCTGCAACCTGCTCCCCTTGCGGATTAAATGCAACTGTTTTATTTTCCTTTAAGTTTTCATAAGGTGTTTTCACTAAGAGCGAAACAATCAGATAAATTCCTTCTTCTTTTGCAGTAGTTGACGCTCTCTGTAAAAGCGCCGCTTCATCCTGCTTAAGAACTGCTCCATTCAATTCAGACCAGAAAACAATCTTTGCGCCAGCTTCTGCCTCCTGCTTTGTTTTGATGAAAAGTTCATCCGTCACAGATGCCAGTTTATCCTGCGTGTTTGTCACATTTTCATCAGTAAAGGTATCTGTATAAAATGTGGCATATACATCTTCATCATCATTCAAAAGATGAGAAACCGGTACTGTCACACCGGCTATTCTAGCACTTTCTTTTGGATTGCCTACAAAATGATACATGACAATACCATAAATAAATATCAGCCCAATGGTCGAAGCAAATACCGTAACATACTTTCTTAATACCTTTTGATTGCTCCTGTTATTCCAAATCCATATTACCATTGCCGCAGTCCAATACATGATAAAAGTAATCCCGTAAATCCCGGTTATTGTCACGATTTGCAACAGGTACAGATTTTGAAATTGTGTATAAGCATCAGACAAACCGCCTAAAATCGGATAGATTAAATAAATAATATATTCTATTAACACCATGATACTTGCAACAATAATCGTATCCTGAAATCTCATTTTGGATTTTATCCAATAGAAATACGGCAAAGCTTTTAAAAGCGCTAATAAAATGCCTGCAATAATGCATATTTTTATATCCATTCCAATTACTTTCCAAAACTGAATCACAAATCCAAGGGCATAGCAAAGAATTATTGCAGAATACGCTTTTCGTGTTTTATCGAAATAACCCATGCCAAGGAACAGAATAGGGTAAACCCATGCAAAAATCGGAATATTCCATTCCCCGTTGGCAAGTACATAAATTAGAAAACTTGTGATTATGTATATGAGAAAACTATGTTTTTTTAAAAACTGTTTCAAAAGAAATTCACCTCCAAATTCCGATTTGTCTCTTACAACAACACTAACAGTATACCACGCCATTAAATATAATACCACATCTTATTTAGACGAAGTGCGGAGCAATTCCTCGCTCCGCACTTCACTACATCTATATTATCTGCAATAAAATCATCTGCCTATCTGCTTCTCTCATAATCCACATCATGTGTCCATAACTTCATATAAATATTTTTATTAAAAAAAGCCTTTAAAATAAAGGCTTCTTGAAATTAAAACAATCATATAAAATTATATCAAAACAATAAATAATGCCGGCGACCGGAATCGAACCGGTACGGGAGGTTAGTCCCGCAGGATTTTAAGTCCTGTGCGTCTGCCAGTTCCGCCACGCCGGCATATCCTTGCGGATAATGGGACCTACAGGGCTCGAACCTGTGACCCTCTGCTTGTAAGGCAGATGCTCTCCCAGCTGAGCTAAGATCCCATATATTTAATTAGAAGCTTCTTGAGTAAAGAAGCTTCAGCGACCCGGATGGGGTTCGAACCCACGACCTCCGCCGTGACAGGGCGGCGCTCTAACCAACTGAGCCACCAGGCCTTAAATGGACGTTCGGGGACTCGAACCCGGGACCGATCGGTTATGAGCCGATTGCTCTAACCAACTGAGCTAAACGTCCTCACTGATAATGGGACCTACAGGGCTCGAACCTGTGACCCTCTGCTTGTAAGGCAGATGCTCTCCCAGCTGAGCTAAGATCCCACATATCTAATTTTTAAAAACAGACATGATACAAAACCGAACTATACGCTGCTATGTATCTAATGTCAGCGACCCGGATGGGGTTCGAACCCACGACCTCCGCCGTGACAGGGCGGCGCTCTAACCAGCTGAGCCACCAGGCCTTATAATAGAAAATACATTGTACCTTCAGAATTTCATACAGAAAGTTTTTACTTTCCATCCTAACCACTATTCTAACGCTTATCTCTTCTCTT
>CANQTC010000019.1 GCA_947626675.1 uncultured Coprococcus sp. | reverse complement strand
AAGGCGGCGGAAGCTGTCAGAAAGTACGGAGATGAAGCTGTAGATGCCATAGGTATGTATGGAGACAAAGCTGTAGAGGCAATAGGCAAATATGGTGATGATGCGTTAGAAGCCATTGGTAAATATGGTGATGATGCGTTAGATATCATAGATAAATATGGAGATGACACTGCCAAAGGGATTAAGGATGGTAAGACACCTGCGGAGGTTGAGAAGGAACTTGGTGGTAAGACGGGTGAGAGTGATATAAATTCTGCAGATGATGTTTTTGTAGCAGGAAAAAATGTTTTTGATAACTTTGATATTAATAATGCATATGTAAAACCTAAACACTTATCAACGACAGGAGGAAATGGACAAAAATTTATTGGAGCAAGTAAATTGGAAGCAGAAAGTATTTTGAAAGATGCATTATCAAATGGTAAAATTGTTTCGATAATAGATAATGGTTTAACTAAAGCAGGAAATGCAAGTTATGAAATTATAATTGATGCAGGAAAGATAATAGGAACTAAAGGTGAGAACTTAGTGAAAATTGTAATTTCAAGTGATGGTGGTATGTTAAGCGCATATCCGATAAAGTAGCAAATAGAAGGGAAGAATATATGGATATATTAAATAAATTTTTACAAGCAGAAATTAATTCAAAAGAGTATTATGAGAACATTATGAATTTTATTAATTTATATGAGATAAGAAAAGGTGAATTTGAAGGAAATGAGTATATTATTATGAAGATGGATAGAGATAATTTTATAATATTCCCTGAGTATGATGATGGGGAAGCTGGTGTACAGATACCATTTTCATTATCAATTTATAAAAATAACTTGTTGGATGAGATTAATAGATATGCTCAAATGAAAGGTATCATTTAATTAAGTTTATATTTTAGGAATACAAATTCCCTAAATTCTTCTTGAAAAGTAACTGTGTATATTTGCCTGTTCATGAAGTGACAGCAGTTTTAATATAGTATTTAATACAAAAGCAGGGAAGACGGAAATATCAAATGAAATAACGACAGGTTCAGTCTATGCGGTTACATTTGATGTACAGAGTATCAGTGCGGCAGAGCTTGAAAGTAGTTATAATGAGGCGGCAACATATGCAGAAAATGCCACCCAGGAAAATGTTTACAGCCCTGACTATATGGGAAGATATCTTGCATTTGCGGGAAAGCTTTATTTTGCGCAGTTAGATATTTTAGACATCATGGCATCAGACAGCTATGATGTGGCAATAACAAGGAACATAAGCGAAGCCATGACAGGATATGCGGTGGAGAGGGAATATCTCTACGGAACGGTAAGCGGAATCGATTTCGGCGGAATGTATATTGATGTGGATGCGGACAGCCACAGCGTAATAAGCCTTACCGGAGATAAGGAAGCCGAAAAGGAATATGTATTTGCAACCGGAATCATGGGTTCAACATATGAAAGCGGCATATGGGAAGAGCTTACGGGAGAGCCTGCCGTTTCTACAATAAGTATACTGGAAGAAGCGAAAGAGCAGGGAATAGAAACCCTTATCATTCATGAAGGAAATCTTGAGGAAGCGCTTGCTTTACTAAATACAACGGCTGATGTGGCATCAGAGGTAAGAAGCTCAGTAAACAGCGGACATACGGTTATCATCCCTGAAAAGGATGTTACAATGGGAAGCTGGAGCGGAACAGGCTATATCATTCTTGACAGGAACAGCGGAAGCGGCATCTACAGGATATCGGGCGGCTTAAACGGCGGCTGTATGGATGAGAAGGTAGCTTATGCCACAATGCTTGAATTTGGTCTGACGATAATAGACATAATAGAGGCAATGCATATAATATTCGGCGCCAAAGCGGCAATAGAAGCCGGAAAGGCTGCAGTGGCGGCCGCAACGGGGCAGGCAGCCATAGCACTGATAAGTATATGTATGGCTGTAATGTTCCATATACAGACACTGAATATGCTTGATGCATATATAGCCGGAGATGAAAATGCAGGAAAATCTCTTGTTAACCAGACAATCGTTGATTTGATACTTACAATCGGAACTCCACTGGCTTCAGCACTAATGGGAAAGATATTTAATAAGGCCATTAGGAACAAGCTTATAAAAATGCTTGGGGAAAAGACATTGGATGAGCTTATTAAGGGTGGAATGGACCTGACAGAGATTAATAAGTATATTAAATATCTGAAGTCGCTTGGCCTGACGGAAGGAATAATAAAAGACTTTGCTGAAAAATTCGGCAAGCCCAGAATGGAGTGGCTGAAAAAAGCAAAAGGTCTGAGCCTTTCGGAGATGATAATAGAAGAGCTTTCGGGACTTGAAGATTTTTCTGCTGACATGGATGAAATCCTTGAGCTGATAAAAGGTTCATCCCGGAATGCGGATGATGTGGCGGAATGTATCATCAAATATGGAGATGATGCGAAGAAGACCATAGAGAAGTATGGGGATGAAGCGGTAGATGCGATATGCAGTTATGGAAAAGATGCGCTGGATGCAGTCGGTAAGTATGGGGATAATGCACTTGAAAGCATAAAACGGTATGGACAGGAAGCTGTAGATGCCATCGGCAAATATGGAGACGAAGCAGTAGATGTTATAGGAAAGTATGGAGATGATGCCGTTGATGGATTTAAGGCTGGCAAGACGCCTGCGGAGGTTGAGAAGGAGCTTGGAAAAGAATTAGGTGATAGTAGTATTTCTGTTAAAACGGAGCTAAAGAATGAAATTATTGATATTAGAAATAAAATGCCTAATACGGAATTAGCAAAAAGAGGAAATATGGCTGTGGCAGATGTAAGTATACAAGGTATAAAAGATAAGTTTTATGCACACAGCAAAATAAATAGCATAACTGATAAGGGGGCTGATGTAGCTGAATTTTCATTATTAAAATCTTCGGATGAAAGATTTTTTACATCATATGTTGATGATAAATATCCACGTTATCATGATACAGAAGCAAAAATATTAGGAGACATAGCTTCTCAAATCGAAAACCCTGATATTAGTGGAAAAATTAATTTATATAGTGAATTACCGTGTTGTCAAAGTTGTAGTAATATTATATTGGAATTTAGAATGAAATTTCCAAATATACAATTAAATATTTATGTGCAATAAAAAAATATATACATGGAGGATATAAATATGATTTTTGGATATTTAGAATTAAAGGAATGTATTAGAAGTGATTTTAATCGCTTTTATAGAGAATTTGGCTTTTTTGATACGCAAATAGTACCAGCAATATTAGATGAATATAAACATGGAGTAGATTTTGATTATTTAGAAAACCTATGCATTCATATTTTTTTATTAGTAAATTATTTAGAAAATGGGTTGGATTTATCTATAGTGTTGGATCCTATTAGGAATCTGGCTTTAGAATATTCAGAAAATAAAATAATGGAAGAACTTGATGGGGAATATGAATTATATAAAAAGGATATCAAATTATTAAGGGACAATATATCCGGATTTGTATTATAAATATTAGGAAGTTTGTTATGAAAAAAGGCTTGCAAGGGGACTTGGGGTGTCGGAGGATGTTTTAGGAGAACCTTTAAAGATTGACGGAGTTCAATAGGAGGATATTATTATGAAAATATGCCAATATGAATTTCAATTTCAAAATGAATTTATGGGTACAATAGAAAGGAGGATTGGTGATTTACTAGGGATTTCTATTACCCAAGAGGATATGATTAGAATTGATAAAAAGCCACAAAGTTTTATTTTAAGAAGAAAAAACTCTGAAAATTTTATGCTTTTTTCTGCAAATCAAGAAAGTTATGTATATTTGTTGATTGTGAGATGCGAGAAAAAATATGAAGAAAAGTTAAGACGCATATTATTAGATATTTGCGATAATATAGAAGAAGATTATTGTGAGGATCATAGACAAGAAGTGAGAGATGTATTTTTGGAGGCAGATAATAGATTTTCAAAGTTAGAAGAGAAATATAGAATAATAGAGCTGTTTAATATTTAATTGTAGTCATGTTTTATTAAATAATGTGCGAAGTTTGAGTACATAAAAAACAACACAGGCTATGAATATTATTACGGAAGTAGAAAAGGGGCAGAAGGAACATATCATTCCATGAACGGAAATGATGTGGACCAGGCGAGCCTTCTTATAGCAATGCTTAGGTACAAGGGATATCTAGCCATGTATGTACATGGCGATATAATACTTGAGCCTGAAAAAACCATGTCACTTACAGGAGCAGCTATGGCAGAAATCGCAGCGGATGTACTGGCATCAGGCGGAGTACATGTAACAAAGCTGAAATCAGATGGAAAAAACGTATCCATCAGGATGGAGCATGTATGGGTAAGGACACTTGTGCCATACGGTAATTACAGGGGAGCAGGAGAAGGAGCGGGTGAGCCTGTATGGATAGACCTTGATACAGGGATAAAAGAGTATGAAGCTGTAAGAAGTATATATGATACTGTAGATAAAGAATTACAGGGAAAATTTATTGGTATTAAACGAGGTGATTGGTTGATAAAAAATGGAAAATATGTGTTACGTTCAACGGATAAAACAGATGTTATGAATGGTTTTATTGAGTGTGAACCATTTTACTTTAGAAACATAGGTGAGGCGGTTGTATGTTATAAATATGTTGGGCAAGATGAGCTTGAGAGTTGTTATATTGTGAGAACATTGGCAAAATATCGGGGATATACGTTTGAAGTAATTTCAGAACGGGAAAATGAAATAGAAATTGTAACAATGACAGGGAATTATAAAGATTGGGAAAGTCTTAATATGAAATGTATTGATAAAGGAGTATATCAAAAGTGGATTAATAGAAATGAGGCAGAAATTTACTTAAAAAAAGAAGAGTTACATATGAAAAAATTAAATGATATGTTAACAGATATTCAAAGTATATATAGTAATTATTTAAATAGAAATAGAGGAGTTGAATATGTTTTTGCCAGATTGTGGGAGGACTTTTATGATGATACTCCGGATGTGGAAATAATTATATATAATTTGCTGATTGCAAAAGAAAATGTAGAAAAAGGTGTGGTGACGAATAATAATTTGACATGCATAAATAAAGCAATAAATTATTATGAAGAAAACAAGGAAAAGGTAAGAGTATTTCTTTCGGAAAAAGATAGTATAAGTATAGATAAAATATGTAACGATTTAAAAATTATTATCTGTTCAGATAGATATAAATAGAAACTTTTCCGAGTGCTATTATAGAACAAAATTCCAAATTATTTAATAAGGCTTGGTTTGAATTTGGGGGTATAGAAAGGACTTAAATTGTTATTGTTTGAAAGTGATAATGGATATAAAAAAGTATGCATATGGAAAGATGAAATACCATTTAATTGCGTAAGTAATAATAGTTTATATTTGTGTGTAGAATCCGGTAATATTAGCTGGCACGTAGGAACAATCTGTATTGAAGCAAAGTTACATCCTCGTCATATTAGTAATTATGCAATGGTAGGTATGAGGTACTTAAACGATAAAAAGAGTAAAACAGATATTGTTGTTAATTATGAGGGAAAAAAGATTTTATGCCAATCTCAAGTATTGCCATTTAATAAAGATATATATGTAGGATTAGATAAAGAATTTGCTGATGCAATAAAGGGATTTTTTGATGAATATCCTATCAGAAAGTTACCTGCTGGAACTATTGAAATATTTACTGGGGGATATGATGAAGTTGGTTCAAGTAATATTTCTTTTAAAAAAGTTATGGAACTATTGATTTTTGTATTTAAAAATATTGATGAGTTAAATTGTATGGATTTGAAATCGGAATTATTAAAACTTATGTAAACATAATTATAAAGGAGATTGCGGGAGCGTCTGCTGTTCCTATAATAAATATATTTAGAAAGTCAGAATAACAGAGAATCTTTTATCAGTAATAGACTTGCGTTAGAAGTAAACGAATATTTGGATGACTTTGTGAATATGACAAATACTAATGTATGGAAAGAATTACATGGTATAAAAATGGTGAAATAGTTTCAAAACCGTTTGGAGAGGAGATTATATTGAGGTTATGTCATGTAGCTTATTTAGTATGTCGATTGAATCAGAATTTACAAGTAAAGAGTATGATTTGGAATTTACATCAGATGTATATCAAATAAGTACAAATATTTCGATTTGTATTAGCTTTTTTACAGATACTATAATTGATGGTATAGATATTTTGAAAAAAATGATAGAAGGGCTGAGGGATTTGTCTTATACAAATATACTTATTTTAAATGACTCCTCAAAAGTTATATATGCTTTTTCAGATAGTAAATGTTATATTGATAAATCATTTTGAAATAAAAAAATGTAATAAAAATATCTTCCGGAAAATATTAGAGGGGACAAACAAAGATGGATGGACAAATAGAATTAAAGAATATAGAAATTGGTGAATACTGTATGTTAGACATTTTAACCGGAGATAAGTTGTTTTATAAAAAATCTGATATAAAAGAATTTACCGGATTATATTTCAAAGACGAGTGTACATTTTTTGGAATATATCCAACAGAACGTAGTCCAATAATGTATTATGAAGGCGCCGAATATCCATTAAAGAAAAAGCTGCATATAAATCTAAAAAAGATGGGAGCCTGGCGGGAGTTTAGTATAAGGGAATACAATATCCATATAAAGTATCGAACTTCTAAATACATAGGATTTGATGTTTGGTCAGAGGAAGAGGATGTTGACTTGTTTTATCAGATTGAGCAGAATTATAAGAATGATGATTATTATAAAAAATTTACAAAATGAGAGGGCTTATTTAATGTAGGGCAGAAATTGATGATTACATCAGCAGAAGTAAGAAATGGAATATTATATATAAATATTATTTTGTGGTAAAGGTAGTAAGAAGAATGAGTAAAAATAAAAAGACATCTTCATTACCCGAACGTTGGGAATTAGATGTACAATCATATAAAAATGGGGCAAAAATATTGGCATCAGTTCCACAATGTGAGACATGTACTAATGATATAAAAGGAAATGCATTGCATTGTAAGTATTATGATAGTTTACAAAAACCTAACTATGTGTTATTCGCTGAAAAGGAATGTCCTGAGTATGATACTAACAATCCAATAAATGTAAATATACAAAATGATAGTAATAATAAAATATATGGTGGTTTGTTTGGATTTTGCGTGGGGGATGCTTTAGGAGTTCCGGTTGAATTTTCCACACGTGAAGAAAGAAAAAATGACCCGGTTAGAGAAATGCGAGCGTATGGAACATATCATCAACCATTTGGGACATGGTCAGATGATACATCATTAACAATATGTTTAATAGATGCAATTAACAAAGGTTATTCTATAAAAAGAGTGGCTGAGAATTTTGTGAGTTTTTATAAAAACGGTTATTTTACTCCATTTGGAGAAGTGTTTGATATAGGAAATTCAACTAGAGATTCGATTATAAAAATATCTTCCGGAAAAAGTATTAAAGATTGTGGAGGAAGAACAGAATTTGATAATGGTAATGGCTCATTAATGCGAATTCTGCCTATAGCTTTTTATGGTAAAAATCTAAATGGACAGGAGTTGGTGAAAATTGTAGAAGAAGTTTCTTCATTAACTCATGCACATAATCGCTCTAAATTAGCATGTGTTTTTTATATAGAATTTGCAATTCAAATTAGTGGGGGATGTGAAAAAGAGGAGGCATTGGATAGAACAATAGCTTTTTTAAATCATAATTGTGAGAATGCATATTTAGATGAATTTAAAAATTTAAAAAGAGTATTAAGTAAAGAAATTATATATGCTGCTGAGGATGAAATTAAATCAACAGGATATGTTATCGATACTTTAGAAGCAACTTTATGGACATTTTTTCATTCAGATGGATATAGAGATACAGTTTTAAAAGCTATAAATCTTGGTGGTGATACCGATACTATAGCAGCTATTGTTGGAGGCATTGCAGGTATTTATTATGGATTTAACGACATTCCAAGAAATAAGTGTGGTAAATAGGATTTTTTGAGGAGGACTGTATGATAAAAAAGGCGGGAAACACTGATTTAGAAATACTGGCAAATTTAGCGGTATTAATGTGGCAGAACAATTCTGTTAATAAACTAATCAGCGAATTTTCAGAAATTATGTTGAATGGAAAATCGCAGTTTTTTTTGAAGTATGAAAACGGCATGCCGATTGGCTTTGCACAATGCCAGCTGAGATATGATTATGTGGAAGGTACAAAAACAACTCCTGTTGGATATTTAGAAGGGATTTTTGTGAAAGAAGGCTATCGTAATAAAGGATATGCGAAAGAATTATTAACCGAGTGTGAAGTGTGGGCAAAAGAGAACGGTTGTCATGAGTTTGCCAGTGATTGTGAAATCGGTAATATAGACAGCTTTCATTTTCATACGGCGATGAATTTTACAGAAGCAAATAGAATTATTTGCTTTACTAAGGAATTGTAATTTTCGGTCTCCCGATGTTGCTTGTAAATACTTTTCTCCCGTTTTATGAGGGGGCAAAATAAACCGGGAGGGTGCACCGCCCTTGACTTTCTATTTCTGATAACAACTGATAACAAATCATGAAAATGGCAGTTGGAGGAAAATGATGAAAAAATATAAAATATTCTTGATGGGAGTATTCAGTTTATTGATTTTTGGACTATTGCTGCCACAGCCAATTCAAGCATTAATGGTGTTAGTTGAATCACTTGTCAAAGATTTTTTTCACGACATTCATTATTATTATGTGTTGCAGTTGGGATAATTCAGGGATTGTTTGAAGAAGATGGATATTACCTTGTATTTAGAGCTATTCTTAAAAAAGAAAAATCTAAGGAAACACCGATTCTATTTGGATTAGGGCGTAGTGGATTACATACGATATTGGATTTTGGAACAATTTTTGCTACTGGTATGAGTATTTTGGGTTGCTTAATTGCAGTGGTTGGAAGAATTTTGAGTTTCGGAGCATTGATGGGATTAACTTTGATAGATTATGAATCCATTACAAAAAACGGGTGGTATATTTAGCTTTTAGTATAGTACTTCATGCAATGATGAATGGCGTACTTTATGTGAATGAATTGGAGCTTTTAAACATAAATAATAATTTCAGTGTTAATATGCAAAAACTCTTTAAGAGAAAAAGTCTGACAATCCCAATTTTTATGTTACAATATGAATAATCAATATACATCAGTTGGATTAAAATGGAGATTAAAATATATGAATATTGTTTTCGATATGGATGGACTCATGTTTGACACCAAAAAAGTTTTTATACAAGCATGGGATTACGCAGGAGAAAAAATTGGTATTGGAAAAGCCGGGTTTATGGAAGCCGGACAAAGAAATCATGAAAGTCATTGTTGCAAAATATGATGATTTGGAACAGGTAAAAGTGGCTTTCGAGAAAGGAGAATTGAAAAATGCGTATTTTATTTGAGATGGACAAAAAAGATTATATTCCTAATGGGAGCGTTTTTAGCAGACCGTCGGCAAGAGCTATTATCATTAAAGACGGAAAAATAGCAATGGTGTATAGTAAGAAATATAATTATTATAAATTTCCGGGTGGAGGTATAGAGGCTGATGAATGTATGGAAGATGCCTTGATAAGAGAAGTTTTAGAAGAAACAGGTTTATGCGTTGTTAAAAGTTCTATTCAGGAATATGGTCAGGTCCATCGAGTCCAAAAAGGCACAAAAGAGGATATTTTTATACAGGATAATTACTATTTCCTATGTTGTGTGAAAGAGGATTTAGAACAACAAAAGTTGGATACTTATGAAGCGGAAGAAGGTTTTACACTTGAATTTTTGAAACCGCAGTTTGCAATAGATGTAAACAGAAAAACCGTACTGGATGATTTCCGTCAGATAATATTGGAACGAGAAGCACTTGTATTAGAGTTATTGATACAAGAGGGATATTTTGGAGGGAAATGATATGAAAATACCCCAAATGGTATCATTTGTCGGCAGAGCAGGTGCAAGCCAAGGCAAATGAAATTAATTAGGAGTTTCTGATAAAAATATTTTGACAGTAACTTTTAAAATAAATAAGTTGACATTATGGAATAAACATCATATAATATCTAAGTGTTATTCAATAACACTTATGCGGAAGTGGCGGAATTGGCAGACGCGCAGGCTTCAGGTGCCTGTGGTAGCAATACCGTGTGGGTTCAAGTCCCATCTTCCGCATCAGATAAGGCAACCGATTTTGGATACAAAGTTGGTTGTCTTTTTTTGTCCAAATTAAAATCTCATATTGAGTGGTTTATGGTGTTTCGTGTGATTAGTGGGGGATTGAGTGGCTTTAGTAAAAAAGTTTAAATTGTGTATTGACACTCTCGCAGCGTAACGGTTTAGGATAAGATTGAAAGGAGGAAGTAATGAAGACAGTCAAAGAGGTGTCAGATATAAGTGGAGTTAGCATCAGAACATTGAGATATTATGACGAGATTGGTTTATTAAAGCCAACGGAATTATCAGATGCGGGATACCGCTTATACGACAACAAAGCATTAGAAAGGTTACAGGAAATTATGTTCTTTAAAGAATTAGCGATTCCATTAGAAGATATAAAGGAAATAATGGATAATCCTGATTATGATAAAGAGCAGGCTTTATTAACTCAAAAAAATTTACTGGAGCAAAAGCGAAACCGGCTAAATGGGATTATTGAGTTAATATCAGACGTGATGAAGGGAGTTCGTACGATGAGTTTTGAGGCATTTAGCAATGACGAAATTCAGAAAATTTTAGACCATATATTGGGATGTATGTCAGAAGAATCACTTAGACAGCAGATACAAAAATATGGGAGTATGGACAAATATCGGGAGCATTTGGCAGCAGGCTTTTCAAATGAACAAGCGATTGCGGATGTTTTTAAATGGTATGGTGGGAAAGAAAAGGCAATGGAAGCTATTATGCAGTCAACTGGTGATGTGAAGGAATTGAGGCAGGAGCAGGACAGAAGTGCCGAAATTTATAAGAAGTTTATGACTGCCAAAGAAACTGGTGATGCGAATATAGAAAAAGAAGCAGTCGAACAGCTTGCAGAAAATTATAAGGAGATATTTAAACTCGATAATGCCAGAAGCATACTTTTGGATTTGGCAGGTGAGTATCTGCAAAAACAGAAGTTGGCGGAAGTAACAGACAGCCAATTTGGGAGTGGTTGTTCGGAATATGTTGCATATGCTATTCAGAAGTATTATGGTGTTTAATCACTCATCCGTATGTGGTACATCGAAAAAGCACGAGGCAGAACGCAAAGGGTTCATGTTTCGCGCTTTTCTGATTGATAGGTCAGTTCTGCATCCTGATTTGTTCATCCGTAAGCAGTTCATAATGAATCAGGCGGGAGGAGTTCAAGTTTTCTTTGTGCATATCAATCGCTGTAATCTGGTGGTTATTATAAGATGTGTAATAATAAATTCCTTTGTCTGCATTACAGCAGCAGGTATATAAAGTGACTTCATATTTTCCATCACCTAAGTCGCAGCAGCCTTTCTGCTGGTCAACCGAACCCAGAATGTGAAAAAATTGACTGACGCTTTCATTTTCAGAATTTCCGGAAACGGAATTCATTTTTACAAAGGTGGCTCGGACAAAACGGGATTGTGATGATAAGTCACCCGGAAGTCCGATTGCCCCCATGCCGCGACTGTATATTTTTAGCGGGAGCATATTGCAGAAATGATTTTCCGGATTTTTGGCTGACAGACACATAAAATTATTTAAGTTAAACATTTGCTCGTTAAAGGGAGGATTATTTGTCAGTATGCCGGTAGGATTATCATATATATGAAGCCCGCTTTTGGTTGCTTCAACGGTGATAGCTTCGTCATGCCCACCGATTAACCAGTGCAGGTCGGCTGTTGGTAAATCTTTGCTGAATGGGATATTAACAATATTTATCTGGCTTAATAATGCTTTTGCTTCACTGACTGTAGCGCATTGTGCTAAAATCCAGGGAATCAGTTCAAATGAGGCAATATTTGTTTTGCTGACATTGACTTCATTATAAAAAGCATTCCCAACAAAGTTTAAAGCTGCCATTCCGAGACCTGCTTCATTTACAGCATCACAATACAGCGGATAATTTTCTGATATGTGAGCCATGCCGACGATGGCATAATGGTTGCGTATCATACCCGCGCGTCTGAAGGGCAGGTAGTAGTTGTGTGGTGTTATCGTAACCTCGGTTCCATAAGAGAAGTCATAATCGAGCGTACGTCCAAAATAGTGGTCTTTTGTTTTAAAAGTAGCTGCGGTACACATTGCGGCACCTCCTAATATTGATTTATAATTATTTTAATATTTTTATTATATACATTTTATGTTTTTTATATGAAAATATTTATATAACTTATAATGTGTATTGTTTGACATTGAATAAAAACTGGAATATAATGAGATTTGCTATGCATATGGAAACATATTGCTTATATTTTTTGAGGAGGTAGTCAGTCATGGCTGAGAAAAAACAGGTAGTTACTTATTCAGGACTTAAAAAAATTGAGGAAGAGTTACAGGATTTAAAAGTAAACAAACGTAGAGAGATAGCTGCTAAGATAAAAGAGGCCAGAGAACAGGGCGACTTATCAGAGAATGCAGAATATGATGCTGCAAAGGACGAGCAGAGAGATATCGAAAACAGAATTGAGCAGTTAGAGACGATTCTTAAAAATGTTGAAGTCGTCGATGAAGATGAAGTCGATACAGATGTTGTTGGTATCGGTTGTACGGTTAAAGTATTTGATTATGAATTTGATGAAGAGGTTATATATGATATAGTAGGTTCTACGCAGGCAGATATTATGAATAACAGAATATCTGATGAATCTCCGGTTGGTATAGCACTTAAGGGGGCTCGCGTGGGAGAAGAAGTAACAGTAGAAGCTCCGGATGGAGAATTTAAGTACAGAGTTTTAGATATAAAGAGACAGGAGATATAAATGGCAGAGCAGAATAATAACAATCAGGAAAAAGTACAGGATTTTAATCAGCTTAGAAAGGTGCGCCGTGAGAAGCTTGCAAATCTTCAGGCTGAGGGAAATGACCCGTTTCAGATTACCAAATATGATGTAGATACACATGCACAGGAGTGCAAAGACAGATATGATGAATATGAAGGAAAAGATGTAAGCATTGCCGGTCGTCTTATGGCAAAGCGGGTTATGGGAAAAGCATCTTTCTGTAATGTGATGGATATTTCGGGAAATATTCAGTGTTATGTTGCAAGAGATGAAGTTGGTGAAGAACCTTATAAAGCATTTAAGAAGATGGATATCGGTGATATCGTGGGTATCAAGGGCAGTGTGTTTACGACGAAGATGGGCGAGATATCCATTCATGTGAAGGAGGTTATTCTTCTTTCAAAGAGTTTGCAGATTCTTCCGGAGAAGTTCCACGGACTTACGGATACAGACGTAAGATACAGACAGAGATATGTAGACCTTATCATGAATGAGGATGTAAAAGATACATTTATCAAGCGTTCTAAGATACTTGCAGCGATTCGTAAATATCTTGCAGGAGAGAATTTCTTAGAAGTTGAGACACCGATGCTTGTGGCAAATGCCGGCGGCGCTGCTGCAAGACCATTTGAAACACATTTCAATGCGCTTGACGAGGACTTGAAGCTTCGGATATCACTTGAGCTTTACTTAAAGAGACTGATTGTAGGCGGACTTGAAAGGGTTTATGAGATTGGAAGAGTATTCCGTAATGAAGGCCTTGATACAAGACATAATCCTGAGTTTACGCTTATGGAATTATATCAGGCATATACAGATTATAATGGCATGATGGATTTAACAGAAAATCTGTATCGGTTTGTTGCGATGGAAGTATTAGGAACGACAAAGATTTCTTATAATGGCATAGAGATGGATTTGGGCAAGCCTTTTGAAAGAATTACAATGGTTGATGCTGTTAAGAAATATTCAGGTGTTGACTTTAATGAAATTAAGACGCTTGATGAAGCAAGGGCAATTGCGAAGGAAAAAGGAATTGAGTTTGAAGAACGCCACAAGAAAGGTGATATTTTAAATCTATTCTTTGAGGAATATGTAGAGGAACATTTAATCCAACCGACATTTGTTATGGACCACCCTGTTGAGATTTCTCCGCTTACAAAGAAGAAGCCGGATAATCCTGATTATGTTGAGCGTTTTGAATTCTTTATGAATGGCTGGGAAATGGCAAATGCATATTCTGAGCTAAATGATCCGATAGACCAGAGAGCGCGTTTTGCAGCACAGGAGGAGCTTTTGGCAGCAGGAGATGAAGAAGCGAACCATACTGACGAAGATTTCCTGAATGCACTTGAAATTGGTATGCCGCCTACAGGGGGTATCGGTTTCGGTATCGACCGTATGTGCATGCTGCTTACAGACAGCGCGGCTATCAGAGATGTGCTGTTGTTCCCGACAATGAAATCCTTACCGAACGAAAAAGGCTAAAAAGTCCGTATTTGTAGGGATTTCATAAGGATACTTTTTAGATTTAGGATAGCGGTATAGCATGACGGTGTTATACCGCTTTTCCCATATATACATTGACCTTTGAACGGTCAAATACTCCGATATGGTTATAGATAATCTCGATTTCCTGTATTCTTTTACCACTGCTTTTATCTGCTTCATGGACGATAATGCGGTCTATGAACTCATGCACAATCTCCGGTGTCAGTTTCGGTATCTCCGTATACTTCTTGACAATAGACAAGAATGACTTTACCGCTATGAAGTATTGCTTCCCGTATTGACTTTATAGGATTTTTACCAAATTTCTTAAAATCGTTATTGACAGAATACGTGTTATTTTATGAGAAATAGCGTTCTTTGTTTTCGCTGGGTGTTAAAAAATCTAACTGCTTTTCCTTTATTCCCAAACTTTTCCCATAATTATAAGCTGCTTCCCATGTTGATTTATCAGCAGTTGCATGAAATATTTTATTTCTATAAACAACAATCAACTCATTCTCACAATAAAAGTGAAAATAAAACTCCTGTTTTACAAATCCAATATGGTCTACCATATTTTTTTGCAAACAATTAATTACGGTATTTATTTTGTCTTCATTTACTTGAATTTCATAAATCATAATCAAGCCTAACCAGATGCGTTTTTTGTTTGTTATCGTTAAGTTGTTAAATATAGTTTTATCCTTTTGGCTTTTATCAATAATATAGCCTATATACACTTTATTCTTCATTAGAACCTCCAATTAGTAATTCTATATCATTCTTGCCAGTGCATTTGTTCATCTGGGATTCCTAATTTGCGACATTCATTACAAACAATTGATTTCTCTTTAGCATTTCCAATTTCATATTTTAGTATTTTGTTTCTAAATACAATGAATTTAGTATTTTCCTGTTTAAAATCAACAAACCAATTTCCTCCACGATTTTCATCTGAAATCATTACTTTTGAAACTAATTCAGGGAAATCAGGTTGAGCGGAAGTAAAAAATATAACTGTCCAGTATTTCGGTTTTCCACCAGTATTCCATAACTCAACTTTGTGTACATAAATATAATCTAATATATTCTCATCCTCAATACTCTCTTTAATTAACGCACCTTCAAATAAAGCCGATTTTTTCTTTTTGATTGCATTATTCCCACAGGAAGACACTTCCTTAATCCCCTCAACTGAAAGAGAATCTTTCAGTAAAACATCAACAGTAACTTTGAATGTATTGCTTAAAATAATTAATTTTTCAGTTTCTGGAAGTGCAATATCGGCTTCCCATTTAGATATTGATTGTCTGCTAACATTGCAGATTTCCGCTAATTCCTCTTGCGAATATCCATCTCGTTTACGTAGTATCTGTATTTTTTCTGATAGCTTCATTTAGTTCACTTCCTCTCTTGTTAAATAATTATAACAAGCTTGATTTACAAACACTATCAACTTTTCAGTTCTTTTTCGCAACCTCAAGGTGCATTATGAATGTTATGTGACATTTTGCAAATTTATCACATGTACTTCCATGTTGGTTAGAGCCTTAGAACATCAGGTTTTCGGGAATATAGATTACTGTTTCCTATTGTATTTGTGCCCCCCTGTTAGATACCGGGGGCAAAGCAGTCGTGGCTAAAGCCACTCCTGCAAGGCTAGGACAGACAGCCACCTTGCACTCCGTACGGTGTCTGTCTGTTCAGACTTTCAGACTACTTTTTTCTGCTGACAGAAGTATACTTATCAGTTCATGCTTTATCAAGAGTGCAAGCATTGCTCCGCAACAGGCTCTTGACAAATCCTGCTCTGATAAGTGCGTAGTAATCAAGCAGAAATGAATTAGTATGCTGTTTTACAGCAATAGAAAAGCACACCCGTTTTCAATATCAGATGTGCCTATCTACCCCATATTAATTTTACTACAAGCGTTACCTGTAACTGTCTATAAGTCTTTATTTTTCAATGTTTCTTCAACAATCCTTATGACAGCCTACATTTTATGAGGACTTGCGGACTTGGCAAGACGCCGAAAAATACATTTTTACATCAAATGGTGCAGAGATGAAAAAATCGCATAATTTTCAGTGTTGTGATTCTAATTAAGGGCAAATAAAATTTAATATTATACAAAGAGGCGTTTTTTAGTTACCCCTGTGGTACGGCTGATGCTGTACGGTAACTTAGGAACGCCTCTTTCGTTTTGGAGGTTTGAATGAATACAACAAAGAGCATATTGAGAAAGCTTGTGGTGTTTTCTGTTCCGTTAATTTTAAGTGGTCTGTTACAACAACTTTTCAATTGGGTTGACGCATTGATTGTAGGAAATATAATCGGAGAAGAAGCACTTGCCGGAGTGGGGCAACCACATCACTATATAATTTATTTGTTACTGTTATTGTTGGTTTTACTTCCGGCTTATCGGTTTTGTTTGCACAGCAATATGGCAGAGGAGAAAAAATAAAAAGCGGAAAATTGTTATCTGTTTATTGTGTCCTGCTCGGAGCTGTCTTTGTATTTATTTCGGCTTTGGGAATGATATTAACGGTACCGATTTTAAGAGTGCTTAATACTCCAACTGATTTGTTTGAGTATGCGAGGGAATATCTTTTTGTTATATTTATTGGCGTTCCATTCCTTATGATTTATAGTACATATTCCGCAGCACTTCGTGGTGTTGGAAATAGCAAAGTTCCGTTCATATCCGTATTGATTTCCTCTGTAATTAATGGTGTGTTTGATTATGTATTTATAGGTATATGCGGATTTGGTGTGTGGAGTGCCGCTGTTGCAACAGTAATTTCGCAGATAGTGATGACGGTATATATTATTACTTTTACTGCAAGACATTATCCGTCGTTAAGGTTTTCTAAATCTCATATGAAAGAACGGCAAGCTACGATAAAGAGCGGAGGAAAATATGCACTTCCTCCTGCCGTTCAAAGTAGTGTAACATCCGTTGGAAATATCTTCTTACAGAGATTTATGAACACTTTCGGAGAACAAACTGTTGCAGCGATTACTACTGCGTATCGTGTTGACTCTGTTTTATTGCTGCCAATCGTTAATTTCAGCATGGCAATATCGACCATTGTGGCGCAGGAAACAGGAGCGGGTAATGAAAAAGCTGCGAAAAAGGCATTTCAACTCGGCACAGTAATGATGGCAGTTATGTCGGCCGGATTAACGAGAGTAATCATACTTACTGGAAGAACGCTTCTTTCAATGTTTGGTTTGACAGGTGAGTCCGTAGCAATTGGTGATGAATTTTTCAAAACAATATCACTATTTTATGTCATTAATGGAGTTGCGATGAGCATAAAAGGGTATTTAGAGGGAATTTCCGATATGCTTTTTTCAGGAATGATGGGAATTTGTTCACTGGGAGTTCGTATCGTATGTTCTTACTTGTTTGAGGGTGTTTTTGACAATATGGTAATTGCATATGCCGAAGCGTTTTCGTGGGTTTTCTTATTGCTTGTATTTATAATGAGATACCTATCGAAAAGAAGAAAAATAATCAATGTGCAAAAGTAAATTCTACTTTACAGTGACATTTTGCAGATTTCGGAGCTGCTGTCGTATTTTACGATGAATTAGGATGCAATAATTACAACAGATTTGAAAAGCGCGAATGTTATGCGGTATACGGTGAAGATAAATTTAATGGTAGCATACATGACAAAGGAGCTATCATTAAATTTCTATATATGCAGTTACAAAACAGGGAACACTGTCGATTGATTTTGCATAATTTTACGAGTATAATTTATGATAATAGAAAGCATAAGTTTTTTTCTTTTTTGAGGATGCTTCACGACCGAAAGAAAGAATAATATCAGATTCGATATACCTGAAATGGAGGATTTTTCACAGGCTTTGCAACTTTGCTTTCGATGGAGCATGCTTTATTTATTTGAAAACGGAATTGAGGAGAAGTTGGTGCAAAATAAGCATCTGGTATGATTATGAGAAACAAAACGATAGATTATTATAACAAAAATGCAGATTTATTTGTTCAGGGAACAGTTTCAGTGGATTTTAAAGAAACACAAGATAAATTTCTACAGTTATTGACTGGAAAAAAGGTACTTGATTTTGGCTGCGGCTCTGGAAGAGATACCAAATATTTTCTTGAGTCTGGATTGGATGTTACAGCAACTGACGGCTCTGAAGAACTTTGTAAAAGTGCCAGCGCATATATCGGAATTCAAGTAAAACATATGCTATTTCAGGATTTGGGTGAAGTAGATTGTTATGATGGAATTTGGGCATGTTCTTCCATTCTTCATTTGCCTAAAGATGAATTAAGAATAGTATTTAATAATATGAGTATAGCCTTAAAACCAAATGGGATCATATATACCTCATTCAAATATGGAAATTTTGAAGGTGAGAGAAACGGAAGATTTTTTACTGATTTCACTTTAGAAGTATTCAAAGATTTTATTAAAGATGTGAAGGATATAGTGATTGAGGAATATTGGATTACTGGAGATGTAAGACCTGGAAGGGAGGAAGAAAAGTGGTTGAATCTAATACTTCGAAAGATAACTTCTTAGTTCAACACACAGACTTTTCTTTGAGAGAACAGGTGAAATACCCTAATGGAGGATTGTCAAGTTTTTACGATAATGGCACAGACATGGTCATTATAGATAAAGATATTTGTGTTTATAATCCGGAGGAACCAGTTTTTTCATATATGCTAATCACGGACAAGCAAAATAACTATATGCATCGATTTAGAAGAGTTTTCCGATTTTTGGGGTATGTCCAAGCGGAAGTTGAAAAATATCTTTCAAAAGATGAAATTACGTTGCCGGTGGATTATATGATAACAGTCGGTGACAGAGAAGAGCAGTCGGATGTTTCTCCATTAGAACTTCATTTTGAGCAAAGCTTTTCAAATGCATATGGAATTAATGCGTTAAAATATTTATCACGAGAATATGGTATCTGTGATGAAAGTGGGAAAAATTATTTCCTTGACTATTTAGTAAGAACACGAGATGGGAAATATGCAGTTGAAGAAAATGGAGTCACTTATCATCACCCACAAATCATCGGAGAAGAAAAATATAAAAATCAGTTAAGAAAGCAGAATACTTGTGCATTGTGGGGGATAAAGTTATTTCGATTTTCTACTGAGGATTGTGCATTTGAAAATCGTATTGAAGATGACATTAAGCATTATTTTGGAAAAGATACATCTAAATTTGTAGATGATGGGTTAAAAATAGATAGAAAAGTTGAACTATATGAACATCAAACAGTTAGCTTACAAGAAATACAGAAACGAAGAGAGGCGGGAATAAAAGCCTTTTTGATTGTGTTGCCTACTGGAGCCGGTAAATCAAAAATAGTTGAGGAAGATTTAAGAGAATTTGCTAAGCGTAAACAAGATTTTAAGGGATTAATTTTGGTTCCGGGGATAAATATTCTTGAGGATTGGGAGGATAGGATAAGAACATCCTTACCAGAGCTAAAAGATAAAATAGAGATAAAGACTTACGCATATATTGCCAGACATTACGTTGATGTTCGGCCTGATTATTATAATTACCTTGTAGTTGATGATGAGCGCGTTATAATAAGGACAAAGTTAGAGAAACCCAGTAAAATCAAGGGGTTAGCACTAATTTAGTCCTTATTTTTATACCATTTTATCGGTAGATAAGGCAGCGCTGACAAATCAAACCGAAATCCAAACATTGCATCAACAATTCAGGAGTCATGACCTGAGTGTGTTTCGTGTATCCAAGTGAGGTGACAATTTAATAGATTTTATTTTGGTAGGACTAAATTAGCATTTATCACGGAGATATTCCGTTTGGCTGATATAGTCCTACTTTTAATTTTGAAAGGAAGAGATTGTATGAGCAAAGTGCTAATTGAAGTCCTCGTAATAATTCTTATTGCGGGCAGTTATTTGATACTGTATTCAACAGTTAGAGTATCGGCTATAGCAGATCAAAGAATAGCGGAGATACGAAGTAGAGAAACATTTGATAAAGAAAAGCAGTTGAAAACAAATCAAAGTAGTATATCGGGAGGGATGGCTATGGCAAATAAAGAAAAGAAGATTGAAGGCAGACTGGGCTATAACAGTGAGAATGGCAGATATGGATTACTGATATCAGATTTATGCAACATACCGGATTCCACTGTGGAGAATGCTTGGAAGTCAAGGTTGATGACAAATGGGTAAAAACCCGGATGGAAATGGATATTGACCGTAACTGGTATTTGGTGGATACCCCCTGTACAGGAGATTTAGAGTATGTTAGGGCGAGAATTTAAGAAAAGGAGGAAACACAGAATGAACAATAATATCGAAGTAATTGGAATTGACCATGGTTGGTCTCAGATGAAAACAAGCAATACCTGTTTCAATACTTCTATTAAGGAATTAGCAAATGCTCCTGCATTTCACGATAATGTGCTTGAGTATGATGAAAGATATTTTGCGGTTGGGGAGGAAAGGCTGGAGGTGTTGGACAGCAAGGTGGAAAATGAGAACTTTTATTTACTGACGCTGGTAGCAATTGCAAAGGAATTAGAGATAAGAGGAAAGAGTGAGGCTGATGTGGTTCTTGCGGTAGGGCTTCCTCTCACAAGATTTTCAGCAGAGAGAAAACCATTTATTGATTACCTGTCCAAGAATAGGGATATGGTATTCGGATTTGAGCAGAAGCTTTATACAATTCATATACTGAATGTGCTTGTATATCCTCAGTGCTATGCAGCAGTAGCAGGGATGCTTCCTACCTTTGGTAAAAAGGCACTTGTCATTGATGTTGGCTCATGGACTGTTGACAGTATGCTGATAGTGAACAAGAAGCCTGACAACAGTAAGTGTGATACACAGAATGAGGGCTTGATTAAGTGTATGAGAGCCATCAACCGAGTGGCGGTACAGGTCAAAAACAGAAAGATTGATGAAGCAGAGATTCAGGAATATATGAAAACTGGAAAGACAGAGCTTCCAAAGGATTTTAAGGAGATTATGGACCAGCAGATTCAGATTTTTGTGGATAAGGTGTACCGTTATCAGACCGAGTGTGGTTACAGTCTTGATATGATGCCGGTCTACTTTGTAGGTGGTGGGGCTGTCGTTATGAGAAATTTTGGAAGATATCAGCAGTCTAATATCCACTATGTGCTTGATGTAAAGGCAAATGCAAAAGGTTTTGAGACGATGGCAAAAATAGCACTTAGAAGCGGGAGGTAACTTAAGATGGCAAAAAGAAGTAAGCAGTACAGTTTTCATCTCAATCTAAATAATCCGGACCATTTGAAGATATACCGAACGCTGGAGGATTTGAATACAGATATTCATAAATCTGTTTCAAACTTTGTGATTAAGGCTGTGATTCAGTATATCAATGATGCCTCAAGGTCGAGTCTTACAAAGAGTGGAAAGAATGAAAAGGAGAATCTTGAAGGCTATGTAACCAGACAGGAGTTATCAGAAGCAAAGCTTCAGATAAAAGCCGATGTGATGAAAGAGGTTGCGCAGTTGTTTGGAAATGCAGCTATGAATACACAGCAGGTTGTTACGCCTACACTTATGCAACAGATGATGTCGATGATACCAGAAAATGCAGAAAAAAAGAAAGATTCAGATAAGCCTGAGGAAGAGGCAGAGCCTACCGATGCAGCATTAGAGGAAATGTCGGTATTGTTTGCCCAGGGAAATTTTGGAGAGGAGTAAACGCCTATGGCAGTAATAAGCGGAATCGGAAATGTGTTACTTACCATATTGAAATGGATATTAAAAATTGTATTAGGAATGCTCAGACTGGTATTGGAGGTGGCAAAAATCTTCCTGCTTCTGCTTAATCTGGTATTCAGAGTGTTTATGGCATTTGTAGGTGCAGGAACACCATGAAAGGGGGTGTGGCTTATGAAGTTTCGATTTGAGAATTATCTTAAGAATCGCAGACTGGTAAAGTATTTCTTTGCTATGAAGAAGCTTGTAACTGCGTAAAGAAAAAAGCAAAATGAAAGGAGACTAACAATGCACAGAATACGGGACAGTCCCATAGAAGATGTCCCGTGACAACCGAATAAATTGTTCACATAGAGTAAGAGTGGACAGGTCAGTTTGTCATGAGGACACAAGCCTATCCCTCTTACGGAAAGGGAATAGGTGATTCATATGAAGAAACTATTATTTTTCTTATTATCCGTAGTACTGATAGGAAGTGTCGGATGTGGCTCAAATAAAGATTTGAGTGTGGAGGTAACGGATGCAGGAAGCACAGAGATTGATAATGAAACAGTTGAACCGACAACTGAAGCTGTAACTGTTGAAACCGAGGATGCGGGGACAGCCAAGCAGGAAAGCACCGGGACTGTAAATGAGGTGGATTCTTCTGCTGATACAAAGGATACCGGTAAGGATAACCAATCAGATAATAAACCATCTGAGGAAAAAACTGCTGAGAATAAGCAGTCGGAAGAAAATAAAAGCTCTGATAGTCAGAAATCTGAGAAACAGCCAAAAGACACAAAGAGCGAACCAGCTTCTGAGCAACAGCCGAAACCAGAGGAAAATACAAAAGCAGAGGAAAAAACGGAAGAAAAGCCGGAACCAAAACCGGAACCAAAACCAAAACCGGAGCCACAGGAAGTCTCTTACAATCCGGACAGGGTGGTAAGCCTTGCAATTTCAAAGTGTCAGGCTGGTGGAATGGTTACAACAGAACAGAATCTGCTGAATAATCTGAATGCAGGAAAGATTACGCAGGAAGAGTATGATGAATACTACCCTCTGGACGGATTGGAAGACAGTTATTACAGCGTATTTGTCAATGTTGACTTAAACAAAGCTGCAACAACATCCGGAAGGGCACTTGGAAGCGAGGAAGCAATAGCAAAGTATATCGCTGATATGTTACTTCTTGAGTCAGATAATGTCTTTAATATCAGGTATACCGGTACAACCAAAACATCAGGCGAAACTTTCTATGAGTTCCGTTGCTACAGATAAAAGAATACAGACTGCATCATGAGAGCAGGTATAAGCCAACAACTTATGCCTGCTCTTTTTTTGCGTGTAGTCAATGAGAAGTGCAATGAGACATTGAGGTGCACTTCTATTATAAATTTTTAGGAGGAATATCGAATGAAACAGAAATTTAGACGATTTATGGCAGGTTTTCTTGCCATATTAACCATGTTTACTACGCTGTTTACGAATGGCACTACAGCTTTTGCTGCCAGTTCAAGTGCTAATATCTCATTCTGGTATGCATCAGCGAAAGACCATGGAGTAATCAGTGAGTTTAACAGTAATCACAAAGGTGGAATTCTGTATGCAATGATTGATGGTCATTCGGCATACTGCATGAACTTTGGATTGTCAGCGAAGGGCGGACAGCTTATGAACAGTGACAGCAATCCGAATACCAATCTTTCAGCAGCACAGGAGAAGCTTCTTGCCTATTGTATGTACTATGGTTATTCCACAACAGAGGCAAAAGCACCGACAAATGACCAGTGCAATAAATATATTGCAACACAGTCCATGGTATGGATTATTGTAAATGGAATATTTGGAACGAGCAGTGCGGATTCGGCAGCAAGCAAACTTTGTGCCTGTGCACCGGATTCATCATCATCTTATTCGTATTATGAGACATTGAGAGATAAGATCAATGCTTCATACAATGCCACAAGACCAAGTTTTGCATCAAAAACAAAGAGTGATGCTACAACTTATGAGCTTAAGTGGAATGAAAGCAATCAGAGATTTGAGTACACATTTACTGACAAAAACGGTGTACTTGGAAACTTTGATTTTTCCATCGACGGGTTCAGCGTATCAAAGAGTGGTAATTCCATGACAGTTTACACCAAGTCAGTAAATACCACAGCTACACTTGGCTCATTCAAGTCAACTATCGGAGCAGTTGATACTACTTCAAGCTGTGTATTCTGGCTTACAGGAAACTCCGGAGATCAGGAATTTGTTTCAGAGCAGCCTTCAGCAGATCCTATTTCTGCATATATCAAGGTAAAGACGGAAAATATCGGTTATGGTGAAATCACTAAAACAGACAAATCAAGTGGTGTTCATCTGAAAGGTGCTGTATATGGAATCTATTCAGACAGTAACTGCAAAAAACTTGTAGATACCATGACAACCGATAAGAACGGATACGCCAAGTCAAAGGCTCTTACAGCAGGAACTTATTATGTGCAGGAGATTACAGCTCCAGCCGGATATGTAAGAAGTGACAAGATTCATACTCTTACTGTAAAGGCGGGTAAGACAACAGGCATTTCACTTACTGATGTGGAACAGCTTGGCTCTCTCACAATCTACAAAGAGGGCGAAGTCCTTGTTGGATGGAATGGTAGCAATTTCACTTATGAGACAAGAAAGCTTCCGGGAGCCACATTTAAGGTAACTGCCGGAGCAGATATCTATAAGGCGGATGGAACAAAGGTTTACAGCAAGGGAGATGTCATTGCAGAGAATCTTGTATCCGGAAGTGACGGTCAGGCTGTGTTATCAGACCTTCATCTTGGAACTTATGTGGTTACAGAGACTAAGAGCATTGACGGATATACCATTAACACCACTCCACAGACTGTTAAGATTGAGTACAAGAACCAGAATGTAACAGTCCAGGCAGAATCAACGACAATCAAGAACAGCAGACAAAAGGCGGAAGTATCCGTTGTGAAAAAGGATTCCGATACGGATAATCCATTAACAGGCGGTCAGTACACTCTTTATGCAGGAAATGACATCAAAAACTATGATGGCAAAGTAATTGTTACAAAGGGTGCGGCACTTCAGACCGTAACAACCGGGGCTGACGGAAAGGCAACTTACACCGTAGATCTTCCAATCAGCAATAGCTTCTATATCTCAGAGACTAAAGCACCTGTAAATTATATCCGTAACAGCGATGATGTTTACGGTTTCAATTTCAATGCAATGTCTCAGGATAAGGCAAAGGCAACTTTTGCCCACACATTCAAGAATGACAGAACTACTGCAAAGATTCAGATTTTCAAGTTGGATAAGGAAACCGGAAAAGCAGTTCCACAGGGCGATGCAAAGCTTGAAGGAGCAGTATATGGTTTATATGCCCGTGAGAACATTGTTCATCCGGACGGGAAAACAGGAGTAATCTTTAAGGCAGGAGACCTTGTTGCAACTCTTACAACAGATGCAAAGGGTGCCTGTTCCATTGATAACCTTTATCTTGGAAAATACTATGTGAAGGAAATCACACCATCCGAAGGATACCTTCTGGATGAGGAAGAGCATGATGTTGTATGCGATTATGAAGGAGATTTGATACCACAGGTTCTTAGAAGCACAACTTCCAAGGAGCAGGTAATTAAGCAGCCATTCCAGCTAATCAAAGTATCAGACAATGGGGATGATACAGAAGCGCCTCTTCTTTCAGGAGCAGGCTTTACTGCTTACCTGAAATCATCATTGAAGGTTAAGGCAGACGGCTCTTACGATTATGAAAGTGCAACACCTGTTGTTATCGGTGAGAATGGAGCAAAGTCCATTTACACAGACGAAAAGGGTCATGCAGTATCCATTGCAATTCCTTATGGAACTTATGTGGTACTTGAAACAGAAACACCTCACAACATGGAAACAATCAAACCTTTTGAGGTAAAGATTGTGGAGAACAATCCAACAGAGCCTCAGATTTGGAGAGTTTTTATCGACCGTGAGTTTACAGCAAAACTTCGTGTGGTAAAGAAAGATGCTGATACAAAGCAGACAGTTCTTATTCCAAACACAGAGTTTAAGATCTTTAATCTTGATACTGGAAAGTATGTAACCATGATTACAACTTATCCTTCCAAGGTGACACACACTTCATTCTTCACAGATGAGGACGGGGATTTGATTTTACCGGAAGCATTAAAGCTTGGTAATTACAGAATTGAGGAGATTGCTGCTCCATACGGTTATGTGGTAAATGAGACCTATGTAAAAGTGGCGGTAGATACTGACACAGCTTATGAAATTGACCCTGAAACTTATGAAGCAATCATTACAGTGGATTACGAAGATGCACCTGTTGTGGGTGAACTTACCGTAGAGAAGAAGGGAGAAGTTCTTGACTCTTATAAGGGTGGTCTTTTCGCTGATTCAGATGAAAAGTCATTCGTGTACCGTGAGGGAAGCCTTGCAGGTGCCAAGTATGAAGTCTATGCAGCTGAGGATATCTTTACAGCTGATATGCAGAAAGACGCTGACGGAAACAGAACAAAGTATTATTCTGAGGGCGAGCTTGTGGCAACACTTGTTACCGGAGATGATGGAAAAGCAGTTCTTAAGAATCTTCCATTAGGAAAATACAAGGTTGTGGAAGTAGAAGCTCCTTACGGATATGTTCTGAATCAGGATGCACAGTATGTAACATTTGCTTATGTGGATGACCATACACCGGTTATTTATGAAACAGCAACATTTACTAATGACAGACAGAAGTTATCTTTATCTGTAGAAAAGAAAGATTCCGAGACAGATGAACCAATCAACGGTGCTGTATTTGGTCTTTACTCAGACGAGGATATCAGGAATGTTGATGGAAAAGTTATCATAGAAGCAGGTACTTTACTTGAGACAGCAGTTTCATATGAGAATGGTATCGTAAGCTTCACAAAGGATTATCCATTTGCCAAGTATTATGCAAAAGAAATGGAAACACCTGCCGGATATGTGACAAACGAGGAAGTAATCGCCTTTGATGCACAGTATCAGGGACAGGATATCAAGGTTGCCAAGTACAGCAGTGTATTCCTTAATACTCCAACTACTTTTGAATTCTCCAAGGAGGATATTACAAGCGGTGCAGAGCTTTCAGGAGCAACTCTTTGTGTAATTGATAAGGATGGAAATATCATTGAGACATGGACTTCCGTCAGCGGAGAGAAACATGTAATCAAGAAACTGGTAGTAGGTGAGACTTATACTCTTCGTGAGGAATTTGCACCATACGGATATCTTCGAGCAACAGACATTCAGTTTACTGTTGAGGACACAGAAAATATCCAGTCAGTTGTAATGAAGGATGAAGTGCCTACAGGTTCTATCATCATCAATAAGGATGGTGAATTTGTAACAGACAAGACTCTTATCAAGGGTCACTGGTACGATTTTATTTTCAATTACTTCAAGAAATCCCTTGCCGGAGTAACCTTTGAGGTATATGCGGCAGAAGATATTGTAAGCCCTGACGGACTTGACACCGTATATTTTGAAAAGGATGAACTGGTAGCAACAATCGTAACCGATGACAATGGCATTGCAAGCATAGAGGAATTGCCACTTGGCAGGTATTATCTTGTGGAAACAGAAACCATTGAAGGATTTGTTTTAGACAGTACACCTATCGAAGCAGACCTTTCCTATGTGGATCAGGACACAGAGGTGGTATATGCCGGAATGGATGTAACCAATGAAAGACAGAAGGTTAAGATTACAGTTGTTAAAACTGATTCAGAGACCAAGAAGCCTTTAGAGGGTGCTGTCTTTGGTCTTTTTGCAAAAGAGGACATCGTAAATTCTGAAGGTACAGTCATTGTGGCAGCTGATGAAAGAATCGAGAAAGCAGTCACAGGTGCAGACGGAACAGTAACATTTGTTTCGGACCTTCCACTTGGACAATATTATGTGAAGGAAATCGAGGCACCAAAGGGACATGTGAAGTCTGACGAGGTATTTGATGTGGATGCATCTTACCAGGGTGAAGAAGTAGCTGTCATAGAGTTTTCAGCTGAATTTGAAAATGCACCAATCAAGGTAGAATTTTCAAAGACTGATATCACCGGTGAGAAGGAAATTGCAGGTGCCAAGTTATCAGTAATTGATTCAGAAGGAAAGGTAGTAGAAAGCTGGACTTCTGAGGCTGGAAAGACTCATATGATAGAGAGACTTCCAGTAGGAAAATATATTCTTCGTGAGGAAACAGCTCCTTATGGATATAAGATTGCCAAAGATGTAGAGTTTGAAGTAACTGAGACAGCTGAAATCCAGAAGGTATCCATGAAGGATGAATATGCTGTAGGTAAGATTATTATTGAAAAGACAGATGAAGTGACAAAGAAGCCTATCGCAGGAGTAGAATTTGAAATCCGTGATAAGGATGGAAAGGTCATTGAAACTGTTATAACTGACAAAGATGGTCATGCAGAATCAAAGGAACTTCCAATCTGTATCTATAACGAGGACGGCTCTTTCAAGGAGGACATCCATTACTATGTTGTAGAGACAAAGGCAGCGGAAGGATATATTCTTGATGAAACTGTACACGATGTTGTTTTACAGTATGATGACAATGCACCTGAGTGTGTAGAGTATACTTTATCACTCACAAACAAACCGACAGAACCAAAGCTTCCACAGACAGGAGATAACTTTAATCCTTGGCTTTATGCCGGATTAGGTCTTGGGGCTCTTGCACTAGGTCTTTTTGCAGCATTCTGGAAAAAGAAAGAAGATGGAGCAGAGGAAGCGTAAAACCAAATAGTAACAATTAACCCGGCGGGGAATGTAAGCTAATGACTTATGTTCCCCGCTATTTTTATTAAGAAAACGGAGGAATCGTAATATGATGGAATACGAGATTTTTAAAGGAGTAGTAGAAGAAAAATTCAAGGAATTTTTACCAGAGAAATATCAGGATGCACAGGTGGAAATCAGACCGGTAGATAAGGTCAACCGTACACTTGACGGATTATCAATCAGGGTAAATGAACCGGGAATGAACATCAGTCCGACAATCTATGTCAACCATATGTATGAGGACTATGTTACAACAGAGAATCTGAATGCAACGCTTGAGAGAGCTGCAGAAGGTTTTATGAAGGCAATGGAACAGAAGGAGAGTATCAATGTAAATGAGCTTACAAATGCTGAATGTGCAAAGGATAAGATTGTGTTCCAGCTTATCAATACAGAGCAGAACAAAGAAATGCTTGCCAATATGCCTCACAGGGAGTTCAAGGATCTGTCGGTTATCTACCGTATGGTGGTAAAAATTGATGGGGAAGGTATTGCATCAACACCTATTCATCATGGTCTTGCAGAAACACTTGGATTTACTGAGGAGCAGATGTTTAAACTTGCGGCAGAGAATACAAAGAGACTCTTACCGCCTGTCATCAAATCAATGAATGATGTGATGAGAGACATCTTTATGAAAGATGGTATGCCACCTGAAATTGCAGATATGATGCTTGGTGAGATGCCACCGGAACAGCAGATGTATGTAATCAGCAATAACAAGGGAATCAACGGAGCCGTCAGTATGCTTTATGAGGACGGACTCCATGACCTTGCCGAAAAGCTTGGTTCAGACCTTTATATCATGCCAAGTTCAATCCATGAGGTTATCGCAGTAAGTACAGATATGGGCAATCCAAATGAACTGGCTGCAATGGTGGCTGAAATCAATATGGATCAGGTGGCTCTTGATGAGAGACTTTCCAATCAGGTATATCACTATGACAAAGACCTTCGCAAGGTAACACTTGCAACAGACACTCCGAATAAGCGACTTGACGGTATTGTTGCGGAAGCACCTATGGTATATGAAGCAGGCAAGACCAGATAGGAGGCTGCCATGGAAAAAGAGATAACAATGGAGGAGCTTGTGAAAATGGTAAATGAAAGCTCAGGTGAGATTATTATTCATGTGGAGCTGGGAGAGGAGCGTGATTCTGATGAAGGAAAAGAATCCGTTCAACCTTGATGTTGTCTCGGTAAGGCTTGTAAAGGATGCCCCGATTATGTCGGGACATCCGATTACAAATCCTGAAGATGCAGTCCTGCTTTTGGGAAAGCATTTGTGTGAAATGGACAGAGAGGTATTATGTGTAATCAACATGAAAACAGACGGAACACCGATTAACTGTCATTTTGCAAGTATTGGATGTTTGAATGAATCGATGGCTCATCCAAGAGAAATATTTAAAGCCAGTATTCTTTCCAATGCAGCAACAATAATGCTTATGCACAATCATCCCAGTGGAAATCTTACACCAAGCAAGCATGACACTATGATGACGGACCGTATGGCTAAGATGTGTGAGCTTATGGGAATACCGCTTTTAGATCATGTAATTGTAGGCGGGGATAACCGTCAGTATTTCAGTTTTAAGGAGAAAAAGCTGTTGGATACACCGAAAGTATTTCTCGAAACGAACTATCAATCACTTGATTTAAGTTCAGGACTGGTGGCAGAGCAGGGAAAGGCAAGGTGATGAGATGCAGAATTTTACGGAGGATGAGCTGGCTATCGCAAAGTCGGTTGACCTGGTGGCAGTTGCATCAAGCCTTGGATATACACCGAAAAGGATTGGCAATTATTACACGCTGAAAGAAATGGATTCCATGAGAATCTATAACCGAAGTCACTGGTGCAGGTTTTCGAGACGGTATGAAAAAGGAGAAAATGGAGGTTCACAGATAGACTTTCTCAGGGTGTTTGCCGGGATGGATGTCAAAGAAGCAGTATTCTGGTTATTAGATTTTGCCGGATATCGAAGAATCCACGATACTCCTGAAAAGCCAGTACTAAAATATCAAGTCCCGTATAAGGAAGTGGAAAAGAAACCTTTTGTGTTACCACAACTGGCACACAGCAATGCCTATCTTTATGAGTACCTCACAAACGATAGGGCTATCAGTAGAGATGTTGTGAACTTCTTTGTTAATCAGGGACTTATCTATGAGAGTATGCCTTATCACAATATTGTGTTTAAGGGAAACGACAAGGACGGTGTCACCAGATTTGCCAGTATGAGAGGTGTGTTTGACAAGAAGGGAAAACCATTTAAGTGTGATGTGCCGGGAAATGATAAGCGGTATGGATTTAATATTGCAAATGAAGAGAGCACAGAGCTTGTTGTATTTGAGGCTGCCATTGACCTGATGAGCTATATGGATATTCACAGGGATTTTGAGAGTAACAAGATTGCCCTTGGCATGGTGGCTGATGCACCGCTTGAAACATTCTTAAAAGAACATCCGCAGATATCAAGCATAAGTTTTTGTCTGGATAATGACAAGGCTGGAAGAGACGCAACAGAAATGTTAATGGAAAAGTATTATCAGCTTGGTTATGACGTAACAGATTCTCCACCACCGAAAGGCTGCAAGGATTACAACGAATGGCTGGTGAAAGCAAGAAACGAAAAGCAGTGTAATCTTTACAGTAAAAACAGGGAAATACCTTAAATAATACTGTAAAGTGGGTTTTTCACATCAGAAACTCATGTAAAAGCACAAATAGCTCAAAATCGGGCAGAAAAAGTGCACCTCATTTTTTGATGTGAAAATGCCAAAATGAATCATATTTTACAGTAAAGAGCAATATTTCCCCCATATTTTACTGTATGCAATTTTTTTATGATTTTTGGCTTCAAAAAAGTCATCCATATTTTACTGTAAAATGGCTGAAATACTTCGTATTTTCGTGCAGATGGAGTTTTTCACTCCATATTTTACAGTAAAGGGATAATAACAGGGGTTTCAGGGGGTTAGCTCCCTGACAAGATGCATTGGAGGAGGCAGAGCCGTCTCTAATGCGTATCTTGCCATGGACTGGGACAGTTCATGGGAGAGAGATTAGGAAAAGATTTACAAAACACGGATAAGGAGGTGTACAGGAGCAATGGATGAAAAAATGCACTTTATGACAGAACCGGAAGAACTTTTGAACTGGATGAAAGAGCATGAAGAGTTCAAAGTGATGAATAAGGAAGATGCACAGATACTTCTGAATTATATGGAAGGTCATGATTACAGGCTTGGTACAGATAAGGATGGAAGCCTTGTCAGAGTGGATATCAATACTGATGAGTATGAGGCAGAGCCATATTCACTTGATGATGTAATCGACATTGTGTGTGAGTGGAATGATGAGCTTATCCGCTACACGTCACAGGAATTAAATGAGCTTTCACAAGGACAGGATAAGAGTTCGCTGGAAGTGAAGCTCGCAAGCTTAAAGCAGGATGAAATAAGACTTGATAAGATGTTTGAACAGACAAAATACCCGGCAGAGATAGAAGCCCTTGCCGTACAGCTTGCAGATGCTTTCATTGAAAGACTTGGACTTGTTGGTATTGACCAGTCTGTTAAGGAACTTACAGATTCTATTCGGTCTGAGCCTGTTAAGGGAGGTGCCAGATAATGGCAGATAAGATTCATTGCGTCAAAAAGACGCTGAGACTTACACCAGCTGAGAGCAGACTTCTGTCTGAAAAAGCAGAGGCTTTTCATATGAATGAGGCAGAATATTTAAGACTATTAATCAGCCAGACGCCGAACGATTACCCGGAAATCAGACAAGAGCTTAAACAGCTGATAAATGAGATAAATCATATCGGTGTGAATATCAACCAGATTGTGCATCATCACAATTATGAGTTGTATTCAAAAGAGGACAGACAGCAGCTTATCGCATATATGAAAAAACTCAACAATACAGTTAAAGAGGTGGTGGTGTGGCTTGGCAATCAGTAAGATTCTTCATATGAAGGATTGCGGAAGCAGTTTTCATGGAAAGCATTTGAAGTCTGCCCTTGAATATATTACTGTTCCGGAAAAGACACAGAATGGCAGGCTTGTATCAGCCATAAACTGCCAGGTGGATAATGCTTTTGAGCAGATGAAGGAAACAAAGAAAAAGTTCAACAAAACAGATAAACGGCAGGCGTATCATATCATACTTTCCTTTAAGGAAGGGGAAGTTAGTCCGGATACTGTATTTGAGCTGACTGAGAGGTTTGTGAAAGAGTATCTTGGAAATGATTATGAAGCAGTATTTGCAGTTCATGACAATACTGAGCATCCACACAGTCACATTGTATTTAACAGTGTATCCTTTAGGGATGGAAAGAAATATCATTACCAGAAGGGGGATTGGGAGAAGTATATCCAGCCAATTACCAACAGGCTCTGTAAGGAGTATGGTCTTTCCACGATTGAGCTTGACGAAGAATCAGGAAAAAGAAGAGGAAGGGATTCCTATCAGGAATGGAATTCCTACCGTGACGGAAAGTTCGTATGGAGCAGGATGGTGGCAAGGGATGTGGATGCCTGTATCATTCAGGCAGCATCATTTGAAAGTTTTGTATCCATGCTTGAGAACAAAGGCTATGAAGTGAAAAATGCTAATGGCGAGGGAAAGTATCTGGCAGTCAAGCCACAGGGAATGAAGCGATTTGTAAGACTAAAATCTCTGGGAGAGGAATATACCGAAGAGCGCATACGACAGCGAATATATGAAGAGAATATTTCCTCATATATAAAAGAAAACAAGCCAAGAATTGTATATTGCAGGGTGCGCCGATATAAAAGGGCAAAGATGTCCGGGTTACAGAAAAAGTATTATGCGAGGCTGTACCGGATTGGGAAGCTTAAGAAAAAAGCCTATTCTGTGGCATGGAAGTACAAGGATGAGATTAAGAAGATGCAGAAATTGCAGGCACAGTATCAGTTTCTTGTAAGGCATGATATCCATTCCGTAGTTGATTTGGCGCTAGTGGAAGATAATCTTACGAATAAAAGAAAAGAGGCATCTGCCATGAAAAGCCGGATTTACCGGGCAAACAGCAAGAATAAGGAGCTTTATGATATTGCAAATGCGATGGATGAACTTTTAGAGTGTGAGAATTCCTATAGAAACGGAGATGTGTTTTTTGAGGATGAGCATAACAGATGGCTTTTGCTGGAGAGCAGATTAAAGGAGCTTGGCTATTCCTATGATGAGGTAAAGGCATTAAAAGAGCATTACCGCAGTGAAGGAGCAAAACTGAAAAGTCTGGAACAGGAAGCATCGAAAGAGCTGAAACTTGCAGAATCTATCAGAAAAGATTTTGTTGGTGCAGACGGACAGGAAGTTGAAAGACAGCAGGAAGAAGTAAAAGAACAGAATATGGAACACGAGAAGCAGCCAAGACGATAGGCTGTTATTTTTTTGAAAGAAGGAGGAAATTCAGATGGAAAGACAGATGACGGCAGTTGATGTCCAGGCATATCTTAGAGATGTAAAGGACAGAATCATGGATGCCAGGGTCATAGCTCTAGTCGAAGAAGATTTGGAACATGGGCTGATGCCGGGCGAGATTAATGATTATACAGACAGGGGACTTAGTTTTGAACAAATGAAGGCTGTTTCTGATATGTATCGAAACAAAATTCCCATGGCAGTAGTTGCATCCATTGGTGCAAAAAAATATGATGCAGAGAAAATGAAGGTGGCAACAGAGCTTTATCTGAAGCAGATACCGGTAGAAGATATTGAGAAGGCATTGGCAGATACAAATACTGCACTTGATATGAGAAAGGCATTTGGACTTGCCTTAGGTAAGGTGCAGACTGCAATAGCAGTTTCCGAGGATACGATAGCAAAGGAACCCCTTGAGAAGGAGCAGGCAAAGGAACTTACCGAAATGATCCGTTCTCTTACGGAGGCTGTCCAGTCCCATACGGGGAATTATGAGGCAATCGAGAAGATGCTTAAGCAGATGGAAACAATTCGCCTTGATGAAGCTGTAGCAAAGAATCTTACTTCTCTTAATGAAAAGCTGGAGAAGGAGAACAGAGAATTTACGGAACAGCTTGAAGGCAAGCAGAACGAAGTCAATAAGGGATTGCAGACCATAGCACAGCTTCGTACAGAGTTAGAAAACTTAAAGAAGGAGATGAAAATCATGCAGGATAGAAATACTGACCTTGAACAGCAGATTTCCCAGAGGGATGAGACAATCCGGGAGCAGGGACAGGCGATAATTGCAAAGAACTCAACCATTGAAAGGTACAAATCAGCAGAAGAAAAAGCAGCTGATGAGCAGCATCATGGGAGAACTGATTTGCAGGAAGAGACTGTGGGAAAACAGTCAGAGATTGAGATGAAACAGAATTATGATTCACAGGCAGTAGGGCAGACGCAGGGAGCAATACCAAAACAGGCTGCAACCATTCCGGCGGGTGCAATTCCGGTATATGCAAATGCTGGCGGAATCCCCGTTTATTACACTATGACGCTGGTGCAGGATCAAAAGGTGCTTCAAAGAACGGATGTTGATTATATGCATCGCAAACCATCCGTGTTTGAGGGAATTATGAGTAAGTTCGCATTCAAGAAAAAGTCTCATAAGGATCTGGTACAGATGGTCATTAACAAGGAACTTTCACCGGAACAGGTGAATGCCATCCGTGGAGGACTGGAAAGCGGTCTTGACGAGGAACAGTTAGAGCTTATCATCAATAAGAATCTGACACCGGAAAAGATGCAGAGCATTATCCGATTTGCAGCATTACAGAACAGCCTGAAGGCAGAAAGGGGTGGTGTGTAATGAGTCTTATTATGATTACAGAAGTGATGAAGCTTATGGAAGAAACAGATGCGGATTTCGGTATGGAAGAAAAGGAGTTTATTGCCCAGTATGCATTTCGTACAGGGGACACAGACCTTGTGAAAAAGCTGATCGAAGAGTTGCAGGAAAAAGATGCAGACAGGGAGAAGGTAAAGACAAAGTATATGCAGCTTGCAGACAAAAAGCCGGAATGGGCAGAGCAGATAGAAAATCTTCTGATAGCTCTTGAAATGTACCGTATCGAGGAAGAAAAGGCGGTAAAGAGAATTACAGATTTTCTTACTGCACATGGCATTGATATTTCCGAGACTGCTGTAAAGGATTCAGATGTCAAAGAATTAAAGACAATGATAGCTGAAGCAAAAGATGTTACAGAACAGGAACCGGAAGTAGTACAGACGGAAAAAGCACCGGTGTTATAGGAAAGGAGGAATTACAGTGTCAGAAGAAATCAGGGAAGCGGTCCAGATTATTGAGGTCGCATACAATGGAATTGAGATTGCAATGAAGGTGGGCAGTGGCGGTATTGCTGCCATGCAAAAAGCAATCGACTTTCTTAAGGGAATGCTTGATTATGAGAAGTCCCTTGGCAGGACTTCCATGAGAAAGCTGCTTATGAAAGGAGGAGACCTTCAGGTATTAGAGTTTGCAACAGCTGATATGAAGAAGGTTGAAAAATATGCCAAGAAATACGGCATTCTTTATTCGGTACTTCCGGATGCAGACCGAAAAAACGGAAAGACAGAGATTATCTTTCACACAGAGGCAGTTCCAAGAGCAAATATGCTTTTGCAGAAGCTTAGCGGAGGAAGAATTGCAACTTTTGACGATTATCTGAAAAACGGGGATGAAAAGCAGCTTAACAAACTGATGGAGTTCCTGAAAAATCAGAAAAAGGGAAACGAGATGAGCCCGTCACCGGAGAGTGCAAGAGCCAATATGCTGATGGACGGGCTGATTGAGAAAGTCGGCATGTACGCAATGGAGAAGAAGACAATCAATGTGGATGCCGTAAAAGAGAATTTCAGCATTAACCATGAGCAGGCAGAAAATGTAATAAAACAGCTTGAAACCATCGGTTTTCTTGATAAGGGAGATGAGAGTGGAAACCATAAGGTTATGATGGACAAAGAGGCTTTTCAGAACCGTATCAGGGGATATCAGGATCTGGCTGACCGAATGAGGGCTGTAGCAGCATCGAAGCATATGAATCTTTCCGATGTGACAATTTCAAAGACACTTATCCAGACGGAGAATGAGAGAGCTGTGAAAACGAGAATTCCCGGAACGTGGGGAGAGAAAGCAAGGTATGTCTGGATTAAGAAAGAAAACATCATGGAAATCCACAGCGGAAAGACAATGCTTACTTTCATTGACAGGGAAAAGGACTACAAGATTTATGATAAGGACAACCGGGTAGTTGAGACGATGAAGGGAGAAGCACTTTACAGCAATCATTATGACAAGGTTGAGTCCTCAGTCCGTAAGAGATATGAGAAATCTCAGGTTGAAACAGAAACCAAAGTTAAGACAGCAACAAAAACAACCACACAGAGAAAGAGGTAATAGCCTATGCAGACAAGTAAGAAGAAACCTTCTGTGATATTTCTTGCATTTGGGGCACTTCTTGCAGCATATCTTGGGTATCTGGTTGGTGGAGCATGGGAGCAGGGCATTGACCTGATGAGTTTTATGGAACGATTCAATTCAGTTTGTGCAACTCCTTTTGCAAACTATTTTAATGAGAATACAGGGAAGACAGTAGCCATCGTAGTAGGAATCTATGCGATGGCTGTTTTAATGTATTACACCAGTCAGAGAAATTATATGCCCGGCAAGGAGTATGGTACTGCAAGGTTTGAGAATCCGCAGAGGGTAAACAGTATTCTCATGGATAAGGATGAGAACTTCAATAGAATCCTGAGCCAGAATGTGAAGATGTCACTTGATTTCAGAAGGCTGAAGCTCAATGGAAATATCCTGATATGCGGAGGTTCCGGTGCAGGTAAGACGTTCTATGAGGTGAAGCCGAATCTGATGCAGATGCCCCACAACTGTTCTTTTATCTGTACCGACCCCAAAGGGGAAATCTTAAGAAGCTGTGGGCAGATGCTAAAAGACAATGGCTACAATGTGAAGGTTATCAATCTGCTGGAAATGGATAAGTCAGACTGTTACAATCCGTTTTCCTATATCCGTGAGGAAACGGATATTGTGAAGCTTATCACGAACCTGATTGCCAATACCACACCAAAGGGAAGCACTCCCTCAGATCCATTCTGGGAGAAAGCGGAAGGACTGTTTTTACAGGCAATTTTCTATTATGTGTGGTTAGAGGAGAAGCCAAGCCGCAGAAACTTTGAGACAGTTCTACAGCTTTTGGGCGAAGCCGAGGTAACACAGCAGGGCAAACCATCACATCTTGATGTCAGAATGAAATTCCTTGAGGAAAATAATCCTCTTGGACCAAACCATCCGGCAGTCAAGCAGTACAACAAATGTATGCGTGGTGCGGGAGATACAGTACGTTCCATTATTATCAGTGCAAATTCAAGACTTGCGTTCTTGGAGAATAAGCAGGTGCTTCGCCTGTTGTCAAAGGATGAGCTGAACCTTGCAGATATAGGAATAGGTGTAAATGGAGACGGGGAGACAAAGACAGCACTGTTCTGTGTTATACCGGATAGTGATAAATCATACAACTTCATTATCGGTATGTTATACACACAAATTTTTCAGGAGCTATATTATCAGGCAGACTTTAACTGCGGTGGCAGACTCCCGATTCATGTGACTTTTATGCTGGACGAGTTTGCAAATGTCGCATTGCCTGATGACTACTGTTCGTTGTTATCGACGATGCGAAGCCGTGAAATATCAAGCATTATCATTATCCAGAACTTCGCACAGTTAAAGGCATTGTTCAAGGATACCTGGGAAACCGTTCCTGGGAATTGCGATACTTTCATTTATCTTGGCGGCAATGAGCAGTCAACGCATAAGTATGTTTCGGAGCTGCTTGGAAAAGGCACGATTGATAAGAAATCAAGCGGAGAGACAAAGGGCAGACAGGGAAGCTCTTCAAGAAATTATGATGTACTTGGCAGGGAACTGTTTACACCGGATGAAGTGAGAAAGCTGGATAACAAAAAATGCATTATCTTTATTCGTGGGTTTGACCCGATTATGGATAACAAGTATATTCCATTCGCCCATCCGATGTTCAAACAGACAGCAGATGGAGGTGGAAAGCCTTATGTACACCATATGAGCAGTAATAATGAGGTCGTTGGTCCGCCTTACGAGATTTTATCCCAGAAAGCTTTGGAGCACTATAAACAGCTGAAAGAAAAAGGTGAGAATGTCTATATTGATAAGCTGACTTATGAGGAATTCATGATGATTGGAGATAAGGAGCTTGGGTGGAGATTCCAGATGCTTGATGAACAGGAGCAAAAAGACCGTTTCAATGCAGAACAGGGACAGGAGCTTGAGTATTCCGAAGAATCAGAGATAACGGATAAAAGAAAGGAACTTCCTAAGATTGATGGTAAAGACACGATTCTTAGAAGAATGGCTCAGTGGGAGTTTACAAAGGAACAGCAGGAGGAGGCACAGAAGGCAATGATTGTCGGAGTGCCTGAAAATAAAATATTGGAATACTTCTATCCGGATGTCGAATTCGAAGAGATGAGACAAGTTAGGGAAAATTTTGAGAAAGCATCAGCCTAAACAGGTTGGTGCTTTTTTTAAGGAGGTGGTTGTCGCAATACCGTGTCAGGGAAAGCCTGACTGAATTTCACAACCGGGGATATCCCGTTCAGATACAAACTAAGTGCCTGACCGGATATCCCGGTCAGGTAAATCAAAAAAGGAGATTGAAAGCATGAGACAGAATGAAAGCAATTTAACAATGACAACTGATGTGGCAGTAACCACAAATACAACAAATATGGAGGAAAAAGGAATGAAGGGATTTTTTAAGAACATGAAGAAAAAGGTATTGCCTGCTATGGCAGGTTCGGTAACAGGAGCAATTCTTATGACAAGCACATGCTTTGCTGCAACGGACACATCGGCAGTAACACAGCCACTTGATAACTTAAAGACACTTGTGATTGCAGTGATTGGTGCAGTCGGTGTAATTATTCTCGCAAAGAATGTCATGGAGTTTGCACAGGCATATCAGCAGCAGGATTCCTCAACTATGAACTCTGCTCTTAAGGGTATTGTAGCCGGAGTCATGATGGCTGGTATTTCAACAGTATTAACATTCTTAGGTTTCTAGGAAAAGCAAAGAAGCGAGGTGAGAAAGAATGGATATTTTTAATCTTGGAGATCAGATCCTTGCTCTTCTCGAAATGGTATTTGGATTTTGGAACAATCAGATATCGCTTGTATTTTCAATGTTAGGTCAATCGCCCGTAAACTTCAAAGGTGGAGGTCCATGGGCGGTTATCGCCGGCATTGAACCGATATTTGTTGCTGTTGGCTCTTCGCTTGTAGTACTGTTCTTTGTCATAGGCTTTTGTAGTGAAAGTATTGATATCAGGGAAGAGATGAGGTTTGAAGTAATACTTCGTATGCTGATTCGACTGGGACTTGCTGAGTGGTTTGTTGCCAACAATGTCACGATCATGAAGGCATTTTTCACATCCATAGGAAATCTGGTTAATCTGCTATCGGCAGGAAGCTATACAACACTTACGATTGACAGCACACAGGCTGATATCATCAAAAATCTTGGCTTTGGAGAGAGTCTTATCATGTTGATACTTGCAGCACTTCTTTCCATCATCATTATTATCTGTGGTTTCTTTATGATATACACGGTATATTTCAGATTCCTAAGATTACTGATTATTGTTCCTATGGGTTCCATTGCATTTTCGACAATGGGTGGTAACAGAACGGTGAACCACACAGTATCTGCATACTGCAAATACTTCCTGTCTGTTACCTTTGAGGCTGTAACTATGGCACTAGCTATAATTGTCTGCAATGCCTTTATCAATGCGGGTCTTCCGACATTTACTTCAAGTTATGCAGACTGGGCAAAAACGCTTATTTATCTTTGTGAAATGACATTTACCATTGCACTTACGGTAGGAAGTGTTAAGGGAGCACAGAGTCTGACAAGCAAGGCATTTGGACTGTAGGAGGTTATGGAATGAACGAAGAAATAAAAGTGATAAAGGATGACCGGGGAGTGGAGTATAGGTGTCTTACTTATACTTCACGCTATACCGGAGAAACAGATGTTGCATTCGATATTCAGCAGTATATGAATAATGGAAATATCTATATTGGTCTTGGGTGTAATGAAGAAGGATATTTGGAGCCATTTGCAGATTTGACAGTAAACCTTGGGGATACAACACCAAATTACTGTGCATATGTAGACACTAATAATCTGCCGGATGCAGAAATCTTTATTGCAGACAACGAACTTGGAACATTTACAGGTTTTGTTAAGAGAAGCGGTTACTGTGAATATCCATTGTATATGTTTAATCCGGATAAACTTAGAGAGCTTTGTCCGGATGGACTTGCAATGTATGAGAAGAACAAAGGAATCATATCAGAGAATAAGCAAAAAAATGAAAAGAGGTGAGAAATTTGGTAATTGAAATCAACAAGGATATTGACCGTTATCAGGAATCAGTTGCTATGGGGCTTACAGCCAAGCAGCTGATTTTTTCGATTGCAAGTGTTGTGATAGGTGGAGGTCTTGTATATCTTCTTTATCCGTTTATTGGACTTACGGGAGCAGCATATGTAGCTATCCCGGTTGTAGCACCGATTGCACTCGGTGGATTCTATTCCTATAACGGGATGAGTTTCTATGAGGTAATGGGAAAGAAATTCCACTATATGTTTGGAAACAGGGCATTAACCTATGTCTCAACGGAGGGTGAGCCTGCAATTAAGGCATATGAGCTGGAACAGGCAAACGCAGCGAAAGCAAAGGGTAAAATGTTTGGTGCTTCAGGCAAAGCAGATGTATCAGTATCAGATGAAATTGATACGGATAAAAAGAAGAACAGTCAGGCAGAGTTTGAAGCAAGTAAGAAGAAAATGATGAGAATGCTTATCATATGCATGATATTTATCGTGCTGCTGGTTGGTGTTGCGGTTGCATATAAGCTTGGTTATCTTGCACCACTCATCAGTTATGTAACTAAGAAATAATTTCTGACCTGTTTGGTCGGAGTGATTTTGGCATCAGCCGGATTGCTCCGGCGGTGCCTCAGAAATAAGGAGGACAAACAAATGGGTTTATTTACAGATGGATTTAAGGAACTGAAAAAAGCAAGTGAACCACTTTACAAATCCCCTAAATCCATACAGGAAACAATTGAGATTATGGCAGTAGCGGAAAACGGTATCTTCGAGGTGGCAAGGAACCGTTACAGTAAATGTTATCTGTTTCAGGATATCAATTACACTACTACCAATGAGGATGAGCAGATAGATATCTTTGAGAGATACTGCAAATTCCTCAATTCACTTGACTGTAATTACAAGATTACGGTCAATAACAAGAATAAGAATATGACAGAGCTTCGGGAAAAGGTCATGTTCCCAAAGAAGGGTGATGGATTTGACGAGTATCGTCAGGCATACAATGATATCATTGAGGAGAAGATTCTGGATGGCAGACAGGGGATTGAACAGGAAAGATACCTTACCCTTACCATTGAGAGAAAGAACTTTGAAGAGGCAAAGGCACAGTTTGCAACACTGGAAGCCACCGTTCACAAGGCATTTAATGAGCTTGGAACAGAGATTGTTCCTCTTACCGGTAATCAGAGACTTAAGATTCTCCATGATTTTTACCATTTAGGAAATGAGGAAGAATTTGACTTCGATATTAAGAAGGCTAAGAAGGTGGGAGCTGACTTTAAGAATGATCTCTGCAATGGGATGATTAAATTCTTCCCGGACAGCTTTGAGGATGAGAGCAAGTTCTGTAAGGCACTTTTTATCAAGAAGTATCCAAGCAGCTTATCAGACAGGTTTTTGAATGAAATTACTTCATTACCTGTTCACTCCATTACAAGTATTGATGTAGTACCTGTGCCAAAGGATTTGACAACCAAGACATTACAGAAGAAATACCTCGGTATTGAATCTGACATTATCAAACAGCAGAGAGTCCGTAACAAGAACAATGACTTTTCTTCTGAAATCTCTTATGCAAAGAGAACGGAGAAAAAGGAAATTGAGGCAATCATGGATGATGTCCGTGAGAATGACCAGTGCCTGTTCTATGTGGGTGTGACTATCATTCTTATGGCAGATTCAAAGAAAGAGCTGGAGAGTATCACGGAGACAGTTGAAACCATTGGAAAGAGAAACAGCTGTACCATTGATGTGCATTATCTGAAACAGAGGGAAGCACTCAATACAGCACTTCCGATTGGTGTAAGACAGGTGGAAACCATGAGAACCATGCTCACACAGTCCCTTGCGGTGCTTATGCCATTTAATGTGCAGGAGCTGAATGATGAGGGTGGTGTATATTATGGTATCAATCAGGTAAGTAAGAATATCAACATCGGAAACCGTAAGAAGCTGATTAACGGAAATGGTTTTGTATTTGGTGTACCGGGTTCCGGTAAATCCTTCTTCTGTAAGGCTGCGATGGGGCAGGTATTTTTATCAACTGATGATGAAATCATAATTATAGACCCAATGAACGAATACTTTGATATTGCGACAACCTATGGCGGCACGGTCATCAATATGTCCACTTACACGGACAACTATGTGAATCCTCTTGCCATGGATGTATGGAATCTTGACCAGAATGATACAAAGGGATGGGTAAGAGAAAAAGGAGAGTTCATGCTTGGTCTTTGTGAGCAGTGTATCGGTGATAGTCTCAATTCCCGTCAGAAGTCCATTATTGACCGATGTGTGAGAAAAATGTATATCGACATTGCAAGAAGCAGGGAGAAGTATATTCCGGTTATGAGTGATTTCTACGATATTCTTATGGCGCAGCCGGAGGAAGAGGCAAAGGAGATTGCATTATCCCTTGAGCTTTTTGTAAATGGTTCGCTTAACATTTTCAATCATCAGACAAATGTGGATGTGGATAACAGATTTGTGGTTTATGGAATCAGAGACTTAGGTACAGAGCTTAGTCCTATTACAATGCTTGTTATGATGGAGTCCATCCAGCAGAGAATTGTGGAGAATGGAAAGAGGGGTAAGGCAACTTGGCTCTATATTGATGAATTTCATGTGCTCTTAAATTCCGAGTATTCCGCAAAATATTTGCAGCAGCTTTGGAAGAAAGTAAGAAAACAGGGAGGTCTGTGTACCGGTATTACTCAGAATGTTATAGACCTTTTACAGAATTATACCGCAACAACAATGCTGGCAAACAGCGAGTTTGTAGCACTTTTGAAGCAGGCGAATACGGACAGCTCAAAGATGGCAGAGGTTATCGGTGTATCGGATGCACAGCTTCGATTCGTAACCAACAGTCAGTCTGGTATGGGACTTCTTAAGTGTGGTAATGTAGTTATTCCGTTCGATAATCAGATTGGAAAGGATACGAGCCTTTATAAGCTGTATAACACCAATATCCACGAAAAGATTGCGGAACAAAAAGAAAAGGAAAAGTCTACAGAATAATCATATGGTTCTGGTGGAAAGGATGTGTTTTTTATGGTATAGTGTAGTATGTGAGGTACGAAAGTACCTTGCATACGAAATGCCTATTTAATGTATTTCATATTCTATTTTGTAGGCAACAGAAAATTTGAATTCTCACTTGAGGTATTTTTAGGGATTTAATAACTGTTATATCTTGTTATAAAAATCTCGTC
>CANQTC010000018.1 GCA_947626675.1 uncultured Coprococcus sp. | reverse complement strand
CCCCGGCCATCAGTTCTGACGTACTTTCAACACTGTCATTTCCTGATGTTTTCATACCGCCGTTTTCTTCTGTTGTTTCAGTACTGTTATTTTCCTCTGATATTTCACTTCCGTTTTTTATCTTTTCTTCCAGTTTATCAAGTGATGCTGCTAGAAGTTCCGATGCGGATACCCCTCCATCGGAACTATCCGCATCGGATACTGACGCAGTATCTTCATTTAAAGCTGATTTTGTCTGTGCTTCATTTCCTGTATTTTTTGAACATCCTGTTAAAAGGTTTATACTTAGTACAAATACAAGAAGCATTGATGTAATTCTATACCAGTATTGATTTGTTTTGTATCTTTCTATCATTTTTTTAATCTCCTAATCTTCTATGCGTCATAGATTTGTCATTTTTCTGATTATCAATATACCTGCTGTACTTGCTGTTATTCTATCTTCTTCACATCATAACGCTGCCTCTTTTTTTAACATTCAGGTCATTTTTTCTGTATGTAATGCTAAAATCCGTATGTCAATTACTGTATCATGACTGTTTCCAATAAAACTTTCATCAGACTGCCGGATTTCTTTTAGCTATTCTAATATTTTTTTCAGGATTTTCCATACCATGATATCGGTATAAAGCAAGATTTATATACAGATTTCCCTCAATATTTTCTCAATCAGGCTATCGCCTGTTTTTCTTCGTTATATATTCAGATGTCCTTCTCGTTTGTGTCTTTCTATATATAATCAAAACCTGTGCTTACAATTCTTTCTTTCAACTATAACGTATATCCTTTTCATCATAATTTATTTTATATATATACTCTAAAAAACATGTAACTCTTATTTTTGATTTGGAAATTGTATCATATGCACCATTTACTGTCAAATACTCCCAATTTTTTCTTCTGACAACACCAAACGGCAGACATAACCGTTCAGCAACAAATTTCCTATAACTTATTTACATTTCTTAAATTTCGTTATATAATTTTATTTTCTAAATAATTTTTTGAAATAAGATTATTAGTAATTTCATTTATAAAGCAACATTTATGAAAAGAGGAGTTATTATTATGAAGAACATGCTGAATTTTAAAAACTTTACCGCAGACGAGTTGATGGATATATTAAATCTCGCCCTGGATATGAAGAAAAATCCTGAGAAATACAGCCATTCACTTGAAGGTAAAAAGCTATACACTTTATTTGAGAAAACATCCACAAGAACGTTCTTATCCTTTACGACAGGTATCACAGAGCTTGGCGGTACATATTATAATCAATTATGGAAGGATTCCAACTTCGTTCTTGGTGAGCCTGTTTCAGAAATAAAGTATGTATGCAGAAATGTTGATATCATCATGGCAAGACTGATAAAAAATGAAACGGTTGAATTATTTGGTAAAAATGTAACCGTTCCTTTTATTAATGGATGCGACAATTCCTATCATCCATGTCAGATTCTTGCTGATGCGCTTACCGTATTGGAAAAATTCGGAACACTGGATGTCAAATTCATGTATATCGGCGCAAAGAACAATGTCTTTAATTCTCTTGTCGAGTTCTTCTCGAAGATGAAAAAGGGAACGCTCTATGGACTGACACCACTTGTGAATGATACTGCATGTGGAAAAGCGTTCTACGAGGAAGCTAAGAAATCGGGACACTACATCGAATTAGATACAGCGATGTCTATGGAAGAAGCTAAGAAATATGCGGATAAAATGGATGTGCTTTATACCGACACATGGGTAGATATGGAATTCTTTAACAATCCTGCCTATCAGGATAAAAAAGAAGAAACGCTTGCAAAGATGATGCCGTATCAGTTAAATGAGGAATTTATCGCCGACAGCAAAGCCATCGTCCTTCACGACATGCCTATGCATGCAGGATACGAAATATCACAGGGTGTTATAGACAAAAACCTTGAGCATATACTGGACCAGGCAGAAAACAGACGTCATGCCGAGAAAGCGGTTATGTATACCTTAATAAATTCATAAATGATGTGTAACGAGCAGGCTGCTATTATATATGGCAGCCTGCAGCCATTTCTGCTATTTTCTATTGCTTGCAACCCGTATAAACAGGTGCTATAATTTGTTACAGTAAAATAAATGGAGGCTATTATGAAGCATTTAATTGATCCTATGGATTTAAGTGTTAAAGAAATTGATGATATATTAAATCTTGCGCTTGATATTATTGATAATAAGGAAAAATACAGTAACGTCTGTAAAGGCAAAAAACTCGCAACACTCTTTTTTGAACCAAGCACAAGGACAAGACTTAGTTTTGAAGCAGCCATGATGGAGCTTGGCGGAAATGTCCTCGGTTTTTCTTCTGCAGCTTCCTCTTCATCATCAAAAGGAGAAAGTGTTGGCGATACCGTAAAAATCGTGAGCTGCTATGCCGATATCATCGCCATGCGCCATTTTAAAGAAGGCGCTCCGATGCTCGCATCCATGAAATCGGATGTTCCTATTATCAATGCAGGGGATGGCGGTCACAATCACCCTACCCAGACATTGACGGACCTTCTTACAATAAAACGCGAAAAAGGAAGACTCTCTAATCTGACAATCGGCTTATGTGGTGATTTGATGTTTGGAAGAACAGTTCATTCCCTTATAAAGGCGCTTTCCAGATATGAAGGTATTGAATTTATACTGATTTCACCTGATGAATTAAAAATTCCTGATTATATAAGAACAGAAGTCATAGAAAAGAATAATATAACATATAGGGAAGTTACTTCTATGGAGGATGTCATTGGCGAACTTGATATTCTCTATATGACAAGGGTACAACGGGAACGCTTTTTCAATGAAGCTGACTATATCAGGCTGAAAGACAGCTATATCCTTGACAATTCCAAACTTGTAACGGCAAAGTCCGACTTATCCATACTTCATCCGCTTCCCCGCGTCAACGAAATTGCTGTAGAGGTTGATGATGACCCAAGAGCCTGTTATTTCAAGCAGGCCTTAAATGGAAAGTTTGTAAGAATGGCGCTTATTATGACATTACTGGGATTGGAGGCATAGATATATGAATATAGACAGCATACAAAACGGTATCGTACTCGACCATATCACAGCAGGAAAGGCATTACAGATTTATACGGACCTTCATCTTGATAAACTGGATTGTTCCGTAGCCATCATCAAAAACGTAAAGAGCAGCAAGATGGGGCGCAAGGATATTCTTAAAATAGACCAGGATATCGATATGAATCTGGATGTACTTGGATATATCGACCCCGATATATCCGTCAATATTATAAAAGACGGAAAATTAATCGAAAAGAAGAAAATCGAATTACCTGAGAGGCTGATTGATATAAAAAAATGTACAAATCCACGTTGTATCACTACCACAGAACAGGGTATACAACAAATTTTTAAGCTTACAAACAGAGAAAAACGGATTTATAGATGCATATATTGCGAAGCAGATAAATAAAAAATATTTACATTTTGAATTTATGTGCTATAATCTATAAAGTTGTTTGCGATTTGTCGCAGATTTATGTAATGAGGTGCAATATGGAACAATATGTTATCAAAGGCGGTCATCCCCTTGAAGGCGAGGTAACAATAGCCGGCGCCAAAAATGCTGCGCTTGGCATCCTTGCCGCTGCGGTTATGACCGACCAGGAAGTCACAATAGAAAATGTCCCAAACGTACGAGACACCAGGGTACTGCTTCAGGCTATACAGGGAATTGGCGCTAGTGTAAGATATGTAGATGAACACACCGTTATCATCTGCGGAGGAACGATTCGTCCAAACGACGACTTATGTGTAGATGACGAATTTATCCGCAAGATAAGGGCATCCTACTATCTTTTAGGCGCTTTACTTGGAAAATACAAACATTCGCAGGTTGCATTACCGGGCGGATGCGATATAGGTGCAAGACCTATTGATTTACATATAAAAGGCTTTGAGTCACTTGGAGCTACTGTAGATATAACAAATGGAATGATACAGGTATATGCGGATGAACTTATCGGAAGCCATATATATATGGATGTAACATCCGTAGGCGCTACCATCAACATTATGATGGCTGCCGCTTTAGCGGATGGAAAAACGACCATTGAAAATGCAGCAAAAGAACCGCATATCGTAGATGTTGCAAATTTCTTGAACAGTATGGGCGCGAATATAAAGGGGGCAGGAACTGATGTTATCCGTATCCGCGGTGTAAAAGAGCTTCACGGAACAACATATTCTATCATTCCTGACCAGATAGAAGCCGGAACATTCATGGTCGCTGCTGCTGCCACCAAAGGAAATGTTCTTATAAAAAATGTTATACCAAAACATCTTGAAGCAATTACCTCAAAGCTTACGGAGATAGGCGCTTCTGTTATCGAATACGATGATTCCGTAAGAGTTATGGCTGATAAACGGTTAAAGTCAACGAATATAAAGACGCTTCCTTATCCTGGTTTTCCTACCGATATGCAGCCACAGATGGCAGTTACCCTCGCTTTGTCAAACGGCACAAGCATCGTAACAGAAAGCATATTTGAAAACAGATTCAAATATGTCGCAGAACTGTCACGCATGGGCGCTCATATCCGGGTTGAAGGAAATACTGCTATTATTGATGGTGTACCAACTTTTTCCAGTGCAAATGTTGCTGCTCCTGACCTCAGGGCAGGCGCCGCTCTTGTTATCGCCGCCCTCGTTGCAGATGACGTTTCAACGGTAACAGATATAAAGTATATCCAACGCGGCTATGAAAAATTTGAAGAAAAGCTCGCCGGATTAGGTGCATTAATCGAAAAAGCAGAAACCGAAAAAGATATTCAGAAATTCAAATTAAAGATAAGCTAGCGATTAAAAATGGGCAGGTAATTATATTATGATTTCCTGTCTTTTTTTATCTTTTTTATCAAAAAAGGGTGTTCATTTTTTGATATTATGATAAACTGTTTTTTACCATTATTTGTAGTTCCTTTTTATGGGAAATATACCAAACAGATTGATTAAGTACAAGGAGCAACTATGAGATGAAAAAATTAAAACACACATTCCTCTGCCTTATGGCAACATTATTTATCATTTGCAGCCTAACCATATTCCCTGCAATAAAAACATATGCGGAATCGGCAGGTATTACCATCGCCGTATCTTCGACAAGTGTAAATGTGGGCGATACAATAACCGTAACCGTATCAATAACAGGCGATACCGCGCTGGGCGCATATACATACTCACTTTCCTATGATTCCTCCATACTTGAATATACTTCAAGTCTTGGTGAAGCCGAAAATGGCAGCATCACCTATAACGGTTCAGGCGACAAGAGTTCATCAAGCGCCTATACCACCTTTTCTTTCAAAGCCATAGCAAGCGGAAGCGCTTCTATATATACAGAAAAAAGCTTTGTAAATACTGCTGATGATGTTGCATGCAGCGTTTCAAATGCGAGCGCCATCATATCTGTTCTTGGAGACAGCAGCGCTGCTTCTTCCGAAGATACAGAACAGGCTACCGAAATTACCAGTGAAAGTACGACTGAAAATTCCACCGATAAAAATGATGATGACAACAGTGACAAAACGGATGACTGTGCTTTGAAGTCACTAAAAATAACACCCGGCACATTGAAGCCTGCGTTTTCACAGGCTGTAACAGAATATGAAATTGCAGTAACAGAAGGCACTGAAAAACTTAACATCGATGCAGCTGCTGCAAATGATAAATCAGCAGTATCCATCAATGGAAACAGCGGCTTTGAGGCAGGGAAAACAAAAGATGTTAAAATTACAGTTGTTGCAGAAAATGGTGACAAACGCACTTATACAATTAAAGTAACCTGCGAATCCGAAAAACCGGAACCAGTATCTGTCGTAATAGACGGAACGACATACCATTTTAATACTGACTATACAAAGACGGATATACCGAATGGATTTACAGAAAACATGAGCAGCTACAATGGCTCTGATATCATTGTTTACAAATCGCCAAATAATCTCGTTTCCTGTGCGTATCTAATCAATGATGCAGCAGAGGGACACTGGTATACAATCGATACAGCAACAGGCAGTATCGCACCTATGATAAAGATACAGCCAGCGGGAAGTACCTATATTATATCAGACCACAAGGAGGATAATGTTCCTTCCGGTTATAGCCCTATAGCCTATCTGATAGACAATACGGAAGTTACTGCATATCGGAAAAATGAACAAGATACTGTAATACTGATTTATGCAATGAATACCTCCGGAAGCGAGGGATGGTATTTCTATGATACCATAGACGGCACTTTCATCCGCTATGAAGGTTTCACAAATTCTGCTGTTCAGGAAGAAACCGGGGTAAGCAATTTTATCAACCGTCATAAATTTGTCATTATGCTGATTGCAATCATCATACTTGTATTCATCTGCGTAATTGCAATAGCGCTTGCACTTACCATGAAAAAAATCATTAAAGAGTATGAGGCAGAAAAAAAGCCGCACGACCGGAAAGCTACTACTGACGAAGCTGCCGCCGAATATACTGATGCTGCCCCTATTGACGACTCGGATTATTATAATACAGAAGATACCGATATAGACAGTTCAGATAACATCAATAATGACAATGACGAAAGCACCGATACAGAAAACCCGGACAGTATCCATGATGCGAACACAGAAAGCGTTGATGCAGACAGCCTGGACAATATCCGTAATGCAGATGAAGAAAACACCGATACAGAAAACACAGACAGTATCCGTAATACAGATGAAGAAAACACTGATACGGACAGTTCAGACAGTATCCATAGTGCAGATGCCAAAAACGTGGAGGATGGAGAAGGTACTGTATCCGACAGCAAAAAGCATCCTGCAAAATCACAATTTGTAGTACCTACCATTACATCAACCACACCGACACATGAAGGTCCGCTTCTGATTAACCCGCTTGCTGCGTCAAAGAATACGGAAGAAGCTACCGATAATGATTTAACCGAAGTTAAGATTGATGAGGAGCCTTCTTATTCAGAAAATTCTGAAATACAGCCGGATGGCTTTGTAGAACATACGAAAAAATCTGCGGAGGAGAAAAAAACAGTTCTGCATACAGGCGGAAACGGCCCTCTCAGCACCGCCGATTTAAGTGAAATCATCAATATCGCAGAGTCCATCGTAAACTCTGAAAATGATAGTAAGTGTGACGAGGAAGACAATGCCGCTGACAGCGATGAAGAATAATATTTCTTACACAGCATAGCTTTTAACCAGTCACATTATAGATTGCAGCTACTAAAAATACCCGGAATGCAGATTAATCAAAATGCACTCCGGGTATTTTATTAAACAGATGCCCTTATCGCATCAACCTTATCAAGTCGCTCCCACGGAAGGTCAATATCTGTTCTTCCGAAATGGCCATATGCAGCAGTCTGCTTGTATATCGGTCTTCTTAAATCCAGCATCTTAATAATCCCTGCCGGTCTTAAATCAAAGTTTTCTCTGATGATATCAACAAGCTTTTCATTTGAAACTTTACCGGTTCCAAATGTATCTACCATGATTGAGGTAGGCTTTGCAACGCCGATTGCATATGAAAGCTGAATTTCACACTTATCAGCAAGTCCGGCAGCAACAATATTCTTTGCCACATATCTTGCGGCATAAGCTGCTGAACGGTCAACCTTCGTGCAGTCTTTTCCGGAAAATGCACCGCCGCCATGACGCGCATATCCGCCATAAGTATCTACGATAATCTTACGTCCTGTCAGACCACTGTCACCGTTTGGCCCGCCTATTACAAATCTTCCTGTCGGATTAATAAAGAATTTGGTATTTTCATCTACCATGCTCTTAGGCAGTACCTCATCAAATACATATTTCTTAATATCCTCATGTATCTGTTCCTGTGTAACCTCTTCACCATGCTGTGTCGATAAAACAACTGCATCCAGCCTTAATGGTTTACCATTTTCATCATATTCTACACTAACCTGCGTCTTTCCGTCAGGTCTTAAGTAAGGAAGTGTTCCATTCTTCCGTACCTCTGTAAGACGTCTGGCAAGTTTATGCGCAAGTGCAATCGGATACGGCATATACTCCGGTGTTTCATTTGTTGCAAATCCAAACATCATTCCCTGGTCGCCTGCACCGATTGCCTCAATATCGGCATCACTCATGGTATGCTCTTTTGCTTCTAAAGCTTTATCAACACCCATTGCAATATCCGCCGACTGTTCATCTATTGCTGTTATAACACCGCAGGTATCACAGTCAAAACCATATTTTGCCCTGTCATAGCCTATCTCTCTGATTGTTTCGCGCACTATTTTCTGAATATCTACATAAGCATTTGTAGATATCTCTCCCATAACAAGCACAAGTCCTGTTGTAATCGCTGTCTCACAAGCAACTCTGCTCATAGGGTCTTTCTCAAGCAAAGCATCAAGAACTGCATCAGATATCTGGTCACAAATTTTGTCAGGATGACCTTCTGTTACTGACTCTGAAGTAAATAATAATTTCTCCATTTTTTCCTCCTGTTATTATAATAAGTTATCCGCCGGACTTTTTACATATTGTCGGCTGGCAAATTAAACAAAAAGAAAAACCGCTGCATATGAGCGGTTTGACATTTCTATACCAAGCCTCTCATTGTTCGAATACAGCTAATGCTGTTTCGCTCAGGCCGGCACCTTCCGATATACGGGGTTGCCATGGCTTCTCAGTCCCTTATGACTCCACCATTCTGAATAAGAGCGTTTTCTCGTATTTTGTTTGTAGTTATTACTGTATACCATATGCTGAAATTAGTCAACATGATTTTCCTTCTTTTCTTCTTTTCACAAAACAATCAGCTATTCCTGACATTGCAGACTTTCTTTTTCATTCAGATATTCTTTACCCACCACAACACCATCAGATGAAGCGGATAAAACAGATAAAATACATATTTCAGCTTTAATTTTCCTCTTTCTCCGTTATAAAGATTGATAGGCAGAAGAGCAAAAAGGGAAAAGAGCTGCCTTGTGCCAATGAACAATACATCTATCAGAACTGTAACAACTGACAATTCCACATTTATTTTCACTCTTTCCTGTAGATTGCAACCCGCCCGGTGCGGTGATAACACATAAAATGAAAATATAATCAGTATGCCCGCCATCTGATAATCAAAGCAGCATACAAATGCGACAACAAGTGCCGCCGCCATGATGCCATATGCCCATTTATGCAAAAGCGCATCTTCAAAACAATATATTACAAATAATCCAAGCGTCAGCGTAAAAAATATATTTTGATGTCCTAAGTAGAATACATTTCCAAAGACAGCCAAATCATATGGAATTTCTGATATTACTGCAAATACAAGAAGCCTCAGCATATATCTTTTCATATCTGAGGTATGTCTCATTCCCTCCACTAACAGAAAAGCAAATATCGGAAATGCCATTCTCCCTATGCTTCTTGCAATCAGGTTATCATTGAATAAAATAAGTCCAATGTGGTCGCAAAGCATCAGCAAACATGCCAATATTTTTAACTGGTTTCCATTTATAATTCCATATTTATCATTTGATACGTTCAAGTCCATCCCGTACTCCCTCTACAGCCCTTTTATATTGTTTCACAGAAAAAAACGAGGCAGAAAAAATTCTGCCCCATCCGAATCATTATATTCTTTTTCGCAATGCCTTTGATAATGCATCCAATTCATCTGAATCCGGCTTTTCCGGCAGCCATTTGATATTGACATTATCTCCTTTGTATCTTGGAATTACATGCATATGAAAATGAAATACTGTCTGACCTGCTACCTCTCCATTATTTTGAACTATATTAAGTCCATCCGGATTAAGTTCCGCTTTCTGCGCCTTTGCAACTTCTGTTGCAATCGTAAATATCTTTGAAGCAGTATCGGCATCCATGCTGTATATATTATCATAATGTTCTTTTGGTATAACCAAAGCATGACCTTTATTTGCAGGATTTACATCAAGAATAACTCTACATATGCTGTCTTCATAAACTGTTGCCGATGGAATCTCACCATTTGCAATCTTACAAAAAATGCAATCGTCCTTACTCATAAAAGTTTCCTCCTTAATAAACTGCTTCTATTTTAACCCATTATATGGATTTTTACAAGTTTTAATAAATTTTGCCATTGAATCCCACATATCATGCCATAAAAAACAATAGTTCTTTTGTCGTAATAATCGACTATATAAGTTCAAATATTATCAATAATAAAATTAGTCCAATTAACATGCAAATCAATATCGGTGTTCCATAAGTACGGGCAAAAACACGCTTATAAGGACGCTTGTAATATAAGGAGTGTATGCCTCCTTTTTCCTGTGCTTCTCTTTCCTGTTGTTTCATTTCTTTCCAAATCTGTGCACCATATTTTTTATATCTTCTATGTCCAATCAGAATACCGATTGGAACAAGGCACATAGCAAACACAGCACAAATTGCCAACAGTAGTTGTCGTTCATTCATAATCGTTTTCATTCCTTGATTTGCTATCTCGATTTAGCTGAACAATACACCATTTTTGGCGAGTCATTCAAGTATTACATATTGTATTTTATAGAATTAATAGTACAACATATTGTTTTATTAAAATACAAGTTGCGCATAACATTCTTTAATTATATCATTATATGACAGTTAGTTCCAACTGTTTTTTCCTGATTTTGCCATATCAGACCATAAACTTCCTGTACAGCTCACACCGTCTATCCTTTCCCTGCGGAAAGTTTTCCCTTGCACTAATAACGACCTTACTATCTATTTCGGCAACAAGCAAATCAGTACTTACGCGCTCTGCCAGCTCATTTCCATAACAGTCAAATACATGAGAGCTTGAAACATATGAATTTTCTTTATCTTCTCCTACTCTGTTTACACCTATTACATATGCCTGATTTTCAATAGCTCTTGCTCTAAGTAACGCTTCCCACTGATTCACACGTTCCTCAGGCCAGTTTGCTATAACAAGAATCGTATTATAACGCTCTCTTACCGCAGAAAATATCTCAGGGAAACGCAAATCATAACATATATATCCGCCTATAACCATATCTTTAACCTTTGCCTGACATATGGTATCGCCTGCATGATAAAGCTTATCCTCTCCGCTATATGAAAATGGATGTATCTTTGCATAATCAAGCACGAGATTATCCCCTTTTACAAGCGCCAGCTTATTTTCATATATCTTTTCTTTGCTTTCATCAAATACCGGACTTTTATCTGCCATTGACGCCTCTATGTAGCCAAATGCCATAGCCATATTGTATTTTCTGCTGTTTTTCATAAAAAAGGAAATGCTGTCAGGAATCTTTGCATCTCTGTAACTTTCCGCATAAACAGCCGGTTTCATTGTAAACCCCACAAGCGTCATCTCCGGGAAAACAAGAAGCTCAACGCCTTTTTCATATGCTTCTTCCATTATATTAATACACCGTTTCTTCGTTTCCTCTTTATCTTCCCACTTAATATCAAGCTCTGTTATTCCGACTTTTAACATATCTCTGCCTCCTTTTCATTTACTTAGAACACATACTGCCTTTTTTACAAATTATATTCTCTCTAAAACCACAGGTCAATCTCAGTAATAACAAACTTATATTGCAAAGCAAATGTAAACTTCCCTTTATATTTCTGGTTGACATTTATTCTATTGCTGTATATAATGTAAACCGAGTTAGCAGTATAGGGTTACATTACACAGCCCTTATGTTATCCCCTTACTGCGTTGCTTATTATATGCAGATAACAATAATATTGTTATCTGCATACCTGTGTAAAAACAATTCACATTTTGGAGGAATACAAACATGAAGAAAGTATTTTCAACTACAGAACTTGTAATGATGGCAATGTTTACAGCCTTACTTTGCGTATCAGCATACATAAGCATACCAACACCTTTACCGAATGCTGCCCATATTACATTGCTCAATTTTATGATTATTCTGATTGCACTTGTATTTAAGCTTCGGGACTCTGCCATTATCATTGCTCTTTGGATGATACTTGGCGCTATCGGTGTTCCCGTATTCATAGGCGGAGGCTCCGGCCTGGGATATCTCTTCGGTGTATTTGGCGGATATACCTTTTCATTCATCTTTGCGGCAATTGTAATTGGTCTGTTACAGGGAAAGCAATATAGCAGAGTTCGATACACTTGCATTTCAATTCTTGGTGTCGTTGTTATTGATGTCATTGGTATGTTTTGGTGGAAGTTTAATGGAAACCTTACATGGAAAGTTGCATTTTTATCAGGTTTTGTTGCATTTATCCCGCTGGATATTGTGAAAGCAGTTATCGCCGCACAAATCGTTCCATTATTTAAAAAACTGCTTACCAATGCAAAACATTAATTATTAAAAAAATCCGGCCGCCATTTCCATCATATGTTGTACATTGTGTTACCGTTTCTGCTGTTGCCATCACCATTTCGGTAAAAAGCATGAGCATCTTATGCTTTTGCACAAAATGCTCATGCTTTCTTTTTTCAATTAACATATCTGCATTTTACATTTATTATTCTATGTTTTTTACTGAATTATCAAATATTTTCCTTAATCCTTCACAACAATCAGTCTGTCGCCCGGTTGGATATCATCTGTTGCCAGCTCATTAATCTGCCTGATAGAATCAAGGCTTGAATAATAGCGTTTGGCTATAGACCATATGCTGTCTCCCTCTTTCACAACATAACCGACGATACCCGGCATACCGGCCTTTTCTTCCATATCAATCGGCGCAAGATTCATATCCGTAATCAGGTTGATGGATTTTCTTGCAAATACAGTAATGCTCATGTTAATGACTGCCTTTATCTCTACTTCATCATTTCCCAGCATATTTGCAGATATCTGGTCAAGCGACGGTGTAATCCGTATGGAGTCCTGCTCACTAAGCGGAGCAGATTCCACCTTATAAGAAAAAGGCACAACGGTTTCAATCTGCTGCACAGGCTTGCTGTCATCGGAAGATACATACATTACCATTGCCTTGACTGCTCCGTCTACAGATATGGCATCTTCAAGTAATTTAATATCATCTACGTCAACACTTCCTGAAATATGTACAATCTGTAATATCTGCGGTTGGCTGCTCTTTAGTTGCTCTTTATGCGTAATTTTTGTTTTTGCATTATTCCGAATCAGCAGATTTTCATATTGAAACTGCTCCGTTTCTGTTTCTATCTGTGCCGATGGCGAATACATGTCACTGATTACCGTAAGTTCCATATCCTCATAAACTTTCATATCGATATTCAGATTATATTCTACCTGAATGACTCTGTCCTCCCCATCTGCATCCGGTTTTACAGACACCGAACCTTTGCCTACCGTTACTGCATCATCCAGTATCATATCCTCATTGATATCATCACATGGAATGATGCCTTCAAAATCTTTGACACTATTTATATACTGCACCGGAACCATTTCTTCCTCCGGCTTGTATATAGCAAATAATTCCATCTTTCCACTAATATGTACACCATCATCTACAGCCCTCGTATCGATGCCGTTAAATGCTACCTGTTCCCATATCAGCCTTCCTATATTCGGCTTTCCCGCCGGAATTTCAATATCTTCACGCACTTTAAAGATATCTTTTACACTTGCAACATTATTTGTAAATGGCAGTTTCTGATTCAGACATTCAATTCCCGAACCATTCATAATGCCTGTAGCACCTTCTGCAAAAACAACTGCACATGCCCATAATTTCAGTCCGACAAGTCCTCTTACCTCAAACTTTCTCGAATTAATCATGGTAACATACAAATCCTCCAGATTACAGCTTACGTCAACCTTATCCCCTGCCACAATCCCATCTATATTGACGGCTTCTTCAAATGGGATGTCACTCTCATAGTTCTCAAGCATGGCGGAGTCATCATCCGTCTGATAAAGCATATTGAATGTTACGACACCTGAAATACGCACCTTATTATCAAGGGCTTCTACATTTTCAAGCAGAACATTTCCGGTACTTGCTATAATCTTATCAATATCTGCCTTTGAGTCCGATATATTAAAGTCATCATCTATCGTAAACTGCGTATATTTTGACGCTTTTAAATTTGTAGTCGTAATTTTATTTTTTATAAGCTCCATATTTTCCCCCCTGGTTTTTACTTACCCTCATATATTCAAAGTTTCCTTATATTTTTATATTCTTCTATTGCTGTAAATATTCCTTGTTTTATCAACTGACAAAATCGGTATCAGCAGTCAGCCCGTATCTACTTTTTAAAAATAATCGGAATATTTGTTTTTTGGATTCGCAAAACGGTATATGGATAAGATATCCCGTCGCCGGAAACGGTATCGCCCGGTGTTGCAAGCTGTCGTAATAAACTTTCCACATAAATAGCGTTTTTATCCTTATACATCTTTTCAACCTCCACGCCTACGTCATCTCTATCCTGTTTTCCTGCCGCCATAACGATATATGTATATGTCTGATTGGAATATACAAGGTTAAATGCTCCCTGCTTCTTACTGTCTATGATTGCCATCAGTTCATCCGGCAGCATTGATTCATCACAGATATCATACAGCAGACGCTCGCCATCACCCGATTCTTTGAATATCGTACAGCCTACACACATCACCATTGCTGTAAGAAGCCATACAAGTATCAGCGTGTTTCTCCCATGAATTCTGCATAATGATTTACTGACTGCCCTCTCACTTTTCATTTCCATTAACGCTCCACCTTTTTATTTCCTTTTCCAAACCCACACCTGTGTGGTTTCATTTTCTATTATGTATATGCCTGTCCTGCAAAAAAAATTACCTGTGAATGACAAAACAAATGAGAGACATTTTATCCTTGTTCGTTTTTTTACAATTTTTTTATCCCCCATCTATAATAATATGACATCAGAACAAGGGAGTTCAAAGTGTCATGCTTTGAACTCCCTTTTTGTATGAATTCAAGACAGGAGGGATTTGAATGAGTTATCCAAAAGTCGATTTTTTATATCTAAATGAAAGTGACATGATTGCTGCCGGCGTCAAAAATATGACGGGCTGCATCGAAGCTATGGAAGAAATGTTCAAGCTTATGAAAGCAGGAAATTACCGTATGGGCGGTGCAAACGGAAATTCACATGGATGTATGATGATGTTTCCGGAATCCTCGCCATTTCCTGAAATGCCGGTAGACGGACCGGACAGACGTTTTATGGCAATGCCTGCATACTTAGGCGGAAAATTTGATATGGCAGGAATGAAATGGTATGGCTCGAATTGTGAGAATAAGGAAAAAGGACTGCCTCGTTCTATTTTAATGCTTACACTGAATGATAAGGATACAGGCGCTCCGCTTGCATATATGTCGGCAAATATTCTCTCCGCATACAGAACAGGCGCTGTTCCGGGTGTCGGCTACAAATATCTGTCAAAACCGGATGCAAAGACTGTCGGAATTATCGGTCCCGGCGTTATGAGCAAAACAGCGCTTGCCGCTATAATGGCTGTACGCCCTGATATTCAGACCATCAAAGTAAAAGGTCGTGGTGCAAAGTCCCTGCAGGATTTTATAGACTATGCAAAAGCAGAATATCCGAATGTCGATATCTATTCTGTCTCCTCCATTGAAGAAGCCGTCAGAGATTCTGATATCGTATCCGCAAGTACTTCTACACCTACCGGAGACCCTGAACTTTATCCCTATATTGCAGAAGAGTGGATTAAGCCGGGCGCATTAATCAGTTCAACGGCAGCGCTCCGCTTTGATGACGATTTTATCATCAACCGCGCAAGAACCGTCACTGACAACATTATGCTCTATGAAGCATGGGAGGAAGAAATGAAACCGGATGCATATCATATCGTTCCTATCCCCGCCGTCCGCGTCATGGATTTAATTGCACAGGGAAAAATGACATCAGAACAAGTCGATGATTTGGGCGATATCCTGACCGGTAAAATTCCGGTACACCGCAAAGAAGACGAAATTATCATATATTCTGTAGGCGGTATGCCTGTAGAAGACGTAGCCTGGGGAACAATCGTTTATCGAAACGCCTTAGAAAAAGGCATCGGAACGAAACTGAACTTGTGGGAAACGCCCCAGATGATATAAATGAAGGAGGCAATCGATTATGAGAATAAATGAACATCCTATTCTTGGTACCTACGAAAAGGGCGAACTTGTAACATTCACTTTTGACGGAAAAGAACTTGAAGGATACGCAGGAGAGCCGATTGCAATGGCACTGAAAGACGCCGGTGTCATGGTACACCGATATACGAAAAAACAGCATAAGCCAAGAGGTATCTTCTGCGCTATCGGACGCTGCACAGACTGCGTCATGGTAGTAAACGGACAGCCGAATGTCCGTACTTGCATTACCCCTTTAGAAGCAGGAATGGAAATATGTACGCAATATGGTGTAACAGCAAAACAGCCGGGAGGTGAAACAGAATGAAACGATATGATTTAATTATAGCAGGCGCAGGTCCAGCAGGACTGTCAGCCGCCATCGAAGCAGCAAAATGCGGTATGAAGGTCGTTGTATATGATGAAAATGCAAGACCGGGCGGACAGTTATTTAAACAAATCCATAAATTCTTCGGTTCTAAGGAGCATAAGGCAAAAATCCGGGGATTCCATATCGGTGAAGAGCTTTTAGCAGAAGCTGCTGATTTGGGTGTAGAAGTTGTCTTAAATTCCGTTGTCATCGGCCTGTTTCCCGAAAAGGAAGTCACTGTAAAAATAGACAATCATGTAGAACATGTCAAAGGTGATACTATCTTAATCGCCACAGGCGCAAGTGAAAACATGGTTACATTTCCGGGATGGACTCTGCCGGGCGTCATCGGCGCAGGCGCTGCCCAGACTATGATGAACCTGCATGGCATCCTTCCGGGTAAAAAGGTGTTAATGCTTGGCTCAGGAAATGTCGGACTTGTCGTAAGCTTCCAGCTCATGCAGGCAGGCTGTGAAGTTGTAGCACTTGCAGATGCCGCTCCGAGAGTCGGCGGGTATGGTGTACATGCTTCCAAAGTCGCCCGCTGTGGTGTTCCATTCTACCTTTCGCACACCATTGTTTCTGCTGATGGTTGCGACCATGTAACCGGTGTTACTATCGGTGAGGTTGATAAAAACTGGAATGTCATTCCGGGAACGGAAAAGCATTTTGATGTTGATACCATTTGTCTGGCTGTCGGTCTGTCTCCTATGTCAAAATTATGCGATATGGCAGGCTGTGAAATGGAGGACAATCCTGCAAAGGCAGGCTTTGTTCCAAAAGTAGATGAATTTGGCGAAACCTCTATTCCGGGCATCTATGCCGCCGGTGATGTTTCAGGTATTGAAGAAGCTTCCAGTGCCATGATTGAAGGACGAATCGCCGGAATTGCAGCAGCAATCCGACTTGGCTACATATCTGAAGCTGATGGCAAAGAAAAGATAGCTGAACAGGAGGCTGCACTTAACGGATTAAGACAGGGTATGTTTGCTCCGGGAATGAGAGGCAAAATGATTACGGAAACGGAAGAGGGTGTTTCCATTTCCCAAAATCTTTTAAAGCATGGCTTTGTAGCCGATGACGAAATCGAGCGTTTTCCGGGCATTACCCATAGCAAAGGGATTCATCCTGTTATTGAATGTACACAGAATATCCCATGTAATCCTTGTCAGGATGCCTGTCCGAAGCATTGTATTAAAATCGGAAAAAATATTACTGCACTTCCTGCCGTTGATGAAGAGCAAGAATGTATCGGATGCGGTATGTGTGTGGCATCCTGTTCCGGTCAGGCCATTTTTCTTGTCAATGAAGACTGCGGAGATGGTACTGCTGAAATCACTTTACCATATGAATTTCTACCCCTTCCAAAGAAAGGCGACAAAGGGGTTGCTCTAAATCGAAAGGGAGAACAGGTATGTTCGGCAGAGGTCGCAGATGTACGAAGCGCAAAGGCTTTTGACCATACCAGTCTGCTGACAATGAAAGTACCGAAAGAATATGCCATGAAAGCAAGATTTTTCCGAAAGGAGGAAGCAGTATGAACGATAGAAACAGAATGTTAGCGCCATTTGTGCCGCAGCCTGATGATGATATTATTGTATGCCGATGCGAGGAGATAACAAAAGGCGAAATCCGCAGGGCAGTTCATGACGGAATGTTTACCCTTACAGAAATACGCCGTTATCTTCGTACAGGAATGGGGCTTTGTCAGGGACAGACCTGCACAAAGCTCGTCAAGGGAATTGTAGCAAGAGAATTAGGTGTCCGCCCCGACGCATTAGAGCCTGCAACCGGCAGAGCGCCTATGCGGCCTATAGAAATGCGGATTTTAGCACAGGATAAGGAGGATGCAGAATGAATACAGAAGTAATCATTGTCGGAGGCGGTATTATCGGCTGTGCGGCAGCATATAACCTGGCGAAAAACGGAGTTTCCGTTTTAGTGCTGGAAGGCAGTGAAAATATTGGAAATGGCGGCTCAACGAGAAATGGCGGCGGTGTCCGCCAGTCAGGAAGAGACCCAAGAGAGCTTCCGCTTGTTATGTATGCGATTAAGAACATCTGGCCGAATCTCTCCGATATGTTGGAAACAAATGTCGAATATTACCAGGAGGGTAACTTACGTTTAGGCAGTACCCCCGAACACCAAAAGATTTTGGAAGGTCTGACTGCCCGCGCCGCCGCCTGTGGTCTTGATGTAAAAATGATTTCAGGTGATGAGGCAAGAGCCATTAATCCTTATCTGTCAGATGCTGTTACCTGCGCAAGCTGGTGTCCTACCGACGGTCACGCCAATCCGCTTACGGCAACTATGGGCTACTATAAAATGGCACGTCGACTGGGCGCTCACTTTATCTCAGATGAAAAGGTTACAGAACTTCGGAAAATCAAAGGCAAAGTACGTCAGGTCATTACGGCTTCCGGAAATGTTTATGAAGCGGATACGATTATTCTGGCTGCCGGATATGAAAGCCGTTTTATCGCTGATACTGTAGGAATTGACATTCCTATGCAGCCTGTCTTACTGGAAACACTTGTAACCGAAGCGGTTGCACCGATGTTCTGGCAGATGCTTGGTACTGCCGCAGCAGATTTCTACGGTCACCAGACGGAACATGGCTCCTTTGTATTTGGTCTTAACTCCGGACTGGAGCCTTATGCAAAACCGGGAAAACCGGTATCTTCAAGCATTGCCGCTTCTGCTGCATGCCGGGGTATCATGAATTATTTCCCATCCCTTAAAAATATTAAGGTTGTCAGAACATGGGCAGGATGGATGGACTCCTGTGCCGACCATGTCCCTGTCATCAGCACAGTTGATGAAGTTCCGGGATTAATTCTTGCCTGCGGTTTTACCGGTCATGGATTTGGTATTGCCCCGGCTGTCGGACTGGTGCTATCACAGCTTGCAATGGGGCAGGAAACAGCAGTAGACCTGTCAGCGCTTCGATATAATCGTTTTAATTAATCAGGGAGGTGTTATTATGCAGTTATCAAGAGTAGAAATCATTACAGGCATTTCAAAAATCGAGCCATTAAAAAAGGCGCTTGGGAAGTTCCATATTACCGGTATGACCGTATATCAGGTTCTGGGATGCGGCGTACAGCATGGAACGCAGGAATTTGAAGTAGAAGGCAAAAATAAAGAAATCAGTCTGCTTCCAAAAGAAGTTGTTATGATTGTACTTCCTACGGATGAGCTTGACGATTTAATTGAATTTGTAAAGAAAGAACTATATACAGGACACATTGGCGATGGAAAGATTTTTGTCTCTGATGTCACAAATGTTATCCGAATCCGTACCGGCGAAGAAGGACATGATGCGTTAGTATACGGAGATAAATGATAACATCAACCGGCAATTTCAAAGCAATCTGTTTTTACGATTTTATCAGATAATGAAGGGAGGTACCATCTGTTATGGAAGAAAAAAAATTAGGTTTACCTAGCGTTGTTGCTACAGGCGTTGGGTTAATTGTTGCTACAAGCTGCCTGCTCTCACTTGGTCAGGGCTCGGCGGCAATCGGAACACCATTTATTATTACCATGATAATCGCCTGTGCATTCAATATTCTTACTGCACTGTCCATTTGTGAGCTGAATGCATTGATGCCGAACCTGACCGGAGGAATGGCGCAATACACATTGGCAAGTCTTGGCCCTTTTATTTCGATTGTTATTACGGTTGGCGGTTATCTGACATGCCAGACAATTATGGGCAGTTCAGAGGCGGCAATGTTCGGAAATACATTAAACAGTGTATTTTCAGATTTTCCCGTTTCAGGTGCATCATATTCTATACTATTAATTATTATTTTAACCATTTTAAACCTGTACGGCGTTGATATGTTTGCAAAAATTCAGAATATTGTTGCATATGGGTTAATTGGTTCTCTGATTATTATGGGAATCATGGGTACTTTCAAATTAGCGCCCGGAGATGTCGTTACACAGGAAACCGTTATTTCATCCTCACCGAAAGATATATTTTCCCTGTTAGGCCTGGCATTCTTCTTATTTATCGGAGTGGAATTTATCGTTCCTATCTCCTCTCAGGTAAAGAATGCAAGATTCAAAGTTCCTGTTGGTATGGTTATCAGTCTGGTTGCAATACTGGTCATGCAGATTTTTATGACAATCGGTTTCAGCCACTATACACCGTGGGAAGAACTTGGCACAAGCTCCGTACCTCATATTTTATACGGAACATTGCTTTGCGGAAAATTCGGTACGGCATGGATGACGATTATTTCTTTGCTTGCAGTCGTCAGTACACTAAATACTGCGCTTTTCTCCATTGCCCAGATTTGCTCAGGCATGGCGAAGATTAATTTGCTTCCTTCTGTTTTTATGCGGAAAAATAAGAAAGGAGCGCCTTATGTCGGTCTGCTTCTTGATGCTGTTATCATGGTTATCATTAATGCAACCGGTTTGTCATCCAGTGAACAGGTAACTTTCCTGATTCTGACCGGATGTACATTTTGGATTTTTTCTTATATTATCCTGCATATCGATGTACTGGTTTTAAGAAAACGTCTTCCGAAAGCGCCGCGTACCTTTAAGCTGCCGCTTGGTCCTGTCATTCCGATTATCGGTGTAATCGGAAATGCATTTATGATTTATAATATTGATTCTGACTGGACAGTTAAAAAGAAAATTTATCTGATATTTCTGATTGTACTCGCCATTTTATCTGTCTATGCCACTATCTGGATTAAGCGCGTTATGAAACGTCCTATGTTCAAGGCATATCAGATTAAAGAAATTATGGCTATGGAGACCGATTTATACCAGATTCATCACAACCCGGCTCTTGCAAAACGCCTTCATCTTGATGCAAAGCCGTCGGTAGAAAGTGTGAGCGCTGACACAAATACAGGTACAAGACCGGAATAGCATCTTGAAATCTATACGAAATATGGTGTAATATGTAGAATAGATTTTACAAATCGGAGATGAACCTGATATGAAACAGCATATTTACATGACACCAAAACAGCCTTTATTTGTAACTGCTTCAAAATCATACTTAAAGTATGTGATGAACCGCTTTGGAATCGTCCATTTCTATCAGTGTAAAACGGGTGATGAACCATGCTATGCAATACCGGACGGCTGTGTGGATATGGTATTTTGCTGTGACGAAACGAACCCGGGCGCAGAAATCTGCGGAACAGTCCTTTCCCCGAAGGAGGTACTGTTCCGCCCGGATACATGTTATTTTGGCATACGGTTTCTCCCCGGATATAATCCGGTCTTGGGCTGCTCGTCAGAAATTATGAAAGAATTGGTAAATCACCAGATTCCATTTTCTGCACTTGTCCATGATGAACGTATGTTGGAGAATATCTTTCGTACTACAGACTTCCGCAGTCAGATTACCGCATTTATGAATTCATATATGAGTATATACAATCGTATGAATCCGATGGAAAACAGCAATCTGCTTGTACGCCATATCTCCAATCTTTTAATACGTTTTTCAGGAGATATTTCAATTGAACAGATTGCCATAGAAACAGGCTATACCGAGCGGTATATTGAAAAATGCTTTCAGCAGGAAGTAGGACTTACCCCAAAACAGTTTTCCAAAATCATTCGGTTTCAATCGGCGGTTTCTTCCTTAAACAATCCCAGCGGACGGACATTGACAGAGATTGCAATTGATGCCGGATATTTTGATCAGGCTCATTTTGTGCGGGACTTTAAAGGATATGCCGGATTAACGCCAAAAAAATACCAGCGTTTATTAGCGCATGAGGCCTTTAATCAAAAACTGGAAATTATTATTTAAACTTAAACTGTCACTCTGCATTTAAGCTTTGCTCAGTTTTTCAATCCCCCATATTCTCATAGCTCTCTAGGAAATGATGCTTCACGCCATCTTTTTTATAAGCAATCACCGTACTTAGATTGACATTTTCTACACTTTTAAATATGTTTCCCTCTACAAATGGGTTTGTCTTTTTTAACTCCTGTATCAGCTTCTTTACTTCAAGTCTTTTCGAGTTGCTCTGTCCGTCATCCTGACAAGAGGAGCAAGTGTCGGTAAATTTACATGCGCACTGGATAAAATGCAAATCATTCGCATCTCTCCATGCTTTTATATCCTCTTCCCGTACAAGATAAAGCGGTCTGATTAACTCCATCTCTTCAAAATTCGTACTGTGAAGCTTCGGCATCATGGTCTGCATCTGCGCCCCATATAACATGCCCATCAAAATGGTTTCTATCACATCATCATAATGATGACCAAGTGCGATTTTATTGCACCCAAGCTCTTTTGCCTTGCTGTATAAATGCCCTCTTCTCATTCTTGCGCACAGATAACATGGTGATTTTTCTATATGAAATACAGACTCAAATATATCTGATTCAAAAATTGTAATCGGAATATGAAGTTTCTTTGCATTGTTTTCTATTACATTTCTGTTTTCGGGACTATAACCGGGATTCATAACGAGAAACACCAGTTCAAATGCAAATTTATTATGTCGTTTTAACTCCTGAAACAACTTTGCCATCAGCATGGAGTCCTTCCCACCTGATATGCATACAGCGATTTTATCTCCCTCTTTTACAAGCTCATATTCATTGATTGCCCTTGTAAACCTGCTCCATATTCTTTTATGGAAGCGCTTTCGGATACTTTTTTCCACTTTTTCATTAAAAGCATCCTCGTCTGTATCACTTTCACTGTCCATAACGCCAATAAGCCATTCCATATATCCGCCTTTTAAGTTATATGCCGTCTTTCCCGCCTTTTCAAGAATTTGTACCGCTTTTATGCCGGTTTCACCCTTTTTACAATAAACCACAATTTTTTTATCAGCAAGTTCGGAGAGCTTCTCTTTCATCCTGTCATACGGAATATTGACCGCCCCGGGCAAATGCCCGTAGGAATATGACATTTCATCTCTGATATCTATTAACATATAATCATCCATATTCCATTCATTTAATTCATCTACAGTAATTTCCTGAATTGATAAATTTTCTTCACTACTAATTCCTTCCATTACAAAATCCCTTTCTTGAACTATTGTCTGCCATCTGCTATAATATATTATTCCTATGTTATTTATAGGCTTAATCATAGAAGGAGGATACCACAATGCAATATGACATTCTTGAAAAATATATAACAGACTTTATAAAAGAGCAGCAATTAAAAATCGGCTACCGGAAAGAGACGATTCGTATCTATTATTTTCTCTCTTCTTTAAACCGATACATAAAAGAACAATTTTCTATAAATGAAATGCTGTTTTTTCTAAATGGCTTTTGTAAAGAAGTGTCAGACAGACTGGGTGATATCGCCATTACACATTCCGGCGAACGATTTTGTCTTGTAATCCCCGAAAAGGGAACTGAATATGTTCATCAGCTCCCTCTTCATAACCAATTTTTATCCGAACTTCTTCAAACTGTTTCAAGCCATGCTGCCACTATGGATAATATCATAAGCCTGTTTCAAAAATATCCCTATGAGCTATGCATCAAGCCAATAACAGATGGTGAATTTGACCTGCTTATTTACTATCGGAATCATCCTGATGACAATTACCGATACTGCTTTAAGGACGAAGGCGTTCACATTACCTATCACCGCTTTACCCCGGAGGATTATGAGGATATGTTTTAATACTTTTCCTGCCTCCAACTATTCATGTCGGCAAGCGTCGTGTTATCGATTACTGAATTGACAGCATCGTTGATTTTCTCCCATAAAATCACACTGCTGCACAGGTTTCGTTTTTCACAGGGACTTCCGTTTGCTTCTACACATGGTGCAGGCGCTAAATCTCCCTCCATGATTCTAAGGATTTCCCCGACCGTATATTCCTCCGGTTTTCTTTTTAATAAATATCCTCCGTTTGCACCCCTTACACTCCTAATCAAGCCACTCTTTGTCAGCCTTCCTGCTATCTGTTCCAGATATTTCTCTGATACATTCTGACGTTTTGATACATCTTTAAGGCTAATGGGACTCCCCTCGCCATTTGACAGAATATCAAGCATAAATGTAAGCGCATATCTTCCCTTTGTCGATATTTTCATATAGCCACCACCTACTGTTCACCTGACATCTCATAGAACTCTTTCGTTTCGTCTATATCGTCAACAGGCGGCTTTAAACCTTCGATTTCAAGATGATTTTTCTGCGCATAATCCCAAAGCGCTGCATGAACCGCTTCCTCTGCAAGAAGGGAACAATGAACCTTTACCGCAGGGAGTCCGCCAAGCGCCTCCTGAACAGCCTTATTTGTAAGCTTCAGGGCCTCTTCCACTGATTTTCCTTTAATCATCTCTGTTGCCATACTGCTTGTTGCTACCGCTGCCCCACAGCCAAACGTCTTAAACTTGCAATCTTTAATAATGCCATTTTCATCTACATCAAGATATATACGCATAATGTCGCCGCATTTCGCATTTCCTACTGTACCGACGCCACTGGCATTTTCTATCTCGCCTACATTTCTCGGATTGCTGAAATGCTCCATTACCTTATCGCTGTACTCTATAATCTGACTCATTTTTTCTATCTCCTTTACATTTAATAATGTCTTTTATTTACCGCCTTTTTTTACAAAATCTTCATATAATGGCGACATGCTTCTAAGCCGTTCCACAATCTTCTTTAATTCATCAACCACATAATCAATATCTTCTTTCGTTGTTTCATCCGATAAAGTAAGGCGTAAAGAACCATGTGCGATTTCATGCGGAAGTCCGATAGCCAGCAGGACATGTGACGGGTCAAGCGAACCTGAGGTGCAGGCCGAACCGCTTGACGCACATATCTCCTTCTGGTCGAGCATAATCAGAAGGGACTCGCCTTCTATAAACTGAAAACTGAAGTTTGCATTATTGGAAAGCCTGTCCGTCTTATGGCCATTTAACTTTGTATACGGAATTTCTGCTAAAACCCTGCCTATCAGATAATCCCGAAGCTCACTTTCATAGGAATGCCGCGTATCCATCTCCCTCTTTGCAACTTCTGTTGCCTTTGCAAAGCCTATAATACCCGGTGTATTATGTGTACCGGCTCTTCTGCCTCTTTCCTGTGCTCCGCCATGAACAAATGAACCTATCTTTACAGAATTTCTGATATACAGAATACCGATTCCCTTTGGTCCGTTGATTTTATGTCCGCTGGCAGAGAGCAGGTCGATATTATAATCATCGACATTGATATGTTCATGTCCATATGCCTGTACAGCATCTGTATGGAATAAAATGCCATGTTCATGGGCAATTTCACCAATCTCCTTAATCGGCTCTATCGTACCAATCTCATTATTTGCAAACATAACAGAAATCAGAATGGTATCCTCCCGGATTGCCGCTTTCAGCTCATCAAGCTTTAACACGCCATTTTCATCGACATTGACATAAGTAATCTCATATCCTAACTTCTCAAGGTATTCGCAGGTATGAAGAATTGCATGATGCTCAATCTTTGAAGTGATGATATGCTTTCCTTTATCTCTTTTGGCAAATGCTGTCGCCTTAAGCGCCCAGTTATCCGACTCGCTTCCGCCTCCGGTAAAGTATATTTCTTCCGGCTTTGCGCCAATAAATTCCGCCACTGTACGTCTTGCTTCCTCTATCGCTTTCTTTCCCTCACCCGCAAACCGGTATATGCTTGAAGGATTGCCGTATAATTCACTGAAATACGGCTTCATTGCTTCAAATACTTCGTCCTTCACCTTTGTTGTTGCTGCATTATCCAAATAAATTAATTTACTCATCGATTTTTCCCTCCATATCGAAAATATTTCTTAACGAATTGCAAAAGCAATTCCTTCTGTGCGTTTCAAAATGCTGTCTAAAATGTTAATCTCATATCATACCAGACCACGCCGCCATGCACCGATTCTGATATCCCACAATTTTTAAAACCAAACTTCTCATAAAAATGTATCAGATGCTCTTTGCAGGTAAGAATTACACCAAGTCGTTTTTCTTCTTTGGCTGCTTTTATCATTTCATTCAGCAGGTTGGATGCAAAACCCATCTTTCTGAAGCCTTCCAGTACATCCAGTCCAAATACAGACTGCCATTTACCATCTTCTTTATGAAGCGTTTCGTTCCCGTACATATCATCGGAAATTGTTTCGTCATCTGTCACCATTCCCTCTATAAATCCAACAATCCTTCCGGCATATTCCAAAACATAAAAATGACTGCCGAAGCTGTTCAATCTCTTTTCTAATTGTTCCCTTGTTGCCGCCTCTTCATGCGGGAAACAGGTTTCTTCTATATATGCGATGTCTCCTAAATCATCAGCCTTCGCATTTCTTATCAAATATATTGACATTTTATCATCCCCTTTTTATTCGATTATGCTGATAATTTCATAATAAAATATTCTTTATTTTTATTTCACACTATTTCTGTAGGTTTTCTATGTATTATAGGTAAAAAATAAAGACATGTCAATAGAAATAATTCATGTCAATATTTTTTATCAACACATATATTTTATATTCCCTTCCTCTATCCGAATTCTACATTTTCCATATTCCGCTAACGACATATCATGTGTTGATACCAGTACAGCCATGCCCTCTTCATTACAAAGTTTACATAAATACTTCATGATTTTTTCTGCCGTATCCGCATCCAGACCTGCTGTAGGTTCATCTACTATCATTAATTTTGGTTTGTCAAGCAATGCTCTTATAAGCGCTATCCGTCTGAGTTCACCGCCGGAAAGTTCAAAAGGAAACCGCTCACCCATACCGCCAAGCCCAAACAGTTCTAATAATTCCTTCATGTAATCGTCTGACTGTTTATCCCTGTTTTTAAAATAAAATGGCAGCGTTATGTTCTCGGACACTGTCAGTTCAGGCAGCATCACATTACTTTGTGGAACATATCCGACAGAATACTCATGAATATATGCCAGTGTCTTCTCTTTCATCACCGAAATATCTTTTTCCATCAACATGACGCTTCCGCTGTCGGGCTTTAAAAATCCTCCGATTAATGCAAGAAGTGTACTCTTTCCACTCCCTGAGTCACCTGATAAAATGAGAAAATCTCCCTCCTTAATTTCAAAATTAACATTATCCAGTACTGTCCGCACATGATTATAATGACGATATGTTTTACTCACATTTCTTAATTCAGACAACATACTATTCCTCCTCCCGAAGAGCAGCATACGGCTCTATACGACTGATTCGTAATGCAGGATACGCAGATGCCGCCATACCTGCAAGAAGCACCACTACAAGGCTTCCAAAAAATATACCCATTACGATGCCAATACCCGGACACAAATATGGCATATGTAAGCTCCTTCCTATATACCTTCCGAATGGAAATACAACTGCTGCCGCCAGAACTGAACCTGCCGCACATCCTGTCAAATTAAGCACACAGGCTTCCTCCAGCATAATGCCCGTCAATCTTCCATGTGTACAGCCCATTGCTCTAAGAAGCGCCATTTCCCGCTTTCTTCCATTTGAAGATACCAGATATAATATGAATAAAACGGTAATAGAAATGACTGCTGCGACACCTACAAAAATCTTCATGCCCAATACAATGTATGAAAGATTTCCTGAGAGCGACTGCACGATTTCCTTCGGATATACAATTCCTACATTTTGACTGCAATTTTCATGAATCGCCTTTGTTACATCAAGTGCTGTCTGCCCGCCTTCAAGTTTTACAAAGACCGTTGATATCGAATTCAAATCCTTCTGGCTATCCAGAAAGTTCAGATTATTTTTCTTGGCGTCCGCTAAAAGCTTCGGTATGGTATTAAGGGTAAAATAGACGGATGTATCAATACTTGTTGCCGTTTTGGCAAGTCTTGCCGCTACCTTATAATGTTCTCCAAACAATTTTATTGTGCCATCATCTTCCAGACTTATATCACTTCCGACAACCGCTTCATTATCCGGAAGTTCTCCATTATAGACCTCCTCAATCCACGGCTTTATAATAAAATCTGTTTCCGGTTCAAAGCCTACGATTCCCACCTTATCCGTACAGCATTTCTCAGATAAGCTTGCAAGGAAAAACTGAGGTGTCGCCGCACTGATACCGGCAACATCCTCAATCTCTTCTAAAACAACTTTATCAAAATAGAAATAATCTCTTGAACCTGCAAGCAGCACAGACTCAGCAGACTCCTTATACCCATCAGGAACAATCATCATATCAGCGCCAAGACGTTTATCTGTACTTTCTACACCATTTTTCAGGCTTATCGTTAAGATGAATCCGCCAAAAACAGCAAACGATAGAATTGCCGCCGCTATTACAAGTGCAATACTGCCAAACCGTCTTCTTTTCATTCCACGAAACAGCATAATCCAATTTTTCTTCATTTACTGCTTAATCTCCCTTTTTCTTTAATAAATAAACGACGTTGATAAGAGCTGCCAGCGTAAGAATCACACCAACAATAACCAGCATCGGAAGTGTCGCCATATGACATCTCATTTCACTACTTTTACATACACCTGTAAGCACTGTCGGAAACAATATAGCTAATATTCCTGCAGCCGATTCTGATATACTGATTCCTGCCCGAACCTTATCCGACACAAAAAAGACAGATATAATCCCAAGAACGATAATAAAAGCGCCTGTTCCAAGCTCCGCATATGCCGTATAATTGCACCCCATCTTCATTTTTCCTTCACATACGGGAAATATTACTGTCGGCGTAAGTATCAGCAATATTCCAATCAATATATATATTATAAAAAATGTAATTCTGTTCTTCATCTTTTCATCCTTTCATTCTGTTTTCCTGTTCTATATAAAATATTCCGGCTGCGGTTCGGCACTTGCAAGGTGAAACTTATCAAGCAGATTGCGCCTGAGATTGATAAACTCTGCCCCACCCCGCTGTCTTGGATACGGAATATCTACATCTATCACTTCACTAATCCGCCCCGGTCTTGGCGTCATAATCACGATTCGGTCTGACAGATAAATTGCTTCGTCTACATCATGCGTAACAAGTATCATCGTCAGATTTTCCTGCTTTTTGATATCAAGCAGCTTATCCTGTATATCGGCTCTTGTAAAAGAATCGAGCGCTCCCATCGGTTCATCAAGCAGGAGAATTTCCGGTTCATTAATCAAAGCCCTCGCAATTGCGACGCGCTGTGCCATACCGCCGCTGATTTGGTGCGGATAGGACTTTTCAAATCCATGAAGTCCAACTAAATCAATATATTTACTGACTTTATCTTTATTTTGGGTATAGACATGACGAGCCTTCAAACCTGCCGCTATATTTTTTTCTACTGTAAGCCACTCAAACAAGCAATTCTGCTGAAATACATATCCTCTTTTATAGTCCGGTCCCGTGATTTTACTCTCGTTCAACAAAAGTTCGCCGCTCTGCGGCATATCAAGTCCTGCAATAAGCTTTAAAAGCGTTGTTTTTCCGCATCCGGACGAGCCTATGATTGAAACAAATTCACCTTCTTTTACCGTAAGATTGATATCTGACAAGGCTTTCACGTCTTTTTCGCCATCATTGTATACTCTGTTGACATTTCTAATCTCTAAAACATCTTTACTCATTTCACAAGCCCCCTTTGCCAGCGCAATACATAACCTCTTATTGCTCCTATCCCTTTCATGATGAGACTAAATAAGACCGCCATAACAATAATAGCCGCAAATACTTTATAATACGCACTCCATACCTTTGAAGTATTAATGTAATAGCCAAGCCCTCCCGGCTGTCCAAGCATCTCCGCCATAACAAGCGTTGTAAATGCGAAAGCATTTGCAGATGAGATACCCATAAATATCTGCGGCATTGCATGTGGTACTGCAACATGGAATAACAGGTATACCGTATTTCCGCCTAATGTTCTTGCAGCGTCAAACTGTGATTTCGGCGTACTTTGTATTCCCTGTGCCGTAAGAGAGGCGATAGGAAACCATGCACATATAACGATAAGAAATACCGCTCCGGAAAATGGCGTTGGAAATATCGTCAGTGCAAACGGCATCCATGCAACAGCCGGTATCACACCTGAAATATTTAATACAGGCGCTAACCAGTAATACACTTTATCAAACCAGCCAATCAGGATACCTGTTCCCACGCCGAATATAACCCCGAGGGAAAAACCCAAAGCAAATAATCGAAGTGAATATAATGTATTTTCTAATATGTATCCGCTCTCCATCAAAAATGCTTCCAGTATCTTTGCCGGTCCGGGGAAAAAGGGCTGCGGAAAATACATCAGCTTTGTTCCGAATAAATCCCATATCCCAAGAGCAACGCCGCAGGCAAAACGGAATTTTGCTTTTTTTATATAATTTGCCTGTCTGTTTTCTTTAAGATAAGAAAAAATTCCAACAGCTATATAAAAAATTATTAACAGGAATAGAAAAATTCTGTATGCCCTGTTAATACTTAGAACAAAACTACCCAGGGCATATTTCTTGTTTTCAAAATCTGCAGCAATCTGCGGAACAAATATATTCTCCAGTATCGCCAGTACAAATCCTGTAACTGTAAATAAAATGTATACGGCATATCGAATCCCCGTTTTTACCGTTTTCTTATTTTCCAATATTATGTCCTCCTATTTTCCAAGAGCCGCATCTACATCATAAAAATAGCTTTCCTCAAATTCTTTCGGCTCTGTTTTAAGGTATCCTATATCATGTAATGCAGTTGCAAAGTAATATACATCATCTGCAATATTATGTTCATTTCCTTCCCTTGCCGCAGTTGAGGGATATTCATAGCTCTTAAGAAGCTCTATCGCCAACTCTTTATCTTCAATCTGTGAATATTTTCCGCTTATAATAATATCAACAGCTTTTTCCGGATTTTCACTAATCCAGTTCTGTGCTTTCCGGTATGCCCTTAAAAGCGCCGCCACTTCTTCAGGATTTTCTTTAATCAGCTTATTTGAAGCATATAAAAAGCAGCAATACTTACCGGCAAAATCGGGAGCAGTTGCTAAGTCAAATATTACCTTTGTTTTCCCCTCTTTTTCTGAAACTGAACCAAGCGGGTCCCACATCGCTGCTACATCAATATCTCCGTTATAAAGCGCTTCCAATTCAAGGTTTCCATCTGAAAATGGCAGAAATGTAACTTCGTTATCCTCAGGCAATGCTGAAATACCTGCATTTTCCACCCACACACTGGCTACCTGATGCGGCGTACCGCCTATTTCATCTACACCAATCTTCTTTCCCTTTAAATCAGATGCGGTTTTAATATCAGAATCCGGCAGAACAACAAGCTTGATACATCCGTTATGCAATCCGTCAACGACCTTTACATCAATGCCCTCTTCTATCGATGGGAAGAATTGAAAGTCTCCGTTTACAATCGGAATCGTTCCATTATTTAAACCAATTTTTCTTGTTTCAAAATCTGCCGAAATCAGATTAACATCAAATCCTTCTTCAGCAAAATATCCATTCTCATATGCAATATAGATTGGTGCTCCGCAAAGCGCGCCGTCCTTACCCGGAATATCAATTTTTCCATATTTGTATTCTGTCTGTGACGAATGACTGCCGCCTGTCTGTTCCTTTTTTTCACAGCCTGTGAATGATACTGCAAGCATTGAAAGTATCAATGCGCCGCTAACTAATATTTTACTTTTTTTCATATCTGTTTTTTCTCCTCTCCTATAAACACAACCGGAGGTTCATGTTTCCATGAACCTCCGGTTGTCCAGTCAGTTTCATTATTATTCTTTATTATAAGTTCCTCTAAGCGACTGATGATTGTCTATCTTATATAAATAGTCCGTTATCTTACGAAGCGCTTCTTCAACACTACAATCTATGTCAAAGCTTGTAATTGCTAGCTTTTCAAGCTGTTTTACAACATGAAAACCTATTTTTTTACATACAATACACCGACAATCGCGAAGCAGTTCCACCTTTGGGAACTGTCCGCCTGCGCTGCCGCATCCTGTCCCCGTACCGCAGTTTCCGGATGAGCCGCATCCGCCTGATGCTTCACTGCTTCCGCATCCTGCCTGTATTCCGCTTTCCTCTGATTGTTTCGGCTGTCCCGGTATTACATTCTCCGGGAAATCGTATTTGCGCCTTTCTGTCAATGTATATTCCGTACCATCGACTTCATAAATATCAAACGCCGACGCTTCGCCAAAACTTAAGTCAATATTTGTACCGTCGCTTGACGCGATTGCTATCTTATATGACATGCGATACATCCTTTCTATGATGATGAAATAAATGATTAGTTAAATCTCTGAACAGCCACAGTATAGATATCCTCTATCAGACGAATACCACCTGTATAGCCTGCATAAAAATCATCTAATACCACCTTATCTTGAACAGGCCATGATATATTCAGATAATTGCCCTGCAGCTGCTCTGAAAGCTCCTTATCGTAATAGCTTCCGAGAATAAGCGGATAGCCATGATAATCATGTGCTTTGATTTCATTATGTATCTTATAGCTGTCTGTTTCAAAAGCAACATCCGCAGAAAGACCATAATTCAGCTTTTTAAATTCTTCTGTAATCGCTTCACGATATTCCTTTGGCGTGTCATCTACAATAAACTGCTTTGCAGGAACAAGCCCTAAATCATTTGTCAAAAACTTCGTAATGCCAAGTGCATACTGCGCATCGGCAATAACAGAAAACTGCTTGTTAATAACACGGTTTTCAAGAAAAAGGTCGGCATATCGTTCTATCAGATAGTAATAATAATTTTCATGTTCGGTAATTACACGCTCTACCTTTTCTACTTCGATACCTGCATACTTTCCTACTTCACGCAAGAATTTACTTGTTTCATACGCACCGATTGGAAGCGTCGGATAATGAAGATATGGAATACCAAGCTTTTTCTCCATCTTCTTCATGTTCTTTACGGAAACCCACGGTGATACAAGAAGATTAAATTCAGCTTCAGGAATTTTATTGATATTTTCGATTCCTCTGTTATATCCAAATATGGTATTCGGTGTAAGACCTATCTCACGAAGCAGCTTTTCAAGCTCTCTGATATTGCCCAGCCAGAACAAATCCTGATAAGGAACATCCGCCCATATATTCACAAGGCCTTTCTGTCTGTTATCTGCCTTTTTAAGATACTGCTCTATGATTGCATCGATAATCTGCTCATGTCCTTTATAATTATTTCCTTTAAATCCTGCTGTAGAAGCATAGATAACAGGTTTATCGGCATCGGCAAATTCCGAAACAACTTCACCGCTGTCATCACCTACTATCTCAGGTATACATCCGGTCAGCACTACATAAAGGTCAGCATCAATTACCTTTAATGCATTTTCAATGGTCGAATGAAGCTTCTTTACACCACCAAATACAACATCCTTTTCATTAATACTCGTACAGGGAAATATATTCGGTGAGAAATAGCCCGAGCTTCCGATTCCATCCGACAGCTTCTGCGCACATCCGGGACCTGAATGTAATATCGGAATCGCCCTGTTTATCGCCTGTACGGTCTGCATTGCGCCAAGTGCGCATTTATATCTCTGTTTATCTAATAATTTTGCCATTAGTTCTTTGCCTCCTCTAAGAATGTTCCCACGTTCTGCTGATACCACCAGTCTGTATAAGGAAGCTTTACCCGCTTCGCAAGATTTTGCTCAAAACTTCTGTTGTGAATACTGTTTAATATGGCATGGGCAAATTCAAGGGTATGTTTATAACCGAAAATCATATATTCATCCGCTACATATACTGCCGGCGTACCATTCTTGATTGCCCATACGGTTGAACCCGGATGACGTGACAGATACAAATCCGGCTGATATTTATTCAGAATATTCATAACCTCAAAGTTCTGCTGGTCCGCAACACTGGCTTCAAAATCAATATGATTGTCAAGCAGATATTTCATGGACGGTGGAACATCTCCATTTTCATATTTCTTGTCATAATGCCATGCCAACGCCCATACGACTTCAATTCCAAGCTCATTCAACACTCTTGATACCTCAAAGGTATATCCCGGCCCCATACCAATTACAGCTCTAAGACCTTTCAGCTCTTTCTTAACTTCCTCAATCTGAGGAATATAGATTGCTCTTTGCTCTTCTATGTATTTCTCAACCTTGTCACTTCTGCCTGTCACTTTACCAATCTCACGAAGCCATGTCTCAAACCCTGTAATTCCGCACTGATTGATACTTCTTATATATGGAACGCCATATTTTTCTTCCAGCACATTACCCAGATAATTACCAAGCGTACCACAGATACAGGTTGTTGCAAGAGACTCTGATATATGTGAAAGTTCTTCAACAGTTGAATTACAGTATAGAAATACAGGCTCTAAATCAAAGTTTTTAAAAATTTCAATTATTTCCGGTCTTGCACTTTCATAGAAGTTTTTAAAGTTAATCTTATTATTCTTTTCCTTCGGCGGCTTTACAATGGATGACAATACGGCATGGTCTGCAATATCAAAGCCGGTCGCCCATATACGGGATTTGAAGCCTTCGCAATGTACAGATACAACGGGAACGTCAATCTCTTCCTTCACCTCATCCACAACACTGTCGATATCCTCTCCGATAATTCCGGTAGCACAGGAGCTTGTTACAAATATCGCCTTCGGTGAATACCGCTTATTAACCTCCAGTATAATTTTTCTAAGACTTTCTGTAGAACCGAATATCGTATCATTTTCATTCATATCTGTTCCAACATATACTGTATCATTTGTGACGCCACGTTTCTTCGCCATAACTTTATCAAGATAATATGCGCCTGCGCTTGCTACTGAGCAGCCCGCCGGGCCATGATGAATAATCGCCACATCTCTTATTGCTGAAAGCTGCCCAAGCGCACAGCTTGACAGACATGAACTGGACTGTGAAAAACATCGTGAACAACCCTTTAATGTTCCACACTCGCTCTGGCTTGCCAGCTCTTTTAATGAACCAATGTAACCGGTGATTGAACCAATACGGTTTTCTCTTGTCGCCACATTGGAATTACTTAAATTCGTTTCCATGATAAATCCTCTCTTCTCTATGATTCAAATAAATTTGTTGATAAGTAGCGAAGTCCTGTATCCGGAAATACAACTACGATTTTCTTGCCTTTATTCTCAGGCTTCTTCGCAAGCTCGGTTGCCGCAAACAGCGCTGCACCTGACGATGTTCCGATTAGTATACCGTCTGTCTTTGCAACTTCCCGCGCCGCCTTATATGCATCCTCTGTTTCGACTGCAATCCAGTCATCATAAATATTCCTGTCGAGATTTCCCGGTATAAAGGTTTCCGGAACGCCCTCAAACGGATGCACCCCTGTAATTTCTTCCGGCGCAGGGTTTTCATCACCCGGTATGGACTGCGGTCCGGGCTGAACTGCCACAACCTTCACATTTGGATTCTGTTCTTTTAAGTATGCACCTGTGCCTGATACTGTTCCGCCTGTTCCTACACATGCTACCAGAATATCGACTTTTCCTTCTGTATCTTCCCAGATTTCAGGTCCGGTTGTCTTTTTATGTATCTCAGGATTTGCAGGATTGGTAAGCTGGTCTACAAAACAGATATGCTCCTGATTTGGCAGGATTTCCTCTTTTAATACCTTTAACATGGCTACAAAATCGCCGCCTGTTTCTTTTATCACCTTTGCAAGCTTTGGCTCATCCCCAAATTTAATGGTCTCACCACCAAATGCCTTAATTACCTTGAAACGTTCTTTGCTTACCTGATCCTGGATATATACCCGGAATGGATACCCTTTTGTCGCTGCTATGGCGGCAAGACCAATGCCTGTATTTCCACTTGTCGTTTCAACGATAGTATCTCCCGTCTTTAACAGTCCTTTCTTTTCCGCATCTTCTATCATATTTAATGCAATTCTGTCTTTGATACTCTGATTCGGATTAAAATATTCCAGCTTTCCTATAATATCTGACTCCAGATTATGTGATTTTATATATCCATTTAACTGTAATAATGGCGTTCTTCCTACTAATTCCGTTATGGATTGATTAATCTTTCCCATATCCTTATCCTCTCTTCCTTATATCCTATAGTCATCTGCTAAATCCATCATGCCATATTCCATCAGGATTTCTTCCAGCCTTTCCTGTGTCATCGGTGTTGGAATAACAAAATCCTGATTATCGATAACCGCCTGTGCCAGATTACGGTATTCCTGTGCCTGATTGGAATCCGGCTTATATTCGATAACGGTCTTCTTGTGAATTTCCGCATGCTGGACTACGTTATCTCTTGGTACAAAGTAAAGGAGTTTTGTTCCAAGCTCTTTGGAAAATGCCCGAAGCAAATCCAACTCCCTGTCAACATTTCTTGAGTTACAGATGATGCCGCCCAGTCGCACTCCTCCTGTCCTGGCATATCTCTTAATGCCCTTTGAAATATTATTTGCCGCATAAAGCGCCATCATCTCGCCGCTTGCCACGATATAGATTTCCTTTGCTTTTCCTTCACGAATAGGCATTGCGAAACCGCCGCAGACAACATCTCCCAGTACATCATAGAATACATAATCCAAATCATCTGTATATGCGCCAAGATTTTCAAGCATATTAATCGATGTAATAATTCCTCTTCCTGCACAGCCTACACCCGGTTCAGGGCCGCCGGACTCCACACATCTCGTTCCGCCAAATCCTTCCTTCATAATTCTGTCAAGAGAAATATCCTCTCCTTCCTCACGAATGGTATCAAGCACTGTCTTCTGTGCCAGTCCGCCAAGCAACAGTCTTGTCGAATCTGCCTTTGGGTCACATCCCACTACCATGACCTTCTTCCCATGTTCACATAAACCGGCAGTAAGGTTCTGCGTTGTAGTAGACTTTCCTATTCCGCCTTTTCCATAGATTGCAATCTGTCTGATTTCTCCCATTGTTTTAAAATCTCCTTTACCTAAAATGTTAATAATCTCTGCACTTTTATGTATCTCAATAATTTATCTACGGCATTATCTATACTATCGGGTATCTCATAAACCCCTGTTCCTGCCTGTTCCAGCTCGCATCTCGCCCTCATACCTGCCCTGCTGACCAGAACATAATTACAATCAGATAAATTACGGACTGCCTGTTTCATGCTGTCTGCTTCATGGTCGCCGCCATGACACACAGGTTCTGCATTTCGCTTCTCAACAAACCAATATTCCATCGTATCCTCATCTGCTTCTACGATATAAAAGGTATCAGCCCTCCCAAAATGCTGATTAACTACTTTTCCGTCTGTAGAAGCAACGGCAATTCTTGTTTTCACTTTTCTCACCGCCTATCCATGAGAAAAGGTTTCTTTAATACCAAGTTTTCTCTGATAAATCTGAGCGCCGACTTCTTTTTCTCCCGGAATACCAATCGCATCAGCGCGGCATCTCTGGCAATGCCTGAATACATCTATATATTTCGACGCTCTTGTCCTTGCTGCTTCAATCTCGACGCACGTCGGCTCTCTGTAATCCTTCAGCTCATATTGCGGAATCAGTGGTATTATGTTATAAATACTTGCGCCAAGCGCTCCTACCGTCTTCGCAATTTCCTCAATATGCTCGCCATTAATCTCAGGCACAAGAACCGTATTCACTTTTACGGTAATTCCTGCCGCAGCGACCTTTTCTATCCCTTTTAACTGGTTTTCAATCAGTACGCTTGCACCTTTCACACCTTCTATCTTTGCCCCATGATAAATAATAAATTTATTTAATTTTGCCTCAATCTCCGGATTGACAGCATTGACCGTAACTGTCAGTGAATCAATCCCTGCATCTATAATCTCCTCCGCCCTTTCATATAACAGCAACCCATTAGTACTCATACATTTAATAAGGTTTGGGAAATGTTTTTTTATCAACCTGAACGTATCAAGCGCATAATCTGTTGCTAATGTATCACCCGGTCCTGCTATGCCGGCAACGGTAATTTCCGGACACAGTTCCAACGATTTCCTGATAATTTCAATCGTTTCTTCCGGTTTTAAAATCTTACTCGTAACACCCGGTCGTTGTTCCACATCATTTATGGTTCTGTCACAAAACCTGCATGCGATGTTGCATCCCGGACTTACCGGGAGATGAATCCGCCCTGCATGATTTTTTTGCCCGCCAAAGCAGGGATGTGAATTCTGTAGATTTTTATAGTTATTACTCAAATTCGTCTCTTCCTTTCATTTGCCAATTATCCGGAAAAAAAAAGACAACCTGAGATTTGCTTTTCTTCTTCATGTAAGCAAAACCTCCGGTTGTCCGGTCAGTTTTTCATTCTTATTTTTTTATTCTGTTCAATCTGTACTACTTTTCCATCCTGAACCACTATGGAAATCGTTCCAAACTTAATTTCTTCCACCAGTTTCTTTACCGTGACCAGATAACTTTCTTCCCGGATGTCAACCGATTTATCAGTCATTCAACCACCTCTTTGTTTGAAAGGGGACACTTTATGCATCCCCTGTTTACCTGTTAATTAGTTACTGAACAATGGTGTAGATAAATATCTGTCACCCGAATCAGGAAGCAAAGCAACGATTATTTTACCTGCATTTTCAGGTCTTTCCGCAAGGATTCTTGCTGCTTTCAGCGCTGCGCCTGATGATATACCTACTAAGATACCTTCTGTTCTGGCAAAAGTCTTGCCCTCGGCAAATGCATCATCATTTTCAATTGCAATCACTTCATCATAAACCTTTGTATTCAGTACGTCAGGCACAAAACCTGCACCGATTCCCTGAATCTTATGAGCGCCCGGTGTTCCCTTTGAAAGTACAGGACTTGTTGCCGGTTCTACGGCAACAACCTTAATATTCGGATTCTGCTCTTTTAAATATTCGCCAACACCTGTAATCGTTCCACCCGTACCAACACCGGCAATAAAGATATCCACCTTTCCATCTGTCTGCTTCCAGATTTCAGGACCTGTCGTAGCCTTATGTACTGCCGGATTTGCAGGATTTACAAATTGCCCGAGAATAACAGCGCCTTCTATTTCTTTTTCAAGTTCCTCTGCCTTTGCAATTGCGCCCTTCATTCCCTTTGCGCCTTCTGTCAGCACAAGCTCTGCTCCATATGCCTTTAAAAGATTTCTTCTTTCTACACTCATTGTTTCAGGAAGTGTAAGAATAGCTCTGTAACCCTTCGCTGCTGCAACTGCCGCAAGACCAATTCCTGTATTTCCACTTGTCGGTTCAATGATGGTTGCACCCGGTTTTAATCTGCCGCTTTTTTCTGCCTCCTCAATCATTGCCAGGGCAATTCTGTCCTTTACCGAACCTGCCGGATTCAGATATTCGAGCTTTGCTAAGATTGTTGCCCCCTTAACGCCTGTTTTCTCACTGTAACGATTCAGTTTGAGAAGTGGTGTTCCTCCAATTAATTCCAATGCACTTTCTTTGATTTCTGACATAACTTTTTACCTCCGCTTTCTTTCATATTTATTTCTTTTTTGTAGTTTTTGATAATAAAAAAACAGGTACCATTATGGCACCTGCTTATACTCCTACTACTTATTATATGCTCAGGTTCATAATACACACGACAACGAAACTGTATTGAATTCATCCATCATACAGCAACAACAACAGTTCTGATTCTCTCTGATTGTTTTAATATCGTTATACATATGTATCCGCTCCTTCCTTATCCTATTTTTTTAATAGGAATTATATGTTTTATTGATAATGCTATTATAACATCTGATTTCTTCTTGTCAATCATTTTTTCTCATTAAAGATACAAGTATTTCTTTTAGCTAGTTATCAATTTTATCAATAGCAACTTTTAACTGTCCCAGCGCTTTTTCAAGTGTCTGTCTTGGACATGCCACATTGATTCTTTCAAAGCCTTCGCCAACCTTCCCAAATATTGCACCGCTGTCTAGCCACAGATTTGCTTTCTTTACGATAAGTTCTTCCAGCTCCGGCTCTGTAAGATGAAGGTTTCTGAAATCAATCCATATCAGATAGGTTCCTTCCGGCTCTATCATCTGAAGCTGCGGAAGCTCCTTACTGATATAAGCTCTCAGATAATCAATATTTCCCGCTACATATTTCATCATGGCATCATACCATTCTTTTCCATATCTGTACGCCGCTTCACAGGCTGTGATGCCAATAGTATTCAACTGACTGTATCCTGCTGCCGCAATCTGTTTTTTCAGTTTCGCACGCAGAGCAGCATTCGGAATGAATATATTGGATATCTGCAAACCAGCAAGATTAAACGTCTTTGCCGGAGATGTACAGGTTACGGATATCTCTTCAAACGGCTTCTTCAGATTTGCAAATACTGTATGCTTTCTGTCACCAAAGACAAAATCTTCATGAATTTCATCACTGACGATAATGACATGATGCTTCAGACATATATCGCCGATTCTTGTAAGCTCTTCCGCTGTCCATACCCTGCTTACCGGATTATGCGGACTGCAAAACAAGAACAGCGGTATCTTATTTTCTACAATTTTTCTCTCAAAATCCTCAAAGTCAATATGGTATTTTCCATCTTCACCCAATATCAAATCGCTGCTGACCACAACCCGGTTATTATCTTCAATTACTTCTGTAAAAGGATAATATACCGGCTGCTGTATCAGAACTGCATCGCCTTCATTGGAATATGCCTTGACTGCCATAGCAAGCGCAAATACAACACCGGGTGTCTTTACAAGCCAGTTTCGTTCTACATCCCAACCATGTCTGTCCTTCATCCATGCTGCCACTGCTTCAAAATAACTGTCGCGGCTCTCCGTATAACCAAAAATGCCATGTTTCACTCTTTTTTGAATGGCATCCAGTATCTCTGACGAGGTCTGAAAATCCATATCTGCCACCCATAACGGAAGCACGTTTTCCGGTCTGCCTCGTCTGACTGCAAAATCATATTTTAAACAGTCCGTATTTCTTCTTTCTACTATCTGGTCAAAATCTAAATTTCTCTCTGACATCTCTTAACCTCTCTGCACTATAATAATTGAACAATTATAAAACTTACATAATCAAATTGCAAAATAATTTGTTTTACGACTACCTGCTAAAATGACTCTATTGCCTGTTTCAAATCCTGTATCAGGTCCGCAACGTCTTCAATTCCTGCCGAAAGCCTTAAAACCCTGTCTGTAATTCCGTTTTTAATTCTGACCTCTTCCGGTACGTCAGCATGCGTCTGTGTCGTAGGATATGTAAGAAGCGTCTCTGTACCACCCAGACTTTCTGCAAAAGGAATCAGCATTGTTGATTTTAATATGTGTAATGCAAGTTCCTTACTTTCCACTTCAAATGTCAGCATACTGCCAAAGCCGCTTGCCTGTGATTTACATATCTCATATCCTTTTGTACCCTCAATACCCGGATAATATACCTTTGTTACCTTTGGCTCATTTTGCAGAAATGAAACAATTGCTTTTGCATTTTCCTGCGCTTTTTCCATTCTAAGCGGTAATGTCTTGATGCCCCTGAGTATCAGCCAGCTGTCAAAAGGCGCAAGTCCTGAACCGACTGTCTTTATCAGAAATCGAAGTCTTTCTGATATCTCTTCGGAATTTGTTACTAAAAAGCCTGCAAGCGTATCATTATGTCCACCCAGAAACTTCGTTCCGCTATGTATAACAATATCTGCACCAAGTGTAAATGGCTTCTGGAAATAAGGTGACATAAATGTATTATCAACAATCAACAGCAGTCCATGTTTTTTAGCAATCGCAGAAACTTTGCGAATATCTACCACATTCATCATCGGATTGGTCGGTGTTTCTATAAATATTGCTTTTGTATTCTCTCTGATATATCGCTCTATATCCTCACTGGAGCAGTCAATATGGCTGAACGTGATACCGTTCTTTTCACTCACATTATCAAACAGTCTGATACTTCCGCCATACAAATCAGCATCTGTAATCAGATGGTCGCCCGGCTTAAACAGCTCCATCACAGCGGTAATCGCCGCCATTCCGGATGAAAATGCCAGTGCATCGATTCCGCCCTCTAAGGAAGCGACCACTTTTTCAACCTGCTCCCTTGTAGGGTTCTGTAATCTGCTGTAATCAAATCCTGTACTCTGACCTACCGCAGGATGCGCATAGGTCGCTGTCTGATATATCGGAAAACTAATCGTACCTGTCTTATCCTTATCATAATCTTTTCCATTTCCATAAATACATTTTGTTGCAAATCCACAATCCATCATTCATTCCTGCCCTTCATTTTATTATTCTCTTATTTCACGTTTCTGCATCTGAAGCTTTTCTACATATGCTGAAACCTTTGTATTTTCCGGAATTGACTCTGTAACAAACGTATTGCCCGCAACTACAGAATTTCTTCCTACAACCGTTTCACCGCCTAATATCGTTGCATTTGCATATATGACTACATTATCCTCTATCGTAGGATGACGCTTCACGCCTGAAAGCGCCTGCCCCTTCATCGTAGAAAGTGCGCCTAATGTCACGCCCTGATAAATCTTGACATGATTGCCAATCTCTGTCGTTTCTCCTATTACAATACCCGTTCCGTGGTCAATAAAAAAATACTCGCCGATTTTCGCTCCGGGATTAATATCAATCCCCGTCTTACTATGTGCATGTTCCGTCATAATACGCGGTATGAACGGAACATTCAGTTCGTATAAAACGTGCGCAATCCTGTATACAAATATTGCATAAATCCCCGGATAGGAAAATATAATCTCTTCCTTACTGCTTGCCGCCGGATCACCCTGCAGCTCCGCTTCCACATCCTTTAAGATTAATCGCTGTATATCCGGCAGCATGTCGATAAACTTTAATGCAAGCGCCTCTGCCCTGTCCTCAAATCCGCCGTTTTCTTTCCCTCTGTCCTGATAGAGTAACGCAATCCTTATCTGCTTAAACAACTTTTCGTATATATTTGCGAGAGTGTTTCCTGCAAAATTATTCAGCGTAACATATGCCGTATTTTCACTTCCAAAATAACCGGGAAAGATGACGCGCCTAAGCTCTGATATAATTTCGATAATATCTGCCCTTTTCGGAAGTTTTTCATCTATTCCAATTTCAAAAATTCCCTGATTTTTATAATTCTCTTCTAATTTATATGCTGCTTCTGATATCCTGCTTTTAATATCCATATTGCCTATCCCTCCAAATTCCTAACAGTACCGTAGCCCTTTAATATATCAATATATTCTCTGCCGAGCATACTAAGCGGCATATTCCTGCGTTTTAAATATCCAATCGTCATTGTATCCTCCGTATCCAATGGTACTGACACATAACTGCTGCTGTTTAAATTTTCGCAGATAATACCGGAGCATAAGGTATATCCGTTCATTCCAACCATCAGATTTAACATGGTAGCTCTGTCATCGGCCTTAATAATCTGTCTGTAGCTTAATGTGCTTAATACTTCCTCTGCAAAATAAAATGAGTTTTTATCTCCCTGTTCAAATGAAAGACATGGATAATCCCGCAGTTCTTCAAAACGTATCATGTCCTTTCCCGCCAAAGGATGCGTTTTACTCATATATACGGATATGTCACATTCAAATAGTGGGATAAATTCAAGCCCGCTTTCTGCAAATATCTTATTTAAAACCTTTTCATTAAAATCATTCAGATACAGCACGCCAATCTCACTTCTGTAATCTCTGACATTCTCTATAACCTCATGAGTTTTCGTCTCATGTACCGCCAGTTCAAATTCACCCATTGTAAATTGATTTGCCAATTTTATAAATGCTTCCACCGCAAAAGAGTAATGCTGCATGGAAACGCTGAATTTTTTCTTTACCTGCTTATTTTCTATGTAACGCTCGCCTATCAGCTTGTGAAGCTCCACCATCTGCCTTGCATATCTTAGAAATTCCTCGCCTTCTGTCGTTAGTACGATTCCTTTATTATTTCTTATAAACAGCTCTGTATGAATTTCCTTTTCAAGCTCTTTTATTGCACCCGAAAGCGCCGGCTGCGAAACGAATAATTCTGCCGCTGCTTTATTAATCGACTTTGTATCAGCCACCTTCACGATGTATATTAACTGTGTTAGTGTCATCCCATCACCTTTCCAAGTTTCTTTCCTATCGCCTGTGCCAAAGCCCTGTGTCCTGCCTTATCCAGATGCTCCCTGTCGGTATCAGATGGTGCGGCATAGTCCGATGCTGCCATGTAATACAATCCTTCCGAAACAGCGATTTTCTTGTAGACTTCTCCGAGCTGTTTTGATGTCTCGACAGATTTCTCATTAAATTCAGGGTCATATCCGTTAAAGACATCATCCCCCAGATGAATTGGAGAAACCAGCAATATCTTTGCATCCGGTATGATGGACTTAATCTGCCCTACAAGCTTTTTTATGCCTAAACCTATTATATCCGGTGAAGCATCATAAAACGTCTTACAATCATTTGTTCCAAGCATCAAAACAACAATATCTATCGGTTTATGTGCCTCTAACAAAATAGGAAGTAATTCTGTTCCGCGCCTTCCTGCCCTTAACGGGTCATCAAATATGGTTGTTCTTCCGCACAAGCCTTCCTCAACTACTCTGTAATCTTTCTCTATTAACCGCTCTCCTACAATTCCTGTCCATCTCTCGTTCCAGTCATAACGTTTTGTCGTTCCCGGAATAAGACCATATGTATTAGAATCTCCAAAAAATAATATCTGTTTTATCATAATCACCTTCTTTGGCCTTTTAAGTTATTATAGTATTCTTGTAGGATTTTTTCTAATACACATATCTTTAAATCAGTTATAAGAAAAAGTTATAGCCAACTGCTATTTACTTTATTCTTCCACAAAATTGTATTTTTGACAAGTATTATATCGCCTCATTTTTAGCTTAATGAGAATTATTTTTATTGAATATTAACAAAAAGGGAATTATTTTTTACCTAAAATTTTTTAATTTTTATTGTCTATTTTTACTTTATACTGTATACTTATAATTAGATTTATAGTTATTTTATACAAATATTCTGGAAAGGGGGCGATAATATGTTATATTGGAATCTATCCTTTAATGCTGTAGCCATGTTTTTTTTGTTGCTCATTTTTATATGGTACTTCAGCGAAAAGAGAATCCCCCTGCGTAACCACGGTGTATTTCTTTGTCTTGTTTTACTCGTTTTTGTTTCTACAGGACTCGAAATTACAGCCACCTTTTTAGGGCGTAATATGCAATCCTCAGGCTATGGTGCATTTTATTTTGTATCTACCTTACAAACACTTGCCGTTAATATCATACCGATTGTATTTGCTTATTATATCGTTTTAATCGCCGGCATCAATATAAGGAAAAACAAACTACTGCGTGTCATATTTATTTCCTGTATTGCTGTTGATACCATAATTATTGTCCTAAATCCTTTTTTACATTGGGCGTTTACTTTTGTAAAAGACAGATATTATATCACTTCCGCCGGATATGTAATGCACTTTATTGATGCGGTTATGATATTCATCAGTATTTTGGTCATAACGCGCAAGAGAAAGAAATTTCTTTTTCTTAAAATTATGCCGTTGCTTTTTAACTCTCTTTTCTGCCTGACAGCTTTTATCGCGCAGATTTTTTACTGGGTTCCTATATTTAACTGTTCATTAACGGCTGTATTACTTACCTTGTTCCATTATCAGCAGAATGCAGGAACTGTAACCGATATTACGACAGGTTTGTTTAACAGACGTTTTATGGGTACATATTTAAAAAACAGATACATGGAAAATAAACCGTTTAATTTAATCGTTGTCGCTATGGATGGGTTTAAATTTATAAACAAGACATATGGTGTAGAAAACGGAGATGCCCTGCTGAACCAGGTTGGCCGCCTTTTAACCGGTATTAAAGCTGAAAAGACTACTTTCCGTTTGGGTTCCGACCAGTTCTGTATGGTATTGGCTCACGATGATAAGCAGCTTGCCGATGTCGCGGAACAAATAAAGAACCGTTTTCAATATCCGTGGTATGGACAAAACTATGTTCCTATCATGTTGTCTGCATCTATCTGCTGCATCTCATGCCCGGAGGATGCTTCAAACTATAGCGAACTGATTGAAGTAATCGATTATTCAATGGGTATTGCGAAGAACACGCGCCGAGGTATGGTTACATATGCAAACAGCATTAATCTTGATAAGATTAAGCAGGACAAGGCAATTGAAAGGGCTGTTAAACTGGCAATTAATAACGAAACCCTGATGGTATACTATCAGCCAATATTTTCTGTAACAAAGGGTGTGTATAATTCGGCGGAGGCCTTAGTAAGACTGAATGATACCCAGCTTGGCTGGATATCTCCGGAGGATTTTATACCTATTGCTGAAAAAAATGGTCTTATTGTAGAGATGGGTGAGATTATCCTGAACAAAGTTTGCCATTTCATCCATAAATTCAATTTAAAGGAAACCAGTATTGATTACATCGAAGTAAATGTCAGTCCGATTCAGCTTATCCAGCCGGATTTTGCCGAAAGAGTCATTTCAATACTGGAAGAGCATCATGTATCGCCTAACCAGATTAATATAGAAATTACCGAAACAGCAACTGTAAATTCTACGCAGACCGTTTCAAGTAATATACAAAAGCTTGTTGACTATGGCATCACGTTCTCCCTTGACGACTACGGCTCCGGAAATGCAAATATTTCATATATCAACAGTATGCCATTTTCAATTATTAAAATTGACAAATTCCTGATATGGGATTCTTTCAAGAATGCTACCGCCGGTATTACGCTTGAATATACGATTGGTATGTTAAATGCATTAAAGCTGCACATCGTTGCTGAGGGCATTGAAACTGAGGAAATGAAAAAGCAGCTTTCTGATTTTGGATGTCATTACATGCAGGGCTGGTATTACTCCAAAGCTGTTCCTGATATCGAATTTATTGCATTATTGAATAAAGGGTAATCTTAATTTTCTTCTTTATAAAAATGGTGTGTCTTATTTGTGAGACACACCATTTTCCATATTAACTCCTCTCTCCATCCGTTAATATGTAGAAATATAATAGCAATGAGCATCAAACTTTTCTTTAATATCAAAATCACACGAATAACTATACGAAAATGATTAATAGCTCCAATAAACCGTCAGTCCTTTTCACTATTATTTATAGTATTGTAATATCGCTAGGCAAGGATTTCTTATTTATTAGTATTTTTACTAACTGTGCAACTAAGGACGAATATGATAACTAACCAATGCCCATTCTCCATCTTTTTTTTCAATACGAAGTCTACAATAATCTTTTGTTTCATATACCGTTTTACCATTTTCATCCAAATATTTAACAGTAAACCATGTATAAATATATCCTTTTCTCAATCCACACAAAGTAAATAATCGAGATATTTGCTGTTAGTATATAAATAAATCAAATTAAAATGAGATTTTTCCTAAATCATTATATAATACAATTATTAGGA
>CANQTC010000017.1 GCA_947626675.1 uncultured Coprococcus sp. | reverse complement strand
CATCTGTCGTACTAATTTGTAAGCAAATGGTTTGGAAACACCCAACTCCTGCGCTACCTCCCCGGCAGTTACAAATAGTTCATTCTTCATTCAATATCCTCCTTTTGTTTAGCGTTTTTGTTAAATTCCGTATTTGAATTATACTTAACATTTCTGTTATTGTCAATAGCTTATTTGTTAAACTTATCTTTTTTAGTAAATTTAGCATTTCTGATAAGTTTTTGTTGCTGTATTATCTGAATTATGCTAGAATATATGGAGAATACAGAATTGAGAGGTCAGCTATGAACGTAACGATACGAAAAATACAAAAGCAGGAATATCCGTCACTGGATAATTTTCTATATGAAGCAATTTTTATTCCAGAGGGTATCGAACCTCCACCTAAAACCATCATTACATCTCCCGAATTACAGGTTTATGTTGAGCGTTTCGGGGAATCAAAAGATGATTTGGGATTAGCAGCGGAGGTTGACGGTAAGGTTGTCGGTGCTGTTTGGGTTCGTATTATGAACGATTACGGACATATAGATGATGAAACGCCCTCTTTGGCAATCTCTCTTTATAAAGAATACCGGGGCTTTGGCATTGGAACGGCTATGATGAAAGAAATTCTCACCCTGCTTAAATCACATGGATACAGCCGGGTTTCTCTTTCTGTTCAAAAAGCCAATTATGCGGCAAAGATGTATTTAAAGATCGGTTTTGAGATTGTAAAGGAGAACGAGGAAGAATATATAATGGTGTACTACCTATAACAAATTTATAAATAAATTGGAGAAAGGACATTCCATTTATGAGAATCCGACCGTATATACCAAAGAAAGATTACGAATATGTATCAAAATGGATTGATAACGAAAGAACCCATGCCTTTTGGTGTGCAAATCTCTTGCCATACCCCATGACACCAGAATCTTTCCATGATTTATTAGAGAAAAATGCAATGGACTGGACGGACAGTGCTTATGTCGCAACTGAAAACAACGGACAAACAGTAGGCTTTTTCTGTTATTCTGTCAATACAGCAGACAATATCGGCTTTCTTAAATTTGTTATCGTTGATAAAACAAGACGTGGAAAAGGTTACGGAAGAGAAATACTGAATCTGGCTCTGCAATACGCTTTTCAGATAACCGGCGCAAAAGCGGTTCAACTGAATGTTTTCAATGAAAACACATTAGCGAAGCAATGTTATGAAAAAGTCGGCTTTATTGAAAGAAAGATTGACATAGATGTGTTTTCATATAAAGACGAGTTGTGGAGCAGATGTAACATGATAATATCAAAACAATCATTCTAATTTTCAGAAAGGACACATGACTATGGTATTAGGAGAACGGATAAAAAGAATACGCACGTTCCGTGGCTTGACACAGCGTGAATTGGGCTTGAAATTGGGATATGAGGAACGCAATGCCGATGTTCGTATCGCACAATATGAATCCGGCTACCGTGTTCCCAAAAACAACACTTTAATGGAAATGGCAAAGATACTGAATGTCAATTATATCCATTTTATTGGCGTTACTCCCGGTTGTGCCGAAGATATTATGCTTACATTCCTTTGGCTTGATGAAGATGACCGTAGCACGATCCATTTATTTCAGCTTGTCCGCAATCCCGGCAAGTGCAACGCTTCTGATGATAAGTCGGTGCGTTACTATGACAATGATGATTGGCCTGCTCATGCCCCGGTAGGTATGTGGTTAGAGTATGGATTAGTCAATGATTTCATGCGAGAGTGGTGTTTGAGGAAAGAGCAGTTAAAAAGCGGGGAAATTTCCGAGGACGAATATTTCGAGTGGAAAATCAACTGGCCTGCTACGAGTAGTAAAGTTGATTACAATGGAAAAGATGATAAAAAGTGCAGTTACCAATGGCGTAGAAAATAACTTCCGTATTATAAGCATATTTGCTTTATAATAAATATATTTATGAAAGGACTGATGTAGATATGAAAAATAATCAAAATTGTGTTTGGAGGATACACAAAAAATAATCCTCCAATAAATAAAATCGGAGGAATTACCATGAATTTTTTATCAATCACATCATCTGATGATATGTGGAAAAAAGTAAGCCAATTTGCGCAAAGCTGCTCATGGAGAGCCGGAAAATCTCTATCCCAAAGTATGTCTGATAATACCTTTTCAGATTGGGAGCGTGTGATGGTTGCTCTGCATGAAAACGATATTGCGGGTTACTGTACTGTTGCAAAAAGCGATTGCATTCCAAATATTTCATATACGCCTTACATTGGTTATCTGTTCGTTGGCGAGAAGTATCGGGGACAACGCCTAAGTCAAAAACTTATTTCTTTTGCAATATCCTATTTGCAAACATTAAAATTCCATCAAGTATATTTAGTAAGTGACCATGAAAACCTTTATGAAAAGTACGGTTTCAAAGTCATTGATACAAAAACAGCCCCTTGGGGAGAAATTGAAAAAATCTATATGCGTGAGATATAAAAATTTTCATCACTCACTCATATAGGTATCAAAAAGGTATCACGCCCTACATCAAAAGCCGGAAAGTCCGCTGTTTATGCGGCTTCCCGGTTTTCTGTTTACTATTCGAACTCGGCGTATTCTTCGTTTCTATTAACTATTTTTGTTTAAGTTTTATGCGAATACACGCCTATTTTTACATCAATTACATCATTTATTATGGCTTGCTGATTTTCTGTTGCCAAAATGTTGCCATTATCTTCTCATTGCTAATGTATTAATTATTTTATCTTCATTTACATTTCCATCGTCATCTAAATATCCTAATCTTATTAATCTCCTTATCGTTGCCATTGGAAAATTACTTTTGTCCCCATTTAAAAGTGCCATTAACACTTTATTATTTGGTTCCCATCTATCTTGTAACTCTCCCGATTCCATATTTAAGCGTAAACGGTCAGCTTCTCTCCGAGCTATAAATTGTTGCCTTTTTAAAATCTCAATTTGACGCTCGCTATCTTCTAACTGTTGTCTGTACTTTTTCTTTTCTTCTTCGTCTAAATGAGCTTTATCCATTAGCTCATTAATAATTTTGTCCTTGTCATCTTTTTGTTCTTTAATCTCTTCAGACTTTTCTGAACTTATATTATCTAAGTGAGATACTTTATCATTTAAACTATTAAGCTTTTCACCAAATCGTTCCTCAATCTTTCCTAATGTAACCGATACATCTTTCATAATATCGTATGAGGATTTATAAAAATTTGTACTCGTTTCATCTGCTTTAAAATAAAAAAATATTGAAATAAAAATAGAAAAGAATGCCAATAATGTAGATAATATACTATCAAAAGAAAAATCTGTCTTTACTAACCTGTAGCATAGCAAACCAATAAACATAACCGTTCCAATACCGCCAACAACACATACTGTTATCTTAATCGGACTGACTTTATGTTTCTCTTTCTCCAGTTCAAGCATTTTACTTAAAATATCCATCAAATCATTTTCTTTTTCTTGTAACTCATCCTCAGAACTTTTCTTTTTTTCAAACATAATTTTAACCTTCTTAAACTTTATCTTATGGCAACCAAATAAAAATACTTGCAAAAATATAAAGTACAGCAGGCAATTTCATAAACTACCTGCCATATATAATAAATTATATGTACTCGTACTATTCGAACTCGGCGTGTTCTTTGTTGCACTTAACTATATTTGTTTAAGTTTTATGCAAATACACGTCTATTTTTACATCAATTACATCATTTATTATGGTTTGCTGATTTTCTGTTGCCAAAATGTTGCCACGCATCTATTATAGCAAATCCCCACAGATTAGCAAGCCATTTTTCAAATGTTACGCAGTAAAAACCTGTTTTTGAGGGTAAAGGTATAAAATATCGTTCTGCATTTATTTACGTACTAAAAACCTTGCAAAATAAGGCTTTCAAAAGGACTAAAGCGTAACAAATCAATCGCCAACTCCCATTTTCTGCTTAACTGCCTTTATTACATGGTGCTAGCACCATGTCTTTCATATCATTAGGAAATAATCAGAAAAAGCCTTACTCCCATGCAAATAGAAATATTTCTATTCCGTTAATATCAGAATACATAATTGTACTTTCGGTCACATTTTTGATAACGTATTCTGACACCAATTAAACAAAGTGGAAAAAGCTTTGTCAAAATCATAGTCGATATTATTTTGTAATGATATACTCAATTCCAAAACAGTTTTATCCTCGCCTTGTACACACTCAAGCAATTCCCGTTTTGTTGAAATAAAATTACCACTACTTAGATAATACAAATGTTGCATAATGAAGAATACGGATTTACAAGTTATCGGCAACTTTATAACATTATAATCCTTGTCAGCGTGTATGTAGCGGTGACAAATTTCGTGATATAGATTATTCAAACTTAATTTTACATAGTTTCTTTCATCTTCAATGGTATATGCAGGAACAAGTTTTTTTAGTTCTCCGTAATAGTCTTTTGTTGTATTCAATAAATGACATATTTCTAACGGATTCCAATGTTCTAAATCAGCTTTGCTACAAATAAAGCCACAGGATTTTTCAAAATTTCCTATGGAAATGAGTGCTTTTTGATATGTTTTCAAATCCTCAACCGAAAGATTGTCAATCACAGCCATAATATCAATATCACTGTTTTTAGTTTCTTCTTTACGGAGATAGCTGCCCTGTAATCCAATATACATCAGCCTTTCACCCAAAGCGTCTTTTAATAAAATTATTAATTCGTCAATATATTCATCTATTCTAAGCATTCTGGATCACCTATCTCCTCATTTCCAAGATATTTCATATATTCTTTTCCCTCATGAAAATTCATTATCGGGCGGCGCAGTTTTGACGGGAACAATGGCAATTTATTCAATATAGACAAATCCAGCCAATCAAACCCAACTTGATTAGTATCACCTTGAAGTGTTGCATTTTGGGCATTTCCCAAGTAATCACATAAAAATACTAAATCCATTCTGTGAAAACTCTCACCGTGAACCCCTTCTATAACAAAAAGCAAATCTTTACATTTAACCTCTATTCCTGCTTCTTCTCTAACTTCCCTTTCAACAGTCTGAGGAAGCATTTCCTCACAATCTTGACCTCCGCCGGGTAAAATGTACCATTCTTCCTTGCCATCATTCAACTTTATTGCAAGCAATTTATCATTTTGAATTATAACTGCTTTCGCAGAAGTTCGTATTTGCCTTGACATATTTATAATCCTTTCATATCTTCTATTGAATAAGTCCACATATCTTATCTTCTCAATATCATGACTGACTATTTGATTATACCACTTCTTATTTTCATTTGCCACAAAAACATAGGGCATAGCAACCGCTACGCCCTATATTTCTTATCGCTCCAACGACTTCTCAATCTTCCATTTCTGCCCTTTCAAGTCATTCTGCTTTTCATACAGACTGTTCCGCTCCTTGCAAAGTTCTTTCATGCGCTCCAACTGCGCCCGCACTCCCTCCCGGCAATCCGGCTCTATCTTCTTATATTCCCCGGTCAGATTACGGATTGTATTGTTATTCGTTTTAATCTGCTCCGACACGCATATCCAGTCAATCAGATTGCGCACTTCCATATCCGTATCATATAACTCTGTTTCCGTCAGTATCTTTGCACACAACCGCACCATGACTTTCTTCTCCATATCCGTCATATCCTATCAATCCCCCTTTCCCTATCGGCTCATTTCAAAGGCACGTTTCGGGCGTTTATTTGCCCTCTCCGCCTGTTCCAATGTCTTCGACCGTTCTACTATCGACTGTACCTGTTCCCTACCTAAATGACGCTCCAAACGCCCCAAATCAACTGCTTTTTCCTGCAATCGGTCTATGGTGTCGCTCTGCTCCATGACCTTATCTGTCAAACGGCTAATCTGTTTCTGTTGCCCGTCCACTTTGGCGGTCAGCTTCTTGCTTTGTTCCGTAAGCTGCACGCACTTGATAGTCAAATTTTTAACGACCTCTTTCAATTTCTCCACAAGCGGAAGTGCTTTTTTATCCCGATAATTCTTTGCGCTCATCAACGCCCCTGGCTCTGCCAACTGCCATTTCACATCTTCATCATAAGCATGTATATTGCGCTCCATGACTTCCTTTGACTGCACCATTTTGTTAAGTTCTTGCTGTAACTTTTTCTGCTGTTTCTCCAACTTTTCATTTTCAGACAGCAGCTTTTCTTTATCCTCTGTCAGTGTTTCCGTCTGCTCTTTCAAAAGAAGATTTGTAGCGGTAAGTTCCGACACTTCCTGCCGGATTGCTTCGCCCTCTTTGCGTATCTGCTCCGTTTCCTGTCCTGCCGCTATCTGCTGATGAAAAATATCAGCTAATTCCTCTTTACTGCCGGAGATTGTCTGCTCCAGTTCTGCAACTTCTTTTACACGCTCCTTTTTCTCAAAATCCAAAACAGACAAATGCTTCTCATGTGTTCCCTTTTTTTCCCACTCAATATCATGCTTTAGCATAATCTCCGCAAGCCGTTCTTTTTCTGCCGCTACCCACTGATTACGCTCCGTTTCACTTCTTGTACCGCCTTTGAAACCGAGTTCTGCCAGTGCCTTTTTCAATGATACTCTTGTTTCAAGCCCTCTTTTGCTTCCACTCGTATAAGGTATGAAATCTATATGCAGATGTGGTGTTGCTTCGTCCATATGGAGATGTGCCGAAAACACTCTCAATGTGGGATTGCGCCGCTGAAAATCCCGCATATATTCATCAAGTATTTCTGCCGCAAGCCGTCCGTCCTCTGTCTTTGCCCCCATATCGTCTTTATTTCCGATTTGTATAATAATCTCATGGAATGGCTTCTCCTGTTTGCCGGAACAGATTTTCTCATAGTAATCATCAATCCTGCGGTCACTTCTGGTCTGCTTCTCATTGTACCGGGCAAGTGCTTCATCAAATAATTCGTGGTATACGTCTTTGATATTTTTGTTACAGTATTCCACATTCAGACAACTCCGCTCCGGGTCAGTGTTCTTTGCATGGAATTTTCTGCTGTTATGGTTGACAGAGCCTTTCCCTGTCATAACGCTGATTGTCCGTTTCAATATATTTCCCTTTCTCCCTATCGGGTAATGAACGCCGGATACGGCGCATAGCCTTTGTTACTTTCTGCGAAAGTAACGCAAAAGCACTTTCGACAGGCTATGCTCTATCAAAAGTGCCTTTGCGCCCTGCCGGGGGCAAGCTGTCCGTTGGACAGCATACCGTCCTAACGGACGGGGCGGCTTTTCGCCGCTTTATTGCTTCCCCATGCGTCGCACTTTACTCTTTCTGCTCTAGCCGTTTCAGAATGATTCTTCTCTCATGCCCCGCTTATTGTCGTAGAAAATACCGTAGTCATTCAGCAACTGGCTGTTCACTACATTTAATCTCCGTGAAAGCACATTTGCCGATAACTGCATATCCGGCAACTGTTTCAGAAGTTCCGTTGCTGTCCCCTCCCACTCCTGCATTTCCTCTGTCAGAAATTCGTTAATTGCTTCAAGTAACGGGTTCGGCGGCTGTTTCCAAAGTTCCGTTTCCGCTTTCTGAAATTTCCAAATGCACTGTTCCCGGTCAAACTCTATCGTCAGTTCCTGATCGGGCTGGTCACGCCCCACAATATCCATGACCGCCGTGTTGTCCGTGCGCTTTTTCTTGTGCATGATAAACGCCCCGTCCGCCGCACCAAGAAGTCCGTTTGTGCCGGAAATCATATCGAAGCTGTCCTCGGATTCCAACTTGCGGGTATGATGAACCACCAACAGGCAGACACCGTATTTATCACTGAATGATTTTAACTTTGTCACAATCTCATAATCACTGGAATAGCTGTACCTGTCCCCGCCGACCTCACGCACCTTTTGGAGCGTGTCAATGATAATCAGCCTTGCGTCCTTATGCTCTTTGAGAAAGCCCTCTAACTCCCCGTCCAGTCCCTCATTCAGTGTCTTTGCCTGCGTTGCAAAAAATAAATTGTCCGCACACTCTACGCCAAACATGACGGACAGCCGCCGCTGAAGCCTTGCGTAATCATCTTCCAGTGCAAGGTATAGCACCGTCCCTTTTCTTACTGGATAGTTCCACAGCGGAAGCCCCATTGCCACATGGTAGGCAAGCTGTCCCATGAAGAACGATTTACCCACTTTCGGCGCACCCACAAAGAGGTAAGTGCCGCCATACAGAAAGCCGTCCACAACAGGCGTTCTCGGCGGGTAGACCGTATCATACAGTTCTGTCATGGAAACGGTTTGAAGCCCGCCGCCCTGCCCGGATTTCTCCGGGCAATTTGTGGCTTGCAGATTGTTTTTTGCATTTTCATTTGCTATAATTTCATTGATGTTTTTAACATTCGGCTGTTCCCCATCTGCGCCAACAGATGATACGGGAGCAGTCGTTTTTATTTTATTTGTCATTCATCTTCCCCTTTCAGTCCGTCCAAAGTAATTGCAATTACCTGTAACGTGTAGAGCAGTTCGTCATTGTCCGGGCTTATGCTTTCCATGCGCTTCAATTCCTCATAGATTGCCGACATCTGATTTTTCATTGCCTTATACACCCTCGGATTGCCCTGCACCACAACGTCCCGGCATAAGAGCCGCCTTGTGATGTAGTCCTGCTTTGTCAATCCCGACAACGCCACCAAATCATTCAACAGCTTTGCTTCTTCGTCCGATACCCGGAACGCCACCGTATGATTGCGCCATCTTCCCTTGTAATCCAGTGATTTTTCCATGCTTCTAATCCTCCTTTGTCATTCTCTCCATTTCCAATTTTTCCGCCATTTCCGTCTGAACCGTAGGGAATAAGTGGGCGTACCGGTAAGTGATTTTCTCCGCTTCATGCCCCATACGTTCCCCAATCGCCAGTACCGAAAATCCCATGTTGATTAACAGCGAAACCGCACTATGACGAATATCGTGGACACGGATTTTCTTAACGCCCGCCTGTTTCGCCCCTCTCTCCATCTCGTGATTGAGATAGGATTTTGTAACCGTAAATAACCTTTCGTCCGGCTTAATGTCATAAAGCATTTTGATGTACTCCTGCATTTCCTCACAAAGAAACGGCGGCATTTTGATTGTGCGGTTGCTCTTTTTCGTCTTAGGGCTTGTGATAATGTCACGCCCTTTGGAACGGTGGAAAGTCTTGCTGATTGTGACCGTCTGTTTCTCAAAATCAATATCAGCAGGCGTGAGCGCAAGCAGTTCGCCGGAACGCATACCGCACCAGTAAAGCATTTCAAAGGCATAATAGGAACGGGGCTTATCCATCATGGCTTCGGAGAATTTCAGATATTCCTCTTTCGTCCAAAAATCCATTTCCTTAACGGCTTCGCTCCCAATCGTCCCCGCCCGTCTTGCCGGATTGTAAGGCAGGTTGTAAAAGTTTACTGCATGGTTGAATATTGCCGTAAGTTGTGCGTGGATTGTCCTCAAATAATCTGCGGAATAGGGCTTGCCTTTCTCGTCCCGGTATGCCATCAACTCATTCTGCCACGCAATCACGTCCTTCGCTTCAATCTCCGCAATTTTGCGGTTTTCAAAGTACGGTAAAATCTTTGTCCGTATCACATGGCTTTTGGACTCCCAAGTGCTTTCTTTGACACGCTGTTTCTTGTCGGCTTCGTACACTTCAAAGAAACTGCCGAAAGTCATATCCAGTTTTGCGCCCTGTTTTAACATGGCTTCATGCTCCCACGCCTGCGCTTCCCTTTTGGTTGCAAATCCCCTCTTTTGTGTCTGTTTCCTCTCCCCTTTCCAGTTGGTAAAGCGGTAGATTACCCGCCATGTTCCCGTAGCATTGTCTTTGTATACAGCCATCTAAATCAACTCCCTTCTATTCGCTGTAACATACTTTTTTATGAAAAAATGTAGCGTTCACACGTCCTGCCACCGTCAGATAGCCCTGCTTCTGCATTTCTGCGTTCAGTTCCCTTACAATCTGATAGGCTTTTGACTTCGACACACGCAGTTCCGCTGCCACTTCCTCCACCGTCATAAATGATTTTTCCGTCATTAAAATAGCCTCTCCTTTCAATGTTAACTGTTTTTGTTTAAGTTATATGGTTATGATACTAAATAAATTCCGTTAAGTCAAGTGGTTTGCGAGAAAATCTTAACTTTTTTTATTTAAGTTATTCTTGCTATTTCTATTGCACCATGTTATACTAAGTTCAACAAATTTGTTTAAGTGCAGTCAAAAAATGACTGTATCAGCTTAACTACAACGGAGGTTTTATTATGGCAATCGGCAAACGTATCCGCTTTTTCCGCAACCGGAAAGGCATGACACAGAAACAGCTCGGCGAAATCCTCGGTTTTCTCGGAAAGACCTCTGATGTCCGCATGGCACAGTATGAAACCGAAGCAAGGACACCGAAGCACGACCTTGTAAAAGAAATGGCGAATATCTTTGATGTAAGCACCCACGCCCTCACCGTGCCGGATATTGATACCTATATCGGGCTTATGCACACACTCTTTGCGTTGGAAGATATGTACGGGCTGAAAATCGGGGAGATTGACGGGGAAATCTGCCTGCGCCTTGACAAGTCCGACTATTCCACCTATTCGTCCATGTTCGATATGTTCCACGCATGGCAGGAGCAAGCCGCTAAACTGGAACAGGGCGAAATTACCAAAGAGGAATACGACCAGTGGCGGTACAAGTACCCGGAACTGGACACCTCAAAGCATTGGGCGAAAGTCCCCTCACAGGCGGTCAGTGATATGCTTATAGAGGAATTTCAGAAAATCGAGAAAGAAGAAAAGAAAACGTCTAAAAAGAAAAAGCAGAAATAAGCATATCTCGCCTAACGGCTCGATGACGGACATTCGCCAAATGGACTTTTGTGCAAGCACAAGTCCATCCGGCTCATTGTCAACGCAAAAAGACCTTGCCGATATTCAGTTTTCATATCTGAAAATCAGCAAGGTTTTCTTATGCCAATGATGTAATTATTTAGTGCGTGATGTTGAAAATGTTGCCAAATCGTTGCCAATACTTAAACAAATTTGCTTGTAACCCGCATAAATACTAGGTTCCTAAAGTTCATTTCATCACTCAAACTCAATCGTACCCGGTGGTTTACTGGTCAAATCATACATTACCCTGTTGACTCCCTTAACCTCGTTAATGATTCTCGTCATAACCCTCTGAAGCACCTCAAACGGTATCTCGGCGCAATCGGCGGTCATGAAATCACTGGTGCATACTGCACGAAGTGCAACTGCATAGTCATAGGTTCTGCCATCGCCCATAACGCCTACCGACCGCATATTGGTGAGCGCTGCAAAATATTGTCCCAGACCTTTGTCAAGACCTGCCTTTGCAATTTCTTCACGATAAATGTAATCGGCATCCTGAACCATACGAACCTTTTCGGCAGTTACCTCCCCGACGATTCTAATTCCAAGTCCAGGACCAGGGAATGGCTGACGGTATACAAGATATTCCGGTATGCCAAGCTCAAGACCGGCACGACGTACTTCGTCTTTAAATAAAAGACGCAGCGGTTCAACAATTTCCTTAAAATCAACATAATCTGGAAGTCCGCCTACATTGTGGTGGGACTTTATGGTTGCTGATTTTCCAAGTCCTGATTCAATTACATCAGGATAAATCGTTCCCTGTACAAGGAAATCAACAGCACCTATTTTCTTTGCTTCCTCTTCAAATACTCTGATAAACTCTTCACCTATTATCTTTCTCTTTGCCTCCGGTTCAGTTACGCCCGCTAACTTCGCATAAAATCTGTCCTGCGCATTGACTCTTATAAAGTTCAGGTCATATGCGCCATCAGGGCCAAATACTGCCTCTACTTCATCACCCTCATTCTTACGCAGCAGTCCCTGATCGACAAAGACACAGGTAAGCTGTTTGCCGACTGCTTTTGAGAGAAGAACTGCGGCAACAGAAGAGTCTACCCCGCCTGATAATGCACAAAGTACCTTACCATCACCGATTTTCTCACGAAGACTTTTTATCGTATCCTCTACAAAGGAATCCATCTTCCAGTCTCCGGCACAACCGCATACATCTATGACAAATGCACGAAGCATCTTCATGCCCTCTTCCGTATGCATAACCTCCGGATGAAACTGAGTTGCATACAGCTTTTTCTCAGGACATTCCATTGCAGCTACAGGGCATACAGGTGTAAATGCGGATACCACAAATCCTGCCGGCGGCTTGGCTATATAATCCGTATGACTCATCCAGCATATCGTTTTATCCTTTACATCAGAGAATAAGACAGAATTCTTATCTACCTCAACCTCTGTTCTTCCATACTCGCTTGTTGGTGCTGTAGCGACCTCGCCACCCAGCAGGTGCGCCATAACCTGTGCGCCATAGCAAATGCCCAAAATAGGAATTCCTAATTCAAATATTTCCTTGCTGCAGCTAGGCGATTCCTCTTTATATGCACTATTTGGACCACCTGTGAAGATGATACCCTTTGGATTCATTTCCTTGATTTTCTCAATTGACAGTGTATTTGGGTGTACTTCTGCATACACATTACACTCTCTTACACGTCTTGCAATTAACTGATTGTACTGACCTCCGAAGTCTAGCACGATAACCAATTCTTTTTTCATCTGTCTCTCCTTGATAAAATGGTATAGGCAATCTTATGCCCGGACTTTAGTATAATACTTTATCAGTATAACACAATATGCAGCACTTTTGTGCTGCATATTTAAAGTTTTTACATTTATATTATTAGTGTTCAATTAGTTCCATATAGTCAAGCCGTTCCATGATAATTATTGCAGCCTCTTTTCCATCTGCAATTCATCCTTTTCAAGCGAAGAATAATATCTGCCTGATTGGAAAGTTCACTTGAAAGTTTAACGATTACAACGCATTTATTCATCTGATGCGAACATTCTTTTAAAATTCCGGTTATTTCTGCCGCTATGTCTTTGTCAAGAATTTCCAGTCAGCTTATCTTCAAGCATTATCCTTGCTTCCGTCACTAATTCAGGGGCAATCTCCAATCCCTTGTTTCAGCACATTTTGAAAAAAACAGTAACTACATAAAGATTGCTTACCAGTCCATCGGTTATGTGACCGGTCCCGGCTTTATATGCAATTTTCAATTTCATTCGTGATTTTACTGATAAATTCTTTTAATGTCATGGTTTCTGTTTTTCATTTATTTTCATAAATTTTCGCAAAAAGAAGCAGAGTAAAAACTCTGCCTCTAAAATCGTTACACTTATTATTTCATTCCCAGTTTATCCTTCATAAGCTCGATGCCCTTTTGGTACTGGGTATCTTTCTTACTTTGAAAATCCTCTGAGGTATAATCATCAGGAAGTTTGACCTCTACATCAGGTGCTACACCTTTTTCATGAATATCATTTCCATTTGGCGTAAAATATTTTGCTGTTGTAAGTTTAACGGCTGCACCATCCTCCAACGGAATTACAGACTGGACAATGCCCTTTCCAAATGTATTCTCACCTACGATAGTGGCTACACCATAGTCCTTCAGGGATGCAGTCAGTATCTCCGATGCACTGGCGCTTTCTCCGTTTGTCAGTACAATCATCGGACCATCATAAAATTCATCATCCGTAGATTTGTACTCACTTAAAACCGTTCCGCTCTTATCCTTCTGATATACAATCATACCCTTTGGCAACAGGTAGTCGCACATATCCACGACTGTCGATAACATACCGCCCGGATTATCCCTTACATCAATTATCATTCCTTCCATTCCCTGAGATTTCAAATCTTCTATTGCATTTCTAAATAATTCTCCGGTATTGGCAATAAATTGTGTCACCCTTACATAGCCAATCTTATCCTCTATCATATAATAAGAAACCGTCTTATTTTCTACAATTTGTCTTGTAATCGTTACATCATGATATTTACCCTCAGACATTCTGTATATCTTTAAAGTTACATCTGTACCGGGTTCACCACGAATCATTGTAACAAGATAATCAAGGTCATCCGATTTCTTTATCTCATAATCACCTATCTGCACGATATAATCACCGGGAAGGATATCTACCTTTTCAGCCGGAGCGCCTTCCGTTATCGATACCGCCACTACCATTCCGGTATCAGTATCCTGTCTTACGGTTACACCAATTCCTGCATATTCTCCCGACTCATCTTCCATCATCTTTGCAAACTCTTCTGCTGTATAATATTTTGCATATGGATCATCCAATGCTTCTATCATTCCCGAATACAAACCATTCTTCATATCTTCATCAGAAGTATCAAAATAGTAATATGCATCGATAATTCCTTCTATCTTGGAAAGTCTGTCTAACGCACTATTATCTACAACCGAACCGTTATAAATTAACGCTTCGCTGTTTTTTCCATCTGAATTTTTTTCATAGCTTCCTGACGACGTATCTCTGATACTTCTTAATTTACACCCGGTAAATCCAACACAGGAGACAACGACCATTGATGCTATACACAATTTTTTCAATATTTTTTTCATTCCTATAAAACTCCTTAAAACAAAGAATAGCCCCGCAGGGCAATTCTTTATATCTATTTACAAGTAATTAAGCGGGTCTACATATGTTCCGTTTATACTTACACCAAAATGACAATGTGTACCTGTTGACACGCCTGTACTTCCTGCCTTTGCAATCACCTGACCTTTTTCTACAGTCTGTCCCACGCCTGCAATAAGCTGCGAATTATGCATATAAACTGTACATACACCATTTCCATGATCAATCATAACACAATTTCCGGCACCGCCATTATATGTTGACATAATTACAGTTCCGGCTTCTGCTGCAACAATATCAGTACCATATGCACATCCCATATCAAGTCCCTGGTGATATGTACTTGCTCCGGCAGTTGGTGCATCACGTCCGCCAAAATAAGATGTTATCACATACCAACCTGCTACAGGACACATAAATTTTCCACTGTAGGCAGACGCATCATAAACGGTCTGGCCTGAGCTCTGTGCGCTTGCGATAGCCGCCCTTTGAAACTCTGCAATCTTCTGTTCAGCAGCTTCTTTCTCTGCAGTAAACTTTGCCACCAAAGCCTCCTGCGCAACAATATCATCATCGTATTTTGAAATTTCCGCTTCTTTTTCTGCAACAACAGTTTGTAAGTCCTCACGCTGTGTTTCCAAATCAGCCTTTACTGTTTCTATATCAACCAAATCTCTCTTCAGCGTTTTTTCATAATCTTCAATTTCCTGCTTTGTCGCTATCAGTTTATTAAGCTGTTCCTGGTCATATTCCGATAACTGTTCAACATATTCTGACTTATTCAGCATATCTGTAAATGATGCGGAAGACATCAGTGTATCGATATATTCAACCTCTCCGTTTTCATAAAGATACTGAATCCTAAGCTCCATTGCCGCATACTGGTCATCCTCTGCAACCTGTGCATCCGCCAGCTTCAACTGCGTATCATCTATTTCATCCTGAAGCGCATCCGCTTCATCTTCCTTTGCCGTAATCTCCGTCTGAAGCGATGTAATCTGTGCATCCACCTGCTGAACATACTTTATCAATTGATTCTGTTCATCTTCAAGAGAAGACAGTACATTTTTTGCCTCTTTCTCGTTTTCCTCTGCTTCATCCTTCTGATCCTTCGCTTCATCAATTGTAGAAGCACATACATTTCCCAGAGAACATCCCATAACAAGCGCCATAACAACGGCTACCTTAGGAAGCTTTTTCATTAATGGTAATTTCATTTTTCTCATTTCAACCACTCCTATACTTTTAAATGTTTCCGCGTTGTTACCAAACTTCCAAACAAACCTACTCCGATACCAAGTATCAGCCCTACCGGTATCATGGTCTTAAATAATTCCTCCTGGCTGACAAATGCAAATATACTTGTAATGACCTTGAAACGTCCTGCAACATAAGTAAGGATTTTTTCATACATCTCATACAGTAAGACGAGCGGTATCACAGAACCCACAGCGCCAATGATAATTCCTTCTATGATGAACGGCGCTCTTACAAAGAAATTCGTTGCACCAATCAGTTTCATAATTCCAATTTCTTCTTTCCGGACTGTTATACCGATTGTAATTGTATTACTAATCAGGAAAATCGAAACCAGCATCAAAATGACTACGATACCGATTGAAGCATATCCTACAAGCGATGAAAGTGTCGATATACTGTCCGCCGTTACTTCTGAGCTTTTCACTCTTCTTACGCCCTGCAGCCCCTTCGCATATTCAACAAACTCTGCCTGTTTTGACACATCCTTCAGTGTCACTGAATAGGATGCGGAATTTCTAAGCGGATTATTCTTTCCAAAGGCTTCTTTTGCCGCCTCAGGGTCATCATAGTTCTGCTCGCAAAAGCTTTCCCACGCCTCATCTGCACTTATGAAATCCATTGTATTAACATAATCAACAAGCCGTATCTGTTCTCCTATCAATTGTATATTTTCCTCTGATAAGTCTTTATCAAAGAAAACGGATATCGTAATCGTACTCTCAAGGTCTTTTACACCTGACTGAAAGTTTATAACAACTGAATATATGATACCAAACAGGAACAAACAGGATATAATCGTTCCAAGTGACGCCAACGAAAATAAAATATTTCTCTTAATATTCACAAATCCCTGTTTCAGTATATAAAAGAATGTACTAATCTTCATCTATATATCCTCCATTCTTTTCATCACTTATCACGACACCCTTCTTCAGTGTAATGACACGTTTTTTCATCTCATTTACAATTTCCTTATTATGTGTTACTACAACAACGGTCGTTCCACGTTTATTAATATCTTCAAGCAGGTTCATAATATCAAGCGAATTTTTAGGATCAAGATTACCCGTCGGCTCATCAGCAAGTATAATATCGGGATTATTTACTAACGCCCTTGCCATAGCAACTCTCTGCTGTTCTCCACCTGATAATTCCTTTGGATATGATTTATATTTGTCCGCAAGTCCTACAAGCGTCAGCATCGCCGGAACTCTTCTCCGTATAAATCTTGCCGGTGTCTGGATAACTCTTTGGGCAAATGCAACATTCTCATATATTGTCCTGTCTTTTAACAAACGGAAATTTTGAAATACAACACCAATTCTCCGTCTTACCTTCGGAATATTTTTTCTTTTTATCGTGCTGTAATCATATCCCGCCACATTGATTTTACCTGCTGTCGGCTCAAGTTCCTTTAACAAAAGCCTGAACAGCGTTGTCTTACCGGAACCACTGCTTCCGACAATAAAAACAAATTCACCTTTTTCTATATTTATGTTTACATCCTTTAGAGCTGTCATGCCACCCGGATAAGTCATCGTAACGTTTTCTAACTCTATCATAATATGTTCCTTTCATCATACGCATAGTATTAACAAATCGAGCAAATACTATAATACTACATATATGGGCTTTTATATATGTTTTATTTGTGAAATTTCAAATAAATTTCTGGTATATTTCCATTGCACTCCACAATTAGGAGTAATTGTCTTTCGCACAAACTCCATAACAAAATTGTAACAATATCGTAATATATTGTCAATCTGAAGTTGCACAATTTAAGAAATCTTTTAGAATACAAGAGGCAGCTTGACTATAAGATAACTTACGACAGGCTGCCCTATTCATATATCTGATATTCTATTTTTTAATAATCAAGCGATTCCATATACTTCATGTATTTAACAACCATTAAAGCGATTTTAAAAGTGATTGCATCTTCAAATATTCTAAGGTCAAGCCCTGTACTCTTCTGTATCTTATCAAGCCGGTATACTAAAGTATTTCTGTGTATATACAACTGTCTTGATGTTTCGGAAACATTCAGGCTGTTTTCAAAAAACTTATTAATCGTCGTAAGTGTTTCCTCATCAAATTCATCAGGACTCTTGCCATCAAATATCTCCCTGATAAACATCTTACAAAGAGGAAGCGGCAACTGATAAATCAATCTTCCTATTCCAAGATTACTATACGCAATGATATTTGTATTTCCATAGAATATCTTTCCTACATCTAACGCCATCTTCGCTTCTTTATAGGAACGTGACACTTCTTTAATTTCATTTACAATCGTACCAAATGAAACATGAACAGATGACATCGCCTCGGTGTTCAGCATGTCCACAATCACCTTAGCAATCTTATTCATATCAGCATAGCTTTCATTTGACTTCACTTCCTTTACAAGGATGATATTCTTCTCATCAACAGCCGTAATAAAATCCTTTGTCTTTGCAGAAAAAATATTTCTTACGGTCTCCAAAGCATTTGTATCTTTTTCATTCTTTGTTTCGATTATAAAGACAATTCTTCTTACATCCGTATCGATATGAAGCTTCTTTGCCCTGTTATAAATATCTACCAATAACAAATTATCTAACAGAAGATTTTTGATAAAGTTATCCTTATCAAATCTCTCTTTATATGCGACTAAAAGATTCTGTATCTGAAATGCTGCAATCTTACCCACCATGTATGTATCATCTGTCTCGCCTTTCGCCATCAGTATATGCTCAAGCTGATTTTCATCAAACACCTTAAAGAACTGATACCCCCTTACCACCTGGCTCTCTGCCGGTGAATCCACAAAGGCAAGTACGGCGTCTTCACAATCTTCAATATCTTTCAGTGTAGAAGCTAAGAGCTTACCCTCTGTATCTAACACACATAAATCCGTTCTTGTTATCGCTTTTAACCCATCAATCGTATCCTGAAGTATCTGATTTGATATCATTATTTTCACTCCTTAAGTTTTACAAAATACACTACTTCTATATTTTAAAGCATATTTCAAAAAAATAAAAGAGGAAATGTATATTTTTCTACATTTCCCCATTTTTATATCGATTCTCTATCTTTTTCTAAATAATTAGTTTACCAGAATTGCCTCTGTTTCTTTGTCAAAAATATGAATTTTGCTTAAGTCAAATGCAAACTGTACTGTATCACCAGGTCTTGCTGTTGTACGCGCATTTACCCTTGCTGTAATATCGAACTGGTCAATTGTAAAGTACAAATAAACCTCAGCACCGAGCATTTCATAAATATTAATTCTTGCTTCCACAACACTTTCAGGTGATGATTCAATAAACAACTGCTCATCATGTATATCCTCAGGACGGATACCAAGAACAACATCTTTATCAATAGCATCAAGTGCGATAAGTCTCTCTGCCTTGCTGTCCGGAACTTTAATTGAGTGTGAACCAAACATCAGTAAAACGTCTGCTCCTGACTTAACAACCTTACAATCGATAAAGTTCATAGGCGGCATACCCATGAAACCTGCAACGAATAAGTTACATGGCTTATCATATAAGTTCTGTGGTGTATCTACCTGCTGAATAATACCATCCTTCATAACAACGATTCTTGTACCAAGTGTCATAGCCTCTGTCTGGTCATGTGTAACGTAGATAATCGTTGACTGAAGTCTCTGATGTAACTTTGAAATCTCAACACGCATCTGAACACGAAGTTTCGCATCAAGGTTAGAGAGCGGCTCATCCATAAGGAATACCTTTGGCTCACGAACAATTGCACGTCCCATTGCAACTCTCTGTCTCTGTCCACCTGATAAAGCCTTTGGCTTTCTGTCAAGCAGATGCTCAATATCAAGAATCTTTGCTGCTTCATGAACTGATTTATCAATCTTCTCCTTTGGCACTTTTCTAAGCTTCAGTCCAAATGCCATGTTATCATAAACTGACATATGTGGGTACAACGCATAGTTCTGGAATACCATTGCGATATCTCTATCCTTAGGCTCTACATCATTTACAAGTTTGTCCCCAATCCATAACTCGCCTGAGCTGATATCTTCAAGTCCTGCTACCATTCTAAGTGTTGTCGATTTACCACAACCTGATGGTCCGACAAAGATGATAAACTCCTTGTCCTCAATTTCAAGATTAAAATCCTTAACAGCCTGAAATCCGTTCGGATAAACCTTATAAATGTTTTTAAGTGATAAACTTGCCATTTGCAAATACCTCCGTAATAAATATCTAGTTTTATAGTTTTTTAGTTTTGTTTTCGTTCTAAAACATAATCGTATTTTACAACAAACCTTTTTTTCATGCTATATGATTATTGCTCAAAAAAAATTTTTAAATTTTGTCTATTTCGTATACCACCGCAAAAAAAGCAACATAATGACGGTTTTCGCCATGTTTTAAAGGCTTTTATCACGTTATTTTTGTGAAACCTTCACCAAAAACATCTGTTATCTGGCTTATAATTAAGAACGCTTTGTCATCCATTTCTTTTATTTTATCCTTCAGTTCAACTAACTGTCTGCTTGACAAAACAGAAATTATCATTACCCTGTCCTTATTCCGGTAACCACCCTTTGCATCAAGCACTGTGACACCTCTGTTTATATGATTTAATATATAATCTTTTATCTCAGCACTTCGTTCAGAAATCAGATAAATCATCTTTCCCTGTCTGAATCCCTGTATGATTCGGTCAGAAACCTTCGTAGAAATAAATATAACAATGATTGCATACAGTATATTTTCAATTCCAAATACGACTGCACCTGCCAAAACGATGGCAACATCGATAATTGCCAATATTACAGGCGTACTGATATCCCTGCGGAAACGGTTCACAATCAGCGCCAGTAAATCAGCTCCACCCGATGAGGCTCTGAGCCGGAAGAATATTCCATACGCTATTCCAAACAGAATACCGCCAAGCAGCATATTTACCAATCTGTCATTAGTCAGTATATGGAACACCGGAAGCACCGCCATAAAAAAGGTACAGACAATCGTTGTATATACCGTTCGTATCATACTGATTTTATCAAGCACTTTTATTCCAACGATAAAAAGCGGAATATTACATGCAATATTTGTCACCCATATAGGTACTTTTCCTGCTGTAAGCGCTTCTATAACAATTCCCAGTCCTGTGACGCCTCCCGACACAATCTGTTCTACATTAAAGACATCTTCAACCCCCACAGACATGATAAATGCCCCCAGTGTAAGCAGCAGATATGCTGCCAGTATATCCTTGCTTTTTTTCATGATATCCTCCAAATAAAACGATTCCATTGCCCACTGTACATATCATATGCTTTTGTATATTATTTCCTGTTCATTTTATTTTATTCAAAAAAAGCCGATACACCCCATTACGAACAGCCCTCGCTTCAATTTCGTAATGTTATGTAACGGCTTAAAATCCAAAATATTCAAAGCTACTTCACATCAGATATCCCAATCACAATTACGATATCAAAATCGCTAAGTGTTATGTCGAAATTATCTGAATTGAGTTCACTTATGTTTCCTGTAATTGGCGACTGAAAGTTTTTTGCAAGCTCCTCGCCACTGTAATCACCTGACACACATATCTGTGTCGTTGAATTAACCCCTTCAAGATAATTACCGACTTCAACAGCGGTATATCCTTCTGACTCAAGAGCGGTCTTCCATGAACCTGCAACACCTTGAACACCTGTTGAATTAATGACTGCTATCTTTGCTGATTTTATATCCGGGGAAGTATTCCCTTCCGAAGTGTCCTCACTATTATCATTTCCCATGTTTCCTGTATCCTCTGTTCCTGTGCCATTTCCTCCAAATGTAGGGTCTGCAGGGTCTGCTGCATCCGTAACCAGTTCTGTTGATTTATTCGTATCATCTGCTGCCTTTTTATGCTCTTTATTTTTATTTATAGTCCTTATTAACAGGGTAAGCATAACTACTATACATACTGCCAATATAATAACTGCCGCCCTAAGCATAGTCTCCATAAATAATTTGAATACTTTTTTACCCATCTTATGTGGCCTCCATATCTTAATCATAATCAAACATTTTGAGTATACCAAAGGTATTTTTTATTTTCAATATATATTTCACATGATATACTCATTTTAAGAAATATAACACACAAATAAACAATAAAAGGAGTTTGATTTTTTTGGGTACTGCTATCATAACGGGCGCTTCAAGAGGAATCGGAAGGGAACTGGCTATACAGCTTGCTAAATACTACGACAACATCGCCATAACCTCCTATAAACATGCAGATTTGCTGTCTGAAACTGCAAATATAATAGAACAGACAGGAACAAAATGTTATATGGAAGCAGGAGATATCGGTGATTTTACTTTTGTCAGAAATTTTATAAAGCACATCACAGATGTTTTTGGCGATGCTATCGACCTATTGGTGAACAACGCCGGAATATCTTACATCGGTCTGCTTACGGATATGAAGGAAAATGATTTTGATGATATGATGAAAACAAATATTTATTCCGTTTTTAATACCTGTCATCAGGTTGTACCTTATATGGTACATCAAAAGCGGGGAAAAATAGTCAATATTTCCTCCGTATGGGGAAATGTCGGCGCTTCCTGCGAAGTAGCCTATTCCGCCTCAAAAGGCGCGGTTAATTCCTTTACAAAAGCGCTTGCAAAAGAATTAGCCCCAAGCAACATCTCTGTCAACGCCATTGCTTTTGGCGCTATTGATACTGAAATGAACAACCATCTGTCGGCAGAAGAAAAGGACATGCTGATTGATGAAATTCCCGCTGGAAAGATGGCATCTGCTGCGGAAGCCGCTCATTTTGTAACCGACATCTGCCGGACTTCTTCTTATTTAAACGGTCAGGTTATCACTTTTGACGGCGCATGGCAATAATATTTTATGTGCTAATCTGCTAAATATATATTGAAAATTTGTACATTTTGCTTTAATATAGAAATATATCTTTTTCAAAAAATATATATGAGGACTACTAAATGGCACTAAAATTTATTAATAACAAAAAGAAAGCAAATAAGGGAAATAATCCAAAACCAAAGGCGGCTGTCAATCCTAATGGGCCTGTTGAGATTGTTTCTAAAAACTTTACAATGACAACAAATCCTAATACAACAAGGCTCACATCAGACGACAGAACAGCACCTTCTCTCAGCACATGGATATGCTGGGGATGCGGTCATTCCAATACGGATGATATCTGCCCTGTATGCGGAAAGAAAAAAACAACATAAAAGGAATAATCATACCTTATGATTATTCCTTTTATGTTGCTCTAAAAACTTATTCCTGCAATATTAATTAATATTCCCCAGATTACACTGACTGCATATAACGTAATAAGAACTTTCATATTTTCTTTTATCCTATGCTTATTCATCCTGAAAAGAACCATCAATCCAACTCCGGCACTGGCCAGAAGCCCCGCCATCATAGCACCGGCATTCAATACGCCTTCCAGATAAAGCTGTGTTATGATAACGGACGCTGCACAATTCGGTATCAGTCCCACAAGCGCTGCTGCCATCTCCCCAAGTACAGGTATATCCGAAAATACATTTTGTATACTCTCTTCTCCTATAATTCCTATTACTACATTGATAACAACCGATATAAGCAATATAAAGACTGCTATTTTCACTGTATGTTTCAGAGAAGACCTTATAATGCCATCCTGACAATTACAATGTTCATTTTCACATACCCCATGAATACTTTTTTCATCCGAAGGATAATGCTTATGACCTGCTGCTCCATGTACAGTGCTTTCCGCATTATGTAAATCACCCTGTGATGCTTTTTCTATGTTCTCCTTTTTCCTGCAAGGTCTGATAAGCTTCTTTACCGCCTTATTTGCGATGTCAATTGCGTATCCTGTGACGATTGCAATAACAACTTTTGTAAGAAGTACTCTGATAATAACCATAACCGGAACAGAGTTTGAAAGAAATATCGGAAGCATCTCATCCGAAGTTGACATAAATACTGCGATTAATACGCCTACCGTGATAATTCCGCCACTATATAGATTAGATGCAGCAAGAGAAAATCCGCATTGCGGAACGACGCCCAATAAACCGCCTATAAATGGTCCTGATATTCCCGATGATTTTATTTTTTTAATTTGTTTTTCCTCTGTTTTACGTTCCAGCCATTCCATCAGCAAATAGGTCACTAACAGAAACGGAATTAATTTTATACAATCTAAAAACGCGTCAACACAGGAATCTATTATTATCTTCATATTTTAACCTTTTTCTTCTTATTATTTATTTTTTATTTTCTATTTGTACAAACGCCTTTGGAATTAAATCTGTAGCGCTTATTCTTGATATACAACTCGCACGACCTTACCGCCCTGCAATCAGATTTACGGAAATAATAATATTTCCCATTTATATTTCTCCAACCTGTCAGCGCTCTGCCTCTGTCAGAAAAATAGTAAATCCCTCTGCTTCCATTTCTGGTCAGACTGCGCTTTCCTACTGTAGCTTTACCACTATTTTCAAAGTGATATAACCTTCCCTTTATTTTTGTCCATCCCTTTACCGCCGTACCATTCTTCCTAAAATAATAAGTTCCCTTCTTTGCACCCTTTTTGACTATCATTGTACCGGTACGGGCTGCTCCGTTTTTCTTGAAATAATACAGGTCTTTTCCCTGTTTCATCCACCCCTTTTTGTAATTGCCATCCGGCTCAATACAATAATATTTTCCGCCTTTAACAAGCCATCTCTCATTCAGATATTTTACTGTTTCTCCTTTTGCATGATAGGCGGTTTTTCCGTTCTTTTTTGTAAGCCCGAAATATTTCGCTACCGCTGTCGCATCTGCGATTCCCATGCTTCTTATCTTTTTATCAGAGCTTAAACATTTCTTATAATCTCCATAATTATCAATAAAGGAATGTTCTACTATCATCGACGGGATTCCGCTGATTGTCGCATTACGAATAAGCTGATAATAATCGGCATAGCTTCCGTTTGGATAATAGCCCGAAGACAGCAGTCTTCTGTTTAACCCCTGATTTTTCACCCCTGTTGCCTTTTGAAGCTCCTGCAATATGAGTTTTCCAAGCGCTTCCGAAAGCTTTGCCAGTTCAGGGCGATACTGACCTGATGATATCAGAACACTTGCTCCGTTCGTATATGGCTGTGCATCTCCCTCGGCATTATTATGCAGACTAATCAAAACATCCGTATGATATTCTACTGCTTTATCTACACGCTTTGCAAGCGTCCATGCTGTTGTATTATCGGTTCGTGTAAGATACACCTTTACACCCTTATAGGTTTCAAGTTCCGCTTTCATCGCTCTCGCAATTTTTAAATTGACATCCCGCTCTCTGATTACTCTTCCATCATATATCCCTACCGCCCCGCTATCACTTTCACTATGACCTGCATCTATCGTTATAACGATGTCGTCCTCACCGGATGCTTTCGCTTTCATTCCCGGAAATAAAAGAATCAGGGCAATCGTAAATATCAGAAAAATCGTTTTACTGCAATATTTCTTCATATTTCAATTCCTCCTCCAGTAAAATATTACTCTATATTCTAACATATCATTAAAATATATAGCAAGACACTTTTTTAAATGCAGTTTTTACCATATTTTAAGTTTATTGCCTATACAATAAAAGGCTCCGAAGAAAACCTCGAAGCCTTTAGTACATCATAAAAACAAATGTTTACTTTGTATTCACTAAATATCCTGTTTTTGCAAACGTGCTGTTATTAGCAAACACCCTGAGCTAACATTGCTTCAACAACCTTCTCAAAGCCTGCGATATTTGCGCCGGCAACATAATCGCCCTCTACGCCATATCTCTTTGCAGCGTCATCAATGTTATGGTAAATAGTAACCATAATGTTCTGAAGCTTAGCGTCAACCTCTTCAAATGTCCATGAAAGTCTTTCGCTGTTCTGGCTCATCTCAAGAGCTGATGTAGCAACACCGCCTGCATTTGCAGCCTTACCGCCAACAAACCATACACCGTTCTCCTGCAGATACTTTGTAGCATCCAGTGTAGTAGGCATGTTTGCACCTTCACATACAGCCTTGCAACCATTTGCAACTAACTGCTTTGCATCATCAAGAAGAAGTTCATTCTGTGTAGCACATGGAAGAGCGATATCGCACTTAATCTGCCATACGCCACGTCCCTCGTGGTACTGTGCGCTTGGTCTTGCAGCAGCATACTCTGTAAGACGTGCTCTCTTTACTTCCTTCACTTCTTTAAGAAGTGCAACATCTATTCCTTCCGGATCATAAATCCAGCCTGTTGAATCTGAACATGTTACGCACTTAGCGCCCATCTGATGAGCCTTCTGGATTGCATAAATCGCAACGTTACCTGCACCTGATACACATACCGTCTTGCCTTCCATGCTTTCACCGTGGCACTTAAGCAATTCCTGTGTAAGGTATAATAATCCATAACCTGTAGCCTCTGTACGAACAAGTGAACCGCCATATGTAAGTCCCTTACCTGTAAGAACACCTTCATACATTCCACGGATTCTCTTATACTGTCCGAACATGAAACCGATTTCTCTTGCACCTGTACCGATATCTCCGGCAGGTACATCAACATCTGCACCGATATATTTGCAAAGTTCTGTCATGAAGCTCTGGCAGAATGCCATAATTTCTCTGTCTGACTTACCCTTCGGGTCAAAGTCTGAACCACCTTTACCACCGCCGATTGGAAGTGTTGTAAGTGAGTTCTTGAAAATCTGCTCAAAACCTAAGAACTTGATAATACCAAGATTTACTGATGGATGAAGTCTTAAACCACCCTTGTATGGTCCAATCGCATTATTGAACTGTACACGGAAACCTCTGTTTACCTGAACCTGTCCATTATCATCTACCCACGGAACTCTGAACATAAACTGTCTGTCAGGCTCTGTAATTCTTTCAAGGATAGCATTCTTTCTATATAACTCCTCGTTTGCATCAATACATGGTCTTAATGAATCAAGAACCTCAGTTACTGCCTGTAAAAACTCAGGCTGATCAGCATTTTTCTTCTGTACTATCTCAAGTACCTCGTCAACATATGACATAACAAAACTCCTCCTGAAACTTTTCATATTTAATTGCGTCCAGCAATCACTGTTGATATTATAGTATATTGCCTTTAGATTGTAAAGCATAAAAACTTAAAAAATCCAAGCAAAGAACATCTTTCGCTTGGATTTTCCGCACATTTTATAGATTTCACTTATTTTTACTTATTTTTTATCATTTTTTACTTAATTTTTTTCATTTTCAACCTTAGAAATCCATTCCCCGCTGTCGACCTTCCAATATTTGCATCTGTGTTTCACACAGGTTGAAAATACAATCTGCGTCTTGGTTTTTCCAAACCGCTGCAAATCGCCTACGAATTTATCAAGTTCAGCAGTTGTCCTGAACCGGACTTCTATCAGCATGGAATAATCTCCGGTTACGCAATTACACTCCACAACATTCAGTATGCTGTCTATATATGGATAAAATTCATCCTTTTGTTCCGGTGATACTTCAAGGTTGATAAATGCTTTGATATAATGTCCCATCGCTTCCGGATTCAGTCTTGTCGTAAAGCCTTCTAATACCCCTTCTTCAAGCATCCTGTCTATTCTCGTACCGACTGCGGTTGGCGACATAGAAACCTCAGCCGCCATATCCTTCAATGATACCCTTGCATTTTCCTGAAGCATCGCTAATATTTTTTCATCGATATCATCCAGTCTGTAGTATATCAGTTCTCTTTTTTCCATGTCTTTATCTCCCTTACTCACTTCTTGCGTTTTCTGACACATTCTGCAAGAAGATACTCTATCTGGCTGTTAATCGAGCGGTAATCTTCATCAGCCCATTTTGCAAGTTCCTCCCACAAGGATGGTGCAAGGCGGAGAAGAATCTGCTTCTTCGCCTTTTCCCTTGCCTTTGCCGCCTTTTCCTTTGCTTCGACTTCCTGCTCCAAAGCTTCTATTCTGGCAAGCCGCTCAGCTAATTCATTTTCTTTTCTTTCTATATTATTTGCGTTTGCCATTATTTCCACCTCCATCGCTCTGGCACAGTCTTAATAAATACTGCTGCTGTTTACTATTGGCTGCGCTTCCTTATTTCCGCAAAGAACCACAAGAAGATTACTTACCATAGCTGCCTTTCTCTCCTCATCCAGAACAACAACCTCATCCTCACCGAGCTGGTCGATTGCCATCTTCACCATGCCGACTGCGCCCTCTACAATCTTCTGACGAGCTGCAATGATGGCTGTAGCCTGCTGTCTCTGAAGCATAGCCGCTGCAATTTCATCTGAATATGCAAGGTCTGTAATACGAACCTCTGAAACTTCAATACCTGCTTCAATAACCCGCTCCTGAAGCTCCTTTTTCATATTTTCTGCAATCTCCTGACTGCTGCCGCGAAGCGTCTTTTCATCGGTATCCTCTTCCATCGTATCATAAGGATAGAGTCGTGCATTGTTTCTGATAACAGCATCACACTGTGTAGAAAGAAATTTATTATAATCCTCAACATTAAATACTGCCTTTGTAGGATTTATCACCTTCCATATTACGGCTGTTCCGATAATAACCGGATTACCCAGCGCATCATTGACCTTCTGCTTTCTGTTATCCATTGTAACAGTCTTTGTAGATACTTTTTTGTCAACTTTATTCTGAGTACCGGTATTTTCCGATGCTGTATTACCCGTTTTAAACATCCCCGAAGCATTTTCCCAGATACTTGTTACAGACGGATTATAACATACTGAAAATGGATTTATAAAATAAAAACCAGCCTTCTTGATAGTACCATAATATCTTCCAAACAACGTATATACTGCCGCTTCATTCGGATGTACCACCTTAAGTCCTGCAAACATAATGGAAAATAGTATAATCAATATTAAAGACACAATCAAAAGCCCCACGCCCAGCACAGAATTATCCGCACACACTACAGCGCCTGCCACACATAAGGCTATTGACACGAGTATCCCAAGTATGTTCCCTAACAATGCAATACCACCGTTTGCCTTTTCAATAACAATTTCCTCAACATCATCTTTTTTATTCATAACATTTTTCCTCTCTTTCGATATATGTATGATATTATTTTGATATCATCATAATACATATTAAAACAAATAAAGTCAAGCGCTTTTTTATATGGGCGCAAAAAAGCCGGAACTGATACCTGCATTATCTGATAAAACAGCTCTGCATTTTCAGTTCCGGCTTTTCGCTGATATATATATTAATTATTTACGGTTTTTGATATATTCATCAATACCCTGTGCCGCTGCCTTTCCTGCACCCATCGCAAGGATAACCGTAGCCGCACCTGTTACGGCATCACCACCGGCATAAACGCCCTCTTTCGTTGTTTTGCCATTTGCTTCATCAGCTACGATACATTTCCACTTATTTGTCTCAAGTCCTTCTGTAGTAGAAGAAATAAGTGGGTTTGGAGAAGTACCCAGTGACATAATGACTACATCAACATCCATCGTATATTCTGAACCCTCTATCACTACAGGTCTTCTTCTTCCCGAAGCATCAGGCTCACCAAGCTCCATCTTTACACATTTCATGCCGCATACCCAACCATCTTCATTTGAAAGAATCTCTGTCGGATTTGTCAGCAGGTCAAATATAATGCCTTCCTCCTTAGCGTGATGAACTTCTTCAACTCTTGCCGGAAGCTCCTCCTCTGAACGTCTGTATACGATATGCGTTTCAGCGCCAAGTCTTAAAGCAGTTCTTGCAGCGTCCATCGCAACATTTCCACCGCCGACTACAGCAACTTTTTTACCAACCATAATCGGTGTATTTGAACCGTCTTTAAATGCTTTCATCAGGTTGCTTCTGGTCAGATACTCATTTGCAGAAAATACACCGTTTGCATTTTCTCCGGGAATACCCATAAACTTCGGAAGACCTGCACCAGAGCCGATAAATACAGCGTCAAAGCCTTCGTCCTCGATAAGAGAGTCTATCGTAACAGACTTTCCTACTACGACATTCGTCTCAATCTTTACACCGAGCGACTTTACATTTTCAATCTCTTTCTTAACTACGGCTTCCTTTGGAAGACGGAATTCAGGAATACCATACACAAGAACACCGCCGGCTTCGTGAAGCGCTTCAAAAATAGTTACATCATAACCTAACTTTGCAAGGTCTCCTGCACAGGTAAGACCGGAAGGACCTGAACCAATCACAGCTACCTTATGACCATTCTTTTCTTTTGCAGGCTGCGGCTTAATACCATTTTCTCTTGCCCAGTCTGCGACAAACCGTTCAAGCTTACCAATTGAAACAGGGTCGCCTTTAATTCCCCTGATACACTTTCCTTCGCACTGTGACTCCTGCGGGCATACACGTCCGCATACAGCAGGAAGCGCTGATGATTTGCTTATTATATTAAATGCTTCTTCAAAGTTTCCTTCTTTTACCTGTGCAATAAATCCCGGTATATCAATAGAAACAGGACAGCCCTTCATACATTGTGCATTTTTACAATTGATACATCTTGCAGCTTCAGCCATCGCTTCTTCCGCATTATATCCATAACAAACTTCCTCGAAATTCTTTGCGCGGGCGTCTGCATCCTGCTCGCGAACAGGTACTTTTGTCATAACATCCATTATTTGTCACCTCCGCAATTTCCACATCCGCCATGATGTGTGTCTCCTTCTTTGGCAGCCAGATAATCTCTGCCCTCTTTCGTCTTATAAATCTGCTGGCGTTTCATTGCCTCGTCAAAATTAACTTTATGTCCGTCAAATTCAGGACCGTCAACACATGCAAACTTCACCTCGTCACCCACAGTAACACGACATGCACCGCACATACCGGTACCATCTACCATAATCGGATTTAAACTAACGACAGTCGGAATATTCAGTTCCTTTGTCAGTTTACATACAAACTTCATCATAATCATAGGGCCGATTGCAATACAGACATCATACTGATTTCCTGCGTCAACAAGCTTCTGGATTTCATTCGTAACAACACCTTTGCTTCCATAAGAGCCATCATCTGTTGTGATATAAAGATTACCTGCCACAGCTCTCATCTTATCTTCAAGTATAATCAGGGATTTATTTCTTCCGCCGACGATAACATCCGCAGCCACGCCCTGCTCATGAAGCCATTTCACCTGTGGATATACAGGTGCTGTTCCTACACCGCCGGCTACGAATAATATCTTTTTCTTCTTTAAATCTTCTATATCTTCTTTTACAAGCTCTGACGGGCATCCAAGAGGGCCGACAAAATCTGCAAAGGAATCTCCTGCCTTCAGATTTCTCATAAACTCTGTTGCCGCTCCAACAACCTGAAATACAATCGTAACAGTTCCTTCTTCTCTTGAATAATCACAAATAGTAAGAGGAATTCTCTCTCCATCCTCTGAACCTCTGACAATAACAAACTGTCCAGGCATACATGTTTTTGCAACACGCGGTGCAACTACATCCATTAGGTAAATCGTTTCTGTAAGTGATTCCACTTTAACAATGTTATACACTCTTTTATCCGTCCTTTCTCTTCCATAATTAATATTATAAAGTATTTTTTCAAATCCCTTTTTTTATCAAAGTGATTGTATCATAGCGGCATAGAAATAACAACAAAAATATAATACAATAAAAAAGAGTTTCGCTTTGCGAAACTCGGCGCCGCAAATGCGTCGCACTAGCGACATAATACACTTGCATTTGCGTGCGCATCCTCACGGAGTGTTTTTTATCGAATAGGAGCAATTTCCTATTCGATAAAAAATCCATCAGGCAACCACCTGATGGAACTATATCGGAGCGCAAGACGATATGATTATCTCTTCTTCTTCAGTTTTGCACGCTGTTCTTCTTTTCTGCGTTTTTCGTTTTCCATATACAAAAGTCTTTTCATATTCTCAAGCTTTTTCTGGCCTTCCTTTTCCAGTTTCAGCTTAATCAGTGTTTCTTCCTGTGCTTCGGTGCTTTCAAAATTTAAAAACTTTTCACATACAGAAGGATACGCAAATGTTTTCTCGATATCATCAAAACCGATTCTTATATGTGTACCATCGCACTCTAAAACACTGCCTGCGCCAAATTTAACATGATTTACTTTTTCATTTTCAAACATAATATCCTCCTATCCACAAATCTCATCTTATATTTTCATGATTGCCATTTTTATCCTAATTTATTCCATTTTCAGGAAAACAAAAACCACTTGTGCATATAAGATACAAGTGGTTCTTATTGCTATATCTCTATATTAACAAAAATCACTTTGAAAATTCCAGTAGTTTTTTCCCATTCAAACAATTTTGGTGAATATTGTATATAGCAAATTTACTTTTTTGTTAAATATTATCTCTTGCATTTTTCTTCAATAAGTCGTATACTTCGCGTTCTGTTTCACATGAAAAAATCTGCCGGCAGAGGTTCTCCGCCTGTACCTTTGTCCATCTGCCTATTTCCTGTCTCACATTCAAAATGGCGGATGCATTTACAGAAAATTCCTTGATTCCAAATGAGATAAAAACCGGTATTAAAAGCGTATCCGCCGCGGCTTCACCGCATAAGCCCACATCAAGTCCGTTTTTTCTTCCCACATCCACAATATGCTTTATCATTCGTAATACTGCCGGATGATATGGCGAATACAGATATGCAACCGCTGCATTATCCCTGTCTGCCGCCATAATATATTGAATTAAATCATTTGTCCCGATACTAAAAAAATCAGATTCTCTGGCAAGCAAATCTGCCGCAATCCCTGCCGCCGGCGTCTCAATCATAACACCGGTCCGGATATTTTTATCATAACGCACCCCGGATGCATCAAGCTCACATTTCAATTCTTCTATTATCGCTTTTACTCTTCTGATTTCATCCGGACATGTAACAAACGGAACAATGATTTTTATATTTCCATATGCACTTGCCCTAAGGAGCGCCCGTAACTGTATGCGGTAAATCTCTTCATGTTCAAGAAGGTATCTTACTGCCCGGAAACCAAGCTCCGGATTTTTCTCTTTGATAAGCCGGGAGCAGGAAATATTTTTCTCTGCGCTGATATCAAAGGTACGAATCATAACCTCCCTGCCGTCCATCAGCTCCGCCGCATTTTTATAAATCTCAAACTGTTCTTCTTCAGATGGTATTCCATCAGTATTCATAAACAGGAACTCTGTACGATACAGTCCAATACCTTCTCCGCCATATTTTCTTACTTCATAAATATCCTGCGGTATTCCGGCGTTACCGGAAAGCTTCACTTTCATTCCATCCAAAGTAAACGTTTCTTTTGACCTGAAGCTGTTTAATTGCTCTTTTCCTTCACAACAGACTTTTCTCTTTTCTGTATAAAAAGCAATTTCAGCGTCAGAAGGTTCTGCAATACATTCTCCACGAAATCCATCTACAGCCAGCATTATACCATCTGATACAACAGAACAAATATCACGAACGCCTGACACGACAGGGATTTCAAGCGCCCTGGCGAGAATAGCCGCATGGGAATATTTTCCGCCGCACTCTGTTACGATTCCGGCGACCTTTCCCTTTACGATTCCGGTTATCAGGGAGGGCGTCAGATTTTTCATTACCAGCACTGTATTTTCTGTTATCCTGTCAAGACCTGCATCTGATACGCCTGTCAAAATCCTTAACAGCCTTAATCTTATATCATCTACATCCGCCGCCCGCTGCCTGGTCAGCTCATCATCCACCCGGCTAAACATTGACACAAACATATCACATGCGCTGTCAACCGCTTCCTCGGCACAAACGCCTGTTTTTATCATTCCGCGTATCTCATCCTGCATAAAAGGGTCAGCAAGCATCATCATATGTCCTTCTAAAATCTTTGCATGATACGCGCCCGCTTCTCTCCTTATCACATCTGCTTTTTTCTGCGTAGTGTTCCTGAATATCTCTACCGCTTTTTCAAATCTTCTGATTTCCTTTTCTGCATCCTCTGCCTTCGAGGATATGTATTCAGGTTTTTTTTCATCGATAACAACAGCCTTTCCTATACCATACCCGTCTGAAGCACCTATTCCTTTTAACATATTGTATCTATTCTCCAAAACCTGACTCAATTAATTCTACCGCTCTGGCAAGCGCCTCCTGCTCATCTGCCCCCGAACATTCAATCGTGATTTCAGTACCGCCTTTCACACAGGAAGCAATAATATGCATAATACTCTTTGCATTAATTCTGTTATTTCTGACAAGTAAAACCGTATTTGATTTGAACTTTGACATCTCTCCTGCAAAAATCCCTGCAAGTCTCATATGAAGCCCATTTTCATTTACAACCTTTACGCTCTTTGATATCATGATAAATTCTCCTTATCTTTTCTCCTGATGCCAAATCCTCTGAAAAAGCAGTAGCGCTTCCGGCCGCTGTACCGAGTTGTAATGCATCGATATAACTATGTTCCTCACAGTAACTTGCAATAAAGCCTGCCAGCATCGAATCACCCGCACCTACGGAATTTATCACCTCTCCCTTTGGCGCTTCCATTCTATACACATCACCATTCTCACTTAGGAATAGCGAACCTGCTTCTGCCATCGATACCAGCACATTTCTTGCACCAAGTTCCTGTAATTTTCCTGCATAAAATTCTATTTCTTCATCGGATGTAATGGTAACGCCAAACAACTCTCCCAATTCATAATGATTGGGTTTAATCAAAAATGGATGATATCCCAGAACATTGAACAGTAAATCTTTGGCTGCATCAACCACAATATCGATTTTTCTGTCTGAAAGCTCTTCCATGATTTTTTCATAAATATCTGACGGCAACGCAGCCGGAATTGTTCCGGCAAGCACAAGACAGTCGCCATCCTGAAGCCGGGACAGTTTATCAAACATCTGCGAAAGCGCATCGTCATCTATATCAGGCCCCTGTCCATTAATTTCCGTCTCTTCTTCCGCCTTTATCTTTACATTGATTCGGCTCATTCCCGCGTTCAAATGGATAAAATCCGTTTCCACACCTGTCTGATTCACACCGTCTTCTATTGCTTTTCCCGTAAACCCGGCCACAAAGCCTAAGGCAATTGATTTTACGCCAAGATTTTTCAATATGATTGAAACATTAATCCCTTTCCCCCCATAGAAAACAGCTTCTTTTTTTGTTCTGTTGATAGCGCCATTCTGCAATTCCTCAAGCCTCACTACATAATCCAGCGCCGGATTAAAGGTTACTGTGTAAATCATATCTGCAATCTCCTATCATTTTAATATCCGTCCATGAAATTATCTGTCATCGCAAGCCCTTTGTTATGAACGATAATCTCCATTTATTTTTACATAATCATATGTCAAATCGCATCCCCATGCTTTTGCCGTTACATCGCCAAGCCCTAAATCGATATTGATGTATATTTCATCTGCCGACAATACCTTAGCAGCAAGTTCTTCCGAAAAAGGTATCCCTGCGCCATTTCGGCAGACTGAAACCATTCCATTTACCGATGCGATATCGACTGCCACTTTATCAATATCAAACGCAGCATCCGCGTAACCAATTGCACAAAGTATACGTCCCCAGTTTGCATCTTCACCAAACATCGCGCATTTTGTAAGCGGCGAACGGATGACACTCTTTGCTACGATGATGGCAGTATCCAAATCCGGTGCGCCGGCCACTGTACACTCCAGCATCTTCGTTGCGCCCTCGCCATCTGAAGCAAGCATCATGGTGATACATTCCATAACGATATAAAGGGCCTTTTTAAATACTTCATAATCTGAACCTTCTGCTGCAATCTCATCATTTCCGGCAAGGCCGTTGGACAAAACCATGCACATATCATTTGTAGACTGGTCGCCATCAACGGAAAGACAGTTATATGTCACTTTTACAATTTCACTAAGCGCTTTTTGAAGCATCGCTGCCGATACTGCACAATCCGTTGTTATAAAGTTCAGTGTGGTAGCCATATTCGGATGTATCATGCCGCTTCCTTTTCCCATTCCGCCTAAATGACAGACCTTGCCGCCTAATTCAAATTCTACCGCAACTTCTTTTTTCATTGTATCGGTTGTCATAATCGCTGTTGCTGCGCGTTCGTTTCCATCATAAGTAAGCCCTGCTGCCAGCTCACCGATACAGTTTTCTATCGGTTCTATCGGCAATATCTGTCCGATGACGCCTGTCGAAGCAACGATAACTTCTTCGGCTTTTATCCCCAGCTTTCCGGCTGCGAGCTGACACATCTTCATTGCCTTTTCTTCGCCGTCAGCATTACAGGTATTTGCATTTTTTGAATTTACAATAATTGCCTGCGCTTTTCCATTTGAAGCTGCCAGATTTTTCTTTGTAACGGTTACAGGCGCACCCTTTACCTTATTCTGTGTATAAACACCTGCCGCATTACACATCACATCGGACATTACAAGTCCGATATCATTCTTTGTCTGACTTACAGGGCTTTCATTTCCATCCGGAATTTCAGATGCTTTTATTCCGCAGAAAAGTCCGTTTGCTTTAAATCCCTTTGCAGCACAAACACCGCCATCTATATATGTATAGCCTTCATATTCTTTCTTTGTCATCTCATCCACCATATATCCTTTCCATATATATGCACAACACAGCAAACGCATCATTGTCTATACGTTTGCTGTGTTCTTTTATTTACAAGCTTCCTCCATAAATCTATTAAGCCTTGCTTCGGTTCTGTCCTTTCCGATTACTGACATAATCGTAAATAAGTCAGGGGAATTCTTCTTTCCTGTTACTGCAACCCTTACAATCGTACAGATATCTGTAATTGAACCCTTATACTGCTCCGGCGCTTTCTTGTACTCCTTTACATTCGGACAGTATCCGAGCTTTTCTCCCATCACCTTCATATCGGCAAACCAGTTTTCAGATGTGAGGAACATATCCTTTTTGTATTCGTTTATTACTTCTGCAAGCTGCTCTTTTGTATACTTTTCATCCACCTCATAGTCAAATTTTAAGGCATCATCCGGCACATAAAGATAATCAAACATCTCTGTAAGGTCAGACCACTTTGCCACATCTTTACGAACCTTATTGCCTGACATTTTCCACAATTCTATCGTCTTAATAAAGCTTTCTTTATCCTTTGTTCCAAATTCATACAAATTCTTATCATATTCGTCTGCCCAGTCCATAATCTTGTCATAGCATGTATCCGCATCAAATGTTGATATCATTTCTTTACTAACATCATTTAACTTCACCATATCGAATAATGCACCTGATACAGGCATCTTTGAAAGTGACAGTACAAAATCATCGATGGACTTATCCTGATTTGCCGCATGCCATTCCTCGTAATTGGAATTTGCTATCGTCATCAGATATTCAAGTACACTTTCAGCCGGATATCCCTGTTCCTGATAAAAACCGACTGCGGCTTCCGGGTCTTTTCGTTTGGAAAGCTTTCTCTTTCCGTTTCCCTCCGCCTTCATAATCGGTGATATATGAACATACTCGGGCTGCTCAAAACCGCACACCTCAAAGAGCTGCTTATGAAGCGGATACGATGCCAGCCACTCATCACCTCTGATGACCTGATTTGTCCTCATAAAATGGTCGTCTACCGCATGAGCGAAATGGTAGGTTGGTATCCCATCGGACTTCAGCAGGACAACATCCATGATATTTTCCGGCATATCGATATCACCCCTGATATCGTCTGTATACCTGACATAATTTCCTGCCACGCCGGGACTTTTCAGTCTTACCACATACGGCATACCAGCCTTTATCTTCTCTTCAATCTCTTCATATGTATAATTTCTTGCTATGGCATATTCGCCATAATAACCGATATCTACTTTCAGCTTCTCCTGTTCTGCCCTGATGGCATCAAGCTCCTCCGGCGTTGCAAAGCATGGATATGCCAGTCCTTTTTTCATAAGCGCTTTCACGCATATCTGATAGATTTCCTTTCTCTCGCTCTGCTTATAAGGCGCGTATACGTCAGGACTTCCCTCAAAAGGTCCTTCATCAAATTCAAGTCCGAACTTTTTAAGCGAATTGATAATCTCGTTTACACCATCCTCGACTTCTCTCTTTTTATCGGTATCTTCTATTCTAAGATAAAATACACCACCGCTCTGCTTTGCAATTTTCCTTGAAATCATGGCAGCATAAAGTCCACCGATATGCATATAACCCGTAGGACTTGGTGCAAATCTTGTTACCTTTGCGCCATCCGGCAAATCCCTTTTCGGAAATCTCTCCTCAAGTTCTCCTACAGTTCCTTTTATATCAGGAAATATTAACTCTGCTAGTTTATTGTAATCCATGTCTTGTCCACCTTTTTTCATATTCTATTTCAGTAATTGCATTATATGACACTTACCGGGGCTGTGCAAGTGCAAGTATCTCCGCTTTTTTCTTTTCAGGAAGCGCTACAGGCTCGTATAGCGGCCTGCTGAAATAAAATCCCTGCATCAAATCTACCCCGCAGGCAATTACTGTTTTCATTTCTTCGTATGTTTCTATACCTTCAGCCAGTACAATGATATTGTTTTTCTTCGCTGTTGCAACAATGGTACGCACGATATTTGCTCTTGTTAAATCCTTATAGCAGCCGGAAATCAGGGAACGGTCTATTTTAATTAAATCCGGTTCTAAATTGACCAAAGCATATTCGCTGTTATATCCCGTACCAAAATCGTCAAGAGCCAGTATTCCGTTCCATTTTTTCAGCAGCGCTTTCTTCTTATTGATACATCCGTCGTTTGCCTGCTCGCCTTCTAAGGACTCCAGCACAATATTTTTCAAACAGTCGGAATATTCCGCTTCCAAATAATCAATGGTTTTGTCATCAACCATATTATTTGGAATTGTATTTAAAAATATCCTTGCATTTTTGCTGATATGCCCTTTTTCTATCTGTTCTTTATATGCCTTAAGCCCATAGGTCCAGGTCAGGTACTCAATCTCGTTGAGCCTTGCATCCGTCTTCGCGATACGAATAAACTCCAGCGGCGTTACGAGTAACTCTGACTGCGGCCGCATCAGCGCTTCATATCCATATATTTCGCCGGTTTTCGCTGACACGATACTTTGGAAAGCGTATTTGATAGCGCCCTCATCAATAATCCGGTTCAGTTCTTCTACTCCTGTCACAAGAACTGCATCCTTTTTGTATGCTTCAATATCAAATTCCCCTATGTTTCCTTTTGTCGCATGTTTTACAGTATACATGGCAAAGTCAGCATATTTTATCAGAATATCATATTCTTCTGCATCATCAGGATACCATGATATACCGCCGCTTGCGCGAAGCTTATAATGTGTTCCGTCAGCCAGTATGCAATAACTGGAATTCATCTTTTCCTGTATTTTGTTTTTTATCTCGCGAATTTCATCCTTGCTGTCATAGCCATAGAACAGCATAATAAATTCGTCACCTGATAAACGCGCAACAATACTTTGCTCTGATTCAAATGAACGCAGTACCCCCGCAGCAGTCCTTATATAATCATCGCCAAAGTCATGTCCATATGTATCGTTTACATATTTCAGATTATCCAAATCAAACATAAAGAATGCGGCAACCTTTAGCTTGTCCCATTCAGCAAACAGTTTGCCTGTTTTATAATAAAAGGCACGTCTGTTCATCAGCCCTGTCGTGAGGTCATAATCTCTTTCATACTCAATTCGTTTCTTTTCTATAACAGTATTGGTAATATCCTGTGCAATTCCTATCACAGACGATACATCACGATACATGTTAAAGCGTACCCATCTTGTTTCGCCATTCTTTTTATTTACATAGGAAATATTAATTCTGTCGCTGGTATTATCGCCCTCAAAATTTTCTTTAAATAGTATACTGTGTGCGATAACGCCTGCTTCATCGATTGGCTCCATCAATTTCCAAAATTCTTTTATCGGAATATTGATATCCCCCTGCCTGTCGGTATCAATTTCAAACATCTTCAGGAAGCTTGCGCCTACAAACATTGTATCTTTCGCAATTTCATACATGAATACGCCGATTCCGCTATCGGTCATCCCAATAATTTTGGATAGCCTGGAAGCATTTTCCATAATACGCTCCTGCAGACCTACAACAGACATCGCAAGTTCATCAAACTCAATAATGCCCGATGACATAAATCTTACAGGCTCGTTTGTTTCGTTATTATCATCCATCACCTGTATCATCTTTTTCACAGGCGCGTTAATTAACCTTCCTATCACAATAGCCAGAATGATGCTGACTACAAGGGTACAACAAAGGGAAATTACAAATATTCTGATAAGTGTCAGATACATCTCCAATAGCTTTTCTTTATCTGCAATTGAAATAAGAACCCACCTTTGATATTTAAAAGGAGAGCCTTTTTTATATAAATTTATATCCTGAATGACTCCGATACAGTCTTTTTTTGTCGACGTCTTAAAATCATATACATTATATTCCCTTTCCTTCCCCTGACTAATCTTATCTTCGTTCTTGACAAGCTCTGCATATGCCGGTCCGGAGTGAAGAATTGTATTGTATATGCCATTATCATCATTATCAACAGCCATGATATAACAGGCGCTTTCATTCATAAAATCATTTGCAGGAATATACTGCTGAACGGTTTTCTCCAGTAGTCCAACACCTATGATTCCATACACTGTTCCATCATCAGCAATCAGTGGAATAGTATACTTAAAACTCTTCTGTGCAGAGCGTGATATCTTTGAAAGAGCAGTCCAGTGTCCCAACCGTTCTTCGGAATATTCCCGAAAATTTCTTCCTATATCAATCGTTTCATAAAAAAAATGAAACGCATCCTCATCTGTCGCATCAGCATGGAGCGACCATTCAAAATCAAGTGTAAGCCCAAAATCATGCGCTATATCATAACTTCCCATCTCAAGATAAAGGTCCTGATTATCCGACATATAATTTTCATTTACATCCATATCTCTTATATAAATGCCTGCTATTTTTGATTTGCCGTCTGTATCATACAGTCCCTCAGAATCTAACAAAATAAAAGCATCATTCACAGAGCCTTTCCGGATTAAGTCTATCAGACATTCGGCAGACTCGGTAATAATTTTCTTATCCAAATCTTTATCTGTTGCTATACAGGAAGCCTCTTTTTTTTCATTCTCCAATATATCGGATACAATCGTTTTTACTTCTTTTGATGTATCTATCGTGTTTGCCATCACCTGATTAAGACTGCTTTCAATATAATTCTTCCGGTTTTCCGTCTTCTCCGATAATGCATTATAAGAAAACTTCTTTAAATATGAAAATTCACCACTCGTTATCAGAATAAAGGCAAATATCAATATCTGTAAAAAAGCAAGACAAATCATTGGAATAAATATTTTGCCGGATAAATGTCCCCCTTTTTTCGCCGCAGGCGCTTTTTTACGCTTTTTTTTCATTTGTATTTTATCTTCCCGATATCCAATAAACATATCCTTTATTCCTCGTTTAATATCTGGTTAAAGCCCTTTTCAAACGCCGCATACCATGCTTCAAATGCTGTATCGTCCGTATAGCCTTCCAATACCTTCGTTCTGTCTCCACCGGCTGCGATTTTTCCGGAGGCTTCTTCATAAGCCGCTTCCGCAGTATCCTGCATGGTATCCCCAATATAATCACGCAGTTCCGATGATTTATCAAATGCCGGACTTGTATAAAGCTGATATGAATTAATCTCTCCGATTGCAGTCACAATCGTATTTTTCATTGTATCATCAATTTCAATACCGGCGTCCGCATTTATTATCTTATCCGCATTATTGGCCTCTTTCTTTACCGGTAAATATCCTGAATTTACAGAAAATTGAATATTTCTCTCCATATCCGTAAACCATTTAAGAAATACAACGCTTGCGTATTCTTCTTTATCATTTGACTTTACAACCGACATTCCTGCTCCCTGCTGCACGATATACGGCTCGCAGCCTTCAAAATTAGGTACTTGCAGAACCGTATTCTCAATAGGGTATATGTTGTCATCGTTCAGCGTAACTTCCGTTGGAAAGTATATTGCACCTGTCGTTGAACAAATCAGCGCTATAATAGAGCCAATCTTCGCATCATCACTACGATATCTGCTTTCGGCTGTATAGTATCCTTTCACATATGGAACATAATAATTATCCCATAACCGTCTGATTACCTCTTTATTCAGAGCCGCCTTTACATTTCCGTTGCTATCGACGTCAAAAAAAGGCGCGCCTAATTGCTTTGCTCCGATATTCATATAATTTGCGATAGCATCTCTTCCAAAGAACGCTTTACCATCATTTAAAACATCAGGCGTCAGCGCATCCGTATAATCATAATATTTTGCTGCAATTTCCGCTACGCCCTCCCATGTAGCGAGCTCCTCATAAGAAGCGCCTGTTGCATCCGCAAACTTCTGCCAGTCCGTCTGATTAATCATCATCACTTCCGTACTCTTCGCTGTAGGAAATATCTTTATAGAGTCCGAAGCATTGAAATCCCCTTCTGAAATATATTCATCTACATATTCCGCAATTTCCTCTTCTGAAAAATACTTTTTCAAATCTGCGACATATCCAAGCTAGTCAATCACATAAGCTGTTTCCGAGTAGGTTGCAAATACATCAGGCATACTTTCTGCGCCCGGCTCTTTATTTGCCGATGCTGTAATACTCTCTGCCAGCTCCCCTATAGAATTCTTTGAAATGGCTTCTACCACAATTCCTTTATCAAGCCCTACCGTATCATTAAATTCGTTCACCATCTCATCAAACTGTGTCTGCTGCACCCCGTTATAGTAATGCCATATCGTCACTGTGACCGGAGAATCTTTATCTAAAAGCTTCTCATACCCGCTCTTTTTTTCACATCCTGAAAATATTGACAAAAGCAGCGTTCCTGCGGTTAATACACTAACCAATCTTTTTTTTCTCATAATATCCCCCCGTTTTTTACAAAAACTCCCTAATTAATAAAATTTTAATGCAAAAATCTTCATTTGTAAAGTGCAAGAAATGTCTGAAGGCGAAGGGAAACTTTGCTTCAATATGTAAAAAACAGGTGTATATCTGCAATGTTTCTGTCATTGCAGATATACACCTGTTATCTTCTGTACTATATTATCTTTTTCTTTTATCGAGCCTGTACAGAATTGATTAATCTCTGTACAGAAGGGTACTGTACATATCAGCATATTCGTGCCTGTTCTCTTTGATGAAGCTGATAGCATCTCTTGGATGCTGGTTCAGCATACCCGTAAGCATATAAGGAATATCATATCCCCATACAGCATCCCCTTTTTCCTTAAGCGGAAGCATATACTTTTCTATAAATTTCAGCACATGATAGAGGTTGTATTTTGGGTTTCTGAGGAAACCAAGAAGAAGCTCCAGTGCGCAGTTTCCTGCTCCTCGTCCCATACAATTTACTGTAGCGTCAAGCATGGATGCGCCATTTATCATTGCTTCTACTGTATTTGCATATGCAAGCTTCATATTATCATGAGCATGGATACCGATTTTCTTGCCGTATGCTTCCCCTATTGCTACATACTTTTCCGTAAGCCTTCTTATCTGCTCAGGATATAAAGAGCCATAGCTGTCTACGATATAGATACCGTCTACGTTACTCTTTCCAAGTAAATCAAGCGCCAGGTCTATATCGGACTCCTGGTCCTTTGAAATCGCCATAATATTACAGGTCGTTTCATATCCCTTTGCATGGGCATCTTCTATCATCTCTATTGCTGCCGGCATCGTATTAATATAGGTTGCTACACGAACTAAATCAATAACACTGTCTGCCCTGTCTGCAATATCCTTTTTATAATCGCACCTTCCTACATCTGCCATAACCGATATCTTAAGCTCCGTATTATTGTCCCCTACGATACTTCTGATATCTGCCTCATCACAAAACTTCCATTTGCCGAATTTATTTACATCAAACATTTCTTTGGAAGCTTTGTAGCCGAACTCCATATAATCTACCCCAGCCTTTAAATTTGTTTCATAAAGCGCCCTTACAAATTCATCGGCAAAATAAAAATCATTTACCAATCCTCCATCACGAATTGTTGCATCAAGTACCTGTATATCAGGTCTGTAGGTAATCATATCTCCGCCTACCATATCTTCTTCCTCCTAAATTGTTTTTCACTTTAACGCGTTGACGTATGTTAGCGTGTTTTTCAGTATACCACATTCAATGATATTTGCAAGCATTTTATTCACTTAAATAAGTATCTCTTATAAACTGATTGACCTTTTCAATCTCTTCCTTCAGACCGTTCGCCGATAATCTGATTGCGCCCTGTCCCATGATAATCAATTGTTCCAATGCATCCGAGGTCGCTACAGTTACCTTATGCTTTCTTCCCAGTTCATGCGTTGTTTTTTCGATATACATATCGGCTGTTTCCGCTTCCTTCGTGTATACCACATGAATATTATTGTATTTTAGCTGTTCCCCTTTATTTTCTTTCACCTTATAAGCATCAAATACAAGAATCAGTTCACATCCTTTATATCCCTGATAATTACACAAGATATCCATCAGCTTATTTCTGGCGGCGTCAAGATTCATATTTGCAAGTTCTGTCAGTTCCTTCCATGCAAATATGATATTATATCCATCTACCAGCAGGTATTCTCTGCCATTTTTCTCTCTTTTATAAGCTTCCGGCGTACCAATCCCTGTATTTGCAGGAACATCTGCATATGAACCCGCTTTTTTTCTGTGATATCTGTTAAAACCTGCCCTGTTATATTCCGCGTTTTCTTTCTTATTTGAACCATATGTCCGAATAAATATATCTTCTAATTCTTCCTCTGTATAAGAAATACTGCCCGCTGTCTTTGCTGCCTGCCGCTTTGTTTCGGCAGCATTGACCGGTGTCATATCCTCATCATCAAAATATTCACTCTGACCTGTAAGCACAAAACCTTTATCTTCTTTAACATGCATATCATCATATACATCATACCACTCCACCAGATAGCCTGCACCATGCGCACAAAATACCGACGAAGCCGGATTTTCCAAATCAGCATCAGGCTCATAGCCTATATCTGAAATCACCTGCTCCTGATTATGACAAGGCTCATAACCTGCAAGAGACAATGAAAGTCTCCCCATTCCATGACTATACGCCACCAGTTCTTTATGATATTCCTGCATCATATACACCGGCGCTTTTCCTGTTATAACCGTCATTTCTCCGGAATGTTCCGACAGGTTAAAGCTGCCATGAAGCCTGGTAATATCAGACATTGCCCTGCCTGCCGCATCAGACGGAACTTCAAGCCGAAAGGAATACCAGGGTTCAAGAAGTATGCTTTCAGCCATCATCAGCCCCTGTCGTATTGCTCTATAGGTAGCCTGTCTGAAATCTCCGCCTTCTGTATGCTTCGTATGTGCCTTTCCTGCCGTAACAGTTATCTTCATATCGGTTATCGGCGAACCTGTCAGTACGCCGATATGTTGTTTTTCCATGATATGCGTACATATCAGTCTCTGCCAGTTTTTATCCAGAATATCCTCACTGCATATCGTATCACATACGATTCCGCTTCCTGCTTCAAGGGGTTCAAGCATCAGATGTACTTCCGAATAGTGTCTTAAAGGCTCAAAATGTCCAACACCCATTACAGGCGCTTTTATCGTTTCTTTATAAGCAATTTTCCCCATTCCGAAAGAAATCGCCGCACCAAACCGGTCTTTTACAAGCTGCTTCAATACCTGTAATTGTATCTGCCCCATCACTTTAATGAATATCTCTCTTGTACGCTCATTCCACAGTACTGAAAGCGCCGGCTCTTCTTCCTCTATCAGCTTTACCTGTTCCCACAATTGAAACGCATCCGTTCCCTCTTCGTATAAAATCTCGTATGTAAGGACAGGCTCAAGGATAGGCGGCAAGCCTGCTTCTTCCACTCCAAGTCCCTGTCCGGCAAATGTATGTACCGGTCCGGTAACAGCGCACACAGTTCCTGCGGTCGCTTCGGACACCGTTTCAAAACGACTCCCCGAATATATCCTTATCTGATGAATTTTTTCATCCTGTACAACTTCCTGTCCGTTTTTATCCGTACTACCGGCTTTCACCGTATCGCGGCATCTGATACTTCCGCCTGTAACCTTCATATAGGTGAGTCTCTCACCCTTTGCATCTCTTGATATCTTAAAAATCCTTGCACCAAATTCATGTCCATAATCAGGCATACTTGTATATTCATCAAATGTATTCAGGAAATTCTCTATTCCATCCAGCTTTAATGCAGAACCAAAAAAACAAGGGAAAATCTTCCGTTCCTTTATCACGTTTACGATATCTTCTTTTCTGTTGCTGCCATTTGCAAGAAAATGTTCCAACATATCCTCATCCGCCATAGCAATCTGCTCATCCGAATTTTCACAGCAAAAATCAACACAGCCATCATCCAGCCTGCATCTGATATCCTTCATCAATTCCTCTTTTGTATATGATGCCATGTCCATCTTATTGATAAATAAAAAAACAGGAATATTGTAGCGTTTCAGTAACTTCCACAATGTTTCTGTATGGCTTTGTACGCCCTCCATGCCATTGATAACAAGAATTGCGTAATCAAGTACGGAAAGTGTCCGCTCCATCTCCGTTCCAAAATCCACATGTCCCGGCGTATCAAGAAGCGTCAGACGCATATCGCCAAATGCAAGCTCCGCCTGTTTTGAAAATATGGTTATTCCCCTGTCTTTTTCCTGCTGTTCCGTATCCAGATAGGTGTCCTGATGGTCCACCCTGCCGAGTTTTCTGATTTTTCCGGATGTATATAACATCGCCTCGGATAAGGTTGTCTTTCCCGAATCCACATGTGCAAGTATGCCTGCTACTATCTTCTTCATCTATGTTTTAATCCTTTATATTTCTTTAATCTCTTTTTCATCTGTCAATCCTGTCTGCTGTTTGCGCTTCTTTATCTTTCCAAAAAACAAGGCAACAAATGCGCCTATTATAAATGGAACTACAAATGTTGCAAATCGATAAAGAAGCGACATAGCCCCCGCCATATCATTTCCGACAAGTCTTGAATAAAGCGCTATCAGCACAAATTCACTTGAACCTATTCCTGCCGGAGCCGGAATGACTGCTGCTAACATGACACACATGGATGTAATTCCAAGACTGGAATAGAAGTCAATCTTCCCTGTGCTTTTCAAAACAACATACGGTATTGCAAACCAGAAACAAAATTTTATCATGTTAATCAGTAATATTCCCACAACAATCCGAATATTTTTTAACAGCGTCTTTGCTGCCGTTTCCATAATGACGCACTGTGCTTTTACTTTTTCAAAAATTTCCGTAAATCTTCCTCTGAAATTTACTTTGTCCATAAGAAAATATAGTATTTTATGAAACCATGCGGCACATGCAAACAGCATAAGGACAGCCGTTATAACGATTGTCGCTGCAAATCCAAGTATCATATACCATTTGTAATCCGCAAATTGGTGTGACATATAGGAATAATTGGTTATAAAAAGCACCGCAGACAAAACGGCGGTACTAAGCTTGTGTATGGCATATTCTATCGTATACATCCCAAGCGCTTCAGAAGCTTTCAGTCCACAGCTATCCAAATAAGCAACAGCCGCTACCCCTGCACCGCTTCCGAGTGTCGCTACCCTGTAAAAAGAACAAAAATACGTCATACCAAGTCCTTCTATATATCTGAACCTTTTTTGATATTGCTTTGCCAATAGCCATGTGATAGCGCTCTCACATAAACCGTACAGAATTGTCAAAATTATGATAGAACATACTATATTGATTTTTGTCTTCTTAAGCTGTGCAAGTATCGGCCCTGCCGAATCTCTGAATACATATACAATCAGCAGCAGTATTCCTATAACACATATCCATTTTATTATATTTTTCTGTGTTTTCGTAAGCTTTATCTCTTTCATCTATCCCTTCCTGCAATCTCGCATATCAATAGTATCTCAATTAATATGAAAATAATCATAATATTTTATTCTACTAATATTATATTGATTTTGCAATAACTGCCTGAAAAATTCTATAGATTCTACATATCCAAGATAGCACTAATTAAACTTAACCTATATATTCTTCAAATTTAATATAATCAATAGGACATTTTCTTTCTTTAAACCTTTGTATTATATTATTAAAATACCAACCAATATCTGTTATTGATTCCTTATTATTCTCAACCGTTCTCCTGTTAATGTTTAAATCAATTATTATTTCCTTAGTATTTTTAGCTAATAAAGTTAACCCTTCCTCTGAATTTTCAAAATATAAATTAAGGCCTACTCGCTCAAATTTATCTTGTTTATTATTAATTAATTCCTGTAATTCATTTTCTGATAGAAATTTTTTTTGCCAATCAAAATTATCATCATCCCCTAAAGGTAGATACTCAATGTTTTTTTCAGCATCATAATACTTCCATCCTAACTCATTAAATAAACTTACCACATCTATAATTCTTTCAGAATACCTGCTACAGTTTATCTCTAAAATTGCCTCTCTTTCCATAAATACCTCCTAATCAAGTAATTCTGTATATGAAATTCCCTTTTTATCCAACCATTGTTTTATAACATCTGGAATTGGTGTATTTGAAAACAATTCATAAGTAGCACCATTCTCTGTTGCTATTCGCAAGCGGTCTCCCATATCAGATTTAAACTTTGCTAACTTATTCGGATTATTTTCTAACATATCCCAATATTGTCCAGACTTTGCTTCCCACCAACGATTACCTATTCCACCATCGAAATCTCTACCACCAACACTAAATGAACCATTTCCTCCAATATTTTTGGTTAAATAATCTTCAAAATCATGACCTATTAAACCATTAGGAGAACCATACCCACCAGTCTCAGTTTTACCACTTTCACCAAGTTCCTTCTCAACCTCAGCGGGCGTCTTACCATCCTTAAGCCCTTTGGCTGCATCATCTCCATATTTATCTATGATATCTAACGCATCATCACCGTATTTACCAATGGCATCTACTGCATCATCACCATACTTACCTATTGCTTCAACCGCTTTATCCCCATACATGCCTATGGCATCTACAGCTTCGTCTCCGTACTTTCTGACAGCTTCCGCCGCCTTCTCTCCATACTTGATAATACAATC
>CANQTC010000016.1 GCA_947626675.1 uncultured Coprococcus sp. | reverse complement strand
GCTGATTTTGTCTGTGCTTCATTTCCTGTATTTTTTGAACATCCGGCTAAAAGATTTACACTTAATGCAAGTATAAGAAGCATTGAAATAATTCTGTACCAGTATTGATTCGTTTTGTATTTTTCTATCATTTTTCTAAAGTCTCCTAATCTTTATAATGTCATAAATTTACATTTTTATTTAATTCTAAAATATTTTCTGCCATACAAAACAAAACTTATCGGTCAGCCGACTCATTTTTTTTACTTATTATTAAGATAGCACAAATACATGCTGCGACTATTATAAATGCCATATCTGTATCTGTCTCATCACCCGTATCAGGAGTGTTCTTTCTTTGATAATCATTGTCGTTCACTTCTGCCAAATTCCATTAGAGAACATGTCAAAGAACGCCCCATATCCGAAGATACAAGAGCGTTATCAATCCGTTAAGGGCAAAGATATTTTTTCATCTGTGCCCTTATCTTTTCCTTTGCGATAGAAATAGACTTACCCACCGAAGAAGCGGTGCAATGCTCCATTGCAGCAATCTCATAGTAATTAAAATCGTACTCGTAATAGAGCAGGAAACGCCGCTTTTGTATCTCTGGCAGAGCGGCAATGATACGGTGGAGCAGTTCAGAGCGTTCCTGCTCGATAATCAGCTCGTCAACGCCTTTCGGCGTAACTCTTGCCCTTTTGTTAAGGGCTTCATCAGAAAGCTCAAAAAACTCTTTGTGCCGTTCATCCGATTGCAATAGGTTACGGTTTCTGCGCTCCATCTGCCGAAACTCTATAAAGAACTGTTCAGACACCTCTAATTCGTGATAGCCGCCTTGCCCGTCCTTAAAGCTGATAAAATACCTTGTGCCGTTTTCCTCCGCTTCCTCCCGAAGCGTATATGTCTTAACTCGGTATGCCATTATGTTTTTCCTCCTGCGAAAAAATAGGGCGAAAGGTTTTTGACCTCTCACCCCATAGCCCGCAGGCAAATGTATTTTTCTTCCCTTACCGCTTAAAGACTTTCAGCTTTTTCCGCAGGTGTCCCATCCTTGCGTAGACAGCCCCCGTTGTCAGACCGACAATCGGGGCAATCTCCTTTGTGGAATAGCCCTGCATTTTTAGGAGAACGATTTTCAGAGTGCGCCTGTCTACCGTGACTAATGTGAGGTACAGATTTTCATTTTCAATCTCGTCCAGTAAATCAGCCACCGTCCTAACCTCCGTTTGCTTCTCCCTGTCTGCCATTCCCTCAAGGTATTCCCCGACATCATTCAGATAGCGGTAGAAGCGTCTGGCGGCATTAAAATCCGCCCTGTCATAGATTCGGATTTTCTCGATGGTATCCTCGTCAACGCCGCACTTCCGTAAAATCCTTTCCTCAGCTTCTTTCCAGATACGCCATTTGCGCTCCTCCCGTCCGTGGTTATATGCCATTTCTTTTCCTCCAATCGGGATTTCCATAAATCCAAGATTGAGAGGGCAGTAACAAAGCCCCCTCGATTTCCCAAAGGAAAAATCAAAGGGGCTTTGCAGTTTAAAATCTGCTTTCCATTATTTTTCTGAGCTTTGCCAGAATTTTGAGCTTGTGTCTGTTTACCGTACTCTGGTCTACATTTTCCATCCTTGCAATCTCTTTCGTGGAAACACCGTCAAAGAAGATTGCCCGTATCAACGCCTGTTCATCGTCCGGCAGCAGGAGCAGGGCGGCGTTCAGCCTGTCCAACATCATGGAATGGATAACCGTTTCCTCAACGCCCGCCGCTTCATCGGCAATAAAGTCCAGAGCGTTGCCCTCGCTATCTACAAATCCATCCAATGAAAGCAGGCTGTTCTTCGTATCCAGTTTCTGAAGATAACGCCACCGCTCTTTATCTCGATAGAAGTCCGTATACTGTTCCCGTACAACCTCAATCAGACAGCCCTGCACGGGGATAAAGAGCTTATCCAAATATGTACGGTCTGCTTCTCTGCGGTGGCAAAAATCCGTATAGGACAACTCCACATAGCCGCCATTCTCTTTGATATATACCTTTCTCGGTGCGTATTTCACCGTAGACACCTCCAATCTGAATTTTGAAAATCGTTAAAATCCAGATTGAAAGGCGGGGAACGGCATCCCACGGCAGAAACAACCTTGCGGCGTATTTCTGCAAAAAGCGACATAAGAAAAACCGCAAGGGCTGTCACACCTTTACGGTTTAAGGAGAATTTATTTCTATTATGTAGATATTTGACTTCTACTTTTGAGGTGCAAAGCCCCCATGCGATGGCGAGGATTTTTTTAACAGGTCATCCACCCATCCTCTAAATGATATATGTAAATACAAATGAGAGCTGCTTGCAGGCAACAAAAATCCCTCCAAACTCCATAAACAGGTTTGGGGGGATAGTTATTCATTTGGGCATAATGAAGCAGCCCACCACAACACTGTTTTTTTTATTTGGTGGGCTTGCCTCTCAAATTGCATTTAGTAATTGCGAATAATTTTTGTCCGTAGGAAAAAGAAAATCATCAACTGTACGAAAAGAACAATGCCGCAGACACCTCCAACTAATTCCATTGTCTTTCCAACATAAATAACACCCGATACAAGCATAATCCGATATGTGGTAAAAGCCCCGATAAGACAGCCGAGGACAGTCGGAATGAAATAGATAAACAGCATCTGCTTTGTAATCAACCTTTTGATTTTTTTCCTTGTCATTCCTAATTTTCGCAGATTGTCATATACGATGGCATCATCCCATATCGTACTAACTATTTTTAAGCCGATTACCATAATGGACGATACAAAAGCAACAATAGCGATGAACAGCAATAGCATAAGGTAGGTTGCAAAGGCTTCAAATTGTGTCGTTGCACTGCTTAATTTGGATAACGGATACAATGCCCATACACGGGCTATCCTTGTTTCGTTGCCTGCATAAGACAGGTATTCCGCTTTGCCGCCTGTTTTGTCGAAAGTTGCACTGTTGTGCCAGTTTGTAAAAATCTCGCCATCATTATTTTCAATCACCATTTGCAGAATGTTTTTTTGAAAATCCGAAGAGCTTTTCCAATCCTCAACATTCAGAAGAAAAGAAGTAGCTTTGTACTCTTTGCCAAGAGCAGCAGAGATACGGTTATAATCCTCTGTATTTAAAATTAAGAAGGATGAGAAAAAAGAACGGGAATTAAATAAGCCATCGGAACAAATCGGCTCGTTCTTAGATAACCGAAATTCCGCTTTTGTAGTCGGATTAAAAATGAGGCTGTCACTTCCGTAAAATGCGTTTAATTTATAGCCCATCGTGCTATCGTAATATAGTGTGTAGGTTCCTTTTGGAACATGGATATTCATGGCTGTTATGGTATTAAATTTATCGGCACTCACAATCACACGGGTTCCCCAGTCTGTATCCCCGCTTTTGTAGATGTTTTCAACACCAAGCAAAAGGACATCCATGCGGTATAGCTCCGTAATCGTAGTTTTGCTTTCTTCAGCCAGGGTCAAAATCTGTTGTTCCGTTATTTCTGGTCTGTCGGCACTTGTACTGATTGTGTAGTCAAAAGGCTCATTGATTGCCACATTGTAACCATCTATGAAGCCTGCCGCAATGAACCCAATTCCGAATACGGTAAAAAAAATCAAAAGAGTAGCTACAAAAATTGACTTTGTATATTGCCGTATTTTTTGCTTCAGCAGATTGTAAAACACAATCTCTTTATAATACTTAGGAGATTTATGCCTTTTTAAAATATCACCTATGGAAGCAAGCTGTATGATTAAGATATAAATTCCCCATACGGCTGCTGCCATTCCAACAAAAGCAAGAAGCGTATAAAGCAATCCTCCTATGTTCTGCAAGGTAAAGAACATTACAATTCCTGTGGGGATAAGCAGACACCCTAATAACAGTACAAACAGATTACCGCTTTTCGCTTCTTCATTTGTATCTGTACTTTTAAGGATTTTCATAATATCCACGGTTTTTATATATTTTCGATTGGAAATCCTTAAAATCCACCAAGCGAAACATGCAAATAAAAAGTCAATAGCAAATCCAAACCAGCCAATCGCAAAAGCTGTTTCTTGTGTTTCCAAAAACAGATTGAGAAATGACCAGCTTAAAAAGCTGAGTGGAACAGACAGGAAAAGTCCAATTATGGCAGCAATCAAAAACAGGATAGTAAACTCTTTTGTTATAATTTTCTGCACACTCCGACGGTCAATCCCAAGTGAAAGAAAAATTCCTATTTCACGGGATTTATGCTTGAGGAATAAACTATCGGCATAAATTAGGAAAACGACAATTCCAAATATAGACCCAAAAAACATCCCCTGTGAAATCGTCTGTGTAGAGCCTCCATCAATAAGTACATTTGTTATTGTGGGGCTATATTGCAATATGCCGTATGCTCCAACCATTGTAACGGCAAATACGACAGAGAAGAAGAAAAGCCCGTACTGTTTCCTTTCGTTCTTGATTAACTTTCGACTGATTTCATTAAGCGTCATAATCGTCACCATTTACCTTTCTTGTAAAATCAAGTAATTCATCTAAAAAATCTTTTGGCTCTCCATGACGAATCAGTTCTCCGAACACAATGCCATCTTTTAGGGCTATCACTTTGTCGGCGTAGGACGCTGCAAAGGCATCATGGGTAACCATAAAAATAGTTGCGCCGATTTTTTCTTTTGCATTGCAAAAGGAATCTATGACAGCCCCACTGGACTTTGAATCCAGATTGCCTGTAGGCTCATCAGCAAGAATAATGGATGGATTATTTGATAATGCCCTTGCAATAGAAGTACGCTGTTTTTGTCCTCCAGACACTTCGGCAGGATATTTATCAGCAATTTCGGAAATACCAAACAGTGATAAAAGCGTTTTTGTATTGCGTTCCATTTCATTTGATGGTTTTCCCGCAATAATTTGTGGCAAAAAAATATTTTCACGGATTGTCAATCCATTCAGCAGCATAAAATCTTGAAATACAAAACCCAATTTCGACTGGCGGATTTCTGCAAGTTCGTTTTCGCTGCCCGTCAAAATATTCTGTCCGTCCAAAATGACGCTTCCACTGTCCGCTCGGATAAAACCAGACATGATATTCAATAATGTTGTTTTGCCGCTTCCAGACGGCCCCATAACGGCGACAAATGACCCGCTCGGAACTGTTGCATTGATTCCTTTCAAAACGGGATAGGAATTACCGTTCGTTCGGTATGTTTTTACAATATTTTCGATTTTTAACATTTCTCTTCACCTTTCTGTTCGATTGATTTTGGCTGTAAATACAGTCTATATGCAAATTTTCAAATATCTATCAAACAAAAAAATCTTCCTGCAAAAAGCAAGAAGATTTTTTGTTTGATAGAATACAATTCCGTTATTCTGTTTTAAACTTTGCCGTTATCCATGCACCGCCATTTATAGAATTACCAAGTGATATGTCGCCGTTATGACGGCTGCAAAGAATTTTGCAGATATTCAGCCCAAGCCCAAAATGTTGGCTGTTTTCTCCTTTCTCGGTTGTATAGAAAGGTCTTGTCGCAGATTTCAAAGAAGCCTTATCAAAACCATTCCCATCATCCATGATGCAAATAGAAAACATATTATTTTCTATGCAGCAAGTAACCGATATTGATTTTTTTGCATAACGAACAGCATTTGACAAAAGATTTTCATATACTTGCATAACAATTTCTGCGTCAATGGAAAGGCTTTTGGCTTTTACCTTATTCAAAAACAGAAGCTCTTTTTCACCAGAAATGATATCGGCAGTATCTTTCAGCTCCTGCATGAATCTCGCTGTAGCAACCAGCGTTACTGTTATGGAAATATCCTCAAAACGTTGCAGAGTATTCATGGATAGGACATATTCCTTCAACCGTCCAACTTGAGCTGTCATAATTTTGTAGGTATCAATCGTGTCATCTATACTCAATTTTCCTTCTGGAACATATTTTTGAAGCATGTCTAAATGCCCTTCCAATACAGTAAGAGGTGTCCGCAAGTCGTGTGAAAAAGCGGCATTTAATTTTTTCCTGTCATCCATTTGCCGCCACATTTCACGATAATTACTTTCCAAAGCAGAACGCATTTTTTCAAAGGCTTCACATAGCTTTCCCATTTCATCATTCTTATCGTAATAAAGCGAAAAATCTAATTCATTCTTTGAAATTTTATCCGCTGCCGATGTCAAAAGGAATATGGGTTGTTGTATCTTGACTTTATAAAAAAGCAGTCCGCCTGTTAAAATGCAGATAAAATAGGTCAAAGGCGGTAAAATCCAATTCAACGCTTCGTAAAATTGCATGGAATTACTATGGTGCTCTGATAAAAAAGCTATAAAATCATTCCCCCATACTTTCCTGGCATTAAATCCTTCCACCACATCAGAATATTGAAAAGCAATCTCATATTGTGCGTTTCTAATCGCTGTTTTTTCGCATTCTGCCAATAACATGGCAATCAGAATGAAGCCTATGGTAATCAGCAGGAATGTGGGTAAAATGCGGAGGTTTTTAAGCCTTTGTTTTATCTTTGCCATTTATAGCCCACCCCCCAAACAGTCTGAATATATGGTTTGGCACCTACAGCTTCAAATTTTGCTCTGATTTTTCTTATATGCTCTGCGACGACTGAATTGTTTCCAAGTCCGTCTATTCCCCATGCTGCTTCATAAAGACGCTCCTTATCAAAAATTTGACCAGCATTCAGCGAAAGCACTTCAATAATATCAAATTCCTTTTTTAGCAAAGGTATCTGCTGATTTTTGAAGTAAACAGCCCGTTCCATATAATCAATTACCAAAAAATCATCGAACATGACCTTTGTTTTGACATTTGCCCTGTTTTCACGCCTTAAATGAGCAGCCACCCGTGCCCCCAGTTCCTCTATGGAAAAGGGCTTTACAATATAATCATCGCCGCCAACGCCAAAGCCTTTTATTTTATCCTGTTCCTCTATATTTGCAGTCAAAAAAAGTATGGGACAAGTGACAAAATTCCGTATGCTTTTGCAGAGAGAAAGTCCGTCTAAATCGGGCATATTTATATCGAGCAGAATGATATCTGGTTGACAATTCATTTTTTCTAATGCTTCCTTGCCGCCTGTTGCAGTAATAACATGATAACCATTCAAGGTAAAATAGCGTTTTAGCATATTAAGAATTTCTATTTCATCATCTACTACCATTATATTTTGTGCCATAGTTTAACCTCCTTAAAACATTAGGGTATTACACATTTTTCAAATCTCTATCAATTTTTCGCCGCTTGTCAAAAGGCTTTTTTGCATCATGAGGAATTAGCCATACACGATTAATATGCAACACGCCCTCAATCCGATTGTCCTTGCAAAGCCGCTGCACCCATCTAAGCGATACATTCCATTTTTCTGCTGCTTGCTGTGCTGTCATATACTCAAACATTTTTGACCTCCTGTTGTGTATTGTATTTAGTATATCCGTTCAAACGAACTGTATCAAGTACAGAAGTATGAACTTTAATCAAAACTCCCCGAAAAGAAAAGCGACAGAGCTTTTACCCTCTGCCGCCGTGTTACCTATGCGAAAATGATTTCCTCGTTCACAATCTCCATCGCACAAGCCCGTATGTTATTCATCCTCCCGACCCATTCTAAGACGTTTTCAGCCTTTAGCTGTTCCGTAATACCCTGCGCCTGCTTCATGCCCTCTATGAGCCGTTCAAGGCGTTCCTGCGCCTGCCTGTCAATGTCGGCAAGGTAGGAATTGAGCCTGCCGCTTGTGAGAAGATTGATGTATGTAACCCTGCGGTGCTGTTTCAGATAGTCCAAATGCCGCCGCCCGAATAAGCCTATCGGCTGTTCCTTTTCGGCTGGTAAGGCAATGCGGGGGATAAGGTAGTCCCCCTGCCGCTCGTATCTGCCGCCCAGTTCCTCAAAAATCGTCTTTGCCATGTCTTTCTACCTCCGTATTTTTAATTTGACCGTCTTTGCATGGGCGAACTTGATAATCAATTCGTCCACGCAGTCCGTGTACCTACCCTCTGCAATCAGCTTGTTTCGGAAATCGTTTAAGCAGAGGATTATCACCCGCCGTTCCGTTTCATCAAGATACAAATGATACTTTTCCATCGTCTTTCCCCTCGTTTCTGCGCCGCATCTCCCAGCCGCCCGTATTCCTTAAAACCTTTGCCTTGAAGCGGCGTTCCCCTATGTAACCGCCGAAGCGGTAACAGATTTTAATTGCCTGCTCTGTTCCTGCTTCGGTTTGTGTGCGGTCAAATACCTCAATGCGCTCCACTAAGAGGTTAAGGTTTTCGGCAGTCAGCTCCTGTATCCCCACATAATCAGCCATAAGAGCCGCCCACTGTACCGCATTGGTCTGGCTGTCCTTGACCTCCTGCAGGGCGTTTTCAAGGCTCTGTATCTGCCCTAAAAGCTGTCCCTGCTCCGTCTGGTACTTGTCAATCAGACGGGCAAAATTGTCGTTAGAGATACGCCCCGAAAGGGAATCCTCATAGAGCCTGTCGAATAACCTCGTCACTTCGTCATAGCGTTTCTTCGCCTGCTTCAGCCTGCTTTCGTTGGATTTCCCCCTGCTCCCGTCCGCCTTTGCGTTCATCCTCACCGCCAGAGCCACCGCTCTGTCCCTGTCCTCATAGGCAAGGCGGGCATGGTACTGGATATCGGCAAGGACGGCGTTGTATAAATCCTCGTAGAAAATGCGGTGGTCAGAGCAGGCTTTTGTGTCGTGGGCATAGGTGGTGCAGACATAAATACGGTGCCTGTCCTTCCCCCAATACCGCAAGCCCAGCGCCTTGCCGCAGGAGCCGCACTTCACAAGCCCCGAAAAAGGGGATACGAAATTATCCGTGGTATCCCGCCTGCGGCTTGAAACCTTTGCGTTCGCCCCGTCAAAAACCTCCTGCGACACAAGCGGCTCGTGGGTATTCTCCACCCGTATCTGGTCTGCTTCGGGAACATTTTTATAAACCCCCAACTTAAACACAATCTCTTTCTTGCACATAATCGTGTGACCCAGATACAGCGGATTTTTAATAATGTTCTGTATGACCGTGTGCGACCATTCGTATTTGTTGGCGGGATTTTCAAACCGTTCGGAGTAGTCCTTTTCCCCACGGGAGTGCAGCCACCAGGAGGGGGAGGGGACTTGTTCCTCCCGAAAAGTCTTAGCGATTTTGTGCGCCCCCATGCCCGCATTGGCAAGCTCGAAGATACGCTTTACAATCCACGCCGTCTCCCCGTCCACTATCAGCCTGTTGTGGTTGTCGGGGGCTTTGCGGTAGCCGATAGGGTTAAAGGCAGTGCGGTAAAGCCCCGCCTTTGCCCTCGCCCGTATGGAAGAACGGATTTTCCTTGAATTGTCCCTGCTGTAAAATTCGTTTATGACATTCTTCAGGGCGGCAATATCGTTGTTCTTGCTGGCGGTATCCACGCAGTCGTTGACGGCGATATACCGCACATTCTTCATCGGGAAATAAATCTCCGTGAAATGCCCGACCTTTAGATGGTCACGCCCCAGACGGGATAAATCCTTTGTGATTACCACATCAATTTTCCCCGATTCAATGTCATCAAGCATACGGTTGAAGTCTGGACGCTCGAAATTCAAACCGCTCCAACCGTCATCCACATAGACCTCCACCACCATAAAGCCGTGTTCCTTTGCATACTGCGTGAGCATTGCTTTCTGCGTTTTAATGCTCTCGCTGTCCCCCTGCGCCATATCGTCTTTCGACAGGCGGCAGTAGAGGGCTGTCCTTAAAATACCCATTCAGCCCGCCTCCTTTTCTGTTGTTGTGCCTAAATTGTATTCTGGTTCTTTCACAATTTCAAAGGTGCGGGCAGGGCATTTCCCCCGCCGAACCTCGTTTACAAGCAGGGAAATGAATATCTCCCGCATATCCCCGCCGCCCGAATAGACCGCCTGCACCGTTATCTTCGGGCGTTGTACCGCTTTTGCCATAGGCATATATCCTCCCTCCAAAAAGGAAAAGGAGCGTCCGAAAACACTCCCTATCCAGATAAAAACATCACTCCGATAACACTTTTTCCAATGCCGCAAGGAGCTTTCCCGCTTCCGCCTCGGTCAGCGTAACGCCCTTGCCGCACTTCTCACGGTTGGGGGAGAAGCTGCGGATGTCGTATTTCGGCTCTTTCCCGTTCCAAGAGATAAGGTTGATTTCCTTTGTATAGCCGCTTTCGCCCGTAGACAGCACGGCAATTTCCTTTACAATCTCATACTGAATATCTTTCATTTCCTGCCTCCATTCTGCTTTTTCTCTGCTTGAATACTCTGTATTTACCACCCGAAAAGAGAAGCTTATCGGCTGTCCCTGCCCCGTTTCCTCTGCAATTCACGCTCCAAAAGCTTGATGATGATGTCCTCCATCTGCTTCGGCGTTGTACCTTTGGGGAAGTATTTCCTCAGCTTCTCCATGCCGATTTTCACCGTTTCTTTCTGGTTTCCCTTTTCCTCCGTCATAATTGCAAAGATAGCGTCCATGTCAAGCCGCCCGCTCTGGCTAAGGCTTTTCATCCGCTGCGCCTGGGAGAGTGAGGGCGTTGCTTCCTCGCTCTCCATCGTGATAAGCAGGTTTTCCTGTTCCTCTTTTTTCAGAAAGGACAGCTCCGCCGCAGGCGTGAGGGCGATTTTGCCCTCGTCCACCATCTGCAAAATCGGCGGTATCAGCTCCGTCAGGCGGATAAACCTTTGTATCTGGGTGCGGCTGTTGGGGGACTTCTGGGCAAGCTGCTCCACCGAAGTCAACTTCTGCCCAAGTTGGGGAGAAGTTAAATCCGTGCGGAAGCCCTGCCGCTTCATCGCTTCCAGTTTCATCTTGTAGGCAAAGGCACGCTCCGAGGGCAGGATATTTTCACGCTGGATATTGCTGTCCACAAGGGTAATAATCGCCCTGTCACGGTCTAAGGGCAAAACAAAAGCAGGGACGGTATCTATCCCCGCAAGCTCGGAAGCACGGACACGCCGCTGCCCCGCAATCACCTCATAGCCGTTCTCGTCCTCTTTGGGGCGGGTGATTATCGGCGTTACCACGCCGAACTCCTTGATACTCTCTGCTAATTCCGTCAGCATTTCATCCTCCACCACATGGAACGGATTGTCGGGAAACGGGTGCAAATCCGTTATCTTCAATACGGTAAAATCCTGTTTTTTCAATCTGTTTCCTACCTTTCCTTTGATTTATTTCTGCTCGTTTTCTGTATTTCCGCAAGCACTTCGGGCGGGACTTTGGAGAGCAGGCGTTCCATCTGGGCGTTTGTGCGCTGAAGCTCAAATATCTTTCGGTTTGCCTGCTGTACCTTTAATTCCTCCGCATACTTCCTGTCCCGCATACGCTCGGCATAATCGGCTTCCTGCCCGATTTTCGCTTTCAGGCTGTCGATATACGCCTGCTGTTTCCCGATTTCCTTTGAGAATTTCTCCACATCGGGGAGCCAAGCCGCCAGAAGCTCCAGAGCCTTGTCCCGCTTTTTCCCTGCGTTAAAGGCGTTAATGTCCGACAGGGCGTTGACGATTTCCCCGTACTGCTTATCCAGCCTGCCGCCCAGTTTAAAGAGCCATGTGGGGATATGCTTCCGCTTTGTTTCCATCGAGGACTGCCCCCGTTCAAGCTCGTTCCACCGTGCGGACATCCTCTCATGGTAAGCGGTCTGCCACTCCGATAAGGATTTCTGGTTGCCTAAAAGGGCTTTTGCCGACAGCTTCCCATCGGGCGTAATCGGGCAAAAGGAAAGGTGCATATGGGGCGTTTTCTCGTCCATATGCACCACGGCGGAGAGGATATTCTGCCTACCGACACGCTCCGAAATAAAGTCAAGAGCTGTCTGGAAATACAGTTTTTGTTCTTCGGGCGGTAAGCTGTTCATAAATTCGGGCGAAGCGGTGATAAGGGTTTCCACCATCATCACGCTGTCACGCCGCACCTTGCAGCCTGCCTCTGCTATCATGCGGTTAATCTCTTTCTTGTAGGTGTAGCGGGGCGGCGGTACAAGGTGATAATTCTCTTTAGAGCGTCCCATATCAATATCTGGATTGCTCTTGTAGGCTTCTTTCCTGCGTTCATTGTGGCGTTCACAAGCCGCCACGCCGCCCGCCTTGCGCTTCTGAAAGCGCAGGATTGCATAGGGCATTTCTCTCATTCCTTCCTTTCATTTTTGTCTGTGCAGAGCGTAAGCCCTGCCCGCAGGGTGACAGCCGTGACAGGTGTGACGGGTATTTTGGGATACCCCTGCCGCTGTCACCCTGCGGGAGAACACCCCGTAAACGCAAGGTGCAGGCGTGGGATTTCCTCGCCCTCCTTCGGCTCGTAAATCCACCCCTGCAGTCAGAAAAATCCTCCGATTTTTCCGACTGCGTTTACAGGGTGTAACACACTACACTTTGCCCTGCAAAGTCGTGTGCCAGACGTTCCCTCTGGACTCCCTTCTGGCAGGGCTGCGCCCTGCTTTATCCTCCGCTCTGCGCTTCGGATAAAAGAACGGCGGCGTCACCGTCAGCCGTGACAGCAGGGGAGGGCATCCCAATACCGCTGTCACACCTGTCACGGCTGTCACCGCCCACCGTAAGCACAATCTGCCTGCCGTACCTTTTTCGGCGGTAGCCATAGCAGATACCGTTCTCACTCAGAAAAGTTGTGCGGTATTCGTTGAGCCATTTCGTGATGACCGTGGATAAATCCCCTCTTTCCCCCATAGCGGACAAAAGCTCCGTTGCCGTCCCCGACCACTCCGCTTTGTCCCGCATAAACTCCACCAGCCGAAAAAGGACGGGCGGCACGGCTTCCCTCGCAAGCTCCGCCTGCTCCTTGCGCTCCACAAGCTCCCAACTGCAATCACGGAAACGGAGCGTCAGCTCTTGATACTCGATATCCCTGCCCGTCACAAACAGCTTTGCGGTATCGGACGCACGGCTCTCCTTTTCCAGAACAAAGGTTGCGTCCGCACTCCCCGTAAGCCCTGTCGTGCCAGACACCTTGTTGAACACATCGCTGTCGTTCTGCTTGCGGATATGGTGGACGACCACCACCGAAAGGGAATGCCTGTCGGCAAAATCCTTTATCAGCGATATATCGCCGTAATCGTTTGCGTAGGCGTTGTCTTTGGAAGCGGTGCGTATCTTTTGCAGCGTATCAATGACAATGAGCCTGCTGTCGGGATATACTTTCAGATAGTCCTCAAGCTGTACCATCAGACCGTCCGAGAGCTTACAGCTCGCCACGGCGAAATGGAGCTTCCTGTTGGCTTCATCAGTCAGGCGGAATAATCTGTCCTGTATGCGGAAAAAGGTATCCTCCAGACAGAGGTACAGCACATCGCCCGCCTTTGTGGGCATATCCCAAAGGGGAAGCCCCTGCGACACGCAAAGGCAGAGCTTGAGCATGAGCCAGCTCTTGCCGATTTTCTGAGAGCCGCAGAACAGCGACAAGCCCGTGGGGATAAGACCGTCCACCACAAAGGACGGCTTTTCAAGCGGCTCGTAAAGGAGCGTTTCCGCTTCCATCAGATTTAGCTTCTGCATGGGCTTCCTCCTTTCGGCGTTTTCGTTTGGTTTTACTGCACATAGGCATGACCTCCTTGAATAGATTTACCCTTGCCAGAAAGCAAGGGTATGTAACACAGCCAGTCCATACAGTTCCACGCTTTTTCAAAGCGGCGTTCCCTCTGTCAGTGCTATGCACGGATTGAGCAAGGGGCAGGCTCGTATCGTGGCTCTGCTGTCCGTTGCGGCAGGTATCCCTCTGGCGGCTGCTATGGAATTTTCAAGGAGCAAATCTATCGCTATCGTTTTACGGCAATAAAAAAGGGCGGGAGGTTTCGACCTCTCACCCAACAGCCCGCAGGGGGATATGTTTTTAGACATGGTATTCTGATTTTTTGAAAAAGTAAAAGCACCTGCCGCTTAACTGTTTCTTTCGGTCAGTAGCAAGTGCTTGTTGCAAGTTCCGTATTCAGTTCTTAAAAGGGGCTTATCTGTCCGTGTTCTCAAATGGAATTTGACATCTGTCGAAGTTTCAGAAGATACATCAAATTCCGTCGAAACAGTTTCTGATATAACATTTTCTAATGTTGTATTTTCTGCCGTCGTATTCTCTGATGTCGTGTCAACTTCTTTTGTCGTATTCTCGGATGTCGTGTCAGCTTCTTTTGTTGTATTCTCTGATGTATACTTATCCTCCTCTGTTTTATCTTCTGAATCATGTTCACTGCTTTCTTCCTTTGTACTAATTTCTTCAGAAGAAGATTTATCCGTATCTTTTTCGTCATTATTATCTTTTCCCGGCTCTGTCTTTGCAATAACCCTAAAAACAACTTCACCACTTGCAAGCTCTTTTCCGGCATTTGACCATATAATCTTTATACTGAAATCTCCGATATATCCTTCTTCTATCTTCCATTCTTTGTTCAGTTCAAATGGTCTGCTTTTATCTATTTCCTGTATATTCTGCCATTCGAGTTCTTTAATATAATTGCCATCGCCATCATAAAGTGCTATTGAAACATCACCGTACGAACTATATAAAAGCGGAGTTGTTGTTGAGCTTATCAATACTGTTTCACCTACTGTGTACTCCGCCTTATCAGTAGTAACAGCAGTACTCATTCTGCTCTTATCAATCGGATATATAAGCTCATTGCTTACGTTGTTTTCATTATCAACTGCAAATACATGAATATACTGTTTTTTACTAAAATCAGGAATTTCCACCTGTCCTTTAAAGCTTCCGTCACTGTTTGCCAACTCCAGATTTTGTACTGCCTCATTATTTTCATCATATTCGATTAATGTACTGTCAGGCTCGGCACTATCTGTAATTCTATATACATATCCTTTTATTCCTGACAGGGCGTTTTCCGTCATTATATTGGATTTTTCACCCTCATTATCTGATGACGGTACCGCCTCTACATAATACTCGTATCTTGTTCCATTATCCTTTGAATTCAGATTAAACGTGATGTTATTCCCCTCTGCACCTGTAATTTCTATTTCAGGCACATCGGGTGCGGACAAATCATAAAAAGAATTGTCTTTTGCTGTTGTTACCTTTGATACCTGATATAAATAGAACAACGTATTTGCAAAAATCTTTCGCTCATCATCAGTTGCCTCTCCATCCTCTGACCCTCCTGTCTGGATAAGTCCCAAATTATTTTTTGTAGCAAGATAAAAATTGTCATGGTATCCGTCCTCATCACTTCTGCCATATGTATCAAGCGCCATCCATTCAATAGTATCCGTATTAATTCCAACATATTGTCCTGTTGAATGAGTTCCCGAAATAGTAAGTGTTCCTCTTAAAGTCCATGGGAAATTTGTGAGTGTTCCTATTGCCTTAACACTTACATAACTTGTTGGAAACCAATCACTTTGATAATATAATCTAAGTCCTATCTGTTCTGCAAATTTATTAAATTCTGTATGATTTAACCAACATGCCGAAATCGTATCATGACCAAACAATACGCCACGCCCACTATCAACAAACTTTTGCACATAAAACTGTGCAGAGCCACTTAAATCATAACATCCATTACAATCACCTGAACCAAAGAAAATAACATCACAACTCCATTCACCATTCTCATCATAAAGATACTGAACCGGAGCTTCATTAAACTCTCTGATATGAACCGATGTTATGTCAAACATTCCCATTCCTGCAGGTTGTTCCAAACCACTCATTGTCTCAGTCATCCATGTTTTAAGATATGGTTCTATCGGATACACATTAAGCACCCTTATTTTGTCAGTTTCATTCCATATGGAACGAGACTCCCAATCCGTTCCGTCATATCTTCTGTATAATCTGTAATTATAACTTTCTTTTACATCCGATATATCATTCCAATTTATATCAACTGTTTTATCCTCGCTGCTGTTTATATTACTGTTTGCTATAAAAGGAATTGATTTTTTATCGGTTACTTTGACTTCGCTAAAACCTGTTTTTATTTTCTCTCCATTTTCATCATAAAGTGTTACTGTTACTTTATATATACCCACATCCTTGACCTTAAATGTCAATATTTTATCAGACTTATAGCTGACATCATCTGCACTGAGTAATATATCCGTTTCATTCCTTGATATTATTCCATCTTCTGCAAATGGCTCTTTTTTCTCATTTCCATCATTAACACTGCTTTCCTGTCTTACTTCTGTTATAACAGTACCTGCAAAGTCCTCTTCCGCATAATAATTAATTCCAAAAGCAGCTTCTATGGAAGTTTCTTTTCCCGCATACAGTATGTAATCACTTAAATAAGGTCCAACCCAGCTTATATCCGGTGAAGTTTTCTCTTTATCGGCATCTGTAGGAGTTGCATCTTCCGGTACGGAACTTTGTTTTGGAATATCAAGTATAATAAAGTTTTCTTCACGTTCACAAACATTCTCACCATTATAAAGACATACTGCTTTTATCTTATAATTCCCTGCCTTTGTTACATCCGGTGTAAATGTTATACATTCTCTTGTTACACCGTTCTCAGAAGGTAACAATTCTTCATTATATGTATCTTCAGATATAAGCTTTCCGTCTTTTAAAACACTTATCTGTATATCTACATCATTATCCACATTTGTATTATATAAGAGTTTATAACGGGCATTTACATCTACAGGTGCGCCTGCATATGTATAATATTGATTAAGTTCAATTATAAAATCTGATATTTCTGTTTCTCCTGCCCGAGGCTGATTTTCCAAAGTAATACTTCCGGTACTTTCTTTTACCAACTCATCGCCATCATAAAGGCTTACTGTCACAACAATTCCATCATCCTTATTCTGATTAATTGCAAATTCATCAAAACTTCCCGTTATGACATTTTCTTCTGTTTTCAATTCAACTGTCTGCTTTTCGCTTTCATATATTTTTTCTTTTCCATTAGTTACTGTTACCTTTATCTCATAACTGCTATTAAGCGATGCATTATATGAAATTGCATACTGCACTTTTATACTGCTTTCCACACCATAATAAGCTTTATCTGTATTTGTCATCTTAAAATCATAAATCTTAATAACATTATGTAAATCTATTTCTTCTAGCAATCTTATAGCAAGCATTGTATAATGGTCATTTTCATAAAAGCTTCCATCTGATTTCTGTATGCTTTTTAATTCATTTAATATTATCTCGAGATTTTCAACACCTTTATAATTACATAATGCAATAAGCATCCAAAGCTTTTCTTCCGCATTATTTTCCCCTATGTTGTTATCATTTTTTTCTGTGATATATTTTGCTGTTTTATCAAGCATGGCTGTTGTCAAATCTGAAGTTATATTATTATTGCTCATATAGCTATTTACGGCATAGAGTGCCATGGATGTAAGCATCAAATCAGAGTCAGAATATTTACTGTAAGAATAGCTTCCATCCGTTTTCACACTTCTGGCAATATAGTTTACAAGACGAATACCATATTCGCTTATACTTTCCTTGTTACTTTTTGCACCTCCGGTATTTTGGGAATTACTGCATGAATTAATTGCATCAAGAACAAGTAAAGAGTCAAGAATATCGCTTTGATAATCTTCAGATAGTCCAAAGCCACCATCTTTATTTTGATTTTTCAAAATTTCTTCAAGAATTGAAATATCATCTGCTGCAATGGCTTTTCGTGCCAAAATATCAGTATTATCTGAATAATCCTGTTTTTCTATCCAATCAAGTGCTTTGTTGCTTTCTTTTTCAGCATATTTTCTTAATACAAACGCGGCTTCTGCCGTATTATTTATAAGCTTCGCATCTCCAAAATTTCCATCTTCGTTAATATCTTTTTTCAGAAATTCAACAGCACCTTTTAGTATTTCATCTTTTATTTCTGCCAATTCTCCAGTCGGTGAAGCATTTGATTTTCCCTGTGGTATGGCAACAGATGTTATGATTAATACGATTGCTGTCATTAATGATATTATTTTTTTTAGTCTGTTCATTTTTTCTTCTTCCTTTTCTCCTTTTGTATTAATGCATATTTTTTATACTGTTAAAATTAAATTTTGTTCTAACTTTCAATCATGCACTTTAATATTCTTGCTTACTTTTTTAAATCGATATTATGTTTTTAATCTATATAATATGCTTATTTAAAAGTGTATCATATATGAATATTTGCTGTCAAATTCTTCCAATTTTCCTAATTTTTTAATTATTTCCATATATTTCTTTTATTTATCATTATTATTTTTTATAAAATAAAAAAGACATACAAGATTATATACTTTTATCATATATAATCTCATATGTCTTCTGCATAACGTCTATTTATTTATATTTTTACTTATTTCTATAAATTATATCATTTCTTCCCGGACCGTTTGAAATCATAGTGATAGGGAAACCGATATGTTCTTCCACAAACTCTATATACTTTCTGCAGTTCTCCGGAAGCTCTTCGTAATTCTTAATACCTCGGATATCACACTTCCAGCCAGGAAGAACCTCAAGTACCGGCTTTGCTTTTTCAAGCTTTCCTGTTGTAGGGAAGTCTGTTGTAACTTCACCATCTATCTCATAACCTGTACATACAGGAATTTCATCCAAATATCCAAGTACATCAAGAACTGTAAATGCTACATCTGTCGTACCCTGAATACGGCATCCGTATTTTGAAGCAACACAGTCAAACCATCCCATACGTCTTGGTCTGCCTGTCGTAGCGCCATATTCTCCGCCATCTCCGCCGCGACGTCTAAGCTCGTCAGCCTCTTCGCCAAAGATTTCACTTACGAATGCGCCGGCGCCTACTGCGCTTGAATATGCTTTGCACACTGTGATAATCTGCTTAATCTCATATGGCGGAATACCGGCACCGATAGCGCCATAAGCAGCAAGTGTAGATGATGATGTAACCATCGGATAGATACCATGGTCAGGATCTTTCAGTGAACCAAGCTGTCCTTCCAAAAGGATATTCTTATTTTCTTTAATTGCTTCGTAAAGAAATGCAGATACATCACATACATATGGTGCAACCATCTCTTTATATTCCATTAACGTGTTGAATATCTCATCTGCATCAATCAGCGGCTTGTGATATAAATGTTCAAGAATTACATTCTTCTGGACAATAACGCGCTCTATCTTTTCTTTAAGAGCTGCCTCATCAAAAAGCTCACTTACCTGAAACCCTATCTTTGCATACTTATCTGAATAAAAAGGTGCAATTCCTGACTTGGTCGAACCAAATGACTTTCCTGCCAGCCGTTCCTCTTCATATGCATCAAACAGAATATGATACGGCATAACCATCTGTGCTCTGTCTGATACGAGAATCTTCGGCATCGGAACACCTCTGTCTACAATTTCTTTTATTTCTTTAAATAAAACAGGAATATTCAGAGCTACACCATTGCCAATGATGCTTGTTGTATGATTATAGAAAACACCGGATGGTAATGTGTGTAATGCAAACTTGCCATAGTCATTCACAATTGTATGACCTGCATTGGCACCACCCTGAAATCTGACTATGATATCAGACTCCTGTCCCAACATATCTGTTATTTTTCCTTTTCCTTCGTCACCCCAGTTAGCTCCAACAACTGCTCTTACCATATTTGTTCCTCCTGCTTCGTAAATAATTTACTATATCTCACGAATATATATGCTGTTATCCAGCATCTGTCACCGGATTTTTTCTCACAATGACGTAGATATTATACACTATTACACCTCATAAGTAAATATTGAATTTTAATTATTCACCGTTCACAAAATCCCACAATCAAGAAATTTAAAATTGCCGATTTTAATTTTTCTCCCAATGTCATTTTTACTCTGCTATTTGTCTCCATAATGTATTCCTCCAAAATAAAGTCAGCTTCTTTACTGCTGGTTTTACCCTGGTATCTTATCCGTTTCTTTACAAGTAACGTTCATTTGCATTGATGCAACGCTCCGTAGCACTGCCCATTATATGCAATAATTTTACTCTTTACTTCTTTGTATCGGGCTTTGGGTATGCTTAGTTCCTGATTATTAATCAATATGACTTTATAACCTGTGAGTGCCTTAATATATTTTAAATTTACAAGAAAGCTTTGATGAACCCTTACAAACGAAAATCCAATCATTTCTTTTTCCATCTCATTTAAAGTTCCATACAATATATATTTTTTCAGTTCTTTTTCCATAATATGAAATTCAAGCTTATGTAGTTTACTCTCTATATATAATATATTCTCTATTGGAACTTCCTTTTTACCTTCATTAAATTTGAATACTTTTTTCGTAACAACATAATTCATCTTATGAAGAATAGCATCCATACATTCATATATAGAATTTTCAAAATCAGTACTATTTTTCAATAAATACCTGACAACATCCACTTTATATCCCTCTAACGAGTAGTTTATGGAAGATGTCACAAATACAATATACACTTTAGAACTATATTCTCTGATTTTTTGTACAGTAACCATCCCATCTATATCATCCATATTTACATCAAGAAAAATGATGTCATATCGCATAAGTTCTACACCCAATTCGATAAATGCTTTGCCTGATTCAAATGTATCTACTTCATACAGGAAATTGTTTTCAGATAAATATTTTTCAACATACTTTTTTACACTGTCTCTAAAAAAATTTTCATCATCACATATGGCTATTTTTAACATATATTCTCCTCCCCACAAAATTTAAGTATTTTTATTACAGATATCTGATATTATATCCTTGTTTTTTTTATTAATAAAAATACCTTCATAACAGCTCCAAAATTTTTTATATCAAATTACCTACATTTAATGAGTTTTAGTTATAAATACGAAAACAAGATTAGTATCTAATGTTTTTATATACAAATACATTACTCTTAATAATACAAATATTCAAGACATTAACGAAAACTATACGGTACTTCCGCAAGAAAATTATGGGTATATTTCTTTTATACTAAATATATCAAGAAATATACCCATTTAAAAATGATGATTGTTTAAGGAAAAACTCTATCCATCAATATGTTGTTATCTTTTATAATATTATTCTTCACTTAATGAGTATGGGATATATACTTGAATATCGGGTGCATTATAAAGCGCCTCCATCTCATTGATGGTTGTTGTATATATACCGTAATGCCCAAGTTTTGAAGTACACTCTGTTGAATTTTCAGCTATTGCAGAATGTTGCAGCACACTATCATTTGAAAAGGTAATTCTGTCCCCAGCCTGTATACTGCGCATTGGCGGTCTCCATAAGGTCCAATAGGCTGTATCACTATAAACAGAATCTGGATTGTTAATCCAATACTCATTAGATGGCGAAGCCAAATACCATGCATATGAATGGCAATTATATTTTGAAGATGCACTCGCAACCTTTAAATAGGTAGGATACCTAGAAGCTATATCTCTGTCATCATCTGCGATTTGTTCGTCTGTATATCCCTCCGATATCCATTGGTAAGCTCTCACCCTACTGGAATTAATCGACAAAGTCGTAGATAAAAACGAGGCATAGCAATAGCCGCATGTAACTATAGCAGCTTTAGCAGATGCGTCACATTTATCATTAATCATTATACTATCCTTATCGTCATCAACATCCTCTCCATCATTCATCCTTTTAAGAATAGCTTTTTCCGGAGTATCTTCTATCTTATCTTCTATAAGTCTATAGCCTATCATATACGTTGCTGCATCATAACCCACATCATTCATACTAGAAACTTTATCAGCATATGCTTTAACAAATCTCTCAGCCTGTTCATCTGAAAGTAAATCATAATTCATACTCATATATACTTCAATGAATACTTCCGCATTATATTTTGTTCCGCTTACATCATGATTCTCCTTAAGTTCTTTATAATTAATATTCAAATCCGCATATTTATCAAGAAGCTTATCATAGCAATCTGCTCTTGCAAAAAGTTCCTCAAATACACCAGATTTTGTCGTTAATGTTTCTATACCACTGTAAATATCATCAAAAGCAAACATATGAGACCATAAAAAAGGATAATTCACAGCATACTCTACAAGTTCTTCTGTTGTCAGTGTCTCCGCATACTCCTTCGGCATATTGCATGCGGCTGAAGATTCACATCCCGACAATTCCTTCCATATATCAGAATCTGGATTAATAGGATATTCCCCTATATCCGTATTTTCCCAATCTTCTTTAGAAACCAAATTCAGATTAGATTCCACATCTTTATACGGTTTCATATTATATTCCGTTGATTCACTTGTATCTTCATTCTCTCCAATCTCCACATCATAGCTTTCCGCCGCCGCAGTTAAGCTTCCGGGAACATGAACACTACATATCATATTCGCAACAACGATTGCCGCAATTAATTTTTTATGAAATCCCATTATACTCCCTCCTCCATATAGAAAATTGGTCACTTATAATCACTACTTTAATATTATGATAATTATAACACGCCCTATCACATATTCAATCAATTTTGCATAAATCAGACTTATAATGCAGAAAATGGCGCAGTCCTTTCAGGCTGCACCATTTTCTGCATTTACAACAAAAGAGAATAAAATCTCTTCTATACGTTTATTTCCGCTGTCATTCCAAGCACATCTTTATTGGCATCAAGAATCGGCTTTACCACCTCAGCAAGAAATTCTGCTGTCTGCTCCGGTGCGCGGCCTACGAAATTCTTCGGTTCAAGAATTGCCACAATCTCTTCTTTTGTCATGCCAAATGCAGGCTCGGCTGCAATCAAATCAACAAGCGGGTTTTCCTTACCTTCCTGTTTTACTGCTGCCCCGGCTTCCATTGAAAGCTCACGAATACGCTCATGAAGCTCCTGACGGTTTCCGCCGCGTTTTACTGCATCCATCATGATATTTTCAGTTGCCATAAATGGTATTTCCTTCATAAAGCTCTGATAAATAACCTTATCATATACTACCAGCCCATCAACTACATTCAGGTAAAGGTCTAATATGCCATCTATTGCAAGAAATGCTTCCGGAACTGATATTCTCTTATTTGCAGAATCATCAAGAGTTCTCTCAAACCATTGTGTTGCTGCTGTGATTGCAGGATTTAACGCATCAACCATAACATAATTTGCAAGAGAGGCTATTCTCTCACTTCTCATAGGATTTCTCTTATATGCCATAGCTGATGAACCTATCTGATTTTTCTCAAACGGTTCTTCTATCTGCTTCAAATGCTGAAGAAGTCTGATATCATTTGAGAATTTGTGAGCGCTTTGTGCAATACCTGACAGTACATTAAGCACTCTTGTATCAACTTTTCTTGAATATGTCTGTCCTGATACAGGATAGCACTCTTCAAATCCCATCTTCTTTGCAATCATTCCGTCTATCTTTCTGATAGTCTCATGGTCACCATTAAACAACTCCAAAAAGCTTGCCTGTGTTCCTGTTGTTCCCTTTGAACCAAGAAGCTTCTGCTGTCCTATCATATATTCAAGGTCTGATAAATCAAGAAGCAGTTCCTGCATCCAAAGTGTTGCACGTTTTCCTACAGTTGTAGGCTGTGCCGGCTGAAAATGTGTAAATGCCAGTGTAGGCAGGTCTTTATATTTCTCTGCAAACTTTGCAAGCTCATTGATAACGTTTAACAATTTTTTTCTAACCAGCTTCATTGCTTCTGTCATGACAATTACATCTGTGTTATCGCCTACATAACAGGAAGTTGCGCCAAGATGAATAATACCTGCTGCGTTCGGACACTGCTTGCCATACGCATATACATGGCTCATAACATCATGACGTACAAGTTTTTCTCTTTCCTTTGCTACATCATAATTAATATCTTCTGCATGAGCCTTCAGCTCATCAATCTGTTCCTGTGTAATAACCGGCTTTCCATTCTCCGAAAGACCAAGCTCATACTCTGTTTCTGCAAGTGCAATCCACAGCTTTCTCCATGTTTTAAACTTCATATCAGGAGAAAATATATACTGCATCTCCCTGCTTGCATATCTCTCACATAATGGGCTTACATACTTATCGTTACTCATCTTTTACCTCTTTCTCTGTATATACTTATTTCACATGTGAATCTGTTCCGCGTTTAAAAGTTTCATGGTCTCCGCGTATATCTTCCGCAGGCGGTTCCATCGGATATTTTCCACTAAAGCATCCATGACAATACTGCCTTCCGCCTGAAAGTTCTGCCAGTCTGTCCATCTCAAGATATGCCAGTGAATCTGCTCCTATGATTTTACAGATTTCATCAACGTTTCTGTTATATGCAATCAACTGCTCCCGGTCAGGAATATCTGTTCCAAAATAGCAGGGATTTAGGAACGGTGGTGAACTGATTCTTACATGTACCTCTGTTGCACCTGCTTCCCGCAGCATTCCTACGATTCGGTCGCTTGTCGTTCCCCGGACAATGGAATCATCTATCATGATGACTCTCTTGCCTGCAACAGCTTCCTTTAAAACATTTAACTTAACTCTTACGCTTGATTCCCGCTGGCTTTGCTGCGGCTTAATAAATGTTCTTCCGACATAAGAATTCTTTACAAATGCTGTTCCGTAAGGAATCCCGGATTCCATAGAATAGCCAAGCGCTGCTGCATTTCCCGATTCCGGAACGCCAACTACGATATCAGCGTCCACAGGGCTGTCTTTCGCAAGACTTCTTCCGGCAATGATTCTTGAATGATATACACTCATTCCATCGATAACAGAATCCGGTCTTGCAAAATATATGTACTCAAATATGCATCTCGCATGTTCCTTCTGACACATATTTTTATAGGACTGAATTCCAAAATCCGGTGATATCGTTACAATCTCACCCGGTTCAACATCCCTTACAAACTCTGCTCCAATTGTATCAAGCGCACAGCTTTCCGATGCTAATATATAAGCATTATCACGCTTTCCTATACACAGCGGTCTGAAACCTAACGGGTCTCTCGCACCGATAAGCTTTCTCGGACTCATAACTACAAGAGAATAAGAACCTTTGACTTTTTTCAAAGCCCGCATTACTGCTTCTTCAACAGAACCGCATTTTACTCTTTCCCTTGCGATATGATATGCAATCACTTCTGAATCTATCGTTGTCTGAAATATCGCGCCTGTAAGCTCAAGCTCACGTTTTAACTCCGGTGCATTTACCAGATTTCCGTTATGTGCAAGTCCCAGTGTTCCTTTTACATAATTAAGAACAAGCGGCTGTGCATTTTCTATCGTGCTTGCACCTGCCGTAGAATATCGCACATGACCGACACCGATATTTCCTTTGAGCTTTTCAAGTGAATCCGGCGTATATACTTCATTGACAAGTCCCATTCCTTTCAGTGATAACACTTTTCCCTTAGGACCATCCGTATCTGAAACTGCTATCCCGCAGCTTTCCTGTCCTCTGTGCTGCAGTGCAAACAAACCATAATAAATCGAATTTGCAACATCACAGCCATCAAAGTCATACATACCGAATACGCCACATTCTTCATGTACGCCATCCTCAAAATAATGCGCTTTCATACTTTCGTTCATAAATTACCTCTTCCCGTTTCATAACAATAGTATAATCTCTGAAACTTCCATGAGATTTTAATCCAATAAGACTTTATACTGTTTCTTTTTTCTTGTCAACAGCTTTTATTCAATCGCATATCCCTTTTCTTTAATTAAATCAACCATCTTATATACATATTTGCTGCAAATCTCATCTGTCGGCGCTTCTGCCATAACTCTGATAAGCGGTTCCGTTCCGCTCTGCCGGAGAAGCAGCCTTCCTTCATCTCCAAGCTCCCCGGCTATTTCGTCATTCAACTTCAGGATATCTGCATCATTCATGACTGCTTCTTTGCTTGATACGCGCACATTGACAAGAAGCTGCGGATATATGGTAAGGCTGTTGAAAAGTTCTGACAGCTTCACCTTTCTTCCAAGCATGGTTTCCATAATCATCAATGATGTTAAAACACCGTCTCCTGTTGTTGCATATTTTGAAAAAATAATATGACCGGACTGCTCTCCGCCTATGGAATGTCCATGCTCCATCATATTCTCAAATACATATTTATCGCCTACGGCTGTCTTTTCGTAATTAATTCCCTTTTTGTCAAACGCCTTATAAAGTCCGAGATTGGACATGACGGTTGTAACGACCGTATTGTTATTTAACTCGCCCTTATCCTTCAAATATCTGCCGCATACATAAAGAATCTTATCACCGTCTACAATCTCACCCTTATCGTCTACACAAAGGCATCTGTCTGCATCTCCGTCAAATGCAAATCCGATATCAAGACCTTTTTCTTTTACATATGCCTGAAGATGCTCTATATGAGTAGAGCCGCAGTCCGTATTGATATTGGTGCCGTTTGGTTCATTGTTGATAACATATGTCTTTGCACCTAACGCATCATAAACAGATTTTGCGACAAGATATGAAGCACCATTGGCACAATCCAGACCGATACGCAAATTTTTAAACGGACGTGTCGGTATCGTCATCAGATAACCAATATATCGGTTACGTCCCATTGTATAATCGGTCGTCTTGCCGATATTGTCCTTTGTGGCAAGCGGTATCTCCGGAAGCGCACCGTCTATATACTGTTCTATCTTTTCTTCTACATCAGCCTCTAATTTATATCCCTGTCCATTAATGACCTTTATGCCGTTGTCATAATACGGATTATGACTGGCGGATATCATAATTCCGCAATCAAATCCGTCTGTCCGTACGATATAGGATACACTTGGAGTCGGTGTAACATGCATCAGATAAACATCCGCGCCACTGGCAGTAAGCCCTGCCACAAGTGAATATTCAAACATATAACTTGAAAGTCTTGTATCTTTTCCAATTACCACCTTAGCCTTTCCTGTTGAATTCTTCTGTCCGTAGTAATACCCAAGATACCTGCCTACTTTAAAAGCATGTTCCACCGTCAGTTCTTTATTTGCTTCTCCTCTAAAACCATCCGTTCCAAAATATTTACCCATTGATATATCCTCACTTATTGATTATTATAATTCTTCCTGAATAACAAGCAAATCTACTGCTTTTTCATGTATGTTGATTTCTGCTTCCCTGTAATCGCCACCAAACTCTCCGTCTACAGTCCACGAAATAGTTTCCTCACTTATCACCTTTACATGTTTGGCTTTAAAAGAAACCATATTTTTCTCACTGACATCGCCTGTAAGAAGTGCATGGACAATTCGGTTTAAATCGGCAGGATTATGAATTTTTTTGATTAAGACACCCTCAAATAAGCCATCGTCAAACTCAACGCCTTTTCTTGTGATACTCTTAAACCCGCCTACGGAAACAGAGTTCGATACCATCCCAAATATAAAGTCATCTTCGATTAAAGTCCCATCGATATCGACTTTGATATGATATGTAGGTATATTTACTACACTCTTAATCCCCTGTAATATATAGGCGGCATGACCAAATATATTCTTCATGCTCTGATTGGTTACATATGAAGTATCTGAAAAAACGCCGAATGCTGCTACATAAACAAAATGTTTATCATTCAGACTTCCTACATCTACGGAAAACGGATATGCGTTCACAACCATCTCCGCCGCCTCTACAGCTTTTTTCGGTACTTCAAGGCTTCTTGCATAATCATTTGTAGAACCACAGGGAATATAGCCAAGCGGTTTTTTTATCCCGGCCTTCATAAAGCCTGATATCGTATTCCCCAATGTTCCATCTCCTCCGGCACACACGATAACGTCGTATTGATTGCCCTCCTCACTAACGATTCGCTCCGCGTCATCTGCTGACTGCGTAATATATGTCCGGACTGCATAATCAGATTTACAAAATACATCCAGCACATCCACCAGACAATCCTTCAGCGTCGTTCTGCCTGCTTTTGGATTCATAACAAAAAGCATCGTCTTCATTTTATTTCTCCTGTCTTATAGCTATCGATTATTTCTCACCCTTACCTGCCATATACAGGTCGTAACCTTTTTTTCTTAATTTGCAGGCAGGACAATGTCCGCAGCCTTCACCTTTTATTCCGTTATAACAAGTAAGCGTCATCTCTCTTATGATGTCAAGGCCGCCTAATTCATCAGCCATCTTCCATGTTTCCATCTTATCAATCCACATCATAGGTGTAATTATATCAAATTCGTAATCCATTGCAAGGTTTAACGTTGTATTTAAGGATTTAATAAACACATCCCGGCAATCCGGATATCCTGAATAATCACTTTGCGATACCCCTGTTATGATGTCTGTAACACCCCTCTGCTTCGCAAAAACAGCCACAAATGATAGAAACAGCATATTTCTTCCATCTACAAATGAATTTGGCGTACCGCTCTTAGGTGCATCCTCATCAACCGTAATATCATTTCTTGTAAGAGAGTTCGGCGCAAGCTGATTCAGTAGTGTCATATCCAGTATATGATGCTCAACGCCAAATTTTTCCGCAATTTTCTTTGCGCAATCAAGCTCCAATACATGTCTTTGTCCATAATCAAATGATACTGCATATACTTTCTTATACTTTTTTAATGCCCATAATAAACAGGTTGTACTATCCTGTCCTCCACTGAATACGACAACTGCCTCATCTTTATTTTTCATGAATTCATCCTCCGATTTATTTATTCATCAGCAACAGTCTGTTCTGAAGTTTTGTATCTGCTTCAAAACGACCTCTTAATGTTGTTGTAACTGTCTTGCTTCCTGTTTTTTTTATACCTCTTGCAGTCATACAGCTGTGATGTGCTTCAATAATCACTGCAACATCATCTGAACCTGTTGCCTTCTGTATTACATAAGCAATATCGGCACCAATTCGTTCCTGAAGCTGCAACCTTTTCGCTACCATATCCGCTATGCGCGCAATCTTGCTAAGCCCTATTACCTTATCCTTTGGTATATATGCAACAGATACCTTCATGTCATACATCAGCGCCATATGATGCTCACAATAACTGAATACATCGATATCCTTTACAAACACCATATCATCCATATGGCATATGGTATCTTCCTCGTTGAAAGTTTTGCCATACAGCTCTGCCAGCTCATCATTTGTATAATTCATTCCTGCAAAGACCTCTTCATACATACGGGCTACTCTGTCTGGTGTTTCCCGAAGCCCCTCTCTGTCCGGATTGTCGCCCAGTGCTACCAGGATTCCTCTGATATGCTCTTTTATCGCATCTTTATCTATAGCCATATCTATACTCCTCTCATATCCGGCTCCCATATGAATTTATGAAGCTGCAGTTGAAGTCTTACCCCATTCATATTATGCTCTATCATAAAATCCACTATTTCCTCCGGAGCTATCTGTCCAAATACAGGACTTAAATAAACCTTTGCTTTCTCGCATAAACCATACGTTTCTATCACTTCATACGCGCTTTCAAGGTCACGCTGTGAACCAACCACAAATTTTACAGTATCATTCTTATTAATATAATTATAATTCGATATACACATCGCATGTTCCATGCCGCTTCCACCCAGTTTATAATCAAGCGTATATGAAATTCTGTCAGTAAGCGCCTTAAACTCTGCGATATCAACACTCCCATTTGTTTCTACTTCCACATTTAATTCATCATCCAAAGAAAGACTAAGCAGCAGCTTATCAATATCTTCTATTATTAGCGGTTCGCCGCCTGTTAATGTAACATTTTTTATCTCTGTCCGTTTTATATAATCATATAGTTCTTCTTCTGTAAATTCCTCATAGGGTACATCTTTTTCATTTGCCCACTTTGTATCGCAATAGCTGCAATTCAGATTGCAGCCTGCAAATCTGATAAATACTGCCAGTTCCCCGGCCTTCCGGCCTTCGCCGTTAATGCTTACAAATCGTTCCACAACCTTATATTTCGCCATTTAATCACTCCTCCGTATACGATGCCATATTGTTCGGCGTTTCATATACATTTACTGCAATCACTTTATAATCATTTTTTTTCATTTTTTCAAAAAAATACCTTGAAAAATTTTCTGCTGTAGGTCTGAATGGAAGCTCAATAATACGAAAGCCCTCCTCATGAAGTAATTCCAGTGTTTGCTCCCTAAGAGAACCCTTTTCTATAATAAAGCTATGATCAAACTCCTGTACCATTGCTTTCAAATCGCTTTTTAAATCTGAAAAATCAACCACCATTCCTCTGTTTTGTTTGTCAGATGCAAGCGATTCATTTCCCACTTCTATCTCTACAATCCATCTGTGTCCATGAATATTCTTACATTTCCCATTATACCCCGACAAAAAATGAGCGCTGTCAAAGCTTGCTTTTGTCTTTAATTTATACATTCTTATCTCCTTTTGTCTTTACAGAACAAAAGCAGCCGAAATAATACGTTCCGCTGCTCTCATCCCAATATATCAAGGGAACTGCCGATAGTGCGCCCCTTGTTATGTCCTAGTTTTATTTATTGACAGGATGGTACTAATGAACTGTCACGGAAATGTCCACATTTCCTCTTTATTTTATTTTCCCGACAGAAAACTGCCTGAACTTTTATATATTTAAAAACTTCTTTACTTCCTTCAGCATATCTTCTTTGTCACACACCGTATCATGAAGAACGGCTGCGGAACGGATATCCTCTATAGCCTGAGGCACTTTAACGCCCGAAAGCTTATTCAGCTCATCTACAAGCTCAAAATCCGTCTTTGCGTCATATGATGTATCGATTGCATTCATGACGCTTCTTGTAAATTTATACGGGCTTGCTGTTGATGCAATAACAGTAGGCGTCTTATCCCCTGTTTCTTCAACATACTTTTCATATACAGTAGCGGCAACTGCTGTATGTGTATCCATAATATAATCATCCGACTCATATACCTTCCGAATCGTCGCTGCGGTTTCTGCCTCTGTTGCATAACCGCCTGCAAATTCATCCAGCTTCGCCTTCATTTCATCTGTAATCGTATAAACGCCCTCTGATACAAGCTTCTTCATAAGCGCTGAATTTTTTACAGCATCATTTCCTGCTATTTTATAAATCAGTCTTTCAAGATTGCTTGAAATCAGGATATCCATCGATGGTGATGTCGTTAATATAAATTCTCTGTTTCTATCATATGTTCCTGTTTTAAAGAAATCATATAACACCTTATTGTCATTTGATGCACATATAAACTTTGCAATAGGCAGTCCCATCTCTTTTGCATAATATGCAGCAAGAATATTTCCAAAGTTGCCTGTAGGCACTACGACGTTTATCTTATCACCAGCCTTGATTGTTCCATCTGCAACAAGCCTTGTATATGCATATACATAATAAACCATCTGCGGAACAAGACGTCCGATATTAATGGAATTTGCTGAAGAGAACTGATAACCCTTCTTGTCCATATATTCAGCAAGCGCTTTGTCAGAAAACATCTTCTTAACACCTGTCTGTGCATCATCAAAATTACCTGTTATTCCCACAACAAAAGTATTGTCTCCTTTTTGTGTAACCATCTGTTTTTCCTGAATCGGACTTACACCATGCTTTGGATAGAATACGATAATTTTTGTACCCGGAACATCTGCAAATCCGGCAAGTGCAGCTTTGCCTGTATCCCCTGATGTGGCAGTCAGTATGACAATCTCATTCTGAACGCCATTCTTCTTTGCGGATGTCGTAAGAAGATATGGAAGAATAGACAGCGCCATATCCTTAAATGCAATTGTTGAACCATGAAATAATTCAAGATAATATGCGCCTGCTTTTTTTACAAGCGGTGCAATCGCCGGCGTATCAAATTTCTTATCATAAGCAGAACTGATACAATGCTTCAGTTCATCTTCTGTAAAATCTGTAAACATCAGCTTCATAACTTCATATGCCACCTGCTGATAGTTCATCTTTGCAAGCTCTTCTATGGATACGTCAAGAGCCGGTATCTCATCCGGTACGAAAAGACCGCCTTCATTTGCAAGACCTTTCAGAATAGCCTGTGATGCTGTTGCTGTTTCATTTGAATTTCTTGTACTTCTGTATATCAGTTCCATGTAAATTCTCTCCTTATATGTATCTGTTAAATGTCAGTTTGTTCTGCGCAAACAGTTATAATTGATAAACTTTGCGTGTGATTATAACATACTCGTATCCAAAAAACAAGAAGCCCTTTACAATTATAAAGGACTTCTTTTATCAGCCTGATTTTTATAATCGGCTAACTATACGAATCATTTCTGTTATTTCATATATACATCATAATATCCGGCAGGATAATTCAAAGCTCTCTCATGTGTTGAGCAGTAGATATCAAGACGTTTTCCGTTGATAGCACCGCCTCTGTCCTGAACTACATAGGTATGACCGTTAATTACAAGTTCTGTACCAAATGCAAATTCACTTGGAGCTGCTACTGTTACACCTTCAACAGCCGGACTGCCTGAAGCTGTTACAGGATTTTCTGTATTGCTCCATTCGCCACAACAAATTTCACATGGACAATATGCTGTTAAATAATATGTACCAAGATATGTTCCCTGGTCACTGTCATATTTCACATCATCATCAGGAAGACCTTCTGTATCTTTTTCTGCTGTTGTTGCTTCGGTAGCCTCTGTACGTTCCTCTGTTGTTGGCGCCTGCGTAACATCATCATCAGGAAGACCTTCTGTATCCTTCTCTGTTGTTGGCGCTTCTGTCGGAACGAAAACAAGTTCTGTTGTTGTAACTTCTTCTTCCGTTGCTGCTTCTGTTGTCGTTTCTTCCGTTGCAGCTGCAGCTTCTTTTTGTGCTTCCTTCTTTGCGGCGTCATCAGCTTTCTTCTTTGCGGCTGCATCTTCTGCAAGTGCAACTGCTGCTGCTCTCTTTTCTGAACGCTCTACCTTTGAAAGCTTTTCCTCGCCTTTTGCTTCTTGAAGTGCTTCAAATTCTGATTTCGCATTCGCATATTCCTCAGGAGTATCTGCTACTGAATTTTCTTCTATAGTAGCTACTGAAACCATCTTGCTGTCTGATAAAACCATGCTGTCATCTGTAGCGATTGTTACATATGTAGCAACTCCGGCGGCAACTACTACGGTTGCTATTCCTGCTCTTTTCAAATATTTCTTTAGTTTATCTGATAACATCTTTGATGAATCCGTAAACTTTTTCATAATATTTTCTCCTTGATTTCTTTAAGATTTCAAAATTGTTACAAAATCATTAACAAATGATTGTAAGGACATTATAATACCCTACAATGAAAAGGTCAAGCAAACCAGTGATTTTTGTTAATACTGCACACTGGCATTGGAATTGCATCATTTTTGCAACATAATATTCCACATAAATTAATTATTTTTTTGTAAGATATTCACATTTAATTTGATTAACATTTTTGAAACATCTTGTCAAGTTGTACACTTTTCTACCAGGAAAACGCCAAAATCAGTTTACATAAGTTCTAAATATGGCTTGAAATACATTCTGCAATATCACCATCGGTCCATCGGTCAAGAAGGTTCTTCAGCTCTTCATAGCTTTCCACCCGGTTAATCAGATTTCTGAGTCTTGCCGAATCCGGAAGACCTGCCGAATACCATGCCACATGCTTGCGCATCTCATGAATCCCCGTAAATTCGCCTTTAAATTCTATCATAAGCTGTGCATGGCGAAGCATTGTCCGCTTTATTTCATATAAATCAGGTCTGTCCGATACCGTTCCGCTTCTGAAATATTCCTTTATTTCTTTAAATATCCACGGATTTCCCCTGGCTCCCCTGCCAATCATAAAAGCATCGCAATTTGTCTGTTTCTTCATATTAATAACATCCTGCGGTGTCAGGATGTCCCCATTTCCTATAACAGGAATATTCACACAGTCTTTTACCCTTGCGATAACCGCCCAGTCAGCATGTCCGCTATAATACTGTTTTCTTGTACGTCCATGTACCGCTATCGCCGAAGCGCCGCTTTCTTCTGCAATTTTTGCCACCTCGGGTGCATTGATATGCTCCTCATCAAAACCGCTCCGTATCTTTATGGTAACCGGAAGCTTTGTTGCCTTTACCATAGCTGAAACGATTTTTCCTATCAGAAGCGGTGTCTTCATCAGCGCCGAGCCCTCTCCGTTATTGACGATTTTCGGAACAGGACAGCCCATGTTGACATCAATAAATGAAAAACCTCTATCTTCTATCTTTTTTGCCATCTCCGCCATCAGTTCCGGCTCTGAACCAAACAACTGAACCCCCAACGGCTTCTCATCCTCATGCATAGAAAGAAGCGGTATTGTATTCTTATTATCATAGTATAAACCTTTCGCGCTTATCATCTCTGTATACAGGATATCACAACCCTGTTCCTTGCATAAAAGACGAAATGGCTGGTCACATACCCCAGCCATTGGCGCAAGGATTAATTTATTACAAAAATCCATAAATTTCTCCAAACAAACTATTTTTTATTTTATCTCTGCTTATCCATAATAATGCGAAGTCCATGAAGCGTCAAATCCGAATCGTATACATCGATACAATCTGTATTTTCATATATCATTTTTCCAAGTCCGCCTGTAGCAACCACCTTCATATCATGAAATCCGGACTCCCGCTTCATTCTTCTTACAATATACTCCGTCTGTCCAATATAGCCAAGACAGACGCCTGCCTGCATACTGGATGTCGTATCCTTACACAAAATCGTATCAGGAACTTTAATTTCAATTTCCGGAAGCTTTGCAGTTCCGCTCCATAATGCATTTGCACTAAGCCTGATACCAGGCGATGTTACTTTCGCGATAAAGCTTCCTTCCCCATTGACCAAATCATATGTCGTAGCCGTTCCGAAATCAATCACAAGAACAGGCCCGCCATAGATATGGTATGCCGCCACAGCATCTACAATACGGTCAGCGCCAAGCTGCTTCGGGTTTGGTATCGCAATATTGATTCCGGTCTTTATGCCCGGCTCTACAATCAACGGATTGATGCCGAAATATTTCTTGATACCATTTATAAGGGAATGCATAATATTCGGAACGACAGATGCTATAATAACTTTATCAATTACATCTCGTGAAAGGTTTCTCATCCTGAGTAAATCGCATAAAAATACACCAAATTCATCCGATGTCCTCGATATTCCGGTCGTCATCCTGAAAGTCTTTTCAAGTTTTTGTTCATTATACAATCCAATGGTAATATTGGTATTTCCTACATCAATTGCAAAAAGCATAACACACCTCTAATATTCATCAAGATAAAATACTTTGAAATATAACTCAAGGCTTTGAAACAAATCCTTTTTTTCCTCACGAAGCTGTTTTATCTTTAGAACACTTCCTATTTCATCATATAATAAGTCCTCATCATATGCCTGTGTAACCATATTCAGAGTACCGTCTTCATCAAATTCAAGGGTAAGTATACCACCAATATCTTCCGTAAACAAGACGCACATAATTTTAAGTTCTTTTTTTATTTCCTCCGGCAGTCCCATAAAATCCTGATTCAGATAATACTTCTGCTCATATTTTGAACTTGCGCATAAAACGATTTTATCAGTGTCCATCTTTTCTCCTAACCAATGACATCTGTCATATCATACATTCCGGCATTTTTGCCTTTTAAGAATTTAGCAGCTTCCACCGCCCCTTTTGCAAATACGGTTTTTGAATATGCCGTATGCTTGAATTCAATCACTTCATCGATTCCGGCAAATATGACCTCATGCTCTCCTACGATTGTTCCACCTCGTACAGCCGATATGCCGAGTTCTTTCTTCTCTCTCTTTTTTCTCACCTGGCTTCTGTCATATACATACTCATATTCATGAGCCCTGGCTTCATTGATTGCGTCTGCAAGCGCGATTGCCGTACCGGACGGTGCATCCAGCTTCTGATTGTGATGTTTTTCAACAATCTCGATATCATATCCGGCAGGTGCAAATACATTTGCTGCCTCTTTCAGAATCTTAAACAAAGTATTAATGCCAAGCGACATATTTGCTGATTTCAAAACGGCAACCTGCGTGCTTGTTTCTTTCACCTTCGCTAACTGTGCTTCACTTAATCCGGTTGAACAAAGCACTACAGGGATTTGTCTTTTCGCGCTATAATCAAGCAGCTTATCAATTGCGGCAGCAGATGCGAAATCAATGATAACATCTGCTGCAATATCACATTTCTCTATATCCGCAAAAACAGGATAGCTGTTCTTTTTATCATCTACAACATCAATCCCTGCAACAATCTCTGCATCGGCATCCTCTGCAACAATCCCTGTTATAACCTGTCCCATCCTGCCGTTGCAACCATGCATAATTATTCTAACCATTTTATCCTCCATGTCTCTTCATCATCAGATAATTGCAAAACGTATATACGTTTCGCAATTATCTGTTCTCCTATATTTCCCGGTACAGCATCCTGCATCTGTAATCCCCGGTTTTTTCATTTTCTTATGCAGCTATATATTGATATGGATTATATTACAGAATTCCATATGCTTTCATGGCATTTTCAAGTTTTTCCACATTCTGTGGCTCCATCTCTGTAAGCGGCATTCTCAGAGTACCGCCGCACAGTCCCATAAGCTCTACTGCCTTCTTTACCGGAATCGGATTGACCTCACAGAACAAAGCTTCACATAATGATATGGAAGCAAGCTGTAATCTTAAGCTTTCTGTTATGTCACCTTCCAAATATTTCTGAACCATATCATGCGTATCCTTCGGAATAATATTGGCTGTTACGGAAATAACGCCCTTGCCGCCTAATGAAAGAAGCGGAAGCACCTGGTCATCATTTCCTGAGTAGATATCGATACATCCATCTGCCAGCTTTGCAAGACGCACCACCTGACTGATATTTCCTGAAGCTTCTTTTATCGCTACGATATTTTCTACGTTCTTTGCAAGATATACTGCTGTCTCAGGCAAAATATTGCAGCCTGTTCTTGAAGGTACATTATACATAATAATCGGTACATGTACAGAATTTGCAATTGCTGTATAATGTGCGATAAGTCCTTTTTGCGTTGCCTTATTGTAATATGGTGTTACGACTAACAATCCGTCTACGCCATAGCTTTCTGCTTCCGTAGACAGATAAATTGCGGTAGCTGTACAATTAGAGCCTGTTCCTGCTATAACAGGGATTCTGTGAGCAGCATATTCTACACATGCTTTGATACATGCAAGGTGTTCTTCATGTGATAAGGTTGACGCTTCTCCTGTTGTTCCGCAGATAATAATGGCATCTGTGTGATTTGCAATATGAAACTCTACAAGTTCTTTTAACTTATCAAAATTTACCTCTCCGTTCTCTTTAAATGGTGTTACAAGTGCAACGCCTGATCCTGTAAAAATTGACATAACATATTCCTCCTTTAATAAATAAAAAATGCAAGTGGATAAAAGCCAACTTGCATAAATTCTCATTCTAACAAGTAGCGCTCCATCAACTGATGACAGTCATACAGTTATTAACTGCACAACCAGGAATATACCTTATGGACAATATACACCTTCGGCGACATTTCCTTTCTATAAGCGTCACATGCATCCATATGCATCAGCCTATATACTGATAAATACCGCGCCTCTACTATACAATATTCTGTTTCTTTCACATAGTGTAAATATATCACTTCAAAATTCAGATGTCAACATAGTTTTCCACTCTTCTTTGCTTCATCGGAATCTGGGCAAAGATGATGGCTGTGAAAATCAGCACACAGCCCATGATTTCTTTTTGTGAAAGGGACTGGTCTAAAATAAGCCATCCTGCCAGTACGGAAAAAACAGACTCCAAACTCATAATCAGAGAAGCAACGGTTGGATTCAAGCCATTCTGCCCGATAATCTGGAATGTATATGCAACGCCGCACGACATAATACCTGCATACAAAATCGGTATCCATGCATCAAACGATTGAAATGCGCCAAGCCATGCATCCAAGCCGCCCGCCGAATGACGGATATCACTGAATATCATCGGTATGACGCTTAACAGACCGCATACGATAAACTGTATACAAGACATACGCACACCGTCTGCTTTCGGTGAAAAATAATCAACCACCAATATATGAAAGGCAAACATCAAGGCGCTGATTAACATCAGTCCATCGCTTAACTGCAATGAAAACGAACCCTTCATGCATAACAGATAAAGACCTGTCAGTGTCAGAAGAACGCCTATCCATATATTCCATCCGCACCTCTTTCCCATAAACAGACCAATGAGCGGAACTAATAAAATATAACAGGCTGTTAAAAATCCAGCCTTACCTGCTGACGTTCCAAGATACATACCAACCTGCTGAAAGCTGCTTGCTAAAAACAATACCACCCCACAGGCGGTTCCTCCTATATACAATGTCCGTTTATTCTGCTTTATCGCCTTCTTTTCTGAGTTGCGTTTTTTCTTATCCATAAAGCCTATTACCGGCAGCAGCACCATTCCGCCTATCAGTGAACGAACACAGTTAAAGGAATACGGCCCCACCGCATCTCCGCCCTCACTTTGTGCAACGAAAGCGATGCCCCATATCAGGGCGGTTATTGCTAACATTATTGAATTTCTTGTCTTATTTACTTTCATCTCATTTTGTCCTGTCGCAGCAATTGGAGGGCTTGTCCCCTCCAATTGTTTTATGCATTTAATATCGATTTTAAAAAGCTCTTTGTTCTTTCATTTTCCGGATTATTAAAAATTTTATCCGGTACGCCTTCTTCGGCGATAATGCCATCCGCCATAAAGATAACTCTGTCCGCAACCTCTTTTGCAAATCCCATCTCATGGGTAACACACAGCATCGTCATACCTGACTGTGCCAGCCCCTTCATAACCTGAAGAACATCACCCACCAGCTCCGGGTCAAGCGCTGAAGTTGGTTCGTCAAACAACATAATCTCAGGCTTCATCGCAAGCGCTCTTGCAATTGCAACCCTCTGCTGCTGACCACCTGACAAACGATTTGGGTATTCGTTCGCTTTTTCTTCCAGACCAACCTGACGCAACAATTCTAATGCTTCTTCCCTTATCACTTTTGGTTGTTCTTTTTTTACAGTGATTGGTGCAAGCATGACATTATCAAGTACGGTTTTATGCGGAAACAAATTAAAACGCTGAAAGCACATACCCATTTCAAGTAATAACTGCTTCTGTTTTGCCTTATCGATACGTTCTACCGTCTTTCCTTTTTCTCTATGAAGGAACAAATCCCCTTTAATAAAAATCTTACCCGACGTAATCTTTTCTAACTGATTTAACGAACGGAGATATGTTGATTTACCTGCTCCGGAAGGTCCTATAATGCAGATAACCTCTCCTTTTTTTACCTTCAGGTTAATGTCCTTCAAAACTTCCAGTTCTCCAAAATATTTGCTGACATGTTCTGTCTCCAGAATATATTCATAGTTCTCCATCGCCATACCTCCTACTCATAGACTGAGAATTTCTTCTCTATCTTATCAAATACATATGTGAAGCAGGCTGTGATAACAAGATAAATAATCAAAGCCGGTATAAATACCAGATACGAGCCTTCACTTGTCATAATATTCTTTGAAATCGTCGTAATATCCATCAGTGAAATTGCAAATACCAAAGAAGCATCCTTCAGTACCATGATAAATTCATTACATACCGGTGGTATCATTCTTCGTATTGACTGCGGAATAATAACCTTTGACATGGTCTGTCCATATGACATTCCAAGTGCCTTTGATGCTTCGTACTGTCCTTTGTCAATAGACTGAATCGCCGCACGAACAATCTCCGCACAATATGCACCCGAATTTAACGCAAATGCGATTAATGCCGCTACAAATGCGCCTTTATAAACCGCCTGGTTATCACCGGCAGAAAACAAATCTCTCCACGCAAATCCCAACATGCTCGGCACTGAAAAATAAATTACAAAAAGCTGTATCAATAATGGTGTTCCTCTAAAGAAGAATATGTATCCGCTACAAAGCTTACTCAACAGTTTTTTCTTTGATATCTTACCAAGCGCAAGGAAGATGCCAAGTACAACGCCAATCAGTATCGTCAATGCTGTCAGCAAAATTGTTAATTTAGCGCCATGCATAACATTCTCACCACAGCCTAACATACGGTATGTATAGTTCACCATCTGTCCTATAACCTTTGCCGCGCCTTCATTTGCCGGATATGTCTTTCCGAAAAATCCTATAAAACGTTCACTGATTTCCCTTGCACCTGATGATGACACAGAACAGTAATTGATAACAACAAGACTGTTGTATGTTATCGTCACGCGTTTTCTGCTGCTGTTTTCATCCTGTGCTATCATGTTCTGCACTTCCTCCGAAGTACACGACAGCATCGCCTCTTTTTCAGGCTTCATAACAGAAAGTACCGCTGCTGCTATGATTACAAGAACCAATATCACAATATTCCGTTTTGTCGCTTTCTGCCATCCTTTTACATTCACTACTTTCTTTAGTATCTTCATAGGCGTTCTCTTTCTTAAACTACTTCTTACAACATACTACGATTTTATTCTGCACTTCCACCAAACCAGAAGTCATACGTTGACTTGATAAAGCCATCTGCTTCCATCCCTGCAAGGGCTTCATTAATGGCAGCCTGCAATGCTGTATTATTCTTACCCATAGCAAGTGCAAACTGTTCAGCTTCTGATGTATCTTCATACACGATTTTATAATCATCAGGATTTTTTCCAATATAGCCGTCTGCAACCGTACTGTCTACTACAACTGCATCGACTTCTCCGTTTGTAAGCTGTGTAAAGCAGCTTGTCACTTTTTCATTCGCTACAATCTCAACTTTAATTGTCCCTGTTGACTTATAATCTGACATCAGAATATCTGATGTTGTTTCCTTCTGAACTGCAATCGTTTTGCCATCTAAATCATTAAAGTCCTTAATATCCAAATCACTTCCTGCCGGAAGAACAATAGCCTGATAATTATTGATATATGGGGATGAAAAAATCATTGTCTCCTGTCTCTCAGGCGTAATGGTAACTGCTGAACATACGCAGTCATAATTGGTATCAATCCCTGCAAATATTCCATCCCATGCAGTATTTACAAAATTCACTTTCAGTCCAAGTCTTCTTGCAACTTCTGTCGCAATATCAATATCAAAGCCCTCCGGTGTAGTTCCGTCCTCCGCAAAATCTTCAAATGGCGGATAACCAATCTCCGAACCAACGGTGAGTACACCATCATTCATCAGTTTTACATTTGAAATATCAATTGCTGCTTCTGTAGCCGCTTCTGTCGAGTCAGCAGTACTCTTTTCTTCCTTTGCACCACAACCTGCCATAAGTCCAAGACATAATGCACCTGACACTAAACCTATTAAAAATTTTTTCATTTTCTCGTCCTCCTGTATAAAAATAAAGAAAGAAGGACAATTGGTGAAAAACCTCATTGTCCTTCTTTCAATAGGAATAATAGTCCACATATGCGAATATGTCAATAACTTTTTTTATAAAACCGCTTATTCAAGACATTCCATTTTGCTGACAGACACCTCGTATGCCACCTTGCTTACGATTTGGTCGTTGCCGATACGCTTCTGATATTCCCTGCTTTGTATTCTGCCCCAGACCGCAACATGCTCACCAACTTTCAGCTTTCCTGCAAATCTGGCATTTCTTCCCCAACAAATACATGGTATGTAGTCACTCTTGCCATAAGCCCTGTTGACAGCAAGTAAGATATCCGCAATCTCTCTTCCAAGAGGCGTCATCCTATAAACAGGCTCTTTACAGATATATCCATCCAGATAAATCTGGTTTGGCTTACTATCTTCTTCATCCTCATCCTCAAGCAGCGATATTTCTCTGACAAATACCGAAAGAATAAGACGATTTTTTGTCTCCTCATGCTTATTATAGGACCTGAACTGACCTCTGGCGATGATTTTCTCGCCTATGTGTGAACCTTCGATATCAAATAATCTGTCTGATACCATCAGCGGGATTACGTCATAAGCATCGCTTAATCTGCTGACCACAAGGTCTACCATATAAAACCCTTCTCCAAAAATCTCATGGCTAAAGACAAAGTCTGAAGCGATTTCTCCTGCTACTACTACCTGATTGTTGTTTAATGTTTTTTCAGTCATATTTTCTCCCTCCGTTATAACCTTCGATTGTGTACTATACAACCTATGCGTCTATGCAAATAAATATGACGTCTAGTTTCATCTATTTTTGTCGGATACAAAATTACATAAAATATACCGTCTGCTGCCGAAAATCAGAATACGAAAACAATATCTTCCATATGGTAATCATGAAGATATTCTTTGTCTGTATGCCTCATATGCAAGAAGTGTTGCAGATACCGCCGCATTTAACGACTCCACACTGCCCTCCATCGGTATTCGGATTAAACCGTCAGCTGTAGCAGCCACTTCATCAGACAACCCATTTCCCTCATTTCCAATCAGAAATGCGACAGGTTTATTCAGATTTTCCTCATATAACGGTGTTCCATTCAAATGTGCCCCATAGATGAAAACGCCATTTTTTTTCAATTTTTCAATATCTGCAGAAAGATTTTCCGAAATAATGAACGGTACTCTGAAGATAGCGCCCATCGTAGAACGCACTACCTTCTGGCTGTACGGGTCACAGGAAGCACCGCCGATTATGACGCCTGCTACACCCGCGGCTTCACTGCTTCTGATGATTGTTCCCATATTGCCCGGGTCCTGCAATGTCTCAAGAATCAGATAGATGGGCGTTTCTCCTTCCCGCATTGGTTTCATCAAATCTTCCAGCGTATAATGCATACATTCCACGACTGCCATAAGCCCCTGTGGTGATTTCGTCTGAGAAATATTCTCATACAGATAGTCTTTTACCACCATAAAATTCTCATCTGCCAAACCAAAGCCCATATCGGCAAATTCTGTACGATATCTGCTCCATGCAGTTTCAGACAATACGACCTGCCTTACCCGCTCAACCGGAAGTTCAGCAAACATCCGTATTCCCTCTACGATAAACACGCCCTGTTGTCTGCGGAAACGGGAATCCTTATTCAGCTTCTGCAAATCTTTTATTCTTTGATTTTTATTTGATGTAATAATCTCCATTATTTACTTTTCTTCCTTAACAAAACTTTTTCTCCGCCATATTCAAGTTTCAGCCTGTCCACGATACCCGCCTGCTCATCTACCAGAAAGCCGCGCCCCATACTTTTCATCTGATGTTCTTCCATGAGCTGGACATATACAGGGCAGGTTCCTTTATATTCCTCAAGAATAGAAATCAGTCCTTCTTCAAGCTTTGTATATTCAGCCATATTCTCAAAACGCACCCAAAGCTGGTTATCATTTTCCGGCTGCTTCGCGCCTGTTCCAAATCTGTCTCTTCCCTGATATCCGGACACAAATTTTTTACCTGCTTTTACCTCATCAAAGGTTAAAAGTTCCGAAAGTATCAGTTTTGCCTCTTCTTCACTGACACTGGCTCTTCCTTTAACAAATATCTTGTTATCATCATACAATTCCTGCCTGAACTTCTCATAATCTTTTGGGAACACAATAATCTCCGCCTGTCCGACCATATCCTCAAGCGTAATAAATGCCATATTCTGATTATTTCTTGTAAGCTTTACTGTAACGGAAGCAATCATTCCCCCTATGATGCAGGACTGCTGCTCTCTTACTTTTGCCCGGCCCGAATCCTCATCAATCATAAAATCAGTTGACAAAGCATCGGACACGTTCTCCATCATAGCGGAATATTCCATCAGCGGATGACCTGATACATAAATCCCAAGAACCGATTTTTCCATTGCAAGCATTTCCTGTTTATCATACTCATCTACATCCGGATACCGGACCTTGCTCATCTCCTCAAATTCCCCGCCAAAGAAATCGGCAAGCGACATCTGTCCTGCCGCTGAATTTTTCTTTTCTTTAGCAACTTCATCAGCAAGCATTGGGTAAATCATCATCATCTGGCGCCTGTTCGCATCAAAGCTGTCAAATGCGCCGCCTAAAATCAACGCTTCAATCGTCTTTTTATTTGTTTCCTTCGCCGACATACGCATCAGGAAATCCTTTAAATCCTTGAATGTTCCATTTTTTTCCCGTTCTTCTACTATCTTTTCAACGACCGCCGTACCGACGCTTTTCAGTCCGGAAAGTCCATACCTTATCGCCCCGTTTGATACGGAAAACCCTGCAATTCCCTCATTGATATCAGGCTCCAGTATTTTGATTCCCATATTGCGGCAATTTTGTATATACATTGCAACCTTTGTACTGTTATCCTTTACCGAAGATATCAGCGCCGCCATAAAATAAGCAGGATAGTAACATTTCAGCCACGCTGTCTGATAAGCCACCACCGCATATGCGGCGGCATGGGATTTATTAAATGCATATTTGGCAAAATCCGTCATATCGTCAAATATCTTATTTGCCGTATTTTCCGGTATTCCTCTGGCGATACAGCCCGGCACATTCTGTTCTTCATTTCCATATACAAAGTTCTGTCGTTCCTTTGCCATAACATCCGCTTTTTTCTTCGACATCGCCCTTCGCACCAAATCACTTCTGCCGAGCGTATATCCTGCAAGCTTCATTACAATCTGCATAACCTGCTCCTGATATACAATACATCCGTACGTTGGTTCTAATATATCACGCAGTTCCTCTGTATCATATGTGATGTCCTCCGGATGTTCCTTTCCATTGATATAATTCGGAATAAAATCCATCGGTCCCGGTCTGTATAACGATATTCCTGCAATAATATCCTCCAGGCTTTTCGGCTTCAATTCCTTCATGAAATTCTTCATTCCTGAACTTTCAAGCTGAAAGATTCCCTCCGTTTTTCCTGATGATATCAGTTCAAATACTTTTTTATCGTTATAATCAATTTTATCGATATCAATTTCTATCCCGGTCTGCTGTTTAATAAACGCAACCGCATCCTGTATAACCGTCAGCGTCCGAAGCCCCAGAAAGTCCATTTTTAAAAGTCCCAGCCGCTCAATTGTCGTCATCGTAAACTGGGTAATGACAGCGCCATCCCCACCTTTTGCAAGCGGTACATATTCATCGATTGGCTCTCTTCCTATCACGACACCTGCCGCATGCATACCGGTATTTCTCGGAAGGCCTTCCAGCTTCAACGCCATATCAATCAGCCGTTTGACTTCTTCATTATCACGATACAGGTCTTTCAAATCTTTACTAACCTGAAGCGCCTTATTGATATTCATACCAATTTCCATCGGAATCGCCTTTGCCACTGAGTCGCAAAGTGAATACGGCAGGTCAAGCGCCCTTCCTACATCCCGTATTACATTTCTTGCCGCCATCGTCTGGAATGTTACAATCTGGACAACCTTCTCCTTACCATATTTTTCGACAACATAATCGATTACTTCCTGCCTTCGTTCATAGCAGAAATCCACATCAATATCCGGCATCGAAACACGTTCCGGATTGAGGAAACGCTCAAACAAAAGATTATATTTAATCGGGTCGATATCTGTAATCTCAAGACAATATGCAACGATACTTCCGGCCGCAGAGCCGCGTCCCGGGCCTACCGCAATGCCATGATTTTTCGCATATCGGATAAAATCAGAAACAATCAGAAAATAATCGACATATCCCATTTGTTTTATGGTTGATATCTCATAATCAAGACGTTTTTTCAAGTCATCCGTTACAGGATGATATCGTTTTTGGATTCCTTCATAGCAAAGTTTTTCCAGATAATCTTCGGCAGCCAGCCCGCCCGGAACATCAAAGGCAGGAACTTTCTGCTCGCCAAAGACAATCTCTACGTTACATCGCTCCGCTATCTTATGCGTATTTTCTAATGCTTCATTGGCATATGGGAACAACTGATACATCTCTTCCTTAGACTTAAGATAATACTGACCGCCGTCATATCGCATTCTATCTTTTTCATAGACCTTTCTGTTTGTCTGGATACAAAGTAAGATATCATGAGCTTCCCAATCTTCAGCATTGATATAATGGGCGTCATTCGTAACGACCATCGGTATATTAAACTCTTTTGAAAGACGCATAATTCCTGCGTTGACCGTTGCCTGCGCGCTGATACCATGGTCCTGCATCTCAAGGAAATAGTTATTCTCACCAAATATCTCCAAATGCCTTAATGCCGCTTCCTTCGCGCCCTCATAGTTATCCTTTCTGAGATTTACTGCGATCTCACCTGCAAGACATGCCGACAGCGCTATAATACCCTCATGATATTCACGAAGCACCTCCATATCTACCCGCGGCTTATAATAATAGCCTTCTGTAAATCCCTTTGAAACAATCTTTGAAAGATTTTGATACCCCTGATTATTCTCTGCCAACAGAACAAGATGATAATACCGCTCCTCCCCCTTTGAAAGTTCTCTGTCAAAACGTGAACCGGGACTTACATAAATCTCACATCCAATAATCGGTTTTATCCCTTCCGCTTTTGCGGCTTCGTAGAAATCGATAACACCATACATAACGCCATGATCTGTGATTGCAAGAGAATCATACCCAAGCGATTTTGCCCGCTTAACAAGCTCCTTTATTTTTGCTGAACCATCCAGCAGACTATATTCGGTATGCACATGAAGATGTGTAAATTCTTTATCATTTGTTGCCATAAGACTTCCTTTCTCTGCTATTGTGTAGAATTTCTTTTCTGATATAATCAAACGTTGCATCCTCACCTTTTTCGGCAAGCATATTAAGCATCGTTTCAAGCAATCCGGCTGACTCCGGATGGAGAAGTGTTTTTGCTCTTCCTCTCATGTAATACTCAAGCGGCATGGCGTCTGTATAGGTATCTTTATTATAGTTACGGCTGGCAGCGATTCTGTCACAGAACATTTCAACTACATATTTATCCGGCATCCGGCATCCGGCCAGCCCTTTGCTTCTGTCTAAGCTATAGTCTATCCAATATTCCAGATGATGTTTATTCCGTCCTTTATGATGAAGCCACGCACTCGTATAACCTTTCGCTTCGCGTTCTGCATCATTTGGACTTCTGTTCCCCTGAAAATATTTTGCGCCAACAGAAAACTCTGTCCATGAATATTTCGATAAATCATGCAGCAATCCCTGTTTATAAAGCCCCGCCTTAAAGCAATACTTCATCACCAGTCTTTTATGATTATTGATTGTTTTTAAATGCAGATACCATTTAGCAGCCACTTATTTTCCTCATCTCTTATAACAATATAGTAAAAGGCTAAAAACCATAAGTGGTTTATAGCCTTACGCAAACAGCCGAAAAAGGGACTCGAACCCTCGACCCACGCATTACGAATGCGTTGCTCTACCAACTGAGCTATTTCGGCAATATATTTAGAAGTACCAAATTCCATAAAGGGGTACATTCACTAACCCTGTTTTTACAAACATATCGTCTGTCGATATCCTCACAGAAGTTGTATTATCAAATTTCTGTTTAAATACTTTAACACTTTGTGCCTTTGTCCGAGGGCTTGTCTGAACATCTACCGGTATTACTTCACCGTCACCCTCATACACAAAATCCACCTTTGCAGTCGCAGAAGAAATCCAAAAGTATAATTCCCCAACATTCTTGTTAATATTCAGTTCTGCCAACGAATACTGTTCAGCTATAACGCCATCTAACAAATCAATGGCATGCTCCATATCAATATCGGTATAATACAATCCTGCCATAACCCTTAACAAACCGTGGTCAAGATGATATAGTTCAAAGGACTTCTCATCCTTCTCATTCTCAAGCGGAAGTATTCCTCTTTTTATCCTATAAATCTGTCTTACCACCCCTGTTGTCACAAGGAAATTAACAGAAGATTCATATTCGCGCGCTCTCGCTTTTGAATCAACATAACCATACATGAATTTTTTATTATCTTTTGTAAGCTGGGCAGGAATACTGTTCCATACAGCAAGAACCTTTGTAAGATATTTCTTCGGTGTAACCGTTATTAAATAACTTACAAATCTGTCTATGATAGACTTCAATACCTCATCTACCTTTGATAAATCCTCCGTATTATAGTATTCATTTACAGCTTCAGGCATACCCCCTGTAATAAAAAATATCTTTAACATAGTCCATATGCTTGTCTTAACTTCCTCAGGCATCAGTTCTACATTCTGATTTTCTATATATTTACAAAGTTTACGTCCTTTACCAGCTTTTAAAAACTCTTCAAAACTCATAGGCATCAGTTCAAAGACCGCAATATCATCTTTGCACTGTTCTTCATCAGGAAACTTTCCTATATATGTGGCTATGACACATACTCGACATTCCGGTCTTGATTTTGCATACGCGGATATGTTTTTTAATGCCATCGGGCATAGCTGTGCATTATCAAATATGAGAAGCTTATCTGAAAAGTCGTATTTATCAAGCGACGTCGTAAGCTTCGCATGAATTTTTTCAGGTTTGCGTTCTTTAGAAATATATATAGAAAAATCAGCATACTCTTTTAAATCAACAAGAATATATTCTTCAAAAAAGCCCGTAGCAAAATCTATTGCAGCCCATGTCTTTCCCACAGACTTTCCGCCTTTTATGAATGCAATTTTTTCCTTTCCTGTTTCATACCATGCTGCTAATTCATTCATGATATTTCTAAACATTTTACGCACCTCTAACTGCCACATTTTCCAAATCTATATAAGAATACCACTTAAAGCACAGATTGTAAATAGGAAAATGAAATTTACTCGTAAGAAAACTTATCACCAAAGTAATTTCTTGTTTCTGATTCATCAAACTCAATATATTCTTTAATCTTTTCACATAAATATCTGTTGCAGTCTGCCCAATCATCAGTAACAATGTTTATTTCACTTTCATCATTGGAAATCAGTTCTCCATACATATTCTTCTTGGTCAATCTTATAAAATAGTCATCCGGATTATCTGTCTTTGTTACATCCAAACATATATGACCAAATTCAATATGAACTTCCTGATGCATAACCATAACCTGGTGTCTGAGTTTTTCTAAAAACACATCGTCTATCAGCGCTTCTGTAAAATATTTTCGATTTTCAAAAAGATATTTTTTTACAGCCAATACAATAATATCATTCTGGGAACGTCCTGTACATCCTGACAGAATTTCTATATCCTTTGCCATTCTCGAATCTAATCTAAGCGCCTTATTACTGATTTTTCGTTTATCTAAACCTGACATACAAAACCTCTGTACAAAATCCCGTCGGGAGATATCTCCCCCGGCGTATTAATTTTTATTATCAATCTCCCTTCCCAATAGAAAGGAAGCCGCTTTCATTTGCTTTAAGGAGGAAAGCAAGACCTATATTTCGTTTCTCATCACCGGTCGCTTTATATATCTCGCCGGTTTCCACAAGAGACTTCGCCATCATGGTAAGTGTATCCTTAAACTGCATCATCTCTCGTCTGTCTCTTGAACTGAGTTTAAATATATACTGGTTCTTCGAGCTAATCAACAGAATACTGTATGTATGAACATTATCCTTTGATGCTTTTATAGCAGAACCAATCATTCTTGAATTTGCAATGATGACATCTGCATTTTCATCCGGAAGATACTCGGAAACAATAAGCTTATATATCTTCAGATAATCCTGTTCAGCAGATGCATTTACAGGCATCTCCGCAACAGCAAATTCTACAACTGAATCTGCCAGTTTAATCGTACCGCCTTCATCATTGATTGTAGCAGTAGAAGCTTTCGGAACACAAAGTCTGAAGAATTTATTTTCAATAACCTTTTGGTTTTTATCAGGCTCCCGGAGAACCAAATCCACATAATTAAGTTCCAGCTTATTCATCGCTACTATAGCAGTTTCATCACCTGTTTCCGCCAGTTCGATAAGTGCATCATAAAGACTCCATATCTGCTGTGTAGTTGTCGGAACAAGATGAATCAATTTTTCTATCGCCGGAACATAGCCCATGCTGGCATCTTCAATATACAACTTGATTGCTTCTTCTTTTGGCAATCCCTTTTCAACTTTATAATTAATAATCGTGAATAAGTTGACCTTATCCCAGTCATCAAAGTTTGCATTAAATGCTTTTTCAAAGTAAATAATGCTCTTTTTCTCGCCCTTATAATTCTCCTGCTTCTCCTGAAGCTGATATATCTTACCAAGCTCATATCCGGCCTGAGCACTTCCAAGCTCAAGTGCTTCAAGATAGGCTTTTTCTATTTCATATGGCGTAGCAATATAGAATATCTGCCGCTGTTTCATCATTGCAATTTTAATCGCAGCAGCTTCGCTTCCGACTTCTACAGCTCTTTCCCATTTATCAATGGCAGTCTGTAAATCCTCGCCGTTCAGCTCCTCTAAATCTTTTATATAGCCTTCCGCTTCTGTAATACCATTTGCTCTCGCCTTCTTGAAATATTCAAGTGCTTTAGCCCCATCACGCTTCGTCCGGAGAAGTCCGTAATAGTAGATACGTCCCATATAGAACGCCACGCGCTTATGTCCGAGCCGTTCAGCATTCTCATACCAGTTCAGCGCTTTCATATAATCCTTAAGCTGTTGGTCGTAGACATTTCCTAAAAGGAATGCCAGCTCCGGGTCTTTTGTCGCTTCAAATAACTGCTTTGCGTAGCTAATCGTCTTATCAACATCTCTGTAGGAGCTGTCTTCATCATAATACAGCTCTATCAGAAGATAACTGGCTTTAATACTTCCCAAATTAAGCGCCTGTTTTGCTGCTTTCATCGCGCCTTCATAATCTTCAAGATAATAGCAGTATATCGCTTCATTATAATACTGCATATCTCTTCTATTCGCGCTCTCATCACTTACGAGTGTTGGATTTGTAAAAGCAAATGAATTTGCAGTTTCAAATATAATTTCTTCATACTGCTCAATAATCTCCATTGTTGCGCATACAAACCGCATACAGGCAAGTCTTCTGCCATGATAAAACGCAAATGAAACAATTCCTTTTTCAAGTTCCTTATGGTAATAGGTTGTACAGATACCATCCGCATATTCAGTCACATATGCCTTAAGCTGCAAATCTTCGTCAAATGCATCATTGCAATATCGAAGATAACTTTCGAGTGTTTTCTTTGAATCCTTCGGTATACTGTCATAATATACATAAATGGCAAAATCTTTGTATGTAAGATTCGGCGCATAATATTCCTCGCCTGTTGATTCATTAATGGTCTTCACCCAGTCCTTTGGAAGCTTATGTATAAATCCCTCTACCTGATTATGAACATATGTATACTGATATTGAAGTCTGGCAGCTTCAATGACCTTATAATGAGGTTCTTTCCCCTTTTCCTTACGTTTTTTAGCAATATCGGTATAGAGCTTATCCATCTCTTCAAATTGAAGGCTGTCACCATGTGTACTTGCGTACTGTACCCGCTCATATGCCGCCTTTGCCTTTGCATCGCCTGTATCAGCCAGCTTTTTATACCAGCTCATAGATTTTTCAAGATCGATAGGAACAACATAATCACTCTTGTTGCCATACTGGTCAATCCTGTTCAGACCGCTTTCGTAAATAGAGCCAAGACTCATAAAGGCTGCTTTAATGCCATATTCTGTTGCAGCAATCTCATAATATTTGATTGCCTTAGAAAAGTTTTGTATCTCAAGAAGCATCTTGGCAAGTTTATAAATAATATCACCATCATGATTCTGATTAACATACTTCTCATAATACTTTGCAGCTTTATTTAAGTCAACTTCCGTAACCGCGTTGCGATAAATACCCGTTTCAAAAAACTCAGCTAAAGCAAGCAGCGCATCATTGCCATATGATTTATACTGAGCATCCATAATTCCTATATCTACAACCTGTTCAAGAATTTCAACCGATTCTGTGCCTTCCCCATTGTCCATAAGGTTCATAGCCTTATTATACTGGAGTTCGACGTTATTTACAGGTTCTCGTTTTTTTGAAAACTTGGCTGCAAAGGGTATTTTTTTTAATATACCGTCAAAAAATCCCATATTTTCTTCCTCCGGCAAATATCCATTAATATATTTGATTTTACCACATTTAAGGCAATGGTGCAATAAATATAGATATGAATAATATTTTTTTACGATTCTTCTGACAGGTAATCCGATATTTCTTTTACTGCCTGTTCTTCGTCAACACCGTCGGCAACGATTGTTATTTCTTTTCCATCAGAAAAATCCATGCTCATCATACCCATAATGCTTTTGGCATTAATTTTTTTATCGCCTGTTGCCAGATGTACTTTACTTTCATACTGGCTTGCTATCTGGACCAATACTGCTACAGGTCTGTCCTCCGTATCTTTAGGCATTGATACCACTACTGTTTTCTCAATCATTTTTTTCCTCCTTAACGCATTACAGCCCTCGCAGTTCATCTGCGATTTCGCTTATTTTTCTTAATCTATGATTTACTCCCGACTTACTGATAGGGGGAGTTACCATCTCTCCTAGTTCCTTCAGTGACGCATCCTCCGCCTCAAGTCTTGCTAATGCTAAATCCCTGAGATTGTCCGGAAGATACTGAATCCCTTTTATCTTTATAATATAATTGATATCCTGAATCTGTCTTACCGCAGCATGTATGGTTTTATTCATATTAGCAGTTTCGCAATTCACTTTACGATTTACATTATTGCTTATATCTTTCAGAATTCTGACATTTTCCATATTCATAAGTGATATATGCGCGCCCATAATATTAAGAATATCCACAATCATCGTTCCATCCTTAATATATACCACACGATACCGTTTTCGTTCAACAATTCTGCACTCTATGTCAAATTCCCTTATAAGCTTTTGTATAAATTCAGCCCTTGTATTATTATTACTTACGATTTCCAAATGATACCCTTTATTCGGATCACTGATAGAGCCTGATGTCATAAATGCACCTTTTATAAATGCACGCTTGCAACATTCCTGCCACACAATCGTACCGTCAATCTTCATATTCTGACAGCTTTGAATATATCTGCCTTTCTCCGGATGTGCTGATACATTTACAAGTTTCAAGGTATCTAGCATCCGTTTCGCCATCTCCCTGTCATCAATAACAATCCTGTATAATCTGCTGCTCTTTCCCAACTTTCTGACTGCCGATTCCGGTATATAGGAAAACAGCTTTCTGATAAGTCCTGCTATCGTACCTGCTATAACACTTCGTTCAGTTGCTATCACAATACGAACAGGAATGTTGTTTACATAGTGTATTTCCGCTACCATTGATATCATGGCAGAAAGCTCGGCAATCTGACAGTGTCTTGCTCCGGAGATATTCTTTGACAGCTCAGTTTTTACGTCTGATGAAAACGACATAAAATCTCTCCTTCGCTACAATTTCTTTACAATTGCGTCTTTTGTGATATCCCGATGGTGAATCCGCACTGTATATTGGGACTTCTGAAGTCTTTCGTATATTGCATTCGCAATCGTTACGGAACGGTGTTTTCCTCCTGTACAGCCAATGGATATAACAAGCTGATTTTTTCCCTCTCTGATATAATTCGGCACAAGGAAAAATATAATATCTAAAATTTTTTCAAGGAATACCGATGCTTCCTTACAATCCATTACATATTTCTGTATTTCCTTGTCATTTCCTGTAAGTGGTCTCAAGTCTTCATCATAATAGGGATTTGGAAGAAATCTGACATCCTGAACCATATCTGAATCTCTTGGGATACCATATTTAAAGCCAAATGACATAATCGTAATGATGAAATTGCTGTATTCCATGTCCTGAATAAATATCTTATCAAGTTCAGCCTTAAACTCCCTCACTAGCAGATTAGAAGTATCTATTATATAGTCGGCTTCTTCCCTGATAAATCCTATCAGTTCTCTTTCCTTTTTTATTCCGTCAATGATTCTGCCATCTTTTACGGAAAGAGGGTGTGTTCTTCTTGTTTCCTTATATCTTTTTACAAGTGTTTCATCTGAACAGTCTACAAATAATATCTCGTACGGCCATCCACATTCTTTTATTTCTGCAAGACATGTATTCAACTGACTCAAGGCTCTGCCGCTGCGTATATCTACACTTATGGCAACTTCATCAACCTGTATCTGCTCGTCATAAGCAATCTCAGCAAATCTTTTTATCAACTGTATCGGTAAATTATCTACACAGAAAAAACCTGCATCTTCTAAAGTTTTTAGTGCAGTTGCCTTGCCGGCACCGCTCATACCTGTAACAATTACAAATCTCATACTAAAACTCTCCTAAGGTCTTAACTTCCGTTTCAAGTTCAACACCAAATTGTCTGCAAACCTCTTTTTTAATATATGTTATGAGCTGCATAACATCCTCTGCCGTAGCGCCGCCTTTATTGATAACAAATCCGCAATGCTTCTCTGATACCTGCGCGCCCCCTATGGAGGCACCGCTAAGTCCTGCATCCATAATCAGCTTTCCTGCAAAATAGCCTTCTGGTCTTTTAAATGTCGAGCCGGCTGACGGATATTCAAGCGGCTGCTTACTTCTTCGTGCCTCTGCCAGTTCCCTTATTCTTGAATTTATTTCTTCTATTTTTCCCTCTTCCAGTTCAAATTCTGCCGAAAGTACAATCAGCCTTCTCGTCTGAATGATGCTGTGTCTGTAAGAAAAGTCCATTTCACCGACAGGGATATCATATATATTGCCATCGTAGCCCATCGCTCTGACTGTACGGATGATATTCTTTATCTCCCCGCCATATGCGCCGGCATTCATATAAACAGCCCCGCCAATCGTTCCGGGTATCCCTGATGCAAATTCCATACCGGAAAGACCTTCTTTTGCTGCCCTGCCTGCAACGGCGGCAAGCAAAGCCCCCGCATCAGCTTTCACAGATGTTCCTTGTATCTCTATATTCTTCATTCCGGATAATATATGAATGATAACACCACTATATCCTTTGTCAGACGCAAGAATATTGCTTCCATTTCCAAGTATAAAAAATGGTTTTTTTTCATCATTGCAAAGTTTTAGAAGTGCTGATAACTGTTCCGCATTCTGTGGTACTGCAACATAGTCTGCATTTCCCCCTACCCGAAACGTAGTAAGCCCACTCAAAGGAATCTGCCTTTTTATATTATTTCTTCCTAAAATACTTTCAGCCTTATCAAAAAAATCCATAATTATCTCCAATAAATATTATATATTCAAACTTCACTATTAATATTATATACGAGTGGATATTTGTTTATTTCACCAAAAAATCTTTAATGCATTATATCATAGTATGTCCGAATAATCCGACATTAACCACACATATAATACATTAAAGACTTTTATAATTCAATACTAAAAATTCATATAAGCAGATTATTTTTCATATTACACATTCAATATGCTGAATGCACCGCCATATATCCCTGCATCATTTCCAAGTGTTGCAAGCGCAAATTTTGTCTGTCTGCATGCATGGAAAGCATACTCTGCAAAATATTTTGATGTCGTATCAAGCAGAATATCCCCTGCCTTTGATACGCCGCCGCCAATAACAAATATCTCCGGGTCTACGACACATGCAATCTGAGCCAGCGCCTTTCCTAACGCCTCCCCATGCTTTTCTACCAAATTTGCTGCAACTTCATCGCCTTCCTTTGCAGCATCAAATATTTCCTTTGCAGATATATACTGTACATTTCTAAGCTTTGACGGTTTATCTGATGTGTTCAGAAGAATATTGGCAGAACGTACGATTCCGGTTGCCGATGTGTATTGTTCAAGACATCCTGTATTTCCACATCCACACTTCTCTGTTTCTTCATCATTTACACAGATATGACCGATTTCTCCGCCGGCGCCATTTACGCCAAAGAGCATCTTTCCGTTAATAATGATTCCGCCGCCTACACCAGTGCCAAGTGTAACCATAACGATATTGGTATGGCCCTTTCCGCCTCCCTGCCACATCTCGCCAAGTGCAGCCATATTCGCATCATTTCCTGCCTTTACGGTATATCCTGTCAATCTGCTAAGTTCTTCTTCAACATTAAAAATTCCCCATCCGAGATTAACGCACTTTAAAACCGTTCCATCTTCCTTGACAGGTCCCGGAACGCCCATTCCGATTCCTGCTATATCATCGTCAGCTATCGCTTTTTCTGCCGCTTTTGCTTTAACAGAAGCAGCGATATCACCTAATATGAATCTTCCGCCTTCATCTGTTCTTGTCGTAATCTCCCATTTATCTAAGAGTTCACCCTGTATTGTAAATAGTCCTATTTTTACTGTTGTACCCCCGATATCAACTCCAAATACATAGTTTGCCATGATATTAATCCTCCTTCTTATGGTTACCCTTCATAATATTTTGTGTCACTCTGTTATATAATTCCTGTGCCGCATTATAACCCATCTTTTTCTGCCTGTGATTAACAGCGGCAGACTCTACTATAATTGCGATATTCCGTCCCGGTCTGACAGGAATATTATGACTCACTACTTTATTTCCAAGAAATTCCGTATAATTGTCTTCAAGGCCTAATCTGTCATATTCTGTATCTTTGCTCCATTCTTCAAGATTCACGACAAGGTCTATATTCTGGTCAATCTTTACACATTCCACACCAAACATTGATTTTACATCAATAATTCCAATTCCGCGAAGTTCTATAAAATGACGTGTAATATCCGGAGCCCGTCCTACCAGCGTCGCTTCGCTGACCTTTTTAATCTCAACTACATCATCTGCAACAAGGCGGTGACCTCTCTTAATCAGTTCAAGCGCTGCCTCTGACTTTCCGATACCGCTTTCACCCATAATCAGCACACCTTCACCATAAACATCTACCAGCACCGCATGAACGGATATCCTCGGCGCAAGTTCTACATGAAGCCAGCGGTCTGATTCATGGACAAAAGCGGATGTGATGGCATCGGATGTCAGTACCGGAACGCCATGCTTCTTTCCTGCTTCTATAATAAACGGATATGGTTCCAGTCCCCTGCAAAAAATCAGGCATGGTGGTTTATATGAAAAGAACTCATTTATAATTTCTATATTTTCCTCTTCTGTATGCATGGCAGCAATATATGCATGTTCAACATTTCCGCATATCTGTATGCGTCCTGCATCAAAATGTTCAAAAAATCCGCCTAACTGTACTGCCGGTCTGTTAATACCCGGGTCCTGTATCAGGACTTTATCGGTGTCTATCTCAGGCGTATAATTTTTCAGGTTCATTTTCTCAATAAGCTGTGTAACGGTTACACTGTATAGCATAAGTTCCTCCTTAAATGCGTATTTTTCTGACTATTCGTATGATACCATATACAGGCATTTTATTCTATATGTTTTCTTGTGAAATTGCAATTATCACCAGGGTAGCACAAACTTTTTGATTATGATATAATGTGAACACTTAACGAATACGAGCAAAGCGAAGTATGAGTTTAGTGAGAACTTATACCTGTGACCTTAGCGAATACGAAGTATGAGCTTAGTTCACATGGTGAAATGTGAACACTTAACGAATACAAGCAAAGCGAAGTATGAGTTTAGTGAGAACTTATACCTGTGACCTTAGCGAATACGAAGTATGAGCTTAGTTCACAT
>CANQTC010000015.1 GCA_947626675.1 uncultured Coprococcus sp. | reverse complement strand
GATACAGACACGGATACCGATACAGACACGGATACCGATACAGACACGGATACCGATACAGACACGGATACCGATACTGATACAGACACAGATACAGACACCGACACAGATACAGACACGGATACGGATACCGATACAGACACAGATACGGATACCGATACTGATACAGATACGGATACTGACACAGACACCGATACGGATACCGATACTGACACAGATACGGATACAGACACAGATACCGATACTGACACAGATACCGATACTGACACAGATACAGATACCGATACTGACACAGATACCGATACTGATACAGATACAGACACGGATACCGATACAGACACGGATACCGATACTGACACAGATACAGATACGGATACCGATACAGACACGGATACCGATACAGACACCGACACAGATACAGACACAGATACGGATACTGATACTGACACGGATACAGATACGGATACCGATACTGACACAGATACGGATACCGACACCGACACAGATACGGATACCGATACTGATACTGACACAGATACAGATACAGATACGGATACTGATACTGACACGGATACAGATACGGATACAGATACGGATACTGACACGGATACAGATACAGATACAGATACGGATACAGATACAGATACGGATACTGACACAGACACGGATACCGACACAGACACAGATACGGATACAGATACTGACACGGATACGGATACTGACACGGACACAGATACAGACACAGACACGGATACGGATACCGACACAGATACAGATACAGATAAAGATACCGGTGTTAATGATATACATAAAGATGACACCAGTATCAATACAAATAACACTACTACAGGTACCAATACTGGCTCAACTCCAAAAACAGGTGATGAAAGTCCGATAGGATTTACACTTGGACTTTCCGGAATTTCCGGAATGTTGGCCGCTTTGGGACTGAAAAAGAAGAAAAGAAAAACGGATGAGTAAATGGTTGCCATAACCAATGTTGCAGAATTTGTTCTTTTTTGACAACTTCTTAAAGGAGAAATCCCACATTCAGTATAGACATGCTGTTTGTGGGATTTTTTGATGATAAGCGCTGGTTATCAGCAGAAGGTTGTAGAAATATGAAAAAAGGTGTTGTACATCAAAAGCAAATGTGATAAAATTTATGAAATTGAGAAAAAAGAGGTTACAGATGTGGATTTTTTTGATTGAAAGTCCTATTTCACTCTTTTTTTTTGAGCAAAAATAGAAAACTGCGAAAGGAATGGAATTATGAAAGCTTTTTTAATACTTGAAGATGGACATGTATTTGAAGGTAAAAGCATCGGTGTTCCACAAGAGATTATCAGTGAGATTGTATTTAATACATCCATGACAGGCTACCTTGAGGTGCTTACCGACCCTTCGTATGCCGGACAGGCAGTATGTATGACATATCCTCTGATTGGTAACTATGGAATATGCTTTGAAGATATGGAGGCAGAAAGACCGTGGCAGTCAGGATTTATAGTCAGGGAATTATGTAAAAATCCAAGTAACTTTAGAAGTGAAATTAGTATAAATGAGTTCCTTGTTAAAAATAATATTTCCGGTATTGAGGGAATAGATACCAGAGCGCTTACAAAAATTCTTCGTAATCAGGGTACGATGAAAGGCATGATTACGACAAATGAGAATTTTGATAAAGATGAATGTATCAATCGTATCAAAGCATGGAAGATGGGACATGTTGTTCTGGATGTGACATGTAAAGAAAAACAGTTTTATCCGGGCGTCGGATATAAGGTTGCAGTGATTGATTTGGGCGTTAAGAAGAATATCGTAAAATCTCTTGTGAAGAGAGGCTGTCAGGTTACAGTATATCCTGCTGAAACACCGGCGGAAGAAATCATTGCGGATGCACCGGATGGTATCATGCTCACAAACGGCCCTGGTGACCCGAAATCATGTCAGGTCACAATTCAGGAAATAAAAAAGCTGTTCGCAACAGATATTCCTATTTTTGCCATATGTCTCGGACATCAGCTTCTTGCGCTTGCAAATGGTGGTGATACAGAGAAAATGAAGTATGGACACAGAGGTGCAAATCATCCTGTTAAGGACCTGAAGACGGGCAAGGTCTATATATCTACTCAAAATCATGGTTATATGGTTAAGGAAGAAAGCCTTGATAGAAAGGTAGCAGAGGTCAGCTTTATTAATGTGAATGACGGAACTGTTGAAGGCGTTCATTATCTTGGCAAGAATGTTCAGACCGTTCAGTTCCATCCTGAAGCATGCGCAGGCCCGCTTGATACAGATTTTCTGTTTGATACATTTATGAATATGATGGAGGTGTCTAAGTAATGCCAAAAAATCCTAATATTAAAAAAGTAGTAGTTATTGGTTCAGGTCCTATCGTAATCGGCCAGGCAGCAGAGTTTGACTATGCGGGAACACAGGCATGTCGTTCACTGAAGGAAGAGGGACTTTGCGTTGTTCTGATTAATTCAAATCCGGCTACGATTATGACAGATAAAGATATAGCGGATAAGGTATATATAGAGCCTCTTACAGTAGATGTCGTAAAGGCAGTTATAGAAAAAGAAAAACCGGACAGCCTTCTTCCGACGCTTGGCGGACAGGCGGCGTTAAATATTGCAATGGAACTTGAGGAGTCCGGTTTCCTCAGAGAAAATGATGTTATGCTGATAGGTACATCAGCGACAACGATTAAGAAAGCAGAAGACCGTCTGGAGTTTAAGAAAACGATGGAGAAGATTCATGAGCCTGTTGCACCTTCAGAGGTTGTAACGACAGTGAAGGCAGGTCTTGAATTTGTCAAGAAGATTGGTTATCCGGTTGTTTTAAGGCCGGCATATACACTTGGCGGAAGCGGCGGCGGCATCGCTGACAATGAAGAAGAATTTGTGGAAATCCTCATGAATGGCCTCAGACTTTCGCGCGTTGGACAGGTTCTGGTAGAGCGATGCATTGCAGGCTGGAAAGAAATAGAATATGAGGTTATGCGTGATGCCAATGGAACTTGTATAACAGTATGTAACATGGAAAATCTCGACCCTGTAGGCGTTCATACCGGTGACTCAATCGTTGTTGCACCATCACAGACACTGGGGGATAAAGAATATCAGATGCTTAGAAGCTCTGCATTAAACATCATATCAGAGCTGAATATAAAGGGCGGATGTAATGTACAGTTTGCGCTTCATCCGACTACTTTTGAGTATTGTGTTATTGAGGTAAATCCTCGTGTAAGCCGTTCATCAGCGCTCGCTTCAAAAGCAACAGGATACCCTATTGCAAAGGTATCTGCAAAGATAGCGCTTGGATATAATCTGGATGAAATAAAAAATGCGATTACAAAGAAAACATATGCCAGCTTTGAGCCGACATTGGACTATGTTGTTGTTAAAATACCAAGACTGCCATTTGATAAATTTATAGCGGCCGACCATGACCTTACAACACAGATGAAAGCAACAGGTGAGGTTATGAGTATCTGTACCAACTTTGAGGGTGCGCTTATGAAGGCGCTTCGTTCCCTGGAACAACATGTTGACACGCTCTGGTCAAGCCGTTATAAGACAATGACAGATGATGAGGTGTTGGCGCTTCTTCACCATGTTGATGACAGACGTATCTTTGTGATTGCGGAATGTATCAGAAGAGGTATTTCCTATGACCAGATTCATGATATCACAAAGATTGATAAATGGTTTATCGATAAAATCAATAATCTTGTTGAGGCAGAGAAAGAAATCATTGCTTCAGAAGGAAATATATCGAAAGAACTGATGCAGGAAATTAAGAGAGTTGAATTTCCGGATAAGGTTATTGGAAGACTTGCAGGTAAAACTGAAAAAGAAATACGTCAGATGCGATATGATTATGGCGTGGTTGCTTCATTTAAGATGGTTGATACATGTGCAGCGGAGTTTGATGCGGAAACACCGTATTACTATTCATGCTTTGATGGTGAGAATGAGGTGATTGAAGACCATTCCAGGAAAAAGGTTATGGTGCTTGGTTCAGGACCTATCAGAATAGGACAGGGTATTGAGTTTGATTACTGTTCTGTTCATAGTACATGGGCATTTGCAAGAAAAGGATATGAAACAATTATTGTAAATAATAATCCGGAAACCGTAAGTACAGACTTTGATATCGCTGATAAGCTTTATTTTGAGCCGCTTACAGCAGAAGATGTAGAAGCAATCGTAAATCTTGAGAAGCCTGATGGAGCAGTTGTTCAGTTCGGCGGACAGACAGCGATTAAGCTGACAGAAGCGCTTATGGAGATGGGCGTACCGATACTCGGTACAAGCGCAGAGAATGTAGATGCGGCAGAAGACAGAGAACTGTTCGATGAGATACTTGAAAAATGCTGTATCCCAAGACCTGCCGGCAAAACGGTATTTACAAGGGATGAGGCGCTTGCCGCTGCCAATGAACTTGGATATCCGGTGCTTGTAAGACCTTCCTATGTACTGGGCGGACAGGGAATGCAGATTGCCATTTCAGATAAAGATATTATCGAGTTTATGGATATCATCAACCGCCATACGCAGGAGCATCCGATACTTGTTGATAAGTATATTATGGGTAAAGAGGTTGAAGTTGATGCAGTATGTGATGGTGAGGATATCCTGATTCCGGGTATAATGGAGCATGTGGAACGTGCCGGAATCCATTCAGGAGACAGTATATCGGTATATCCTGCACAGACGCTTTCGCCGAAGATTAAAAGGATTATAGAAGACTATACAAAGAAACTTGCAAACAGCCTTCATGTAATAGGTCTCATCAATATCCAGTTTATAGCATATAATGATGAGGTCTATGTTATAGAGGTAAATCCTCGTTCGAGCCGTACGGTTCCATACATCAGTAAAGTTACGGGAATACCGATTGTAGACCTTGCCACAAGAGTTATTATCGGTGAGAAGATAAAGGATATGGGATATAAGCCGGGACTTCAGCCTGAGTCAGAATATTTTGCAATTAAAAAGCCTGTATTCTCATTCGAGAAAATACGGGGTGCTGAAATCAGTCTTGGACCTGAGATGAAATCGACAGGAGAATGTCTTGGTATATCCAAGAATTATAACGAGGCGCTTTATAAGGCGTTTCTGGGTGCCGGAATCAATCTTCCAAAGACAAAGAAGATGATTCTTACAGTGAAAGATGCAGATAAGATGGATGCGATTGAAATCGGAAGAAGATTTGCAGCGCTGGGTTATGAGATTTATTCTACAAGAAGTACATGCAGAATCCTGAATGAAAATGGAATTCCTGCAAAGTTCATTAATAAAGTGGAAGAGCCATCGCCAAATCTTTTGGACTTAATTCTGAGTCATGAAATTGATTTGATTATTGATACGCCTTCACAGGGTATCGAAAGAAGTAAAGACGGATTTATCATCAGACGTCATGCTGTTGAAACCGGCGTGACATGTCTGACAAGTCTGGATACGGCGAATGCGCTCCTGACAAGTCTTGAAACAGCAGATACAAGCAGACTTTCACTTGTAGATATCAGTGAATTATAAGGCAAAGCATTGAATGATTTACTAAATTATGTTAGATTAAGGGCAGAGTGGAGTTTTTCACTTTGCCCTTTGCTGTGCGCAGGTGAAAAATGAAATATTAGAGAAGGCATGGAGGGATAACGGATGCATAATGTTCCGAAAGACGAAATATTTGTGATAGGTCATAAAAATCCTGATACAGATTCAATATGTTCAGCCATAGCATATGCCAATTTAAAGAATATGGAGGAGCATAAATATATACCGAAAAGAGCAGGAAATATCAATAAAGAGACGGAATTTGTACTTGATTACTTTGGCGTTAAAGCGCCTGAACTTGTAAGTGATGTCAATATACAGGTAAAAGATATTGCATACAGACTGGTAGAGGGTGTTTCAGGCGATATCACTATGAAGCAGGCATTTGAGTTTATGCAGAATAATGATGCGACAACGCTTCCGGTTATTGAGCGTGGAAAGATTAAAGGAATCGTTACGGTAGGAGATATCGCAGAAGCATATATGCTTGAAAAAAATGATAATGTATTACATACATCAAGAACAAGATATGGTCAGATTGTTGAAACGATAGAGGGAAAGCTGATATGTGGAAATGCACACTCTTATGTTGCAGATGGAAAAGTAGTAGTAGGTACTGCCCACATAGAGCTGATGGAACAGTGTATCCATGAGAATGATATTGTGATACTAAGCGACAGGGAAACAGCGCAGATTGCGGCCATTAAACAGGGCGCATCCATGATTATCGCCTGTCTGGTAGAAAAGGTTTCGGATGAAGTCATCAGACTTGCAAAGGAAAATGACTGTGCAGTCGTCATCACAAAAAATGATACCTATAAAGTTGCAAGACTGATGGGGCAGAGTATACCGATAAAGTATTTCATGGTAAAAGATAATATTATGACATTTTATGAAGATGATACAGTAGACTCACTGCAGAATATCATGTCAAAGACGAGGGTGCGGTATTTCCCTGTAACAGATGAAAATGGAAATTACAAGGGACTTGTATCAAGACGTAATTTTATTAACGCAAGAAAGAAACAGTTGATATTGGTGGACCACAATGAGAGAACGCAATCAGTAGCAGGGATTGATAAAGCTGAAATATGTGAAATTATTGACCATCACAGAATTGCGAATATAGAAACGATGTCACCGGTATATTTCAGAAACCAGCCGCTTGGATGTACAGCAACGATTGTATATCAGATGTATCAGGAGAAGGGTGTCATACCGGATAAAGCGACAGCAGGTATTCTTTGCGCCGCCATATTATCGGATACGCTTGTTTTCAAGTCACCTACATGTACTGCAATTGATAAAGCAATCGCTGAAGCGCTTGCCGGGATTGCCGGGATTGATATTAATCAATTTGCTATGGAGATGTTTGGTGCAGGGAGCAATCTGAAAGGTAAAACGATGGATGAGATATTGCATCAGGATTTTAAGAAATTCGATATCGGCGATATGAAAGTATGTATCGGGCAGATTAATTCAATCAATGTAAATGAACTGAATGATATAAAAAATCAGATGGAGCAATATCTTGTTTCATATAAAGAGCCTGACTGCGATATCATTATATTTGTCATGACAAATATTTTGGACGAAGGTTCAGGCGTTTTATGTTCAGGCGAAAAAGCAAGTGTTTTATGTGAAAAAGCATTTGGAATGGAGTTTGATTCGGGATATGCATATTTATCCGGTGTGGTTTCGAGAAAGAAACAAATCGTTCCTGCATTAATCAAAGCCAGCCATGAACAATAATGGGAGATGAAAGAACATGAAAAAATATTCAGCAGTAATTTTTGATTTGGATGGCACACTGCTTAACACGCTGGAAGATTTGGCTGACAGTGTGAATTATGCACTTGCTTTGCATGGATATGGAAAAAGGAGTATTGAAGAGGTTCGCATGTTTGTAGGCAATGGGATAAGAAAACTGATAGAACGTGCAGTTCCGGAAAATACCGATAAGGAAGATGTTGATAAAGTGTTTGGCACATTCAGGCAATATTACTTAAACAATATGATGAATAAAACAAGACCATATGACGGCATTATGGATTTGCTCGATAAGCTTCAAAAGAGAGGAATATCAATGGGTATCGTGTCCAACAAATATGACATGGGCGTGAAAGGGCTGAATAAACATTTTTTTTGCGGCTATATAAAAGTGGCAATCGGAGAGTCGGCAAATGTGGCGAAAAAACCGGCGCCTGATACAGTGTATGAGGCTGTGAAAGAGCTTGGTATCAATCCGGAAAATGCAGTTTATGTAGGCGATTCAGACGTTGATATTGCTACAGCAAAAAATAGTGGACTGGATTGCATATCGGTAACATGGGGATTTCGAGACAGAAACTTCCTGAAAGAAAATGGCGCTTCTGTACTCGTTGATAAACCGTCTGAGATTTTAGACTTTGTGATGGAATAGCGGATGAAGATATATACGGTAAATGATTATATCAAAGATACGTTTGGTGAAAAATTGTATAAATTATCATTGAATGCCGGATGTACCTGTCCAAACAGAGATGGTACAGCCGGTGTGGGCGGCTGCATATTTTGCAGTACAAAAGGCTCAGGGGATTTTGGCGGAAATGCAGATGCTCCTGTTTCGCTCCAGATAAAAAAAGAGAAACTTCGTATAGCAGGGAAAACGAAATGTACAAAATATATTGCATACTTTCAGTCATTTACAAATACTTATGGAGAGATGGACCGTTTAAGAAGCAAATTTATGGAAGCAGCAGATAATCCTGAGATTGCGGCGATAGATATTGCTACAAGACCGGACTGTCTGGGAGACGAAGTAATGGCGCTGCTGTTGGAGATATCGGCAAAAAAGCCGCTGTGGGTAGAACTTGGACTTCAGACGATACATGAAGATACAGCAAAGCTGATAAACAGATGCTATACGCTTGATGTCTATGATGCTGCCATCAAAAAGTTAAAAACGATACCTGCACATATTGTAGTACATATGATTATCGGTCTGCCATATGAAACAAAAGCGGACATGATGGCTACAGCAAAATACATATCGGACAGCGGCGCTGATGGTATAAAATTCCAGCTCCTTCATGTGCTGAGAGGAACAAAGCTTGCCGGAATGTATGAAAGCAACGCATTTGAGGTACTATCACTTGAGGAATATACAGATATTCTGATTGATTGCATAAAGCAGGTTCGCAGCGATATGGTTATCCATAGGATAACGGGGGACGGGCCGAAGTCCATACTGATAGCGCCTCTTTGGAGTGCCGATAAGAAAAGAACATTAAACTATATCAGGCAGCAGATTGAAAAAGCATAATTATATGGAACATTCATAGGCTGCCTGACTAAAGAGTAATATATCGTTTCTGAATCGTTCAGAAGAACGACGATAATTCATAAGAAGTTCCAGTTCATCTTCGGGAAGGGTAAATCCGGCTGCAAATATGTCATAGATATCTTCAGAGGATATTACTTTGTCGTCAGCAATATCCATGCAGGCGAGAAATACCAGATGATTGATGTTGATATTATGAAGATATGAAAGTTTTAATAAAGTCTTAATATCAGGTATACGGATGCCGCACTCATAATGGGAGTATGCCGCTACGGATATTCCAAGTGCTTTCGCAATAGCAGATTGCCGCATATTGCGATTATATCGAAGGGTGCGTATGGCAGTACTAAGATGATTTGCTTTTTTATCTTTTTTATATCCGTTCGTCATTTTCATGACCGCCTTTCTTTTTATACATATATTTTTTGATAACTTCCTGTTCCTTAGGCTCCATCGCTTTAAATAATTGCATAAATTCGGTAGCCGTTGAATTGGCAAGCGCACTCGGTACATAAGAGCTGTTTTCATACACTTTATTATAATTACACTTGGCAGTATTTTTTTGATGCTGCGCCGATATGCTATAGGCGAATAATAAATCATGTTCTAAAAATTCTGATAAAATCATGACCTGTTCGATATTAGGCAGACATCTTCCTTCTTCATAATTGGCATATCCTGAACGTGACATACCCAGCTTATTTGCAACCTCACGTTGCGTAAATCCCAGCTTGATTCTATAATATCTGAGCAGTCCCGGTAATGGATTTGTACTGTTGTTGAGCATGCTCCCGCCCATCCTTTCCTCCGCGTTTTTAACCATCATACATGATGTGTGCGGAAAAAATTATGAATGTAATAAAAGGATGGATTGGTGTCATGAATGTTAAAAAAAGTGAAGAAAGTGTAAAATTTATCGTATGCCGGTAACTTATTAATTGCGTATATAAGAAGGAGTATGGTATATTGAATAAATAGTATATTGTACTTTATTGCGAAACTTATAAAATATAGAACAGAATGGTTTCGCAGCGAATGACAACAGATAATTTATAAGGAGACAGAGAGCATTATGAGTTTGGCAGATGATATATTTATCAATATGTGCAGAGATATTATTGATAACGGATATAGTACAGAAGGGGAAAAGGTACGCCCGAAATGGGAGGACGGAAGCGCAGCATATACTATAAAAAGATTTGGCATTGTAAACAGATATGATTTATCAAAAGAATTTCCTGCGATAACACTTAGAAAAACTTATGTAAAATCGGCTATTGATGAGCTGCTTTGGATATGGCAGAAAAAATCAAATAATGTGCATGATTTAAAAAGTCATATATGGGATAGCTGGGCTGATGAGGATGGCTCGATAGGAAAGGCATATGGCTATCAGCTTGGGATTAAGCATCAGTATCAGGAGGGAATGATGGACCAGGTAGACAGGCTCATCTATGATTTGAAAAACAATCCTTACAGCAGAAGGATGATGACGAATATTTATGTGCATCAGGATTTGCATGAGATGAATTTATACCCTTGTGCATACAGCATGACATTTAATGTAACAGATGATAAATTAAATGCCATACTGAACCAACGTTCACAGGATGTACTTACGGCAAATAACTGGAATGTAGTTCAATATGCAGTACTTGTACATATGATAGCACAGGTTACAGGCTTTCAACCGGGCGAACTTGTTCATGTAATTGCAGATGCGCACATATATGACAGACATATACCGATTGTGAAAGAACTGATAGAAAGACCTACATTTAAAGCGCCTGTATTCACGATGAATCCGGATATAAAAGATTTCTATAAATTTACATTGGATGATTTTTCAATTACAGATTATGAAGCAGGGCCGCAGATTAAAAATATACCGGTAGCGGTGTAATAAGGCATTAGGGGAGGATTTTATATTATGAAATTGATAGCGGCGGTAGATGAAAATTGGGGAATAGGATATAAAGGAAAGCTCCTTGCGAGAATATCGGAAGACCAGAAAAATTTTAAAGCGACAACGATGGGACATGTAGTTGTTTTGGGAAGGAAGACGCTTGAAGAATTTCCTCATTCAAAACCGTTGACAGGAAGAACGAATATCATATTGAGCAGAAATAAAGCATATATGATAGAGGGGGCGACGGTTGTCCATTCGATAGAAGAACTGATGGAGCTGCTGCAAGATTATGATACAGACGATATATTTATTATCGGCGGTCAGACGGTATATGACGAGCTGATACCCTATTGCGATAAAGCATATATTACGAAAATATATAAGTCGTATGAAGCGGATGCTTTTATTGAAAATCTTGATGCAGAAAATAGCTGGGAAATAGAAAATCAGGGGGAATACAGATTTAGTAATGATTTGAAATACAGTTTTAATACCTATATTAATAAAGAACCGCTAAAGTTCAAAAAGCGATAAAAATATACCAAAAAATAATAAACAAAAATGAAACTGTTTTTGATGAAAAATTCACAAAAAATATTTGTCTAATAGGGACTGATGTGGTACAATTTCTATATGGACGATTAGTTGCGAAAGGCGTGCAGTTATTATGTATGGACATGAGCAAATATCATCGATGGAGGGATAGAAATGAAGAGTGTTATGATTACATCAGGAACAAGTTTCGAGGGGTTTGATATTGTCGCGTATGGGGAGTATCGATTTACGCAAACCATATTAAATTCAAATTTCCTGAAAGATTTCGGTACTTCTATAGCTGATATCGCAACGGATAGAAGCGAGGTTTATCAGGAGAAACTGGATGGCATTTTGAATAAGACGATTCAATCATTTAAGAAGCTGGTTGGAAAAACTGAATATAATGCCGTTATTGGCTTTCAAACCAATGTTGCAGAATATTCAAATAATCTGACTGCTGTTGTGGCAAGCGGTACGCTTGTAAAGCTTGAGAAACAGTATCGTTCGGAACTGACGAAAAGCGGCCTGACAGAAAAAGAGGTATTGGTAAGCAATTACTATGATGAAGTTATGCCGAGAGCCGTAAAACTGGTACTCGTTTCCGAGGGAAGTGGTACGAAGATATCCGCATGGTTTCATAGTTATAATAATGAAGATATCAGGGCTGTCAAAGCAGATATAGAATTTGTAAATCTATATGGTGATGCAACAACACTTACAGGCGTGGATTTTACATTTGATAACAATGACACGCATCTGTCATCGATTCAATCAGATTACATAGACTGCAAGTTGCCTGAAAAGTATATTAAGCTTATTTCATCGGCAAAAGTATATATAAAAAAATATGTTACTTCAAGGGAAATCTATTTATGTAGTGCAGAATCGGTTGATATTGTGATATCGCCTGCAAAGTTGAAGTCCCTTAAGGCAAAAGCCGGTATGGATGCAGTAGGTGCTTATAAGGCAGACGGACTTGTGTGGAGATGCAATTGCGGCCATATCAATGAAGGCGGCGCTGAAGAATGTGTAATCTGTCATAGAAAACAGGATGATATGAAAAAAAATCGTTCATTTGATTATGAACCGATGATTGCGGAGATGGAGACCAAAGAGTTTGTCATTGAAATAAAAGATGTTTTGATGAAGTATATAAAGGATATAGACGCAAAGCTCAGGATGCAGTTGCTTGAGATTATGGAGTCGGGAATCCAATATGAAAAAATAAGAGGAAGTATGAAAGATACAGTTATTGAGAAAGTGGAAAAGCTGTTTCTTGAATTATAAAAGTGCAGGAATACATAATACAAATAATAAAACATTTAGAAAATAAAGGTTATAAAAAACTGAATCCCAACAGTAATAATGTATATGGAAGAACTGTTGAAAATACGGTATATGTGATTGTTGTAGGAAGCTGCCGCGGTCTTACTGTTGAGAAGTTAAAAGGTTTTAATAATAAGGTTATTTTTGATATAGCAAATAATACGGCTATGAAAGTTGAATTGCTTAACATTCTGATTACACCCGACGGTATGTTTGACGATATTGTTATGGATATCGTAGAGAATGTTGAAAATGTATGGTTGTTTAGCGAAGATTATGGAAAATTATATGTTTTTGAAAATCAGCCTGATGACTTTGATGGTCTGTATTATCTGATAGATAAAAATACAAATATTGAAAAGAAAAAGAATCGTGTCCATATCAGAAAACTATTTGGTGTGGTTACACCAATCCTCGTTCTTGCGAATATAGTGATTTATATCCTGTCCTCCCTGACGATGAATCCGTACGGAACATCATCAGTCGTAAGAGCGTTGGCGGATAACTTGGACGCGGTATTCAATCATCATCAATATTACCGGATATTTACAGCGATGTTTGTCCATTTCAGTATAACGCATATTGTAAGTAATATGACGATTCTGATTGCGCTTGGGGCAAGAATAGAAAATCTTGTCGGAAGGCTGAAAATGTTGTTTGCATATGTCTTTACAGGAATGGTTGCATCTGCGGCATCACTGATAAGCTGTTATATGGGGCATACATATAGGTATGCAGGAGGCGCTTCCGGCGCTATATGCGGACTTATGGGTGTAATGATTATACTTGCAATATTAAACAGGGGAAGAGTCAGTGATATATCCCTGTGGAATTTGCTTGTATTATCGGCTCTTACCATCGTGAATGGATATGTTTCAGAGGGAATCGATAATGTGGCACATATTGCAGGACTTATAGCAGGAATAATGGTAGGAATTGTTATTGGTGTTAGAAATCAAAAGGTTGTAAACAGGCGAAAAATGTGATAAAATAACAGGATAATTAATACATGGGAGTCGATATTCAATGGGTACAGGAATTAGTATGTCAAGTGTAAACAAAATAAAAGAACTTGTTGAGAATGGCGATTATAGTTTGGCGCTGGATATTCTTGAACATCAGGATCTTACTAAATCATTAAGTCCTCAGTTTATCAGAATATGTGGTGAAGTGTATTACGAAAATCAGAAATATGCTGAAGCTCGTGCTACGCTTGTCAGAGCACATTCTATGGCACCTATGGGAAATAAAATAATTTATTCGATAATAAAATTATATTTATCGATGGGACTATTTGAACTGGCAGAATATTATTTTGAAATATATAAATATAATCAGGAAAAGGCGGATGCAGGCACCTATAGAATAGAGTATATGCTTGCAAAGGCACATAGAAAGCCGGTTAATGAATTATATAGTATTTTATTGTCTGCAAATGAATTAGAGTCAGATGAAGCTTGGGATTTTGAGATGCTTATGGTACATGCAGCCATGCATGATAAAGAGAAATTCGTTTCGGATGCCAATATGTTTAATGTTACATACAAAGGCTCTGCAAAAATGACAGATATTCATGCTGTTTCTAAGAATATGGAGAAAGCATTGGATTATATATATATATATCCGGAAAATGCAAATGAAGATACCGATGCAGGCATGGAGGAAACACGTCAGTTAGAAAAAACAATTTTGGCAGAGGATGATTTACGCATGCATCCGAAAGCGCCCAAGATTATGATAATGGTAGAAGATGACGAGCCGCTTTCTAATTCAGTTAAGTTTAAAACAATGTTGGCTCGTTCTAAAGAAAATAAAAAAGAAAAGAAAGAAAAAAGTGTTGAAATAAAAGAAGAGAAGAAAAGCTGGTTTGGAAAGAACCGTATGGCTAAGAAAGATGAAGAGGCTTATGAAGAAATCATTGATACAATTTCAGAACATGAGGTTGGAAGACAGGAGCTTCTTAATGAAGTATTAAAATCTGATGATGAACAAAAAGAGGAAAATGTATCAGATGACGTTTCCGCGGCTGTTGATGAAACAAAAGCAAAGGACAGCGGTGTTTACAATACTGTCGATGAAGCTGAAAATGTATTTGATGATGCAATAGATGATTTTAATGTGGAAGAAGAGACAGAAACCGTTATTATGGTAAATGTGGATGCTCTTTCTGAGGAGCCTCTTTCTGATGAAAAAACAGCAGATGAAAAGGCTGCTGATATGGAAGCCGGCGGAATGAATTTTGAAAAAACTGAGCAGGAACTGAAAGCCGGCGGAATGAATTTTGAAAAGGCCGAGCAGGAGCTAGAAGCGTTCAGATTTGAGGAGCTTGAACCGGAAGAGTCTGAAACTGAATTTGCCATATCAGAACCGGAAGAGCCTGAACCGGAAGTTACTGCATCAGAACCGGAAGAACCTGAACCAGAAGTTGTTGTATCAGAACCGGGATTTACTGAAGTTGAAACAACGGTTGATGCGTTTGATTTTGACTCCGCTTTTGAAAGTCTTGGCGGATTTGATATCAGCTTTGATGAGGAAATACCTGAACCCAAACTTTCGATAGAAGAAGAGGAAACACCTGAACCGGAGCTTCCGATAGAGGAAGAGAAAATACCTGAACCGGAGCTTCCGATAGAGGAAGAGGAAACACCTGAACCGGAGCCGGATTTGTCAGTGTATAAGCGGGATATTGATTTCCCTGTATTCAGGTCAAGTCTTTTTCCTGATTATAACAGAGATGATTATCCAAAGCCTGAGCCTGTTCAAAGTAAAACGGTGGAAATGGATTTAGAAGAAGAAAAGTTTCAGGAAAATCTGAAAAAAGAAGAAGCTTTGCTTAGTCAGGCAGATAAGCTTCTGGCAGAACTTGGTATTGATATTGGAATAAGAAATCATTCGGATGCCAAAAGTGTTCCTTTAAGTGCAGGAGCAGATAAAGAAGATGACATTACACAGCAAAATGTTACAGAAGAGTTGAAAAGTGATGTGAAAGACAAAAGGCAATTCAAGCTTAGATTTTGATTTTGTCTTATAAAATAAAAAATACAGCATGTAGAAAAAATAATGTATTGGCTGTTTATTTTGTGAATAAATAGAAGGAGGCGAGGTAATTGGCTGTAGATCAAACAGAAGCAATGATTGCGGCAATAAAAGCCCAGCTTGAAAAAGAACGGGCTGCCCAGGCTGAGAAACAAAAGAGACTTGAAGAAGAGGAAATGTTAAAAAATGGTGGTAAAAAGAAGCCGAAGGCTGCTGATGGAGGAAAGAGTCAGTATAAGACGCTGTCAGCAGAAGAACTTGCGCGTATCGAGGAGAAGAAACGACGTAAGCGGGAAGAGGCTTTAGGTATAGTAAGAGAAGAGCCTGAAGAAAAGAAAGAGCCTGAAGAGACTCTGAATTCCGAGGAAAAAACAGAAGGACTTGGTGGTGTTCATCCTGTATCAGACGGACAAAAGCTTAGCCTGAATCTGGAAGGAATTGCTGATGATATTTCAGAAGATGGTATCGAAGGCGTACTTGGCGGAGGCTTAGGCGGAGGTCTTGGCGCAAAATCAGAAGGGCTGTCTTTGAATCTTGGTTCTGAAACTTTTTCAGAAGATGTATCTTCTGTTATTCATTCAGATGATACGGAATGGGTTGCAGACAAGAACATTAAGATGAAAGAAGTGAAGTCACCAAAGGGTAATGATGCAAATGGAGATTTGTTCAGTATTCTTCCGGACAGACAGAAGGGAACACCTGATGTTGATTCAATGTATGATATGGGAGATGATGCGGAGGAAGAAGATTTACTCGGCGCTGAGATTAAAAACTTATCGAATATAGACGAAACAAGCCCGGAGGAAAAGGCGAAAAAGAAAGCGGAAGAAGAAGCCCGGAAGAAGGCAGAAGAAGAAGCGAAGAAGAAAGCGGAAGAAGAAGCCAAAAAGAAGGCAGAAGAAGAAGCAAAGAAGAAAGCGGAAGAAGAAGCCAGAAGAAAGAAAGAAGCAGAAGAAAGAAAGAAGCTTGCTGAGGAGAAGGCTAAGGCGGAAGCGGAAGCAAAGAAGAAAAAAGCAATTGAGGATGCGAAAAAGAAAGCGGAGGAAGCAAAGAATGTTGCTGAAACCGCTCGTACAACGATAGCAGAGTCTGAGAAAATTGAAAAAGAGCTTACAAAGAAGCTTGAGGAATACAAAGAAAAGAAACTGAGTTACGAAGCAAAGATGAAGGCGGATGCGGATGCGAAAAAGAAGGCGGATGCGGAACTTCTTGAAAAAGAAGAAACAGAGCTTGACGCAACCATTGATAAGCTGAAAAAGGAAATCAGTGACAACAATGAAAAGGCGAAGGCAGAATCCGATAGAATCCTGAAAGAAAGCGAACCGGAAGCTTATAAGAATAAAGTGATAACGGAAGCACAGGCTTCGGCAGACAAGGCTATTAAAGAACTTGCGGATATCAAGAAAAACAATCTTGATAAGAATGAAGCTGAATACAAGCAAAATCTTGAAGATGCAAAGAAAAAGGCTGCTCAGATAGAAGATGCAAAGAAAAAGGCTATTGAAGACGCAAAGAAGAAGAGAACTGACGAAGAGGAAAGAGCAAATAAGCTTTTAGCAGATGCACAGGAAGAAAAGAATAAGGCAGGCGATATATTTACCGAGTCTAAGAAGGCAGAAGAGAAAGCCAATGCAGATTTGAAGAATACTTCAGAGCTTGAGGAAAAATCACAGAAGACTTTGAAAGAACTTTCTGAAAAGCTTATCGAAGTAGAAAAGACAGAAAGCGAAACGAAAAATAATAAGGCAGAGGCAGATAAAGAGCTTGAAGATGCAAGAGCGCTTCTTAAGCTGGCTGCTGAAAAAGAATCTGAAGCACAGAAATTAATTAACGAAGCGAAGAAAGCAAAAGCTGAAGCGGACAGAAAGATTGCAGAATCTGAAAAAAATGTGAATAAGTTTGCAGAGGATTTAAAGAAAACTGCCGCTGAAAAGGAAAAGACGAAAGGTGATATTGAGGTTGCCAAAAAGGATGTTGCTTCGTTTGAAGCAGCAAAAACAGAAGCACAGGGTGAGTTAGAAGCTGCTAAAAAGGCGGTTGTTGAAGCGGAGAGCTTGCTTGCAAAAGCACAAAACTCAGAGGAAGAAGCAGAGAAGATAATAGAAGAAGCGGCTATTGCAGAAGATATTGAAATTAAGAATGCAGAAAATGCCGCTAAGGAAAATGCTGATAAGCTTGCCGAGGAAGAAAATGCGATAGAAGAAAAATATAAATCTTTTGTGTCTTCTGAGAAAGAAAAGTATGCGGCTGCGGAAGCTGCTGAATTAGAAAAGGTTCAGTCTGCGGCTGTTACGGCTGAAAAAGAAGCCGCTGATATACAGGCTAAAGCTGAGGCGGATGCAAAGAAAACACTTGAAGATGCAAAACATAAGGAAGAAGATATTAAAACGCGCATATCAGACCTCAGAACGGAGCATGCAGAAAAAGTAGTAGCAAGAAAACAGGCGGCAAAACAGGCAGAGCAGGATGCTGAAGCAAAGAAGAAGAAAGACTTAGAAGCATTGATGAAAGCAGAAGAGTCTGCCAAAAAGCAGCTTGAGGAAGCCAAATCGAAAGCTGCTGCTGCTGCAAAAGTATTAGATAAAGCAATTAAGAAAGAAGAGGAGGCCAATAAACAGGCTGAACTTCTTGAATCCGGACAGGTAGAGAGTGTAACGCAGGCAATAGAAGCTGCAGAAGCAGAGTTTGAGGACAATGCTGCTGTGGATGCTACAGCGGAAGAGGAGAAGAGAAAAGCACTTCCGCCGGAAGCAAAATATTTGTATAAGTATCTTGGCGTAAATCCGGCAGGCGCACAGATGGTTAATGTGATGCAGACGATGAAAGTAGACCCGAAACGCTCAAAGAATATCGTCATTTTAGGATTACATGGATTTGGTTCTACAATCATTGGCGAAGATTTTGCAAAATGTTATTATGATATGGGCATATGCAAATCGGATGCGAAAGCCAAAGTAAAAGCAAAGGTTATTAACAGCGGAAAATTAGCCGGTGCTGTTACAAAGCTGAAAGGCGGATGCCTTATAATTGAAAGTGCAGGCCTTATAACACCGGAAAGATTCAAAGAAATGGTGGAATTGTGTTCCGCAGAAAAGAATGATGTGAAGATTATTCTTACAGGTGAGAAGGCAGGACTGAGCAAGATGCTTGCTGATAATATGTCATTGGCAAAATCATTTAATAACAGGGTTTATTTTGACCAGATTAAAGAAAAAGATATGATAGAGATTGCCAAAGGATATATCTCAGAAAAAGGATATAAGCTTGAGAAAGCGGCAGAAGAAAATATCAGGAATTTACTTCTTGCTATGGAATCAGGAAATGTTGACAGACTGATTGATGCTATGGATAAAGCGATGGCATCTGCCGACAGCAGAAATCCTGAGGCAAAGAAGGTAACAAAAGAAGATATTAAATCATAAGAGGGATATATTTTCCTGTTGAAAAAAGTGGTGGTAATGCTTATAATGATGAGTTATAGGTATTTAAGCCACTTTTTTATATGATAAGATTTTATACAAAGGAGAATTGTTGAATAATTCATGGATATAGGAATAGATTTAGGAACGTCAAATGTACTGATAAGTATAAGGGGGGTGGGGGTTGTTATCAATCAACCTTCTGTAGTGGCATACGAAGTAGCAAATAAAAGGATTATTGCGATAGGTACGAAGGCAAAGAAGATGATAGGAAAAACACCGGATACCATAGAAGTAGTAAGACCTTTAATAAAGGGTGTAATTTCGGATTATACAATAACCGAACGGATGCTTAAGGCATTTATCAAGTCTGCAATGCAGAAACGAACCGGTGTAGGCAGACCTCGAATATGTGTCTGTGTCCCAAGTGGAGTTACAGAGGTAGAAAGAAGAGCAGTGGAAGATGCTGTATACAGGACGGGTGCGAAGTCGGTTTACGTTATGGAAGAACCGCTTGCTGCTGCTGTAGGTGCGTCTGTAGATATATATGAAGCGAAAGGAAATATGGTAGTGGATATTGGCGGAGGAACGACCGATATTGCTGTCGTTTCTTTAGGCGGAGCGGCGGAAAGTCATTCGATAAAGTGCGCAGGGGATGATTATAATGCCGCAATGATTCGATATGTGAGAAGAAAATATAATCTGCTGATAGGTGAGCAGACGGCAGAAAAAGCCAAAATTGCTGTCGGCTCAGTATATAAACGAGAAGAAGATAAAGAATTTGTGATTAAGGGAAGAGACCTTATCAAAGGACTTCCCAAAGCGATAACAATAACGGCAAATGAAACGATTGAGGCTTTCAAAGAACCGACGACACAGATTATGAATGCCATACATAATGTTTTGGAGGTTGCTCCGCCGGAGCTTGTTGCAGATATATCTGTATCAGGACTCGTTCTTACAGGCGGCGGAAGTCTTATATATGGAATGGATAAACTGATAAAAGAAAAAACGGGTATCGATGCTTATGTATCGGATAAAGCATTAGAAGCAGTTGCGCTTGGTGCAGGTATGTCTGTAAGCCTTGCAAGTAAGAATACGGAAAATTAGAGGTAATATGAACAAAGATTTTTTACCGGTAACAAAAGAAGAGATGAAAAAACGGGGATGGGAGCAGGTCGATTTTGTATATATCATCGGTGATGCCTATATTGACCATTCTTCTTTTGGTCCTGCAATTATAAGCAGGGTTTTAGAAGCACATGGATATAAAGTAGGTATTATCGCCCAGCCGGATTGGAAAAAGGATGACAGTATCACGGTATTTGGAAGACCAAAGCTTGGTTTTCTGATATGCGGCGGCAATATGGACTCGATGGTCAATCATTATACTGTTTCAAAAAAGAGAAGACAGAACGATGCATATTCGCCGGGCGGAAAGATGGGATTAAGACCTGATTATGCAACCGTTGTATACGGTAATCTGATTCGCAGGACATATAAGGATGTGCCGGTTATAATAGGCGGAATTGAAGCAAGTCTGAGAAGGCTTGCCCATTATGATTATTGGTCAGATAAACTGAAACATTCGATACTGATTGATTCCCAGGCTGATATGATTGTATATGGAATGGGAGAAAAAAGTATCGTGGAGGTGGCCGACGCCTTAAATAGCGGGATGGACATAAAAGATATAACATATATCAGGGGAACGGTTTATAAAACAAAATCGCTTGATTCAGTTTATGATTATATTGTTCTGCCATCCTATGATGATTTGTGTAATGATAAGACAGAATATGCAAAAAGTTTTTATACGCAATATATCAACACGGATGCACATTCTGCTAAAACGCTTGTAGAAGGTTATGGAAACAGAGGTTATGTGATACAAAATCCTCCGTCTTTTCCGCTTACGCAGATGGAAATGGACGATATATATGATTTGCCGTATATGAATCATTATCATCCTTGTTATGAAGAAGCAGGAGGGATTCCTGCCATATCAGAGGTGAAATTCAGTATAACGTCAAACAGAGGATGTTTCGGCGGCTGCAGTTTCTGTGCACTGACCTTTCATCAGGGACGGATGGTACAGACAAGAAGCCATGAATCGATTATAAAAGAAGCTGAAAATATGATAAAAATGCCTGATTTTAAAGGGTATATCCACGATGTAGGAGGGCCTACAGCAAATTTCAGGCATCAATCATGTGATAAGCAGGAAAAGTACGGTGTATGTATGAACAAACAGTGCCTTTTCCCAAAACCATGCAGTAATTTAAAAGTCAGCCATAAGGACTATATAGAACTGCTTAAGAAGCTGCGTTCATTGCCCGGGGTAAAGAAAGTATTCGTCAGGTCCGGAATCCGGTTTGATTATGTCATGGCTGATGCAGATGACAGCTTTTTAGAAGAACTTTGCAGATATCATATAAGCGGACAGCTAAGAGTTGCGCCGGAGCATATATCTGATAACGTATTATCTCTGATGGGGAAGCCTGAGGTAAATGTTTATAACGGTTTTATAAAGCGATTTGAACGAATCAATCATAAAACAGGAAATAAGCAGTATGCCATACCATATCTGATGTCCTCGCATCCGGGTTCAACGCTGAAGGAAGCCGTAGAGCTGGCGGAGTATATAAGGGATATCGGATATATGCCTGAGCAGGTACAGGATTTTTATCCGACGCCTTCTACAATATCGACATGTATGTATTACACAGGTCTTGACCCAAGAACGATGAAGAAAGTATATGTTCCTAGCTCTCCGCATGAAAAGGCGATGCAGAGAGCGCTTATCCAGTATAAAAGACCTGAAAATTACGAGCTTGTGAAAGAAGCGCTTATCAAAGCCGGCAGAGAGGATTTAATAGGATTTGGTGAAAAATGTCTTATCACGCCAAGAAAAATAAAGCATGATGATAAAAATGTAAAAAGAAAAAAGTCTGACTTTCATAAAATAAGCAGAAATGCTGAAAAAAAGAAAAAAGGAAAAAGATAGAATAAATTAATATTTAAAAAGGATAAAAGGGAAGTGTGTCGTAATTTATGTTGCGTGGGACTTCCTTTTGTGCTAAAATGGGGGCAGATTGTATGACGCTCTGGGGCATCCCTGTCATATAAAAATTATAAAGTGGAGGATTATCAATATGTCAAAGAAAATTGTTTTAGCAGGCGCATGTCGTACCGCTATAGGAACAATGGGCGGTGCATTAAGCACAACACCGGCACCGGAATTAGGTTCAATTGTTATTAAGGAAGCATTAAACAGAGCAGGCGTACCTGCTGACCAGGTAGATCATGTATATATGGGATGTGTTATTCAGGCAGGTCTTGGACAGAATGTTGCACGTCAGGCTTCAATCAAAGCAGGACTTCCAATTGAGACACCGGCAGTTACAGTAAACGTAGTATGCGGTTCAGGTCTGAACTGTGTCAATATGGCTGCACAGATGATTCTTGCAGGAGATGCTGATGTTGTTGTTGCGGGTGGTATGGAAAACATGTCTATGGCTCCATATGCTGTAATGCAGGGACGTTATGGTTACAGAATGAATGATGGAAAGTTAGTTGATACAATGGTACATGATGCATTATGGGATGCATTCAATGATTATCATATGATTAAGACTGCTGATAATATCTGCGAACAGTGGGGACTTACACGCGAAGAGTTAGATGAATTTGCAGTTGCAAGCCAGCAGAAGGCATGTGCAGCACAGGAAAATGGCGCGTTTGATAAAGAGATTGTTCCTGTAACAGTTAAAAAGAAGAAAGAAACAATCGAGTTTAAGAAGGATGAGGGACCACGTCCTGGAACAACACTGGAAGGTCTTGCAAAGCTTCGTACCATTAATCCGAACGGATTTGTTACAGCAGGAAATGCATCCGGTATCAATGATGGCGCTGCTGCAATCGTAGTAATGAGCGAAGAAAAAGCAAAAGAACTTGGTGTTAAGCCTATGGCAACATGGGTAGCAGGTGCACTTGGCGGTGTTGACCCGTCTATTATGGGTATCGGACCGGTTGCATCTACAAAGAAGGTTATGGCGAAGACAGGCATGAAGATTGAAGATTTCGATATTATCGAAGCAAATGAAGCTTTTGCTGCCCAGTCAGTAGCTGTTGGAAAAGACCTCGGTATTGATGTTGAAAAGCAGTTAAATCCAAATGGCGGAGCAATTGCGCTTGGACATCCTGTAGGAGCATCAGGCTGTCGTATTCTTGTTACACTTCTTCATGAGATGGAAGCAAAGGATGCAAAGACAGGTCTTGCTACACTTTGTATCGGCGGTGGAATGGGCTGCTCAACAATAGTTACAAGAGAATAGTTAATATATTAGGTATATCACATATTTAAAATAATTGACTATAGAATTATGGAGGTTCATAATATGGAGTTCGTAACATATGAACAGGAAGGATTTGTTGGTATTGTTACCATCAACCGTCCAAAGGCGTTAAACGCACTTAACAGCACAGTTCTTGAAGAGCTTGAAGCAACATTCAAAGCTGTGGATTTAGATACAACAAGATGTCTGATTCTTACAGGCGCAGGTGAGAAGTCATTTGTAGCAGGAGCTGATATAGGCGAGATGTCAACACTTACAAAAGCAGAAGGCGAAGCATTCGGCAAGAAAGGAAATGATGTATTCAGAATGATAGAAATATTTCCAATTCCTGTAATTGCTGCCATTAATGGTTTTGCACTTGGCGGCGGATGCGAGATTTCAATGAGCTGTGATATCAGAATTTGTTCTGAAAACGCTGTATTCGGACAGCCGGAGGTTGGTCTTGGTATTACACCGGGATTTGGCGGAACACAGAGACTTGCACGTCTTGTTGGTGCAGGTATGGCAAAGCAGATGATTTATACAGCAAGAAATATCAAAGCGGATGAAGCGTACAGAATCGGTCTTGTCAATGCGGTATATCCGCTTGAGGAGCTTATTCCTGCAGCGAAGAAGATGGCAGCAGGTATTGCAGCAAATGCACCTATTGCAGTTCGTAACTGCAAGAAGGCTATAAACGAAGGACTTCAGGTTGATATGGACGAGGCAATCGTTATCGAAGAAAAATTATTCGGTGACTGCTTTGAAACAGAAGACCAGAAAGCCGGAATGGGTAATTTCCTTGAGAAGGACAAAGAAAAGAAGCTTAAGGTAGTTCCTTTCCAGAATAAATAGACGAAATATCAGGTATGAGATGCATGTTCTCCCTGATAGAGATGATTTCATTTTGATATTATCATTTTTAGGATGGTCTTTTACCATCCTAAAAGTGTGATATAGGGTAGCATGTGAAACGAAACGTATATGAATTTCTCATGAATACTCATAAATAACATTTTAGGAGGATTAAAAAATGATAGTAGGCGTTATCGGTGCAGGAACAATGGGTTCAGGTATTGCACAGGCATTTGCGATGACAGATGGTTACGAAGTGCGTCTTTGTGACATCAAGCAGGAGTTTGCTGATGGCGGAAAAGCAAAAATTGAAAAGAACATTAATTTCCTTGTAGGTAAGGAAAAAATTACTGCTGATAAGGGTGCAGAAATTCTTGGTAAGATTAAGACAGGTTTAAAGGATATCTGTACAGATTGTGACCTTGTTATCGAGGTTGCTCCTGAGAGCATGGAGATTAAGAAAGCAACATTCAAGGAATTAATGGATATCGTTAAGCCTGAATGTATGTTTGCTACAAATACATCTTCACTTTCAATTACAGAGATTGGTGCAGGTCTTGACAGACCGATTATCGGTATGCACTTCTTCAACCCGGCTGACAGAATGAAGCTCGTTGAAGTAATTGCAGGAGAGAATACACCTGATGAGCTTGTTGAAACAATCAAGAAGATATCTGTTGAAATTGGTAAAGAGCCTGTTCAGGTCAACGAAGCTCCGGGTTTTGTTGTAAACAGAATCCTTATTCCTATGATTAACGAAGCAATCGGTATTTATGCGGATGGTGTTGCTTCAGTAGAAGGTATTGATACTGCTATGAAGCTTGGTGCAAATCATCCTATGGGACCTCTTGCACTTGGTGATTTAGTTGGTCTTGATATTGTACTTGCTATTATGAATGTTCTTTATGATGAAACAGGAGACCCGAAGTACCGTCCAAACCCACTTCTTAAGAAGATGGTTCGTGCAGGTAAGCTTGGTCGTAAGACAGGCAAAGGATTTTATGATTACAGCAAGTAATGATAATGAAGATTAAAAAGATTTTTATGGAGGAAGAATTAGAATGAATTTCGCTTTAGACAAGAAGTATGAAATGGCGCAGAACTTATTCAGAGAATTTGCGCAGAATGAAGTTAAGCCTCTTGCACAGGAAATTGATGAAAATCACAGATTCCCTAGAGAGACAGTTGACAAAATGGCTAAATATGGTTTCTTAGGAATTCCTGTTGCAAAAGAAGATGGCGGACAGGGCTGCGACCCGCTTACATATGTTATGTGTGTCGAGGAGCTTTCTAAAGTTTGTGGTACGACAGGTGTTATCGTATCTGCGCACACATCACTTTGTGTAGACCCGATTCAGACATATGGTACGCCGGAGCAGAAGGCAAAATACCTCCCAGACCTTGCTTCAGGCAGAAAACTTGGTGCGTTTGGTCTTACAGAGCCGGGCGCTGGTACAGATGCACAGGGACAGCAGACAAAGGCTGTACTTGATGGAGATGAATGGGTACTGAACGGTTCAAAATGCTTTATTACAAATGGTAAAGAAGCAGATGTATATATTGTAATCGCTGTAACAGGTACTGTTGAGAAGCGTGGCAGAAAGATGAAAGAGATTTCTGCATTTATCGTAGAGAAGGGTACACCGGGATTTACATTTGGTACAAAAGAAAATAAGATGGGTATCTGCGGCTCTTCAACATATGAATTGATATTTACAGATTGCCGTATTCCAAAGGATGCTTTACTTGGACAGAAGGGTAAAGGATTTGGTATTGCAATGCATACACTTGATGGCGGACGTATCGGTATCGCAGCTCAGGCGCTTGGTATTGCAGAGGGCGCTCTTGAGACAACGATTGAGTATGTAAAGGAAAGAAAGCAGTTTGGACGTTCTATCGCTCAGTTCCAGAATACACAGTTTGTATTGGCTGACCTTGCAACAAAGGTTGAAGCTGCAAAGCTGCTTGTATATAAGGCTGCTATGACAAAGGCACAGTATCAGGCTGACCATAAGACTTCATATTCAGTTGAAGCTGCTATGGCAAAACTTTACGCTGCTGAGGTTGCTATGGAAGTGACAACCAAATGCGTTCAGTTACATGGTGGTTATGGTTACATCAAGGAATATGATGTAGAACGTATGATGCGTGATGCTAAGATTACAGAGATTTACGAAGGAACTTCTGAAGTTCAGCGTATGGTAATTTCTGCAAACTTATTAAAATAATAGGAGGTACTTAACGTGAAGGTTATAGTTTGTGTAAAGCAGGTACCTGATACAAAGGGTGGCGTTCAGTTCAACCCGGATGGTACATTAAATAGAGCAGCGATGCTTACAATCATGAACCCTGATGATAAGGCAGGTCTTGAAGCAGCCCTTAGATTAAAAGATGAGTATGGCGCTGAGGTTACTGTACTTACAATGGGGCTTCCAAAGGCAGAAGATGTACTTCGTGAAGCAATTGCGATGGGTGCAGATAAAGGAATATTAGTAACAGACAGAGTTTTAGGCGGAGCAGATACATGGGCTACATCAACTACGATTGCCGGTGCTATCAGAAACCTGGAATATGATATTATTATCACAGGCCGTCAGGCTATCGATGGCGATACAGCTCAGGTAGGACCACAGATAGCTGAGCATCTTGGAATCCCTGTAATTTCATATGCACAGGAGATTAAGGTTGACGGTGATTCAGTTGTTGTTAAACGTCAGTATGATGATGGTTATCATATGCTGAAAGCAAAAACACCATGTCTTATTACAGCGCTTTCAGAATTAAATGAGCCAAGATATATGACTCCGGGCGGAATTTTTGATGCAGTTGATGCAGAGATTACAGTATGGGGCAGAGCAAATCTTGTAGATGTAGATGACAGTAACTTAGGACTGAAAGGTTCACCTACAAAGATTGCGAAGGCTTCAGATAAGGTTAGAAAGGGAGCAGGCGAGAAGGTTGTTCCTGATTCTCCGGACGATGCTGTAAGCTATATTGTTGGCAAATTAAAAGATAAGCATGTATTATAATATAAAGGAAAAGTGGTGAATAAAATGGGTTTAGAAGAATATAAAGGCGTATTTGTCTTCGCACAGCAGGTAGACAATAAGTTAAGTGGTATTTCTTTTGAGTTAATAGGTGAAGGAAAAAGACTTGCAGAAAAACTTGATACAGATGTTACTGCGGTTTTGATTGGTTCAGATGTAAAAGGTCTTGTAGACGAGCTGGCAGCATACGGTGCAGATAAGGTTATCGTTGTAGATGATCCTGAATTAAAGGATTACAGAACAGAGCCATATGCGCATGCACTTGCTTCAGTCATCAATGAGTACAAGCCTGACATTATGTTAGTTGGTGCTACAGCAATTGGTAGAGATTTAGGTCCTACCGTTTCAGCAAGAGTAGCAACAGGTCTTACAGCAGATTGTACATCACTTGAGATTGGTGATTTCCCTCTTGTTGCACTTCCAAATCAGGAACAGAAACACAATCAGCTTCTGATGACACGTCCTGCATTCGGTGGTAATACAATTGCAACGATTGCATGTCCTGACAACCGTCCACAGATGGCAACCGTTCGTCCTGGTGTTATGCAGAAACTTGATAAGGTAGAAGGTGCAAAGGCTGAGGTTATCGAATATAATCCTGGTTTCACACCAAATAGCAAATATGTTGAAATCCTTGAAATAGCAAAGGCAGTTTCAGATATCAAGGATATCATGGATGCGAAGGTTCTTGTATCCGGTGGTCGTGGTGTTGGTTCAGCAGAGAACTTCAAAATTCTCGATGACCTTGCAGAGGTTCTTGGCGGACAGGTATCCTGTTCTCGTGCAGTTGTTGATTCAGGCTGGAAGCCAAAAGAGCTTCAGGTTGGTCAGACAGGTAAGACAGTAAGACCACAGCTTTACTTTGCAATTGGTATCTCAGGTGCGATTCAGCACGTTGCAGGTATGGAAGAGTCAGACATTATTGTTGCAATCAACAAGGATGAAGACGCGCCAATCTTTGATGTAGCTGATTACGGTGTAGTAGGCGATTTAAACAAAATCGTTCCGGCACTGACAGCAGCGATTAAAGCAGAACTTGCAAATAAATAAATGAAATAAGTGTTTCATATTCTTTATGAAGGCGGCAACAAATTGTTGCTGCCTTTTTTATTATGGCAACTTTAGGTTACATAAATGCAATTCGCCGTTTGTAGAAAAACAATATTTCAAATGGTATAATTAATAAATAAAAAATGAACCTTTGCTCTTTTTATGAAAATATATAATTAGAAGCATATATTAAAGTACGGGAATGATGTCAGTTGCTGATGAAAAAGAAAATATAAGAAAGGATATACTTGTAATTATACAAAAATTTTTTTATAATATTTTATATATATGTGAAAAATATACAAAGGATGTGGTACATAATGCATAATAATTGGAAAAAAGTAATGTGTGTGATTTTGTCGGTTTTGATGATTATAACAATGTATAGTGGTACGTCACTGACATTGCCCGGGATTTATGAAAATGTCAATTTGGAAAATGTATATGCCCAGCCTGATATAGAAGAGATTACAGAAGCAGGTACGGAAGGACAAGAACGAACAGGAACAGAGGAGAATACGCAATCGGATACCGAAGTAAGTGAGGATTCTGAAATGTCATCAGAAGAAAGCTTACCGGAAGAAAGTTCAGAAGAAAGTTCAGATGCGGAAGCAGTTGAGCCAACTGATACACAGATGACAGAAGACAACGGAACTGAACAGACAGAGGATAATGACACAGAAGAAAGCACAAAGACGGATGTGGAAACAAATGAAGAAGAAAGCACAGACGCGGAATCGTCATATGATGCTGCTTTGTTTGGTTTAGATGATGCAGAAGCAGGAACGCTTCAGTACCAGATTAATGAAATTAAGAATACTGAAAATGCTGCAGGTGAAATTCGTCTTGACAAAGATTATGAAGAAAGCATCATCATTCCTGACGGGGTAACCGTTACAATAGACCTGAATGGATATGCAATAAAAGCGCCTGAAGCAGATGCATCCTACATAGCAAATCATATTATCGTATATGGAGCACTGGTTATTAAAGATGAAAGTGAAGGACAATCAGGAAAGGTTTATTCAAATGGGACAACCAATATGCGGGCAATTACGATTGCAGGCGGAGGTTCTGTCACGTTAGAAAGCGGCGAGATATCCGGTTATTGCTTTGACGGAAGCGGAGCAGGTGTCAATGTAGAAAAAAATGGAACATTCATTATGAATGGCGGTCAGATTAAAGAAAATCAATCGGCTCTCTATGGCGGCGGTATATATGCTTATGCTCCTTCCGATTTGAGCCTTAATGGTGGTGAAATATCAGGAAATACTGCACAGTATGGCGGCGGTGTTTCTATTTATCTTATAAATAAAACAGAAAAAAGCTATATAGTAAATGATGTAGCTATAAGAGAAAATACAGCGTTGGCAGATGGCGGAGGACTGTATGCAGAAGGTCCGATTAAGCTTGAGGTAAATAATGGAATATGCAGCAAAAATACAGCCGCAGAAAATGGTGGTGGATTTTGCTTTAAGGATATGGCTTATGTGACATTTGCTGGAGCGGCAGAGATGTCTGAAAATACTGCTGATACCGGAACAGGAGGTGGTTTTGCTTTTTTGGCTGAAGGCAGCTCGCTGCTTATGGAAAACGGTATGGTGATAAATAACCATGCAGGTACGAACGGTGGCGGAGTTGGATTTTTAGAGAACAGCAATCCAAATGCCGTATCTTCTTTTACAATGGAAAATGGTTTGATTGGAAACAATACTGCAGATAAAAAAGGCGGTGGCATATATGGATGTATCCGCAGCAATATCACAATAAACAATGGTAGTATAAATGAAAATAAAGCAGGCGAATATGGCGGCGGCGTCTGCGTAGACAGTGTAAATGGAAAGTCGGGTTGTTTTACCATGAAAGGCGGCGAAGTCAGTGGAAACACTCTTACATCCGATACGAGTACCAGATACGGCGGGGGATTGTTTGCAGGCGCTTATTCAGATGTTGTTTTGTCAGGCGGTAAAATGAACGATAACAAAAACGCATATTATGGCAGCGGTGTTTATATCAATAACAACAGCCGTATTAAGCTCGAAGGGGATATTGAGATATCGGGAAATAAGACAGATGCCAATAATGCAACTGCCTGTGGCGGTGGTATTTATGTATCTGCATCTTCTGAGCTTACGATGACAGGCGGAACAATTTCGGAAAACAGCGGTGAGGGAGGTCTGCGTGGCGGCGGATTATATTTGATGAACGGCGTAGATGCTCAAATCAGCGGTGGTAAAATCCGCGGAAATATTTCTAATGGCGAGGGCGGTGGTATATATTGTTATAATGATACCACAAAACTTACCATTGATGGAACAACAGAAATATCCGGCAACAGGTCGGAAGGGGGTTCTTCCAATTTCCCAAGAGGAGGCGGAATTTTTAGCGGGACAGTGACAATAAAGGGAAATGCACAAATTATAGAAAATTTTGCTAATGGTGAAGGTGGTGGAATATATAATACTTCCAGTCTTGTTGTAGAAGGAAATCCCATTATCAGCAGTAACAGCGCCAATTCCAATGGCGGTGGTATCGCTGTTATTGGCGGAAATAGTAAGATTAATTTTACGATGACAGGCGGAGCGCTTGAGAATAATTCATCGGCAAGTAATGGCGGCGGAATTTATTTAATGAATAATAATGATGTATCTGTTATATCAGGGAATGTTGCCATTAAAAATAATAAAGCAAATAATGGTGGCGGTATCTTCGTACGCGCAGATAACAACAATAGAAAATGCTGCCTGCATATTGAAGAAAATGTTGAGATTACAGATAATACAGCAGCAAATAGCGGTGGTGGCGTCTATGTCGATACACGTTCCAGAATTGTTGTAGAGAAAGCCGAAATTACATCCAATAGTGCGAACAGAGGCGGCGGTATCTATTCCAATATCGAAACCTGGAATATGTTCCCTGATGGGGGAAAGTATACGATAGAGGTGATAGGCGATGGTGATGTCAGTGATAATATGGCAGATTCAGGCCGGGATATATTTATCAATGCGTCTCGTGTATCAATAAATAATAGCAATCTGTACAGACCGAGCGTAAAGGCAGGCGGAAGATGGATTAACGAGCTGGAATATAAAAATGAAGATGGTATCGATACATGGAATGAGGTGCAGGATAAGACGCAAAGTAAAAACTTTGCTTATACCTACATCAATGGCATGGAAGAAGTCGCTGCCATAGGCAGCATAACCTATCCGAGTGTTCAGGCAGCAGTAGATGCTGTTTTGAATAAAACGGTACAGGACAGTGAAATTGTTATGCTGAAAGACAGCCGGGAAGATGTCACAATATATGATGATACCATTATAACATTAGATTTGAATGGCAAATCGCTGAAAGGAGCAGCGGGAAGTGTTGTTACAGTTGAGGAAAATGCAAAACTGACAATCAAAGACAGCAGTAAGGAGAACAGCGGTAAAATCTGTCAGGGAAAAGGAACGCTGATGCCGGATAACAGATTGTATGGCGGTGGATTATTTGTGAAGGGCGAGTGCATTTTAGAAAATGGAACGATTTGCAATAATTCTGCATTTTGGGGGGCTGCAATCTATCTTGCTGAAGGCTCAAAGGTAACTATGAATGGTGGTATTCTGGAGAAGAATATAGTTGGTTATGCAAATGCTGCCGTAGTAAATGTATGTCATGACTTGAGTTCTGACAGCAATTATAAAGCAGAATTTAATGTAACAGGCGGTGAAATCAGAAATAATACGGGCGGTGGTATATTTGTTTCAGGATATTCACAGATAAATATTAGTGGTGGTAAAATCAGTGGAAATGTAAAAAGTAGTAATGGCGGCGGTATTTATATTCAAAATAATGCCAAGCTTTATATTACAGGAGGCGAGATTACAGGGAATAGTGCAAGTGCTAATGGCGGCAGTATTTATGTTAATAATGCTAATAATGAAGTTTATATATCGAATTGCACAATAAGAGAAAATACAGCGCTTTATGGTGGTGGAATTTATATTAATCAGGGAAAACTTCATATAGGAAAAGGAACTGTTATAACAGATAATACAGCTTCAACCGGTAGCGGCGGTGGTCTGTTTGTGAATAATATTTTGTATGCACAGCTTTATATGAGCGGTGGACAGATATATGGCAATTCTGCTTATAATGCTTCCGACGATTTATTCATGGGAGAAGGTTCATATTTTTGCAATGAAGATAATGAAAGTACAGGTAAGGACTTTAGGGCGGCTGATAGTATGGAAGTTGCTGGTATCGATTGCTGGTATGATGACAAAACAGATACCTATTATTTGGCGGATACTAAAGCGGAAACAGGTGAGAATGTTAAATCGATAAGTGATATGTTTGGTGCAGATAAGGACCGGATTTCACAAGCACTGTATCTGAAAGCAGTATCTAAAACTGAAGAAAGAAAAGCAGTTGCACAAATTGAAGAGAAAAAGTATTTTTCATTAAAATCTGCTGTTGCGGCAGCAGATAAATATGAAGGTGCAGTTACAATAGAGCTTCTTGCCGATATAACCGAGAGTGCAGATTTTGTCAGCAATACGGCAGATATTACGATAGATTTGAAAGGACATACGATTACTGCACCGAAAAAGACAACAAGATTGTTTTATGTAAATGGCGGTACGCTTACGATTGATGATACATCCGCAGATAAAGCAGGAAAGCTTGTGCCGGAAGCAACAGGGGACAGCATCAATACCAGAGCTGTATATATAGACTGTGGAAGTTTTACTTTGAAAAACGGAACAATAGACGGATTTCAAGTAACCGGAAATAACAATAACGGCGGAGCAATTTATGCGGCAGGCGGTAAAAATATAGGAACAGATTCGGCTCCGGTTTATATGAGTTCGGTTGTAAAAATCGAGGGCGGGCTGATAACAAACTGTCATACGGATGCTGCCGGCGGCGCTGTTTATATCATGTCGCTTAATAATAAAAAATATAAATCCAGTCTGTATATGAACGACGGAACGATAAGCAACTGTACCGCAGCAAATGGAGGCGCAATATATTTTAATGCCAACACATCTCCGAGACAAAATGATATTGAAAGTGTATTTCATATTACAGGCGGAACAATCAGGGATAATACGGCAAGCGGTGATGGCGGCGGAATTTATTTTAGCGGCTTTAATGATAACAATAGTGGGCATAAGACGAAAGATGATGTACAGATTTATGGTGTAACGATAAGTGGGAATAGAGCAGCGAACGGAGGCGCTATTGCAGCAAACAATCCGGGAAATGCAGATGAGGGATATCCGGCATTTATTTTGGGAAAAGCAGGTAAGCAAACTGTTATTCGTGATAATACTGCTACCTCAAATTCAGGCGGAGTCCGTATTGTTTCAAATGGAAACACCAATCCGACGAATGTTATTATGACAAATGTTGATATTATAAATAACACGTCAGATAATTCGAGTGGAGCTGTCAATATAACAGTTGATAAACTAATGATGACGGATTGCAGGATAACCAATAATCAATCTGAAACAGCAGGTGCAGGGGTGATTAATGCTTCTGAACTTAAAATGGATACCTGTGATATTTCATATAATAAAATGAAAGGTTCAAATCTGAACAGTGGAGGATTGGAGATTTATTCCAATAACTTGAACCCTGACGGCACATTCCTTATTAATAATTGTAATTTTAGCAGAAATCAGGGTAACTGTGGCGGCGGTTTGTATATTGGAGTACAAAAAGACGTAAGAATTGAAAATTCAATTTTTTCGTATAATATTGCAAAAAATCAAGGCGGCGGTGGTATTGTCATAACGGGAACAGGTCAAAGGGAAATTACGTTAAAAAATTGTACCGTTTCAAACAATAAGGCAAATTACGGCGGTGGTGTTGGTTTATATTCTAATACTGCTACAACAAACCTGACACTTACTGTAGAAGATACCAAAATAGCAGAAAACGAAACGACATATGGTGATGGCGGTGGTATTTATTTTACACATTCCAATATAGCCAATCAGGTTAATACACTTACCTTGAAGGGAAAAACGGAAATAAGCGGGAATGTCCCAGCGGCAGGCAGAACCGGCGGCGGTATCATCTGCATGAATTCAAATCTCAATATTGGGGATGGTGTTGAGATAAAAAATAACAGAGCGGCAGCAGGTGGAGGTGTCTCATTCCAGATTGTAAATGCTGCAAATTTCTCAAGAGATAAATTGCCGAAATTCCGTATGACCGGAGGAAGCATATCGAATAATATAGCAACCAATAATGGCGGCGGATTAGATTTTTATAATGGAACAAGCAATCCTGCTGATTTTGATACGATTGCAGAGTTATCAGGCGGACAGATTGACGCAAATGTTGCCGGAAATGGAGCCGGTATTTATTGCAGATATACATATGGTCATACCGGAATTATCAGGCTTATGATTACAGGAACAGCCATTACAAATAATAAGGCTTCCGGCAGCGGCGGTGCCATTTATCATAGTGGTGGATTGTTCAATACAAAAGATTATTCTGAGACGATTATTTCAGGAGATACGCTTATTACAGGAAATACAGCGTCAAATTATGGCGGTGGAATTTTTATAGACTATAGAAATGAGAAGCTTACTTTAGAAGGCGGCAGGATTTATGAAAATCATGCGTCGCTCGGACAGGACATTTATGTGAATTATAATCAGACCATAAGTAATACAGGGGATAATAAGAGACCTGTTATGAATCTTATGAAGGCTTCTGATATGTTTGCTTCATCAGGTGACATGCGCGCATTAGGCTGGCTTGACGAAGATACCGGTAAAGTGTATGAAAATCAGTCCATTCAGTTTAATCCTTGCGGGAAAGTATATCCAATTACTTTAAGCTATGCAACGAATAAGATTGTGGCAGTAGTAGATGGAACAGCTTACACTTCCGTTCAGGACGCAGTAGATGCAATCAGTCATACGTCAGACAAAAGCGGAACGGTTACGATGGTGGCTCATTCTGTAGAAAGTGTTACGATTCCGACGGGTGTTGATGTGAAGTTGAATCTGAACGGATATACATTAAAAGGAAGCGGAAATTCGGCTATAACATGTATGGGCACGCTTGGTATTTATGATACGCATGAAACGATACAAGTAGAAGACGTAACGTATGTATCAGGAGAGAATATAGGAAAAATAACGGGAACAGCATCAGAAACAGGCGGCGGTATCTGTATTGATGGCGGTATGGTTACGATGTACGCAGGAGAAATCTCTGAATGTGCAGTTGGACTGAATGCATCCGACAACAGCAAAGGCGGTGCGGCTGTGGGTATAAAGTCCGGCAGATTTGTTCTTGATGGAGGTAAAATTTGTGACAACCGTGCTGCTTATGGTTCGGCAGTAATGCTCTTAAGTCCGGCTGCTGAATTTGAAATGATAAGCGGTGAAATAAGCGAAAATAAATCAACCCGTATTGGAGATATCAATAGGGGCTATGGCGCAATTTATAATAATGGCGGAATTGTAAATATTGCGGGCGGTGTAATCAAAAACAACAGTGCAGTTGCCGGCGGTGCAATCTATAATAACAGTGGTGCAGCTTATATTTCCGGAAACGCTGTCATTTCCAATAATACAGCCACACAAAGGGGCGGCGGTATTTATGTAGGCGGCGGTGCTGTCAATATCGGGAAAGCTTATATTTCCGGAAATGCTGTAACAGGAGCGAAATCTGCTGACGTTGGCAGTGCCAATGGTGTTACGACATCAGCCGGCGGTGGTATCTATGTACATGCAGGTACGCTTAATATAACGGATGGCGCTTTGATACAAAGCAACAGCGCAGTTCGTGGCGGAGGTATTTATCAGAATACCGGAACCGTAACCGTTATGGGTGGAACGATAACGAAAAACAAGGCTCAGATGGGCGGCGGTCTTGCACAGAATCCTTTGCCAAATAACAGTACGACAAGGATGGCTGTGGTGCAAGGCAAGATTTATGGAAATATTTCGACTACTGCGGCAGGAAATGATTTTTATTCTGCCTATGAAGGTACGGAGGATTATAACAGATATATAACAAGAAACCTGATACCACGTCTTACATTGCTTGCTGCAAACGACATGGGACTTTCTCAATATAATGTTTGGAAAGATGATGCTTATGAAGGCGGCAATCGTACCGGCGTACAAATAGGTGAGGGACATTATATTACCGCGAGACTCAATCAGGTAAATAATGTTCAGCTTACAGCCGATTATTATGATACGGAAATCATAAAGACGCTGGATACGCATTTTAAGGTTGAAACACTGAAAATAGAAAATATCAATCTGAATGCTGAAGTAATCGACGGAATGATAGATGGTACAAATTTCTTTGATGATGGCAGAAAAGTAAATGGTGTACAATATGATGACGCCGCTTTAAAGGAAAAAACAGCCGAGGATTTACTGAAAGAGGGAAAAGCGGTAGAACGCAGCGGGCAGACTTATATGTATAATGGCACAGAATATGCTTATATTGAATATAACGGACAACTGTATGAGCGTGAGCAGGCTGTCTTATGGTGGCCGGGTGATGATTCAGGGGATTCAAACAGTATTGTTCGTACATTTGATACGGTTGTTTATTCCTTGACCAGTGCAGTCAATTCAGATGGTGATTCGGAATATGAACCGCCATATACATATCATTTATGGCTGAAAGCTGTATTGCCATGCAGTTCCGATGAGGCTGAATTTTCAGATGTAGAGGCGATGGGACTGGAAAGTTATACTATAACGAAAGAAAAAATAGATGGCAGAGATGTTCAGATTTTGCGCGGATATTGGGAACAGAATACGACGCAGAGAGCAGAAAGTGTAACAAAGACAGCAACCGTATCTGTACATGGAATGAAAAATGGTGATACTTTAAAACCGGAATTTGAAACGCGGATTGAGGGAAATGAGCAAAGTGAAGCGTACCATGCAGCATGTTCCTCCAAGACGCTTACTGTTTCTGCAGCGCCAAAGTACAATATTGCATTGGCTTATAATTCGGAATTAAATTATACAGGTTATTTTGATATGGCTGCCGGAGTAGAAGTCTCAGAAGAAGATGCGAAAGACAATCCGAATGTCGTTTATGGAACGATGCTTGGATATGGAATTACAGCAGAACTTTATAATGAGCCATCAGGCAAAGGTCTGAAAGGAATAGAACTTCCAAAAGATGAGCTGGAATTTGATTTGAGTCTGAAAGGTTCTGTTTTCGCAGATGGTGTTCTGCTTACGGATACGGCATATCAATCTGCGCCATATATATGGGCATATAAGCCAAATGATAATAATATGTATGGAAAACCGCTGAATGGAATGGGGTACACCCATAATATGAACTGGAATGACGAGGACGACCAGAAAAAGACAACCTATTATGCGTATGATGCTGCGCCATATAATTCAGGCGGTGGTTCAAAAGCCTGCTATAATGGCGGCTCATGGCTGCTGCAGGGAAGTCAGCCGAAAGAGGATGATAAAGAAACAAAGGTACATGTTAAAGTCAGCGGATACCAATTTAATAATGACAATAATCCGGTTCAGAATTCAGACGGAATTACAAGCAGTCAGCTGAATTCGTCTGCTGTAAAAGCGTTTTCTGCCGGATATGTACAGGTTCTGTTTCCGATGGATTTGGACAATGATAATTTGAATGGATATATACAGATTTCTATGGATACGGCGGTATCAGGACTGGATATTATAAGCGTATCAGACCAGTTGCCGGAAGAAGTAGAAAGTGCATCCGGACTTGCAACAGAAGAGGCGGTTAAACGGGATTTGGATTCCATGAATGAGTATTATGGATATGATGAATCGGAACAGTTGAAAGAAAATAAGATTGCTGTAAACGAACGAAGATATGCTGATAATTATATTAATCAGGTAGCGTCATTATATATTTATCATGGCAGCAGGGGAAATGTTATTAATAAAAATAACTACTTTTTAAGTAACGACAGGAATATGCTGACCGATGATAATGGAAAAGGCGATACACCGCTGAACTCGACGGTATATATGTCGGGGGGAGCTGTATTTTCCAGTGATTCCTATCATACAGATGACAAAAACAATGATTCTGACCATTATATGTATGATGATCCGATGTATGATACGCAATATTTTAATACGATAGAATATAATTATATGACGTCAGTGAACCTGCTGCAGAAGTTTGATGCCGATGCATTTACACCTGTAGGAACAAGTCCGGTTATTAACGAGCGGTATGTGCTTAAAGGACAAAATAATACGATTCATGATGGTGCTTTTGTTATCAGGACAAGTGAAGGACCGACAGAGTGGTCGGAAAGCGCTACATATAGTTATGACCTTACGGTATTATATGCTGCAAAGCCGGACGGAACAAACTGGAATAAGACAGATGTGTCGGCGTCGTATGATGCAGCAGAGGGTAGCTATGACGATGGCGGTGTGGCAGATATGGATAAGTATCGTGAAGAAAATCTGTTGTATTTTAAAACGCTTGATGACTTGTATGCATATTTTGGCGGCGAGGAAAATGGAAAATGTGTAGCCATATTATACGAGTTCCGTAATTGCTGTATCCGTACAGGAAGAAGCATTACTGCTGATGCGGCTATGAATGTTACAGGAGATTTTGAAAAAACAGGTAAAACATACTGTACAACAAATGATGTACGCGGTTGGATTACATACAGACCGCATTATAAAATCTATTATGCCAATAATACAGTGGATGAGCATACATATGGATTTAACTGGACGGATATGGAATATGCAAACGAACAGAATGGTATTAAGCCGTACGGTGCTGCACTTGATACAGGTTCAGATATTGAGGCGCTGCCGGCTTATACAGAGGATGGCAAATATCCGGTTGCGTTAAGATGCGATAATGACGGATATATAAAGACACAGTATCAAAACGGAACAAAAATTCCCGGAACACATACAGGTGTTATACGCGGAAATACACTGTTGTTATATACACTTAATACCAGTATAGAGATTGGTGTTACAAAGCTTATAGAAGGCTCTAATTCGCCAAAGCTTGATTATAATATTTCAAATGGCGAGCGTGAGGTCAGTTATCAGGTGACGCCGCATATTGATATTGCCAGTACAGCGAAAAAAACACCTTTGGTTGAAAACGGAACGCAGAGTACAAATATTAAGCTTGAGTTGACACTTCCAAAGTATTTGACCTATCAGGATGGAAGTATAAGCTTTCATTATGAGGACAGTGGTTATCAGGAAGGTGAACTAAACTGGAATATTGAAGTGATAGGTGACGGTGAAGGACAAAAGATATTACTGAATACTTATGTATCGGACATTGATTTGGAATTACCGAAGATTGAGTTCGACTGTATCATAGGAGATGTAAAAAATCCGGATAAGGATATTCAGAAGAATACTTCACTTTCAGTGACGGCATCCATCAGGGCTGAATATGAAGAGATGGGCCTTACGGCAGCAGAAGCACATATGGATACCGCAACAATTAATGTAAAAATCGAAAATCGAAATGGAATAACGAAGGGGGTAGAAAAGCGGATTACAGAGCTTGGCGAAGATATCATATATACGTTAAGCTACACTAATAATACAGAAAATAATACAATTATTGAACTCGGTGATGTTCTTCCTTATAACGGTGACGGAAGAGGAAGTGAATTTTATGGCGGGTATCGCATAAAAGATATTTCTGTTGAATTTACGGATACGGAGAGTTTCAACGAATTTATAAAAAGCGGAAAAATGAAGTACCTTGAGAAGCAGACCTATTCTTCTATGTCAGGCGAACAGAATGTTCTATTAGATAAATTTGTTGATAATGGAACAGGCTTGCGCTTTAAGGAAAACGAAAGCGCTGGGGAAAATGTAGTCAATATGGAAGTGCCTGATAATGTAATACAGTATGCATATGATGAAAGTGGAAATCCTGTAAAATCCGGCATTGCATTGTATGGATATTTCCCTGTCATATTCGGCAGACAACGTTTTACAATTACAGTTGTGATGTCGCCGGAAACATCTGAAGGGAATTTGATTGAAAGCGGCAATAGGGATATTCCGACAACACAAATAGGAGATTGTCTATATCGAAATACATTTTTCTATCGTATACCGGGAGAAGGCGGAGGAACTTCAGTTACTTCAAATGAAGTAGAAGTTCGTACCGTAAACCGTATTGTATCCGGTGTTGTATGGATGGACCAGGACCATGACGGAATATATTACTCCAAAGATATTGCAGATAAGCTGACAGGAGATGAAGACCGAGAAGAACGACTGGTCGAATATCCACTGGAAGGAATCGACGTATATCTGCATTATGCAAAGAAGAATGGAGATGAAGTGATAGCAGAGCCGGATTTGGGAATCCCTGTAAAAGATGTGCTTGGAAATACCGTTTTGCCTGTGGTAACAGATAAAGAGGGAAAATACAGATTTGAAAATCTGCTGCCGGGAGATTATATTATCACATTTCAGGATGATAATGATAATTATAATTATGTTCTTCCTGACAGTAACGGATATCAGCCTCTTCCGTTTGATAAGCTTAGTGTAACAACAGATGAACGGAAAAATCTGAACAATGGAAATCGTTCTGAGGCATGTTATGAAACGAATGACAGCCTTAAGGAAGCAAAGCTGTATACGACGATTCATCTTCCGGCAAAAGAAGATATCAGGATGAGTCCGTATGTAAGTCCTAACTGGAATTGCGGTTTGTATTATATTGATATGACGCTGGAAAAAGAATGGCGTAATATGGTAGAAGGAATTCCGAAAGGTACAAGCATTGATTTTACTGTCATCGGAGATACAGATGCGGAAGCTGGAAAATCGGAAAAAGAGCATATTTATGATAGTGTGTGTACCATGAAGCTGAATGATGATGGCGGGGTCAGTGGAACATATGCAGGAAAAGCAATCGCCGTAACTGTTGAAGAGCAGAAACCGGTATATACATGGAAACTGGCACAAAGCCTCGCATTACAGGCAGAAACAGAAAAAGGTAAAATTGAATACAATGTAAATGAGATTAGCATAAAAGATGCTGATGGACAGGATGTAAGCAGCTATTTTGATATTCTTCCGGTTGAAAAGACCGTAGATAAAACAAGCGGCAGAACCATTTATACCGCCGTCAACGAACAGCTTCTTGGTTCCGTTACAATTAGAAAAAAGGCAAACAGCGGAGAAAATCTGGAGGGTGCAGAATTTAGTTTGTATCAGACCTTCCATAAGCTGGAAGACGATGCTTTTTATGCGGCGGATGAAGGTGTTGGAACGGAATATCAGCAGGCTTATAAGACGGTAACAACATCCTTGCAGTATAAGATTATGTTGGGTTCTGATGTCAGCAATCTGGATGGATATGATGAAAAGAGCAACAGGCTTACAGTAGATGGCAGAGATTATATTGTACATAAAGAGCATACAGGAGATGATATAACGTACTATTATTATACGGACATCGTTCCTGAAAATACGGATAACGTGCAGCAAGAGGCTGTAGCAGTATTTGAAAATCTTCCTCTTTATGGCAGCAGCGGTAAACTGTATTATACGATGCGTGAGACGAAAGTACCGACAGGTTATCTTTCGCTTGCAGATTTCAAATCTCTTACCTGTATGGATTTGAAAGACGGATATGGCAGCACGCGTGACATTTGTTTTGTAGTTGAAAACAGCAAAATGATGAAGCTTCCGGTAACAGGCGGAAGTGGAATGAGTACCGTTGTTATTCTTGGTACTGTTATGATTTTACTTGGTGGTATATATATTTTACTTATGGCTTATAAGCGTAAAATGGCAAAAGCAGACAATCTGAAATAACCGTCAAAACGGATAAAAATCAAATAATTTTAAGATGAAAGGATGAAGGTACATGATGAGAAAACAGAGTTTATTGAAGAAAATGATAACCGTTTTAATTGCGGTATCAATGATGGTAATGGTGCTTTTGCCGACGCAGCCGGCAAAAGCGCAGGACATTCCAAATGGCATGGAAGAGGTGACTGCGACAGGAACTGTTACAGCGACAACAACAGGTGATGTTCAGTATACCGCTGCAGCATATGAGGTGTTAAAGCTTGTAATTCCGAAGGGAAGCGCACAGCCTGAAGCTATGGGAGATACAGGCGTTTATTGTGTAACAGATGATTTTGATGACTTCTTTGCAACAGCAAAGGCAGCATATAAGGATGATGTAAAAGCGGCATCCGCTTTATATCTGACATATGATGCGGCAAATCATTGCCTCAATATAAGTACATCTGCAAATGGGACAGAAAATGAAGACTATATTGTAATTTCTAATACTGCAAAGCTTGATGAAACGTACTTTGGTGCAGATGTCATTTCGCATATTGCAAGCAGCCCTGGAAATGCAGATGCAGCGACTGCAAGTGCGGCGCGTCTTTTCTCTGACTGGCTGACTAAGTATGCGCAGGATAAGCATTTAAGCGGAACTGCCGGCGTCAGAAGTTCTATGAAAGATGATGATGGGAATGTGACAGATACGAAGTATACATTCAGCGGTTTACCATATGGATATTATCTGATTGTAGCTTCAGGTGAAGATGGCAAAAAAGTAATCAATCAAAGTATTTTAGATGTGCCAAGTACCTCTGAGATAACCTTAAAGGCGAGTGATATTACATTAGATAAAAGCGTTCAGAACAAAACGAATGAGCGTGCATCTGCGGTAGATGAGGATGGCGCAAACGGAGCAGATAAGACGACGGCGGCTGTAGGTGATACATTAGAATACGCTGTTCATACAAGTATTCCATCACTTACAAGCTATTCTTTTGAAGATTACAGCAGTCCATTGGAAGGCGATTTTTCCTCAAAAGAAAAAATTGACGCCTACGCTGCATCAAATTATATTTATTGCTTTTATGATGTAATGAAAAATCAGAAGCTTGACGGCGCCGGTATAATCGTTACAATAGACAATCAGGAATATTGTATGCAAAAGCTTGATGATGTGTACTATCTTATAAAAAAAGAAGATACCGTAAATAAAGAGAATGCAATTGCACGCCTTACAGATACAGGATATACCAATAAGGAAAATTTCTTTTCCATTGTTTTTGACCTTCAAAAGGTTAAAGCGTTGGGGCTTGATGGTAAAGACATTGTAATTACATATCAGACGGCGTTAATGAGTGACGCTGAAAACAATAATTCAGAGAATACAGCAAGCCTGACCTATAGTAATAGTCCTTATGATAAGAGCAGTAACGGAACGATTACAGATAAAACGAAAGTTTATACATATAGTATAAAGCTGAATAAGACCTTTAGTGACGGCAAGAATACGAAAGACAATTTTGATGGCGTATCATTCAAATTGTACAAGGACAATAAAAAAGAAAATGGAATAAAATTTACCGGTCAAAACGGAAACTATAAGCAATCACCGGATGGTACTATAGACGAGCTGAAGTTGGCGGAAGACGGAGCGCTGAATCTTCAGGGACTTGGTGAAGGCACCTATTATCTTGAAGAAAGTATAACGGATGCATTAAAAAATGCGGGATATGATAAGGTTAGTATGATTACCGTTGTGATTAGTGCAAAAACGGATGATACCGTTTTTGATTCATCGGATTTGAAGATTGCAAAACAGGGCGGAAGCGAGTCCGCTTCCATAGAAACGCCTTGTACAGCTACTTTGGATGCGGAAAATCTTCCTTTATCAACGGATAGTGGTTATGACATTATATTGAATGTATTAAACCAAAAAGGATTTAGTCTTCCTCGGACAGGCGGGCTTGGTAACTGGATGTTTGCTATTATAGGTATTCTTTTAGTAGCATGTGGCGCAATGGTAATATTCCTTGCAAATAGAAAAAAACAGGATGGGAAATAATTCGTATGAAGCGAAAGATATTTACTGTTTTAGCGATACTGGTTATCCTGACAGGATTAGTCCTGTTGTTCTATCCAATGATAAGCAATATGCTTTATCAGCGGAAACAGCAGGATATGATTGAATATTATGATAACCTTGTATATGAAAGACCGAAAGAAGAGCTGGATTCCATGTGGGAGGACTGTCGTATATACAATGAAGGGTTGTTAGACCATACGATAAAGCTGACAGACCCTTTTGATGAGGAGCGTCTTCTTTTGGATGAACATCCATATATTGATTTATTGAATATAAATGGAGACGGGGCAATGGGTTCTATTGAAATCCCTGCGATTAACTGTAATCTGGTGATATACCACAATACAGATGAAACGGTGCTTGAAAAAGGTATCGGACATTTGCAGGGAACAAGTCTTCCTGTCGGAGGAATCGGAACACATGCTGTACTTTCCGGACATACAGGAAATGCCAATAAGGAATTATTTACGAATCTTGACCGGTTAGAAGCGGGGGATGTTTTTTATCTGCATATTTTAGGAGAAACACTTGCCTATCAAGTAGATAACATATGCGTTGTATTGCCGGATGAAACAGGTGCTTTAGCGATAGATAGGGATAAAGATTATGTTACGCTTGTGACATGTACACCGTATGGAATAAACAGTCACCGCCTGCTGGTTCGTGGAACGCGTATCCCATATGAAGAAGCACAGGCTATTGAGCAAAATGGTACAGAAAAAGCAGGAAGTACCTGGAAAAGGCAGTATGTGTTTGCGATTATAACAGGTATTGGCATTGTTGCAGTAATCGTATTGATTATATTTTTGCTTAATAGAATTCGGCGGAGGAACAATAAAGAATGAGGAAATTTTGGAATTTTCTTGCGATTTTATTATTGGCAGCAGGTTTTGTATTCCTGTCATATCCATTCTTACAGGAGTCATTATATACAAGGAAAAGTAATCAGTCGATTTCTGATTTTAAACAGCAGGCCGAAGAGGTCAGACAGCAGGGAAAAAGTGAAGAAGAACAAAACAAGCCTGCTGTTTTATATAAAAATTTGTATTCACAGATGCAGGTGTATAATAAAAGCATATTTGATGAGAAGCAATCGGCGCTTTGTGATGCTTTCAGCTATACGACGAATGACTTTGATTTTCAGGCAGAGGGACTTTCCGATGATATGGTAGGTTACGTCACAATTCCTGCGATGGAGCTGGAACTTCCGCTATATATCGGAGCAAATACCGATAATATGGCAAAAGGGGCAACCGTTCTCAATCAGACGAGTATGCCGATTGGCGGAAATAATACAAATTGTGTGATTGCTGCTCATCGCGGATATGGCGGCGCGCCGATGTTCAGAGATATTGAAAAGCTGAAACCCGGTGATTTGGTGCAGATTACAAATCTGTGGGAAACCCTGAATTATACAGTAGAAAAATGTATAGCAATTGATCCATATGATATTGATAAGATAAAAATTATTTCAAATCAGGATATGGTGACGCTTGTTACATGTCATCCATATGCACACAATTATCAGCGGTATGTTGTTTATTGTGTACGGGAGGAAGAGGGCAATACAGAAAAAAGTATATCACAAGAAAAAAATTGGGCGGATATTCTTCCTGACGGCGCAGCGTTTATTCCATCAGAAGATGATATACGGTTGGAACAGATACTTCTGATTGCAGGATTATTTTTTATAGGAATATTGATTTTGTTCTTACTGATTTTTCAAATGGTGAAAAAGCATAAAGAACGTAAACAGAAAAGAAATAAGTAAAGCTTAAGGGCAGAATTGCTTTGAGAACGAAGCAGTTCTGCCTGTTGTTTATGATATCATGCGAATACTTAATGAGTGCAAAGCACGAATTTCGTGAGAGCTTAGTTCACATGGTATAGGGAATTTAGGGATTGATAATATTCTTCAAATTGTATATATTTGTATTAGATATGGATATTTAATAAAACAATGTCTGCCTTTATGATGGCGTTGTAAACCACATTATGAAATATCAAAAATGTATAAAACGAGAGGTGTGGAGGATGAATAAATTTATCGGTATAGGGATAGAAAACTACAAAACACTGATAGAAAATAACTATTATTATATAGATAAAACAATGATGTTAAAGGAATTGTCTGACAGAAAAGGAATTGTAAATTTATTTACCAGACCAAGACGTTTTGGAAAGACACTGACGCTGAGCATGATATGTACATTCTTTGAAGATGAAAGAACTTGTGACGGTGAAAAAAAGGACAACAGCAGATATTTTACCGGAAAGAATATTCTGGAAGCCGGTGAACGGTATGCGTCAGAGATGGGGCAATACCCTGTAATCAAGATGTCATTAAAATCAGCGAAGCAGCCAAACTATGATATGGCATATGGATGTTTAAAAAATGAGGTAATCACAGAGTTTAAAAGACATCAATATATACTGAAAGAAAATGCGCTGTCATCATATGATAAAGAAAGATATCAGGCAGTAATGGATGGAAAAGCACATGACGGAGATTATGCAACAGCGTTACAACTTTTATCCCAATGTCTTTACGCCTATCATCAGAAGAAAGTAATTATACTGCTGGATGAATATGATGTTCCGCTTGAAAATGCATATTTCAGAGGATTTTATGATAAGATGATTGATTTTGTCCGTTCGCTCTTTGAGTCGGTACTAAAGACGAACGATGCTTTGGAATTTGCCGTAGTGACAGGCTGTTTAAGAATAAGCAAAGAGTCAATATTTACCGGACTAAATAATCTTAGTATCAACTCAATATTGAGCAACAATTATGCAGAATATTTTGGTTTTACGAAAACAGAGGTAGAGCAGATACTTGAAGCCTATGGTATCTCAGAAAAGCTTCCGGAAGTAAAGGAATGGTATGACGGATATATCTTTGGAGAAACAGAAGTATATAATCCGTGGAGCATCATAAACTATGTAAATACTGCCATATCAGAGAGCAATTCGTTTCCAAAGCCGTATTGGTCAAATACCTCATCAAACAGCATAATAAGAGATTTGGTGGAAAAAGCTGATGAAAAGGTAAAAAGTGAGATAGAACATCTGATAGATGGAGAAAGCATAGAAAAGCCTGTGCATGAGGCTATCACATATGATGATATATACAGGACACAGGATAATCTGTGGAACTTTCTGTTTTTTACAGGATACCTAAAGGTGACAGAAAAAAGATTTCAAAATGATACGCTGTATCTGACTATGGCTGTACCGAACAGGGAAGTAAGATATATATACAGCAATACCATAAGAGAATGGTTTGACAGACAGATAGAAACGTGTGATTTATCGAAACTGCATTCTGGAATTTAAGCTTTGTAAAAAATTTACGGAGATGGAAGACAAGTGCATGGAAGCGTTAAAGCAGATAGAAGAAAGAAACTATGAAGCACCGTTTATTGACAAGGGCTATCAGAATATTATAAAATATGGAATATGTTTTTGCGAAAAAGTGTGTATGGTTATGGAGAACGGTTACTAATTTACTAATGAGGGATAAAAAAGGATATGAAGGAAAATATTGAAAAATTACTAGTTGTTGTTTTGTTATTTATTTTTGGCTGTGTTTTTATTGCAAAAGGAATTGTTACATTATCGGCAAAAAACGATACTGTGACATTAAAACAATTATATGACGATGACAGCAAAGGAGATTATGTAGAGGGCGATGTATCTATTTGCTTAGGAAAATGTTATAGAATCACACATAAGGTAAATTTTATTCCAACCGGAAAAGAGTATTATTATGTGATTTATAATGACACTCTGACAAAATATATGGTTGTCAGAGCTGGGAAAGATTGGAGCGATAATTTTGAACCGGATGGCATAAATTGGTCCGGTGTACACATAAAAGGAGCGGTGTATGGATTTGATGCGCTTGATTATAATGTAAGAAACTATATCGCTGAAGATGAACAAAGGTTAAAGGATATAGGAGATGGGGCGGAAGCAGCAAATTGTTACATAGACTTGCTTTCTGACAGATATGCAATATTATCAATAATATGCGGCATAATATTTTGGATTTGTTCATTGCTCGAAGTGATTTATATTAAGGTCGTTAAAAAGGAAACAGATGAAGGAAAATTATGGATAATAATACCGATGGGTGTTATGTCGTTGATTGGTATATGTTTATTTATCCATGTTTTTGCCATGACGTTTTAAATACGAATACCATATTAATCAGAGTACCCTAAGCGGTACTCTTTTTTGTATCAAACATATTCAGACATTATTTTTATCCTTGCATTATATGTTCATTTAGTGTAATATATGTAAAGTTACTTAAAAATCAGGATTATATAAAGGTATGGTGAAAAATGAGTAGTACAAAAGAACTTGAAGTAAATGCAGAAAACAAAATGGGAACAATGCCTGTGGGAAAGCTTCTGATTAGTGTAGCCCTTCCGATGATAATATCAATGCTCGTTCAGGCATTATATAATGTAGTAGACAGTGTATTTGTATCATATTTTGACAAGGATGCCCTTACTGCTGTTTCAACTGCATTTCCGCTGCAAAATCTTATGATAGGCGTGGCAACCGGTCTTGGAGTCGGATTTAATGCACTGATATCAAGAGCGCTTGGGGAGAAAAAGAGAAAAGATGCTGATGAAGTTGCAAGACAGGGTGTGTTTTTAGAAGCAATCGGATATATTCTGTTTTTAATTGTCGGGATATTTTTCATCCGTTTGTTTATGAGAAGTCAGACTGATGACCAGAAGATAATCGAATATGGCGTAGCTTATGGTTCGGTTATCTGCATATTTTCATTTGGTATGTTTATACAGATGACGTATGAGAGAATGTTGCAGTCGACAGGAAGAACCTTTTATACCATGATAACGCAGGCAACAGGCGCTGTTATTAATATCATACTGGACCCGATACTGATATTCGGTTATCTGGGTATGCCGAGAATGGGCGTTGCGGGTGCGGCTGTCGCAACTGTAATAGGTCAGTGCGTAGCGGCTGTTTTGGCAGTCCTGTTTAATACAAAAAAGAACGATGATATTAAGGTATCTTTTAAAGGCTTTAAGCCGATTGCATCTATTATAGGAAATATTCTTTCTATTGCTGTTCCATCGGTCATCATGGTGGCTATCGGTTCTGTGATGACATATGTATTTAATAAAATTTTATTTTCATTTACAAAACTTGCCGTTGCAGTATTTGGATGCTACTTTAAGGTGCAGAGTATGGCATTTATGCCTGTATTTGGATTAAATACAGGTATGATTCCGATTGTTGCTTATAATTATGGTGCAAGAAAGCCGGACAGAATGATGAAAACCGTAAAATACAGCGCGATAGCAGCCGTTGCAATCATGCTGTTTTGCCTTGTGCTGATGCAGATAATGCCGGCAGAGATATTAAAGCTTTTTGATGCAGATGACAGTATGCTCTCACTGGGCGTTCCGGCTCTTAGGATTATGAGTACTTCTTTTGTATTTGCCGGATTTTCAATTGTCTGTTCAGGATTGTTTCAGGCACTTGGAAAAGGTGTATACAGTATGATTTTATCGATTGCAAGACAGCTCGTTGTACTGATACCTGCTGCATATCTGCTTGCAAAGCTGACAAAGAATGTCAATTATGTATGGCTTTCGTTCCCTATTGCAGAAATGGCCAGTCTGGTAGTATCGGTAACACTGCTTCTGATTGTAAATAGAAAGATTATAAGACCGATGAAACAGACGACTGCATAAATTACTGAAGAAAATCATTTTACAATTGTCGAAAACGATATACACATATAAAAGGAGAATGAATATACTGATAGTAGTATGTTCATTCTCTTTTTTATTATGGAAAATGAATAAAAGTAAAGTTTTAAGAAGGAATGAAGAATATGGATAGGTTAGTATATTTAGACCATGCCGCAACAACTTCAGCAAGACCGGAAGTGGTAGATGCGATGATGCCCTACTTTACGAAAGAATTTGGAAATCCTTCCAGTATATACAGTTTTGCATCTAAGAATAAAGATGTAGTAGAACATTCAAGAGGCATTATTGCAAATGCGCTTGGCGCAGACAAAGAAGAAATCTATTTTACGGGAAGTGGTTCGGAAGCGGACAATTGGGCGCTTATCGCTTCTGCTGAAGCATATGGCGATAAGGGAAGACATATTATAACTTCAAAAATAGAGCATCACGCAATATTGAATACATGTAAGTATCTGGAACAGAAAGGATATGAAATCACATATCTTAATGTAGATGAAAAGGGACTTGTTAATCTGGAAGAACTTGAGTCTGCCATACGATGTGATACGATACTGGTATCGATTATGTTTGCCAATAATGAGATTGGAACCATTGAACCGGTAGCAGAGATTGGAAGAATCGCCCATGCGCATGGCACATTGTTTCATACAGATGCAGTACAAGCATTTGGGCAGGTGCCAATCAATGTTCAAGAAATGAATATCGATATGCTAAGCGCCAGTGGACATAAATTTAATGGACCGAAAGGAACCGGTTTTCTCTATATGAAAAAGGGACTTTTGTTAAAAAGTTTTATTCATGGCGGTCATCAGGAAAGAGGAATGAGGGCAGGAACGGAAAATGTATCCGGAATAGCAGGAATCGGAAAAGCGGCGGAAATTGCTGTGGCAACAATGGATGAGCGGATAAAAAAAGAAACAATGCTCAGAGATTATCTGATAAACCGTCTGATGAAAGAAATCCCCTATATAAGGGTAAACGGACATGAGTCAAAGCGTCTGCCGAATAATGTAAATGTAAGCTTTCAATTTGCGGACGGTGAATCCATACTGATTATGCTTGATATAGCAGGAATCTGTGCATCAAGCGGTTCGGCATGTACGGCAGGTTCATCTGCACCCTCACATGTTCTTACTGCAATCGGTCTTCCTTATGAGATTGCCCGCAGTGCAATCAGAATGACGCTTGGTTATGAGAATACAAAAGAAGAAATGGATTATACAGCCGACAATATAAAACAGATTATTGAAAATTTAAGAAATATGTCGCCTTTGTACCAGGAATTTATGCAGCCTGTTGAAAAACATTTCCAGTCATGATAACATGGTATTTGTTCAGAGTCATATTCCTGCCTGTGCGGATGGCTCTGAACAGAATAAAATTTAAAAATATGGAGATATATAATGAGTAAAACAGTATGCGTAGGTATGTCAGGGGGCGTAGACTCTTCTGTTGCAGCATATTTGCTTAAGAAACAGGGATATAATGTAATTGGTGTAACAATGCAGATTTGGCAGAATGAGGAGCAGGCATCGGTAAGTGAAAACGGCGGATGCTGTGGACTTTCGGCGGTGGAGGATGCCAGAAGGGTGGCAAATCAGTTGGATATTCCATATTATGTTATGAATTTCAAAAATGAGTTTAAAAAGTATGTAATTGATTATTTTGTAGATGAATATAAACATGGCAGAACGCCAAATCCATGCATAGCCTGCAACAGATATGTAAAGTGGGAATCGCTTCTTCGCAGATGCGTTAGTATCGGCGGTGACTATATCGCTACAGGGCATTATGCCCGCGTGGTGAAACTGCCGAATGGCAGATATACGCTAAAGGTCGCAAAGGGTGCAGAAAAAGACCAGACATATGCACTCTATAATCTTACGCAGGAGCAGCTTGCAAGAACATTGATGCCGGTCGGTGAATATTCAAAGGATGAGATACGGGAAATAGCCGCAGGACAAGGGCTGGCAGTTGCAAATAAACCGGACAGTCAGGATATATGTTTCGTACCCGATGGGGATTATGCAGGATACCTTGAAACGGAGGCAGGGCTGAAAGCAGTACCGGGTAATTTTGTTGACATTCATGGAAATGTGCTTGGAGAACATAAGGGGATTATTCATTACACGATAGGACAGCGGAAGGGGTTAGGACTTTCGATGGGACATCCTGTGTTTGTTGCTGATATCATACCTGAAACGAATGAGGTTGTTATTGGTGAAAGTGAAGAACTGTTCAAAGACAGACTGATTGCTGACAACGTCAATTTTATGTCTATAGAAAAACTGGATAAAGACATGCGGGTGACTGCAAAGATACGATATTCGCATAAAGGGGCAAAATGTACGATATCGATGCTTGACGATGAACATGTTGAGGTTTTGTTTGATGAACCTGTACGGGCGATTACAAAGGGACAGGCAGTTGTATTTTATGAGAAGGATTATATAGTTGGTGGAGGCGTTATTTGTTAAGTAAAATTTTATAATGTCTTAATAATGCTTACGTTGACATTTAAAATGAATGATGCTAAATTTAGATACAATTAAGCGAAATGAAAGTAAATAATTTAAGACAGGATGGAATATGAATGCTGGAAGAAATGAAAGAAAAAACGGCAGAGGAAAAAGAAAAGCTGAAGCAGTTGAGCGGAAAGGAAAAGCTTCAGTATTTTCGTGATTATTATCTGCTTTATGTTGTTATCATTGTAGTTGCATTATCAATCATTATTTTTTTAACAGTTCATTTTCTAAATCCGCCGAAACAGCCGGATTGTTATATAGCGCTTTTGGACTGTGAAGCCTCCGATGATGATAAAGAAAAATCAGAAGAACAAATTGAAACATACTCAAATGGACAGATAACGTATGCGATGGTAGACAGTACCTTCGATATGTCGGAGGATGGACTGAACAAACTTCAGGTGTATGTAAGTAATAACCGTATTGATGTTTTGGTTATGGATAGAGAATTATTTGAGGTATTGTCAGGTTATGGTTATTTTGCAGATTTGCAGGATATCCTGACAGATGATTTATATTATCAATATAAAGATAAGATGATTTCTGTATCGGGCTATAAAGAAACGGATAATATCTCTTTTGAAGATAAAGAAACAGGACAGGGAGCGGTACGGCCCTATGGGATAGCAATGTCGGAATATGAATTACTGCCGGATACTAATTTGAAAGAGCCGGTATTTGCAGTTGCAGCAAATACAAGACATCTTGAGAATGCAATTTTAATTTTGCAAAATACGATAAAATGATGATTGCGTAGTTTGTTTTACCGCGGATGAAAATATAAAATGAAACAGAGGAAATATTTAATATGAAAAAGTTTTATCAACAGGACAATATATTTAATATTATATTGACAAGAATTTTTGACCTGCTTTTCGTTAATATATTATGGATTATTTGCTGTATTCCGGTTATAACCATTGGTGCATCAACGTCAGCATTATTCTATGTGACGATGAAGATGCAGGAGAATAAAGAAAGCAGAGTCGGCAGCATGTTCTGGAATTCTTTTAAGAGCAATTTAAAACAGTCAATACCCGTATCACTTGCGCTGATTGCGGCTGTGGCTGTTATGGTAGCAGATTTTCATATTCTTGGGATGTCTGAAAACAGCTCACATTCCTTCATATATGGGGTGTGCGTTACGCTTTCGATATTGCTGGTAATGTTTTTTAGCTGGCTGTTTCCATTGATGTCAAGATTTGAGAATACTGTTAGAAACATGTTTAAAAATGCATGGGCGCTTGCGATTGCAAATATTTGGCGGTCTGTACTGTTGACTGCCTTAAATGCTGCACCTTTAATTTGGTTTCTTGTATCACCGGAAACTTTTTCGGCTGCATTCCTATTATGGTTTTTAGTCGGAACGGCAGTTATTGCATTTATAGATTCGTATCTGCTCAATCCCGTAATGAATAAATTAATCATCCGGGAGGAACGGGGCGATATCGATGAAAATTATGAAGAAGTTTACAGAAAATGGTCTACAGACAAATATTTTAACCGGGAAACAAGAGAGGAATTACTATCGTTAGATGACGAAGCAATATTGGACAGGTTTTGCAAAGAAATAGAGTTTGGTACGGACGGACTTTGCGGAATCGTAGGCGCCGGTACGAACCGCATGAATTTGTATACGGTTAGAAAAGCAACACAGGGGCTTGCCAATTATATCAATGAACAGGAACGTGATAAATGCAGTGTCGTAATTGCATATGATTCGCGCAATATGTCATATGAATTTGCCAAAGAGGCTTCGCTTTGTCTGAATGCCAATGGGATTAAGACTTATATTTTCCCTGAAATCTGCCCTGTGTCAGCATTGTCGTTTGCCATCAGACATCTGAAATGTATAGCCGGCATTTATATAACAGCAGATAGTATGCCATTGGAATATAACGGATATAAAGTATATTGGGAGGATGGGGCGTTAATGACATCTCCTGATGATAAAAAGATTATTTCTGCAATAAAAGAAGTATCCGATTTTGAAGATGTGAAAATAATCAGTTATGAAGATGCTTTAAAATCCGGTATTTATAATGTGCTTTCTAAAGAAGTGGGCGAATGGTATATCAAGCAGGTGAAGGCGCAGCTTATTAATACGGAACTGATAAGAAAAGAAGCTGAAAATATAACGATTGTCTATACGCCGCTTAACGGAGCAGGAAATGTACCTGCCACGAGAATATTAGAAGAAACCGGATTTAAGAAATTTTATGTAGTTGCAGAACAGGAAAGACCTGACAGGAATTTTCCTACGCTTAAAAGCCTTGATATAGACAATGAAAATACATGGGAGTTAGCGCTTGCCCTTGCAAAAGAAAAAGACGCTGACATTGTATTTGCAACAGAGCCTTCAGCCGGAAGACTTGGCGTTTATGTGAAGAATGGAAAACAGAACTATATGAAACTGTCAGGGAATATGTATGGTGCTTTGCTTGCAGATTATATCTTAAGAGAACGTACATCGAAAAGAACGATGCCGAAGAAGCCGGCTGTGATAAAATCCGTTTTGACAACAAGAATGTTGCTTCCGATTTGTAAGAAGTATAATGTGAAAGCCATTGATGTGCCGAAGGGATTTCGATATATCGGTGAATATATAACTCGTATAACACAGGAGAAAACATATGATTTTGTGTTTGGAATGAGCGAAGACGGCGAATGTCTGACAGGTACATATTCAAGAGAGAAAGATGCCTGTGTGACAATGCTACTTCTTTCGGAGATGGCGGCATATTATAAGTCAAAGAAAATGACATTATCGGATGCATTGTATTCATTATATGAGGAATATGGATATTATAAAGAAGATGTTGAAAAAATATCCTTCAAAGGAATGAGCGGAGCTGCTAAAATGCAGACTGTCATAGAGGAGTACCGGAACAATCCGCCGGAAGAAATAGGGGGATACCGCGTATTATATATGAGGGATTATAAGACCGGTATGAAGATTTCTCTTGCCGATGGCGGAAGAAAAAAAATGAAATTTCCGAAATCAGATGTAATCTGTTTTGAGCTGGATAAAGACGCATGGTGCTGTGTAGTGCCGTCGAAATCAGAAGGCGAAATAAACTATTATATTGGTGTGAGGGAGAAAACAGAAAAAGAAGCAGAAGAACAATCAGACAAAATAAAGAAGGATATATCAGGAGGTAGGTAAAGTGATTAAATATTATGAGAAAGAACAGTTGTTCAAGATTGATACGCCGGACAGCAGTTATGTAATGGCAGTAGCTGATGGCTTTTTGGGACATGTTTACTATGGAAAAAGATTATCTGATTACAATATAGGATATCTTCTCAGAACGGAAGATTCACCATTTGTACCATCGGTAAACAGAAGAGACCGGGTTTCATTTTTAGATGCATTTCCAATGGAGTATTCGTTTGGCGGTACAGGTGATTTTCGGGAAACCTGTATGGATGTCATAAATGGAAATGGACAGAAAAATACGGAACTGATTTATGATTCTCATGTAATTTATAAGGGCAAAAAGGCACTTGAAGGGCTGCCTTCTACATGGGGTGAGGATTGTGATTCTCTTGACATTGTACTGAAAGATGCTGCAAATGATTTAGAAGTGACGCTTACTTATTCTGCATTTGAAGGAATCGATGCAGTTATAAAGAGTGTGAAGGTTAAAAATTGCGGCGCTCATCCGGTGACACTTGAAAAAGTAATGTCTACTTCGATTGATGTAGAAGATACAGGTTTTGAAATCATGACGATGCATGGTTCATGGGCAAGAGAAAACCATATCCAGCGCCGTGATGTTGGATATGGTACATGCTTTGTAGACTCAAGAAGGGGAATATCAAGCCACCAAAATCATCCGTTTATGGCGCTTGTAGGTAAAAATGCCGACCAGAAGCAGGGAGAAGTGTATGCATACAATTTCATATACTCAGGCAGCTTTATATGTTCGGCAGAGAAAAGTCAATTTGCTCATATTCGTATGGTTATGGGAATTCATCCGGCAGATTTTTCGTGGACACTTGAGCCTGGCGATACCTTTCAGGCACCGGAAGCTGTAGTGGTTTATTCTTCTGAAGGAATTGGCTGTATGACAAGAACACTGCATGATTTGTATCGTAAGCACTTAATCAGAAGTGTGTGGAAGGATAGAGAACGTCCTGTGCTGATTAATAATTGGGAAGCTACATATTTTGATTTCAATATCGATAAGCTTCTCCAGATTGTAAAGGAAGCAGCCGCAAATAAAATAGAGATGTTTGTTTTAGATGATGGTTGGTTTGGACACAGAGATTCTGATAACAGCAGTTTAGGAGACTGGTTTGTAGATAAGAGAAAGCTTCCGGATGGTTTGGAGAAGCTGTCGGAGGAAGTAAAAAAATCAGGAATGAAATTTGGATTGTGGTTTGAACCTGAGATGATATCTGAAGATTCCGAGTTATATAAAGCTCATCCGGACTGGGTAATCGCGACAGAAGGAAAAGAACCTGCGCTTGCAAGAGAACAGCTTGTGCTTGATTTTTCAAGACAGGAAGTTGTAGATTATTTATTTGACAGAATGTCTGAGATTATTGAGACGGCAAAACTTGATTATATTAAGTGGGATATGAACAGACCATTGACAGACTTGGGAAGTAAGATGCTTCCTGCAAACAGACAGGGAGAGCTTATGCACCGTTATATGTTAGGTGTATATTCTCTTCAGGAGCGTATTACATCTGCTTTTCCGGAATTATTTTTGGAGAATTGTTCAAGCGGCGGCGGTCGTTTTGATGCAGGTATGCTTTATTATAGTCCGCAGATTTGGTGTTCAGATGATACGGATGCGATTGAACGTCTTGTTATTCAGGAAGGCACCCTGATGCTGTATCCTTCATCTGCTATGGGTGCGCATGTGTCTATCTGCCCGAATCATACAACTGGAAGAACAGTACCATTTGCAACAAGGGCAAATGTAGCCGAGGCAGGTACATTTGGATATGAATTAGATATTACTAAACTTGATGACGAGGAGAAGGCACAGATACCAAAGCAGATTGAAAATCATAAGAAATATTATGAAGTGACAGCATATGGGGATTACTACAGACTTGCGTCTTATCGCGAGAATGGAAAGTATGACGCTTATATGATGGTATCAAAAGACAAAAAGAAAGCCTATTTGACATATGTACAGGTTCAGGCAGTACCAAACAGCAAACGCAGACGCATCAAATTAGACGGACTGGATGCAGAGAAACGCTACCGCATTGGCGATATGCTATACGCGGGAGATACACTGATGTATGCAGGACTGCTGATGCCGGATTTGTATGGAGATGCTGCATCTGTTATATTAGAAATAACAGAAGAGGTATAAATTAATTTTCTAAAGCAAGCTGCCTGAAAGCGGCGGGGGTAAGGCCATATTCACGTTTGAATAAACGGGCAAAATGGCTGTAATTATCAAAACCAACAATACTGCTTATCTCATTGATGGAATACTCGGAGGTAAGCAGTAATTTTTTTGCCTGTGTAAGTCTGAGTTTATTGATATATTGTAGTGGAGAAATACCAAGATGCTTGGAAAAAATATGGCAGATTTGATATTTGCTCATATAAAATAATTTTTCCAGTAAAGTAAGTGAGAATTCCTCTGAATAATGTGCATCCAGATAGCTCTTGATTTTCAGAACATTTGATGGAAGAAAAGCATCATCGTGTTCTGCTATTGACTGCATTTCCACAAAATATAAAAAGGATAATATTCCGTTTAATGCCATATGCGCGGAAACAAAGCTGGCTTCTGTCATATGAACAGGGAGTGTTGTCAAAACATTCAAATTCAGCAGTACATTTGACTGGGATGGTATGTTCATATTGATGACAGGCTTGTCCTTAAATAATTGCATAAAAGGAGAATGGTTATATTGAAAAAAAATCAGCTTAAATTTCCACGGAAGGATTGTAGGCTGAAAGGTGTAGTTGGTATCAGGCGCAATCAGGGCAAGGGTATGCTCAGGAACGGCATATTCTTTTTCATTTACAGTAAGTCTGCCATTGCCGTTTTCTGTATAGAGCATTGTTGCATATGGAAAGTCAGTCAGAATGAAAGCGTTCAGATTAAGAACGGATATTGTTCCGGCAGCGTTGACAAGCGGCGCATAGATAAGCAGATTTGGATTGTCCTCCTGTGAAATTGTGTCGTATCTGAGAATATCGGGTATGACAGTATTGACATCAGATGCGGTATCTGCAATTTTTTGTATTTGGAGTGATGCTAAAAATGTATCTAAAAAATTCATAAAATACTCTCCCTGTCGTATAAATTAATGATGGAATATATAGAAGTTTAACTGAAAACAGAACGTAAATCTATATGAAAAATGCACAAGTAAAGTTGTGAAAAAATATTATAGTATGACAAAATAGATAAAAAAAGCAATAATGAATTATATATAGCAATAATGGATAATGACATTTCAGCTAAATTTAGTATAATAAATATTAAGTTAATTAATAACTACATAACTTAATTTATTTTTATTTTGGAGGTAAAAATTATGAAGTTAAAGAAGGCAGCAGCCGTAACAATGGCAGCAGCAATGATGATGTCTTTAGCAGCTTGTGGCGAAGATGATAACAAGACTACTGAAGCAACAACAAGCGCTGATACTACAGAAGCTACAACAGCAGCAGAAGGTGATGACACAGAAGCTACAACAGCAGCAGAGGGTGAAAGCGGAAACACAGGTGACCTTTCCTATGCATCTATCAAGCTTGGTGAGGATTACACAGATATTACAACAACAATTAAAGTCCTTACAAACAGAACAGATATGCTTGAGGAAGGATATGCAGGAACAGGACTGAAAGAGTATGTTGCAGAATTCAATAAGGTATATCCGAATATCACAGTTGAGTATGAAGGTATAACAGATTATGCAGAAGATTCCCTTCTTCGTTTACAGGGTGAAGATTGGGGAGATGTTATGCTGATACCTGCAGTTGATAAGGACCAGCTTCCGACATACTTCTTACCATACGGCGACCTTGCTACGATGGAAAATCTTATTATGTTCCCTACTGACAAGGAATATGATGGACAGGTATATGGTATCCCTACAACAGGTGATGCAAGTGGTATTGTATACAACAAGAAGGTATTTGCTGATGCAGGTGTTACCGATATTCCAAAGACACCGGATGAGTTTATCGATGCATTAAAGAAGATTAAAGAGAATACAGATGCAATTCCTCTTTATACGAACTATGCAGCAGGCTGGACAATGGAGCAGTGGGACCCGCATGTTGCCGGTTCATCAACAGGTAAATCAGATTTCATGAATCAGACATTGCTTCATACAGCAGCACCGTTTGCTGACCCGGGCGATGGTACAGGCCCATACAATGTATACAAGATTCTTTACGATGCAGTTGCAAATGACCTTACAGAAGATGACTATACAACGACTGACTGGGAAGGCAGCAAGGGTATGATTAACAATGGCGAAATCGGATGTATGGTGCTTGGCTCATGGGCATTCCCTCAGATGCAGGCTGGTGGAGACCATCCGGATGATATTGGTTACATGCCATTCCCAATTACAGTAGGCGGAAAACAGTATTCATCAGCAGGTGCAAACTACAGCTATGGTATCAATGCAAAGGCATCTGATGATAATAAGGCTGCAGCAATGGTATTTGTAAAGTGGATGACAGAAGAATCTCATTTTGCATATAATGAAGGTGGTATTCCTATTTCTAAGGCTGAAACAAAGTGGCCTGAAGTATACTCAGCGTTCAACGATATTGAACTTGTAACAGATGACCCGGCAATTAAAGGTGAAGAAAAGCTGAAAGATACTTTAAATGCTGATTCAGAACTGATGATTAATGCAGGCGGTCAGGATAAGGTTAAGAGAATTATCGAAGCTGCTGATACAGGAAGTGAAACATTTGATGATATTATGGCTGACTGGAACCAGCATTGGTCAGATGCACAGACAAAGAATGGTGTAGAGGCAAAATAATCATAAAAATCTTTAAACGTGCAGATATTTTAAGGCGGGGCAGTCTCCCCGCCTTTTTAAAGAATATCGGATAATTGCAAATTTAAAAATATAGATTATTTGAAATAAATTATAATTCAATTGATTTATATGGTTAGTTTGCAGATAAAAGCGTAAAATAAAAGTATAATTATGTTATGTAAAAAATGAGATTTACAAGGAAGATGGAGGTTAGAGTATGGCACAATGGTTAAAAAGAGGTAAGACGCAGAGGGCAAT
>CANQTC010000014.1 GCA_947626675.1 uncultured Coprococcus sp. | reverse complement strand
TTTCCAATAATTGTATCACATCATTTTTGTTTTGTATCGCTTTTTAAATAAGAGGTTGAAAACAGACGATGAACGGTAAGCATAGCCGCCGGATTAGCCCAACATCATAAACTAAAAACAGAAAGAAATCGATACACAGTTTTCTTTCTATGTATTAAGTATAGACAAAGGTGTTTTATTATTACTGCCTGTACAATAAAAAAGCCCAACATGCATGTTTTTCAATTGCATCATGTTGAGCATTTATCATGTTACATACAATAAAGCTGGTAATATCTTCCCTTTTGAGCCAGCAATTCTTCATGTGTTCCCGACTCTGCAATCTGTCCCTTTTCAATGACAAGAATACGATTCATATTCTGAATCGTGGAAAGGCGATGCGCAATCACAATACTTGTACGATTTACCATTAACCGCTCCACTGCCTTCTGCACGATTTCTTCCGACTGGGAATCAAGCGCGGAGGTTGCTTCATCCAGCAAGAGAATGGGCGCGTCTTTCAAAAATGCCCTGGCAATCGCAACCCTTTGTCTTTGTCCCCCGGAAAGAAGGCATCCGCGTTCTCCCACCCTTGTTTCCAAGCCATCCGGCAAACTATCGATAAAATCAGTCAGATATGCATTTTCAATGGCTTTTCTGATTTCTTCATCTGTTACATTTTCCTTGCCAAGTACAATATTTTCCCGTATTGTCCCATCAAATAAATAGCAGTCCTGCGGTACATAAGAGAACAAATCCCGCACCTGACTCTGGCTGTACTTTTGCATATCATTTCCCAAAATATAAATCTGCCCTTTATCCACTTCATTAAATTCTAAAAGCAGCTTCATCAGGGTAGACTTTCCGCCGCCGCTTCCGCCTGCAATTCCTATCTTTTCTCCATTTCCAATTGAAAGCGAAAATCCATTAAAGACAGCATGGTCTGCCTCAGGATAAGCAAAACAGATATTACGGAATTCTATTGCATTTTCAGCATTTCGTTCGGGCTGCTCCTGTATTGGCCTTTCTATTTCCTCCGGTGCGTCAAAAAATTCAAATAATCGTTTTGTTCCCACTATATACTTCTGCATCGCTGATACTTTATCTGAAAATTGTCTGACATAATTGCCTAACGACATCTGCAACGTCGAGATGAAGATAACATTCGGAATCGTTATAATCCCTTTGGTGCAGAGGAATAATCCAATAACACAGACACTGATAAACGAAATAAAACTCTGCGTGTCAACTATCAGATTAAGCACCGACTTCTTTTTTATCAGGGACAGATTATTGCGATAAATCTCCTCTGTATTTTTCTCATATTGCGAAACCAGCATCGTTTCAAGACCGAACATTCTCGATACCATGCTTCCTGATAAAGAGTCCACGATATTCTGGGCCGCTCTGCCTGTAATTTCTTTGGTCGTTTTTTCCTTCTCACGCAAAGGAATAATCATATATCTTACAATCAGAAGATTTACGACAGTAAGAATCAGTGAAATAAATCCCAAAACCGGACTTTTCCATACGATTACAACTGCAATCATCACAACTGCAAATGCAAGTGCAAACGGATTTCCCTGTCCGACAACAGGATATGCCACCAACTGTATTGCATCATTAAAATCTGCCGTAACGCGCGTTACAAGCTCACCGGAATATTTCGACTCAATATACGAAAGTTTCGTCTTAAACGCCTTGTCAAATATCCTCTTTTTAACTTCACCTGAAATAAGCGAGTATGTAACATATACCATTCCAAAAGCAAACGGATAGACAATAATGCCAAAAAGAACCAATACAGAAACTACAATCAGGCTCCTCGTAAGCATTTCCCTGTTTCCTCCAACACAGACCTCTGTAAACTCCTGTACCAGAAAACTATCTAAAAAGCGAAAGAAGAAAAGAGAGGTAGAACCCAGTATAAAACCGATATAAAATCGTAAACGCTTCTCACGCACAAAATTCCACATCCGAAAAAGTATCGAAAAATTTTCCATATCTGCAAACTCCTTATTTTCCAATCTCATGCATATTCTGTCTGCTGCTTCATATACAGGCTTTTGTATATGCCATCTTTCTGCATCAATTCCTTATGCGTACCGCTTTCAACAATCCTGCCATCCTGCACGCATAAGATTCTGTCCGCATTACTGATAGTAGTCAGTCTATGCGCAATTGTAATGCTTGTTTTTCCCGCTGCATACTTTTCAACTGCCTGTTTTACATAATATTCAGATTCTGTATCAAGTGCCGAAGTAGGCTCATCCAGTAAAATAATATCCGCATTTTTTAACAAAGCCCTTGCAACAGAAACCCTCTGCTTCTGACCGCCCGAAAGCAAAACGCCCCGCTCGCCAACAGGTGTATACAAATCGAGCTGCTCCAGCCCGACAGCACGAATACATTCTAACACCTGTTCCTTATCTGCTTCATCATTTCCAAGCGCCACATTACTGTATATGCTTCCCGGAAACAGGAATGATTCCTGTCCTACATAACTCATATGTTTTCTAAGCGCTTTCTTATCCCACTCCTCTAATGTATTGCCAAATATCCGTATATCACCTGAATCTTTTTCATAAAAACCTGCAAGCAGCTTCATAATCGTAGACTTTCCGGAGCCTGACGCCCCTACAATCGCAATATTTTCTCCCTCCTGAACAGTAAAGTCAATCCCTGACAGGACTTGATTTTCTTTACTATAGCCAAAGGATACAGACCGGAAGCTTACCGGCTCCGGCTCTGTTTTCCGGCAGCTCGTTCCCTCATTCTTTTCCTCTTCTACATCCCATATCTCAAAAATACGTTCAGATATTCCTATGGTATTGTATATATTTCGTATCTGCCATGAAAGGCTGGATACCGAATCAAGAGCGCTTGATGACAACAAAATATAGGAAAAAAGCATACCTAATGACAATTCTCCCGCCATCACCATTCGGCTTCCTACTAACAAAATAATAATCATCGGAAGATAACCCAGAAGAATTTGCAGCGGATTCATAATAAATTCCAATTTAAAAGATTTTACATTTGCATCTACCGTCTTCTTTATCTGCTTTTCATATTTCTTTGAAAGGCTTTTTTCCGCCTTAAAAATCTTAATAACTGCAAGTCCGCTAATCAAATCTACAAATACACTATTTGCCTGTCCTTCTGCAACAGAACGTTTTTCCCCCAGTTTTGCAATCGGCCGGCCTGTAAGCGACTGCATCATTCCAAGCACCGGAACAATACAAAAGCTTATGATTGACAACTTTACATTAATGATAAAACAGGCTGCCATATAAACAAAAAATGTAACGATTCCGGCTAACTGCCATGTCATAAATGTATTAATCTGGTCTACCAGCGCATTCAAATCCCCATTAATTCTGGAAATAATATCACCCATTTTGTTCTCATCAAGCCATTTCATACTTGCATTTGTTATTTTATGATAAGTATGGTTTCTTAATCTGTTTACAAAGCTTTCGCTTAAATAATTCACCCTGTAATTCACCTGATATCCTGCAAGCATATGAAATAGCTGCACGATTATCAGCAAAATAATATATTTTCCAAAAAGCGCTGTATTTTGTGTGGTAATCACATCTGTAAGACTTCCTGCCATATAATTGATAAAAGCAACGAGTCCCTGATTTACAACCAACAAGGCTATCGTGATATATAAAAACGGCAAATAATCTTTATTAATTGACATCACCCGCTTTAATGCATTGAAAAATCTCATATCCTCCGCTCCTCATCTCTTTATATAAAAAAACTCCCCGGTCTTGTATATATTATTCTGAAAAAATATATACAACAACCGGAGAGTCATTTTTAAAACATTAACATATGAATTACTTTCTCAAGCCAAGACTTTCGATAAGTTTTCTATAACGCTCAATATCCTTACTCTTAAGGTATGCAAGCATATTTCTTCTCTGACCTACCATCTTAAGAAGACCACGATTTGAATGATGATCTTTTGGATTTGCCTTGAAGTGACCGTTTAAGTCATTGATTCTTGCTGTAAGAAGTGCAACCTGAACTTCCGGTGAACCTGTATCATTTGCATCCTTACCATATTTAGCGATAATTTCCTGTTTCTGTTCCTTTGTTATCATAATAACAAACCTCCTATTATAGTATACATGGCTAATACCTGGTCTAAGGTTGGAGTATCCTTAAACGAAGCGTTAGCTGATGAATGTTAGGATAACACATTTATGATATGTTGTAAAGATATTTCTTCTGTTTATTTTTTATAAAAGTTCTCTATTCCTGCCATCGTCGAAGACATATTATCAAACATCAAATCCAGTATCGTGATTGCCATCATTGATTCCACGACCACAGCAGCTCTAGGTCCGATAATCGGGTCATGGCGTCCTCTGACAGATATGGTTATATCTTCGCCTGACTGATTTACAGTATGCTGTTTGAGGGCTATGGATGGTGTCGCTTTAAAATGTGCCTTCAGAACAATATCAGCGCCATCACTGATTCCCCCTAATATACCGCCTGCATGATTTGTTTTCTTTGAAACCAAGCCATCACGCATGAAAAAATTATCGTTATCATATGAGCCTTTATTTCTTGATACGTTGATGCCATCACCAATCTCTATCGCTTTTACTGCACCAATAGACATCACCGCTTTTGCCAAACAGGCATCTAATTTATGAAATACCGGCTCTCCGATTCCGGCAGGTACACCGCTTACGATACACTCAACCGAAGAACCAATTGAATCATTATCAGCCATAACATCTGATAAAAATTCTGAAGCCCGTTCATAACTTGCTTTATCAGGCATATAAAGCTCATTTTTCATAATATAATCTGCATCAAATTGCGCTCTGTCTATATCAACATCTCCGATTGACGCTACATATGTTGTAAAAGAGATGCCTAACTGCCGTAAAATCTTTGCTGCTATAGCGCCTGCCGCCACACGCCCTGTCGTTTCTCTGCCTGAGGAACGTCCGCCGCCGCGATAATCCCTGAAACCATATTTTTCATCGAACGTATAATCTGCATGTCCGGGGCGATAATAAGTTGCGATGTCTCCATAGTCATGCGAACGCTGTGAGGTATTATAAACCACCATTGAAATAGGCGTTCCTGTTGTTTTTCCCTCAAAGACGCCCGAAAGAATCTCGACCTTGTCCGCTTCCTGTCTCGGTGTAGAAAATTGTGAAAATCCCGGTTTTCTTCTATCCAAATAAATCTGAATATCTTCTTCTGTCAGTTCAAGTCCTGCAGGACATCCATCTACCACAACGCCAAGCGCTTTTCCATGTGACTCTCCCCATGTTGTTACTACAAATTTGTTTCCTAATGTTGAACCTGCCATATCTATCTCCATTCCACAGTCTTTATTGCTTTTTTATGCACTATGCTTCCTTTTTTCTGTTAATCATATATAAACCAAGTCCTACGATTACACCACCGCCAATGATATTTCCTATGGTTACCGGAAGGAGATTTGTTCCAAAGAAATTTCCCATCGTAAGCTGATTATGAATCTGCTCTGCTGTATACCCATATAATTCACATGCCTTGTTCACATATGTATCATTAGAAGCCGCAATCATGCCGGAAGGAATATAATACATATTTGCTACACAATGCTCAAATCCGGATGTTACAAATACGAGTATCGGAAAGAAGGCAGCAAATAATTTACCTGCGATATCCTTTGCTGAAGCCGCCATTAAAACTGCTACACACACCAGTATGTTGCACATAACCCCTGAAAAAACAGCCTTAGAAAAATCCATTCCGCTCTTTCCCATTGCAACCTTAATCGTATAAGCGCCAAGTCCGCCTGCCGAATAATCATACTGACCTGATAGAAATACAAACAATGCGGTTAAAACTGCCCCAAGCATATTACTAAAATATACAACCACCCAGTTTCTAAGCATCTGAAGCACCGTTATTTTTTTATCTGCAAGCGCCATTGTAAGCATACAGTTTCCTGTAAAAAGTTCCCCGCCTACTACTACAATCATCATAAGGCCAACCGGGAATATCGCCCCTGCAAGCGTTCTCGCAAGTCCCACATCTGAAATATTATGAACAGCAAGATTTGAGCCTTCTGCTCCAATTGCTATAAACATACCCGCAAATATTCCAAGTAAAATCATTTTGAACAGCTTTAAATTCGCCTTGTTTACGCCACCCTTTATATTATTTTCAACGATTTGTGCCGGTGCAAAAAAATTGTTATCCATATGAATCTCCTGTCTCTTATGTTCTATTTATTATATGTATCTGAAACGATTTGCAAATCCCTTTTTTATCATGCTCTCGGATGTGCTTTATTATATTCTTCCATAAGCCTGCTCTGCTTACTGTTTAAATATATCTGTGTTGTTGATATATCAACATGTCCCATCATCTCCTGAACAGCTCTTAAGTCTGCTCCATTATTGATAAGATGTGATGCAAATGAATGTCTTATCATATGAGGCGTTATATCTTTATCAATACCTGCCTTTGCAGCATAATACTTAATAATTTTCCAAAATCCCTGACGTGTCATAGGACTTCCCTTGCAATTTGAAAACAGATAATCACTGTCTTTACACATATCTTCCCGAACTTTGGATATATATACGCCAAGCGCCCTTTGCGCAGTTTCCTCAATCGGTATAATTCGTGATTTATGTGCGTCATGACACTCTATAAAACCCATTTTAAGGTTAATATCTGTAACTTTAAGCGTTACAAGTTCCGTAACCCTAATCCCGGTTGCGTAAAGCAGCTCCAACATTGCTCTGTCTCTGATTTCCTTAGGTGTTTCACCACCCGGTTGGGAAAGAAGTTTATTCACCTCACTTATCGTCAGGGTATCAGGAACTTTTTTCTCAATCTTTGGCGCTTTGACATGTTCCGAAGGGTCTGATTGAATAACGCCGCCTTTTACGAGGTAGGCAAAAAAAGACTTCATCGATGCTATATTACGCGAAACTGTAGACATAGACATCCCCTGTTTCTCGATATACAGCACATAGGAATTAAGGTTTGTCTCACTTATCAAATCGACATTCCCATATCCTGCGTCCTTACAAAATCTATTCAGCTTTAACAAATCCCGTCTATATGATGCCACCGTATTGTCACTGGATTTCTTAACATTTTTAAGATAGGCAACATATTCTTCTATATAAGTATCCACGCATTTTCCCCTTATTATGTAGACTAAACTACATTATAAATACAATTTTCAATAAAATCAAACATTAATTTTGCCTTTAAAATCAAGGTTTTGCGCTTTTTCTGCAAAATGTACCAAATCGTGTAGCACATGATATTTATGTATACTACATGTAGGTAATTTTTTTCAAAAAAATTTCATAATTTTTAATTCCACATAGGCATTTATTAACAATATTGTAACAACAAGGATATAACGAAGTATGTAACCATGTGACAGATTATCAAAATCGATATCAATCAGTCCGCCCGGTATTTTGTTCAAACTGAATATCTCAAGATAAAGTATCAGGACAAATGACAATAAAATTGAAAATATAAGCTGATTCCATATATTTGTCATCAAGGTATGCGATGACAAAAGAACCCCCATTATAGCACCAACAACAAACGGGGCTATTATATCCCATACAAAATACAGCTTATCTGCTATCAGCAAAACAACAAACATTTCAATACTGCGTATAAACAGCAGCTTTAAATATTCTTCAAAAGTTCCCTGATATAAAACACGATTTCCCCCGCTTAAAATGTTCATATTAAATAACACCGTCCCAATAATGACTCCCAGATACAAAAAAATATATCTCCGTTTCGATTTCATACCCACATCCCCTTCCAAAATCCTCTATAACCTTAAGAAGCATGCGCTGCAAGGCACACTAAAAAATAAAATACGAGGACAAAATGTCCTCGTATTTTATATGTTTATATTGATTGAATTATGAATGAATTTTTGCTTTATATGCCATAATCGCTACCAGTGTTTTGGAATCTACAATATCGCCTGCCGCTATCATTTTATCAACCTGCTCCATTGAAAATTTATGAACATTGATAAATTCATTTTCATCGGGACTTGTATCTGTTTTTGAAAGTCCATATCCGATATAAACAGCAGTATGCTCATTACTGGAGCCAATGGCAAGAACAATATTTGCTACAAAATCAAGTTTCTCAGCCAGATATCCGGTTTCCTCTCTAAGTTCCCTTCTGGCGCTCTGGTCCGGTGCTTCCCCATCGTCCATGCAGCCGCCCGGCGCTTCGTAAGAAATCTTATCAATCACATTTCGATACTGACTTACCAGTATTACATCACCATCTTCACATACAGGAAGTATACATGCACCATTCACATGGTCTATATAATCATATATTACATTTCTTCCATCAGGAAGTTCCAGATAATCATTATAAACATCAAACATATGCGCCTGGTAGACAAGTTCTAATTTATTTCTCTTTGTATTCATAGTACCCCTTCACCTTCTTCGTTTTTTCTATAATGATATTAGCAGTTTGTCTATTTGTCAACAAAAAAGGAAAGTACCGAAAATAACTTATTCTCAATACTTTCCTTACTCGTCATGTATTAAATACATTATTTAGCGTAATCTGTTACGCGTGACTCTCTAATAATATTTACTTTAATCTGTCCAGGATATTCAAGCTCATCTTCAATCTGCTTCGCAATATCTCTGGCCAGTAATACCATATCAGAATCATTTACATATTCAGGAACTACCATTATACGGATTTCCCTACCTGCCTGAATGGCAAACGTCTTATCGACTCCCTTATGAGAATTAGCAATTTCTTCTAATTTCTTAAGACGAGTTGTGTAGGTTTCTAAGGTTTCTCTTCTTGCCCCAGGTCTTGCAGCAGAAATTGTATCTGCAGCCTGTACTAAACAAGCAATCAAAGACTCTGGCTCAACATCGCCATGATGGGACTCAACAGCATTGATAACAATCGGTGATTCTTTATATTTTCTACATAAATCAGCACCAATCTGTATATGTGAGCCTTCCATTTCATGATCCAACGACTTACCAATATCATGGAGCAATCCGGCACGCTTGGCAACCTTTACATCAACACCTATCTCACCGGCCAATAAACCACATAACTGAGCTACTTCAATAGAATGTTTCAGCGCATTCTGTCCATAGCTTGTTCTAAACTTCATCTTACCAAGAAGTCTTACAAGCTCAGGGTGGATTCCATGAATACCGACTTCAAGTACAGCGGCTTCACCTTCTTCACGCATCATCGCTTCTACTTCTTTCTGCGCTTTCTCCACCATTTCCTCGATTCTTGCAGGGTGAATTCTTCCATCTACGATAAGCTTCTCAAGTGCTATTCTTGCAACTTCTCTTCTTATCGGATCAAAACTGGATAAAATAACGGCTTCCGGTGTATCATCAATAATTAAATCAACACCCGTCAGTGTTTCAAGGGTACGAATATTTCTACCCTCTCTTCCAATAATTCTTCCCTTCATTTCATCACTAGGCAACTGAACAAGTGATATTGTTGTCTCTGCGACATGATCTGCCGCACACCTTTGTATGGCTGTGACAACATATTCTCTGGCTTTCTTGTCAGCTTCTTCTTTCGCTCTGGTTTCTAATTCCTTGACCATAACTGCTGTTTCATGCTTTACTTCATCTTCAACAGTTTTTAATAAGTATTCCTTTGCCTGTTCAGAGGTCAATCCTGAAATTCTTTCAAGTTCCTGCAGACGTTTTGCCTGAAGCTCTTCCACTTTTGCCTTCTGCTTATCAAGCGTATTCTCTCTTGAAGCAAGACTTGCTTCTTTCTTTTCCAATGCTTCCGTTTTACGGTCAACATTCTCTTCCCTTGCAAGAATTCTCTTTTCCATTCTTGAAAGTTCGCCACGTCTGTCCTTGACTTCTTTCTCAAGTTCATTACGCGTTTTCAGAGCGTCTTCCTTTGCTTCAAGCATCATTTCACGCTTCTTCGCTTCGGCGTTTTTCTGGGCTTCATCTATAATCTCTCTAGCCTGTTCTTCTGCTTTACCAAGCTTCGCTTCTGCTATATTCTTTCTATACGCAATCGCAGCAAACCAGATGACAACAACAAGCACAACAGCAATGATCGAAAAGATTACATATTCCACAGGAGCACCTCCTTATTAAGTTTTCATTGTACATCAATACAACATTTTTAGTTTAATATTTTTAGCTAATTATGTCAAGTAAAAATGCACAATTACGCATCTTTTTTTCGACAAAGTGTAGGATAGTTGCTGAATTTTATTGACTGCTTCTATCCTTTAAACAAGATAACACCGTCTGCACCGGAAACCCCTTTCTCAAAAAATACCCTATAATCTTTTCTCTTTTTCTTTCTATATCCGCTTGGGAAAACCGTCTGTCCAGCATATCTGATACAGCCATTTTCTCATCAGGCAGCTCCTCTTCATCAAAAATTTCTTCAATAACATCCGGCGATATCCGCTTTTCGGTAAGTTCATATAGGATGCTTTTCCGGCCTTTTTTTGATATATACTTTCTTATATAACCAAGCGCATATCTTTTGTCATCTATATACCCATAGGACTTCATTTTTGATATAACCGCGTCAATAATCTCTTCATCATAATATAACTCTTTTAATTTAAGACGTATATCATATTCACTTTTTTCTGAAAACTTCAGTGACGCAACAGCCTTATTTACCGCACGCTTAGACAGATATTCTTTTCTGAATTCTGCAATGAGCGCTTCATCAATATCCACGCCCTCTGCCAGGTCAAGTCTTTTAATATCAGACATATACAAAGAACAATACGGCTCATAATCAAGATACAGGCAATATCTTTTATCGTCTATTTTTTTTATTTCAGTAACAAGCATACCGATTATTCTTTCTCAGTTGTGTGTTCTGCATCAACAGCTTTATCATTATCCGCTTCTGTTTCTCCAACACCTACCGCAGCGCGTACTTTCTTTTCAATCTCATCACAAATCTCCCGATGCTCCTGAAGATATATCTTCGTATTCTCACGCCCCTGGCCAATCTTGTTGCCATTATAGGCATACCATGCGCCTGATTTATCAACAATATTATTTGCTACAGCCAAATCCAGAATATCGCCTTCCTTTGATATTCCTTTGCCAAACACAATATCAAACTCTGCCTCTTTAAATGGAGGTGCAACTTTATTCTTAACCACCTTCACTCTTGTACGGTTGCCGACAATCTCTCCGCCTATCTTTAATGCATCGATTCTGCGCACATCCATTCGTATGGATGCATAAAACTTCAATGCACGACCGCCTGTTGTTACTTCCGGATTTCCAAATACCATACCGACCTTTTCTCTCAACTGGTTGATAAAGATAACAACACAATTTGTTTTACTTACAACTGCTGTCAGCTTTCTAAGCGCCTGTGACATCAAACGTGCATGAAGCCCCATATGTGAGTCACCCATCTCGCCATCAATCTCTGCCTTTGGCACAAGCGCCGCAACCGAGTCAACAATCACAACATCAACAGCGCCGGAGCGTACCATCGTTTCCGTAATCTCAAGCGCCTGCTCACCGCAGTCAGGCTGTGATATGTATAAATTATCGATATCTACACCGATATTCTTCGCATATACAGGATCAAGTGCATGTTCTGCATCGATAAAACCGGCTATACCGCCACGCTTCTGTATCTCTGCAACTACATGAAGTGCAACCGTTGTTTTACCACTTGATTCCGGTCCAAATACCTCAATAATTCTTCCTCTTGGAACACCGCCAAGACCTAACGCGATATCAAGACTAAGGGAGCCTGTCGGAATCACTTCTATATTCATATTTGCACCGGAATCACCAAGCTTCATGACTGAGCCTTTTCCATATTGTTTCTCTATCTGTGCCAATGCTGCATCCAGCGCTTTCTTCTTATCATCATTATTAATCATTTTAACTCCTCCATAAACATATGTTCGATTTTCTATTTATATACTATACAAAAATCTATTGTTTGTCAATACGCAAAATCATAAAAAGAGGAATAGAATTACACACAGCCATTTTAACATACTTTACACCTCATAATTATTAAGTTAAAATAAATTTTAATAAATTCTTTCGAGGTGCAAAATCATGAGCGTTGTTGCCATAATAAGCGAATATAATCCATTTCACAATGGACACAAATATCAATTAGAACAGTCCCTTGCCCTTACTGGTGCAGATAATGCCATCGCTGTCATGAGCGGTAATTTTCTCCAAAGGGGTATCCCTGCCATTTCAAATAAATATCACCGGGCTGCAATGGCTTCTGCTGCCGGAATCGATATCATATTTGAGCTTCCTTTTGTATATGCTACCGCAAGCGCCAGAGATTTCGCTTTTGCTGCCGTAAGCATGATAAACAACCTTCATATAGCAGATTATTTATCATTTGGGGCGGAAACGGATGACCTCGACGCACTGTATACAATAGCCGGGCTGCTTGTAAATGAACCTGCCGAAATAAGCAGTACCATAAAGAAACTGCTTTCAGACGGATTATCCTATCCGGCTGCAAGGCAGCACGCTTTTCGTAATTACCTGAAAAATGATTATCTTATCGATATTCTGTCCAGCCCTAATAATATACTGGCAACGGAATACCTCGCTTCACTAATCAAAACAGCCTCAACGATGAAACCGATTGTAATCAAGCGTAAAGATTCCTGCTATCACAGCAGGGATATCCATTCTTCTATCTGTTCAGCGACAGCAATCAGACATTTGCTTTTTGAAAGTGAGCAGACAGACTTTCCATATCATAAATTAAAAGAGGTCGTACCGGACAGCGTATTTGACAGCATCATCAATGCATATCGCAGGCAAATGCCTGTATATGAAGATGACCTTTCAGAAGTGCTGTCATACAGACGTATCCTCGACAGGAATGACCTGACATTTGTTGATATGGACAGTGAACTTAGAAACAGAATGAAAAAGTTAAATATGTATCTGCGTTTTTCCGAAACGGCGTTATCGTTGAAAACAAAAAACAAAACATTGTCACATATCAACAGAGGACTGCTCCACTACATCCTGCAGCTTACCAGTCAGGATTATCATGTCTTTAAGGAAAATGGATACATCTATTATGCAAAGCTGCTTTCTTTAAGACGGGAAGCGTCCGGTATTGTTAAAGAAATAAATAAAAACAGTACCATCACCGTTATCAATAAAACCGCTGACGATATTAAGAAGCTGAATCCTACCGCTTTGAATATGTTTCAATATGACCTTATGGCTACTGATATCTATAACAGGCTCATCTATGACAAATATGGAAACATCCTTCCAAATGATTTTATGCAGTCAATATGTATAATATAAAAATTACAATCATACTATAAAGCATGAAACAATTTATAAGAATCTTATGCTTTGTTATTTTAATATTATTTACCTGCATGAATTCGGCACTGGTCGTATCAGGGGCTTCTGACGGATTACACCTATGGTACAGCAGTCTTGTTCCTGTTATCCTCCCTTTTCTTCTTATATCAGGATTATTTACTGCTTCCATAGATTACAACCGTCTGTCAGCGTCAGCTTCTATTCTGGTTCTGATTGTATGCGGTATATTCTGCGGTTATCCTATCGGTGCCGTAACAGCAGGAAAATTATATGATAAAAATGCGGTTTCCTATAAAACGGCATGCGCATTGCTTCCATTATGCAATAATGTAAGTCCGATGTTTTTATATGGTTTTATACATAAAAATTATACCGGAAGCCTTATTCCATTTACAAAACTCATTTTTTGCATATATGCACCGCAGCTTCTATATGCATTTATACTGATATTATACGAAACTGTTTATGGGGGCAAAAAAAATTCTTACAGCAATCATTTCAGCGCCGAATGTGCCGCTTCAGATATGTCTGAAAACAGTATTTTGGATACCGCTGTACATACCATAACAATCATCGGCATGTATGTTATTATTTTTTCCATTATAGACAATATTTTGTCGGCAAAATTGGGAAATAATATCTACATTACTGTTTTCACCTGTTTTTTGGAAATAACCAAAGGATGCGGCAAGCTGTTTTCTATGAATATCCCAGCAAACATAAAAACAGCTCTGATTTTATCATTGGTATCCTTTGGCGGTATATCTGCCATTTTCCAAAGTATCCATTTACTGAAAAAATCAAAGCTGTCTTTCATTCATTATGTATGCGGCAAACTAATATGCAGTATATTGACATTCTTACTTGTCTATACAAACATGATATCCTGATTAATCGTCCAGGAAATCATCATCATCTTCATCTAAGTCGTCTTCATCTTCATCATCCGAATACTCTGTCTTACCATAGACATTGTAATCCTGTTCGGAATTATCTTCTTCTGTTTCCGGTGCTTCCGGCTCAGATGCGGCGCTTCTGCCGCTTAATGCTGTTATACTATCATTTATCTCAGATGCATTTGCTGTAACAATCTCAAGATTGCTCTCTAACGATTTTACAAGATTTTCATAATTTGCTCTTTCTGCTTCAAGTGTCGCTGTAAGATAGTTATTAATCTCTGTTAATTTATCTCTTGTATAATACATAGAGCCAATTCTTACTTCATTTGCTTCTGCATTTGCTTCAGATATAATCTGCTCTGCCTGATTTCTTGCCATCTCAAGAATTTCATTTGCCCTGATATTCGCAAGCTCAACAATCTGACTCTGGTCAACAAGTCTGTTTGCTTCTGCTACAGATTCCGTTATGATAGAATCAGCCCTTGTTCTGGCATCAGCAAGAATAGCCTCTTTGTTTCGCATAATCTTCTTACATCTTTCAATTTCATTAGGAAGTTTGAGCTTCAGTTCATTCAGCATCTGGTCTAAATCTTCCTTCGGCACAATAATTTTGCTTGATGATAATGGCTGATATTTACAATTATCTATAAAAATCTCAATCTCACTAATCATTTCTTCAATACCTTTTTTTGCCATCTCGTTTTTCCTCCCGTTTATTCTTATCTATATCCAGTTTATTATTTAATAAATGCAACACATTGTCAGGAACCAGCTCACTTACATCCGCGCCAAATCTTGCATATTCCTTAACAATACTTGAACTAAGATATGCATAATCAATACTCGTAGTCAAAAATACCGTATCGATATCGGGTGCAATTTTTCTATTACTCTGAGCCAGTTGAAGCTCATATTCAAAATCAGTAACTGCCCGAAGTCCCCTGACGATAACTTTTATATGATTCTGCCTTGCAAAATCCACTAACAATCCATCAAAACACACAGCGCTGACATTTGGAATATCTGAAACCACCTCATTCAACATATTAACACGTTCTTCCAAAGAAAACAATGGAGTTTTTGAAGTATTATGCAAAACACCTACGATTACCTCATCAAATATCTCTGAGGACCGCCTGATTATATCAACATGTCCCAATGTAACCGGGTCAAAACTTCCCGGATAAATCGCTCTGCTCATCTCTGTCTCCTACGAAAAAATGTATGCTTATTTGTTTTATATACTTTTGTTTTATATTCTTCAAATCCCAATCCATCGGCATAGCCATATTCTGTTTCCATATCCGATTCTACAATTATAATTGTAGAATCATTTATAACAGGTGATTTTGCAAGTCTGGTCAAAACCTTTTGTTCATACAGCTTTCCATACGGCGGGTCCATAAACACAATATCAAAGTCAATACCGGCGTGTTCAATTCTGTCAATAGAAGCCATTACATCTCCTGCTATAACATAAGCCCTGTTATCAAGATGGGTAAACTTGAGATTTCTGTTTATACAATCTACAGCCTTTCTATTATTCTCTACAAGATATGCCATATCCGCCCCTCTGCTTAAGGCTTCTATTGCAATAGCCCCGCTTCCACTGAACAAATCAAGGAAACGACACCCCAGGAGCTGATAATTTATCATATTAAACAGGGTTTCTTTTATCCTGTCTGTTGTAGGTCTTGTATCCATAGACGCTACAGTTTCAAGTTTTAAGCTTCTTGCAGTACCGGCAATCACTCTCATATCAGATAACCTCTCATTTTGTATAAAAAACACATAATCTATTGTATATAAAACAAATGTTTTGTCAACTAAAACATCTATAAAATTTGTTAATATTCTCCGCTGATTTCTGCTTTTATATATTTGCCCGTTTCGGAAAGTTCTTCATCAGTCCAATCACTTATTTTTGTACATGAAGCATCTATCAACGATGATGTTTCAGCTTTATTTGATATATTCCATGCGGCATAGCTTAGATTTTTGTCTTTAATCAGTGAAAACCATTCATCTGCTTCATCATAATCAATCGCACCATTTCCTGAGGCATCACAGATACTGAACTCACTTATCAATACAGGAAGTCCTTTATCGATAGCCGTTGTCACTTTATCACGCAGTTCCTGTTTATGCGTTGCTGCATAGAAATGAACAGCATACATAATATTGTCATAGCCTTCTAACGGCTCTCCGGCTGCGATATCAACATCCTGTGACCACGTTGGCGTTCCTACGATTATAATTGCATCCTCATCCTCTGCCCTTATAACCGGTATGATTGTTTCTGCATATTCCTTTATATCCTGCCAGCTTGTACCACCGTTCGGTTCGTTACATATTTCATATATAACATTATCATAATCCTTATATCTGTCCGAAACGATATCAAAGAAATCTTTTGCATCATCTATGTGTGTATTCGGATTATTATCATTTAATATATGCCAGTCAACGATAACATACATTCCAAGTTCCGTCGCAGCATCAACACCTTTATTTACAAGGTCAAGTATTGTGTCTTTATCTCCACCGCTGCAATATCCATAACTGTCACCTGTATCGGTATACATGGCAAGCCTTATAAGATTTGCCCCCCAGTCATCCCTGAAAGTTTGAAATGTATCTTTATCTACATAATCGGGAAACCATGTTATTCCATGCGTGCTGCATCCTTTTAACTGATATTTGTTTCCATTTTTATCCACTATATCTGTTCCGCTGACGCTTAATTTTCCATGATTGTCAAAAGGCGTTCCCTCTTCCGGTGTAACAGGTTCGGCCTTCTCAGCCTCTTCCTTTTTCTTTTTGATTCTCGCCTCCGCTTCTTCCTCTTTCTGCTTATCCAAAGTTGCTTTATCATATGTTTCATCGCCTATATATAATATGTAATCATTTACCGTAATATCTTTCGCTGACAGATTATATCCAAATGAAACTTCTCCTTTAGCAGGAATGAGCGCATTATAATCAAGTGATGTAACCGTCAGGGTATTACCGGATATTTCTTTCTCGCCATTCCAGATATCATCAATGGAAATATCGGAAGCAAATGTTATCTCAAGTTTCCAGTCTTTTACATCTTTTGCGGTGTTATTGTATATCGTAACATTCTCTGTTGCGCATTTCTTATCGTCCTTATCCCATGTACTTGCCTGATTGATATCGACTCTATAAATAAGCGCACTGTCTGCATCATCTTTTTCTTCCGCATCTGCTTTTTCTGAAGTTTCTTTTTCCGAAGTTTCTTTTTCTGAAGCTTTATCTTCTGACGTATTCTCCTCTGTGTTTTCTTCTGATACGTCTATTGACGCTTCTGAAGTTTTTTCATCGGAAATATTGGTGTTCTTATTATTTTTTATAATAACACCGGATAATATACCGATAACAACAAGTAACATTACGATTATTATGCCCATTACAAGTGTTTTTCTATTTTTCATCTTTTATCTCCTTTTTAGAATTTTTTTCAATTTATAGATATTATTTTCAGTGTATTATATCTTTAAATTCACATAATAAGAGTGTAACAAGAAATCAAAATTGTTGCAATAAAAAAAGGGGGATTTTATCATGAGCAGAAATTCAAGCAGTGTTCCTGAAGCAAAGGGTGCTTTGGACAAATTCAAGTATGAAGTAGCAAGTGAAATCGGTGTACCATTAAAGAAGGGTTATAACGGTGACCTTACTTCCCGTCAGAACGGTTCAGTAGGCGGTTATATGGTAAAGAAAATGATTGAAGCTCAGGAAAAGGAAATGGCAAGTAAATAATATAACTGACATTTTGAGCGGATAAACGATTGAAACAGTCTGAAATACGTGGGAATCTTTTCATGAGATACCCACGTATTTTAGATAATGACGGAGTTACGGCTAACCATAGCAATTATAATACCGGCTTATTATAAAGCATAGGCATATATGCTGTATCGCAAAGCAAACCGCTTTCTTCTATCACCTGTCCATATTTTCTATAGATATCCTGCGCCACCTTCAGCATATCGGCGTGATTGTATATATCGCCAACCTTAAACAGCATCTCCCCGCTTTGCCTGATGCCAAAAAAATCACCCGGTCCGCGTCTTTTTAAATCCTCTCCTGCTATATAAAATCCATCGTTTGAATCTGCCAGTACATTTAATCTGTCCATTGTTTCTTTATCTTTTTTTCCACTTATAAAGATACAGTATGACTGCAGCTTTCCCCTTCCGACTCTTCCTCTAAGCTGATGAAGCTGGGCAAGGCCGAAGCGTTCTGCGTTTTCCACCATCATAACGGTAGCGTTCGGGTTATTGATTCCTACCTCTATGACGGTTGTTGAAACAAGAATTTTGATAGCTCCTGATGAAAAATCAGCCAAAATACTGTTTTTTTCTTCCCCACTCATTTTCCCATGCAGATAAGCAACTGATATATTATTTCCTATCTGTTTTTTCAATTCTTCGGTATATTCTATAACATTTGCCACATCATCGACAGCTTCACTCGCCGCAACCATCGGACAAACGATATATACCTGATGCCCCTTATTTACTTCAGAAACAATAAATTTATGTGCTGTAGTTCTGTAGCTTCCGTCTACAACACAATTTTTTATCGGTATTCTGCCCTCCGGAAGCTGATTAATAACAGATATATCAAGGTCTCCATACATAATAATCGCAAGTGTCCTCGGTATAGGTGTTGCACTCATAACAAGGACATGCGGCAAACAGCCCTTCAGCGACAATTTCTCCCGCTGTCTTACACCAAATCTGTGTTGCTCATCCGTAACAACAAGTCCCAGCCTGTCATATAAAACCTTATCCTGAATCAGTGCATGTGTTCCAATAATCATATCCGCATCATGCTTTGATATTTTTTCATATACAAGACGTTTTTCTTTTACCGTCATCGAGCCTGACAGCAAAACGACCTTTACTCCATATGGTTCAAATAATTCTGTAAAATCCTTATAATGCTGCGCCGCCAGAACCTCGGTAGGCGCCATAAGCGCCCCTTGATATCCTGCACATACACAGGCATAAAGCGCAATAGCCGCAACGATTGTCTTTCCTGAGCCTACATCCCCCTGAACAAGCCTGTTCATGGTATATTCAGAAGACATATCGTTCATGATATCCCTTACAGCCTCCATTTGTGCATCTGTCAGTCTGTAAGGAAGCGCTTCAATAAATTCCGTAAGCTGCCCATTCCACGATATTGGATTTTCATTTTCCTGATATTCATTTTGCTGCTTCAGATAATTCATATTTCTTATAAATGAATAAAATTCATCAAACGCAATTCTCTTAACAGACTGTCTTAACGCATTTTCATTTTGGGGAAAATGTATCCCATATATGGCATCGGAAATTTTTAAGAGATGATACTCGTCCCGTACCGCGTCAGGAAGATAATCCTCCATCGAATCTATAACCTCTGATGCATTTTTCAGCGCCTTCTGTATTGTCTTGCTTGATAATCCCTTTATACAGGTATATACAGGCTGCCATACCGAAAGCAACTGACTGTATTTATCCTTTTCATAATATTCCGGCTGCGTCATATTTAACATACCATTTTTCAGCGAAACCTCTCCTACAAAGATAAAAGCGCTTCCGATGTGAAAATAATTGCGCAGAAAGGGACAATTAAACCATGTAAGTTTAATTGTCCCGGTATAATCCTTTGCATACAATGTAGTAATGGTAAGTCCCCTTATTTTTTTTACCTCAGGTCTGCTGTTGACGGTAGCATAAACAGCCTGTCTGCTACCGGAATGAAGTTCTCCGATATCAACAGGCTCTTCATACGTTATATATGTTCTAGGATAATAATGAATTAAATCATCTATCTTATGAAGATTTAAGTGTGAGAATATTTTTTCTGTTTTCTCACCAATCCCTTTAATACAACTAAGCGAATCCGTAAGCTTCATCGATTTCTCCCATGTAATATATCTCTGTTGTCATATCTGTCTATTTGTTCCCCGATTAGCTGTTTATTCGACCGATATGATATAGTAATAAATTGGCTGTCCGCCATAATAGACCTGAACATCCGCATCCGGGAAGGCATCTGCCGCCCTGTCTGCCAGTTTATCAGCAGCTTCCTTATCTACATCCTGTCCATAATAAATACTGATAATCTCACTATCTTCATCTACAGAAGACTTTATCAGTTCAAATGTAACTTCTGCGATATCCTGTCCGACCGCAACCAGTCCCTTGTCACCAATTCCCATGATATCGCCCTCTTTTATGGATTTTCCATCTATTGAGGTATCCCGGACAGCATAAGTTACCTGCCCGCTTCTTACATTTTTAATTGCATCCTGCATATTTTCTTTGTTATCATCGAAGTTCATTGTGCTGTCAAATGCAATTAAAGCACTAATTCCCTGCGGCGCATTTGCAGTTGGCATCACAATAATGTTTTTATCTTTTGACAAATCGGCAGCCTGATTTGCAGCAAGAACAATATTCTTGTTATTTGGGAATATGAAGATATTCTCTGCATTTACTTTATCAATTGCATTTAACATATCCTCTGTACTTGGATTCATCGTCTGACCGCCTTCTATAATATAGTCAGCGCCAAGCTCTTTCAATAATTCTTTCAGTCCGTCTCCCATTGAAACTGCTATAAATCCATATTTCTTTTTCGGTTCTGCCTTTGCTGATTTTTCAGCTTCTCTTCTTGCCGCTTCTTCGCGTTCAGCCGCTTTTATCACTTTTTCATTATGCTCTATCCGCATATTATCCACTTTCATATTCGACAGATATCCAAGCGTAAGTCCCTTCTCAAATGCCTGTCCCGGATGATTTGTATGAACATGAATCTTCACAATGCTGTCAAGAGAAACACATACGATTGAATCTCCTATAGACTCCAAAAACGCTTTTAAGTCCTGTTCTTCCTTTTCCCCATATGGTTTTTCAAGGTTTATAATAAATTCTGTGCAGTAACCAAACCGAATATCCGCTGTTGAAACTTCTGCGTTTCCTGAACCCGTAACTTTCTTTGCGGATTGCACCGACGCTGTATTCATAACAACATCTGCTTTCCCCATAAGTCCGTCAAAAGCTCCCCGCAGCACTTCTATCAATCCCTGTCCGCCTGAATCGACAACGCCCGCTTCTTTTAATACCGGAAGTAAGTCAGGTGTTGATTGAAGCACTGCTTCTCCATGTGTAATAACGGCCTCAAAAAAATCGACAAGACACATCTCTGCATCTGCACATTCCCTTGCCTTTGTCGCGATTCCTTTTGCTACAGTTAAAATCGTTCCCTCTTTTGGTTTCATAACAGCTTTATATGCGGTTTCCACAGCTTTCTGAAATGCATCAGCAATCTCTTTTACACCGATTTCCTGTTTATCTGCAATCTTCTTGCTAAAGCCCCGGAATAACTGGGATAATATAACACCGGAGTTTCCTCTTGCACCTCTTAATGAACCTGTTGACATGGCCTTCGCAATCGCATCCATCGAAAGCGGGGCTGCTTCAACTTCTCTTACTGCCGCCTGAATGGTAAGTGACATATTTGTACCTGTATCTCCATCAGGAACAGGAAAAACATTTAATTCGTTAATATAATCTTCTTTACTGCTCAGATTGTTCGCACCAGCTATAAACGCTTTCTTCAGTGCAAGTGCATCTATCGTATTATTCACAATAAGTTCCTCCAATTAATCCATTACCTTGACATCTTCCACGAAGACATTAATCTTACTCACCCTAAGCGATGTAAAATCTTCTACTTTATATTTTACAGACTGCATCAGATTATCTGTAACAGCCTTTATACTGACGCCATAAGCTACAACAATGTGAAATTCTATAATAATATCATCATTTTCATCAAATTTCACATTGACGCCCTTAGAAACATTATCCCTTCTAAGTTGCTTCACGATACCATCTTTGACACTCACGATTCCCATTCCGACAATGCCAAAACAATCAAGCGCCGTAAGTCCCGCTACCTGGGCAACAACATTTTCATCCAGACTTACGCTGCCCATATCGCCTTTTATATATTCTTTCATCGAAAAACACGCCTCCTTTATTACTCAAATCTGTTAAATATTTACATTTAGTGTATATTATACCATAAAGCATATAAAAATAAATAGAAACTTTTTAAATTTGTACTTGCATATGAACGCATTATCTGTTAAAATAAGTTTTGTTGTGAATTTAGGCATTTAAAATAAGTTTAATATATTGAAGGAGGTGCTATCATGGCAAAGTGTTCAATTTGTGATAAAGGTGCTCATTTTGGTATAAAGGTGAGCCATTCTCATAGAAGATCAAATAAGATGTGGAAATCAAACGTTAAATCTGTAAGGGCTATCGTTGATGGTTCTCCAAAGAGAATTTACGTTTGTACCTCATGTTTAAGATCTGGTAAAGTTGAGCGTGCTTAATCCCTTTACGATGTTAAAAAGACCGCATCTTTGAGAGCGGTCTTTTTTCTTACCCTTTTTATCTGCAAAATAAAATATAGGACACCAGCAATAATATCACTATAATTAAAAATTCAATAAAACCACCTACAAAAAAACCGATTATCATCCCTGTTGCTAAAAAGAACAGGGCAAATCCAAATATTTTTTTCACTCAAATAACCACGCATATCCGTTGTTATACATTATATGCCGTGGTTATTGATAAAATAACTATTTTATTCTTCGTCTGAATTTGTGATACCTTCGATTGCACTATCTACAGCCTTTTCCTCTTCTGTTTTATCCTTTTTGAAAAGCCCTATTATCTTATCAACAATTTCAGGCGCCATATCCATTGCTTTTGTAACCGCATCCTGATTTTTTATATTCACCAGCCGGGTCTGCCCATTTGATATCACAAGGACTGCGGAAGGACTGAGTTTTGCACCGATACCGCCTGCTGCATTATTTCCTGTCTGTTTGTTAAACGCACCTGCTGCCATACCAAAATTCACGTCCAGCAACGGAATGATAATGGAGTCACCTGCATATATCGGCTCTCCTACAACGGATTTCGATGAAACAAATCCATCCATCCCCTTAAATAATGTTCCAAGTGTACCTTCTACATTCATATTCGCCATTTTATTTTCCTCCTGATATCTTCTTAAATCGTTTTATGGTCGCCATTGTATTCTTATTCAGTATCATCTGAAGCAGATAAACTGCCAGACTTCCAAGTCGTACACGTCCCTTTACAGATATGTATCCCTCCAAAACTTTCTTTGAAAAGTCGGGTGTTATATCTACCTTATCATAATAGAACGGAAGCGCAATACTCATATATCCAAGCTGCTTTCCTGTCGATGCAGGATTGCCTGCTCCATACAGCAGTTCCCCTTTTATCTGTGTCGGTTTCAAATGCTTCAATATCTTAAGAACGCCCTTTTTCACAGATTTCAAGGTTTCTTTTGTTTCATTATGCCTTAAAAAGCGTTTGTATTCTTCCACCTTTGCCTTAAGCATCCGGAACTTATGAATGAGCCCACATACTTTGTTTTTGATACCCGATACCGTATTGTCAAGAAACATTCCTATTTTCTTTCTTATACCCGTTTTTTCTTCTTCAAAGTCTGATTGATGAAAAAGGAATGCTTCATCCTCCTGTTCCAACCCTTCTGCATCTATATGTTCCTCAAAGGTTTTATCGATAATATCTTTTTCCTCTTCCTTTTCATTCTCTTTTTTACTTTCTAATTTCCAAGCCTTAATATTATTGCCCGCTTCACCATCTGTTATACTATCCTCACTTGCCAGAAGCGTTCCGCCAAATAATTTTAGCTTATAATGAAAACCCTTTTCATCATATATTGCTTTCAGGCACAACACAAATCCCATAAAAGAAACTTTTAATTTTGCAAGAAGGAGGTCGTGCTTCTCGGCATATGCCCTATATCTTACAGGTACAAGTAATACCAACAGCAATAGAAGCAATACCAGCCCTAACAGCACAAGTACCGTCATCAGCAATATTTTCAGGATTAGCAAAAGCACATGCACCATACCTATTTCCTTTCCAAAAAAATGTTATCAGCATTTTAGTCTGCGGCAGAAAAGTATGCATTCATATCAAACCCGCCTGTTTTTTTATATACATCATCGATAATATCTTTTACCAGATAAACAGCCGCACTTCTTGTGGATGCGATTCCTACAATATGTATCTTATCATCCATATTTCTGTATACCGGCTGCATAAATTCATTTACATTGTAAATCTCTAATATACCATCATGGAATAATGGCAATGTCACAACATACACACCTGTACAGGAGCTGAATCTTTTAATTTTTCTGATTATCTTTATTATATTCCGGTCAGACATACATCCAACATAAAGCTGTTTATCTATTATCATCTAATCACCCGTTATATTTTACTCCTCCATCATCTGTTTTATAACAATATAGCTCGCTTTTACCTCGCTTCTATTGCTGCAGTGATTGAGTGAATACTCTATATAGTCCTTTATCTCCTGCTGGCTGTTAAAAAACACAGGAATCCCTGATAAGATTTTTGCCATAACAGCCCGGTTAAATACCATATTATTCTCTGAAAATAATTGTGTAAATTTTTCTATCAGACCGTCTTTCACTGAAATGATATATTCAGAGTCCGCAGGACTTGTATCATACACATTCTTCTCTTCAATATCTGCAAACATACTGCCTGACAAAAGCTTATCCAATACATCCATCTTCTTATAAACATCTTCCATTCCGATTTCTGCAATCTCATCTGCATAGGATGTATAAATATCAGTAACCACCGCATCCAACATAAGCCTGTGTTCTCCTGCTTCCTCCTGAAATCCCTCAACAGATATCAATAAATGATATATATCGTCTGAAATTTCCCTATTCGTCTCAATTGCTTCATGAATACCCGATATAACCTTGATGGCACGCATACATCCATCTGAGATATGATTTTTCATCTTGCAGGAAAGCATCATGGCATACAAATCGTTGATAAGCTCTATCAGCATCATATAGTCAGATACCACATCATTGATAAACGCTGCACTTTTATCCAGTACTGCCACCAGCTTTTTATATTCTTCATAACTCAAATCAGAATAGTCTGCACTTTTCAAAATGGACAACGCATCATAAAGTCCGGTATATTCGGTAGTAAATCCCTCCGGCAGGGACAGCAGCGCTGTCGTAACAACAGTCTCTGCAAATTCATCCACAGAACCTTTTTCCAACCCATTATATATCGTTAATGTCTGTCCTAATATATCGTAAAACTTACTTTTCGTCATACGAAGTGGAAGCTGTCCGAGCATCGACTGAATTTTGGTGTTGACGACCACCTTATCATTATCTTGAAATATATAATTAAAAATTTCGGCAGCAAATGTATCTGCGTTGTAATCTGAAAATGCCTCTTCTGTCTCCGAATCCTCATTTTCAGGGAAACAATATTCTTTTCTGTTTAATATATACTCGTATAATTCAAATGCATCCGTATATGATGTAAGAATCTTCATCTTCTTTGTAACCATATTACGCATATGATTCATAAAGTTTATATCGTCTGCATCGCACACGTCCCTGTCATCTGCCAAATATATTCCGACAAGCTTGTCAATTCCCATGATACATTCATATATATAGGAATCATCAGCGATATCTTTATCCTCAAGCATCTCCTTTATCGTAAAATAATTCAGTGTAAACTTATGACATGCATATTCAAAATCGGCACAATATACCTTGTCCGCAAATAACGGCAGATTTTTATCAAGGTCTTTTCTTCTTTTTATATCGGTTATTAACTTCTTATCATCATTATACATTTTATCTTTCTCCTAATTCTGTCATAAAAATCAGCTTTATTTCCTTACACATGTGTATGGGTAAACAGATGCTCCTGACAATATTCCTTATTGCCTTTACACTTTGAACAATACCGGAACTGCATATCAGGCGCTTCTTTATCTGTAATTCCGCATACAGCACATCTGTGTGTAACATTTTCCGCCTGATTTGTCCTGACCTGTTTTGCATAATTTCTCCGCCGCTTAATCTGCTTCGGCGAAAAACGCCTGATATTTTTAGTACTAAAATAAAATATTCCAAAGCTTACTAAGGAAAGTACAATATTCGCACGTCCCATAATTGTAGATGTTTGTTTGAAGTCATATGCTGCAAACAAAAGATATATTACAGACAGCCATTTCATCTTAATAGGAATAATCATGGCATAAAGTACAGTCATATCCGGATAACACACAGCTATAGCAAGAAATATCGTCATCATAATATAATAGGTAGAAACACAATATGGCGGCAGTACCAAAATGCTTGTTACTTCATCGCCTGCCATCTTCGTAAGTTCATTAAAATAACTGTAATCTACCCCCTGTATAGCCCAATCGCTCATATTAAGCATATAATGACATACAATATATGTCAGCATTGAGCCAACCATAGTAATAAGCATACCGCCTATAATATAAACGTTATATAAAAAAGTTCCCATTGTCCTTTCTAACTGCGTTCCAATGCTATAGTAAAATATCAGCATAACGATTACCCATATGCTTATTCCGCGCGGCGGTGTAATAACCCATGTAAAAAGTCTCCAGACTTGTCCTTTCATAACAAGGGAAGGCACAAGCGTCAGATACCCCAAAACACTTGGTACAAACATATAAAGAACATATCCTATTGCATATCCTATCATAAGATACAAGGACAAATTTCTAATAGCATACCTGCCGAATTTGCGCTGCATTTTATTCATCAAACTCATATATCCATAATCTCCTTATAAATCTATAGTAAACGGCTCATTACCGAAAAGCCAATGGGCTTCTTTGCATATTCAAGTATACTTTATGAATTATATAATATAAATTAAAAGTTTACAACATCTTAAAAAACTTTTGATTTGTTTATTATCGACAATGCCTATCCTGCAAACAAGACAGGATAGGCATTGTTATTTCTTCTTAAATTATCCTTATCTCTTATGAAAAAGACAGGAAATGCGACAATCAGACTTGATTTAATGGCATAACACCATATTCTTCACATGTTCCCTTGATAACAAGACCTTCTGTTACAGGTACTTTATATAAGTCCGGATTCAATCTGAACAAATCATCCGGCGCTGTTCCCAGATTACGCATAACCTCTTCAAAGGTATCTCCTGCTTTCACAGTATACATCATCTCCTGACATCCCCCCTGTACAGGAACGCATATTTCTTCTCCCGGCTGCATATTATAGACATTTACATATGGGTTCGCCGATATAATATCACTTAAGTTTACATTATGCATCCTTGAAATCTTATATAAAGTATCTCCTTTTTTCACTACATGTATAATACCATTGCAATTTTCAAAATTCATATTCATCTTAAAAAATCCTTTTTTTATATACTATTCCATAAATTGATATTCGTTAAGTTTTAATAAAAATATTGTTTTTTATGCTTCCTTACTCTATAATAAAGTAGTTTCTACGACAATTATGTCACAGAAGCTCAAATAAACGTATTTTATAAACTTTCAGATAAAAAATTATTTAGAAATGGAAGGTTGTTTTATGTACACATTAGGAATTGATATTGGTTCAACAACTGTAAAAGTGGCTGTACTGGATGAAAAGCATCATATATTGTTTTCAGATTATAAACGCCACTACGCAAATATCAAAGAGACACTGAAGTTTCTTGTAAATGAAGCTTGTGAAAAACTGAATAATATAACGGTTCATCCATGTATAACAGGCTCAGGTGGTCTTGCACTTGCTGAGCTTATCGGAATCCCTTTTATGCAGGAGGTGGTCTGTGTATCGGAGGCACTCTCGGACTATGCCCCTGACACAGACGTCGCCATAGAGCTTGGCGGTGAGGATGCAAAAATTATTTACTTTACAAATGGTATCGAGCAACGAATGAATGGTGTCTGTGCCGGCGGTACCGGTTCATTTATCGACCAGATGGCATCGCTTCTCCAGACCGACGCATCAGGTCTTAATGATTATGCAAAGGATTATGACACCATCTATCCTATAGCGGCCCGTTGCGGTGTATTTGCAAAAACAGATATACAACCACTTATCAATGAAGGTGCAACCAAACCGAATCTTGCTGCTTCCATCTTTCAGGCTGTTGTCAATCAGACAATTTCAGGTCTTGCATGTGGGAAGCCGATTAAGGGAAATGTTGCTTTTCTCGGCGGTCCCCTTCATTTCCTGCCTGAACTGAAAAATGCATTTATCAGAACACTTCATCTGTCTGATGATGCGATTATTGATCCTGAACATTCGCATTTGTTTGCGGCTGTCGGTGCTGCACTTCATTCAAAAGAAACAATTACAACTACGCTTTCTGAATTATCAGATACGCTTTCAAAAGACCTCAAGCTGGCTGTTGATGTAGAAAGACTTGCACCATTATTTGAAAATGATGACGCCTATGAAGAATTTAAGAAAGAGCATAATCAATACGCCGTAAAACGTGGTGATATCAAAACATATAAAGGAAACTGCTTTATCGGTGTGGATGCCGGTTCTACCACCACAAAGGTAGCGCTTGTAGGCGCAGACGGCGAACTGCTTTACGATTTCTACAGCAGCAATAACGGAAGTCCGCTGAATACAACGATAAGGGCGATAAAGGAAATCTATGAAATTCTTCCTGAAGGTGCAGTTATATCCGGTTCATGCTCAACCGGATATGGCGAAGCGCTTATTAAGCAGGCGCTTCAGCTTGATTTCGGTGAAGTTGAAACCATCGCCCATTATACTGCCGCTGCATTTTTTGACCCGGAGGTAGACTGCATTCTTGACATCGGCGGTCAGGATATGAAGTGCATTAAAATAAAGAATAAAGTAGTCGACAATGTTATGCTGAACGAAGCCTGTTCATCAGGCTGCGGCTCTTTTATTGAAACATTTGCAAAATCGCTGAATTATGAAATCGCTGATTTCGCCAAACTTGCCGTTACTGCAAAACATCCGATTGACCTCGGTTCACGTTGTACAGTATTCATGAACTCCAAAGTAAAACAGGCACAAAAAGAAGGCGCTTCTGTTGCAGATATATCAGCAGGACTTGCCTATTCGGTTATCAAAAATGCCCTGCTTAAAGTTATCAAGCTTACCGACCCAAAGGATTTAGGAAAGCATATTGTTGTTCAGGGTGGTACTTTCTATAATGATGCTGTTTTAAAATCATTTGAGATTATATCGGGACGAGAGGCTGTCAGACCTGATATATCAGGCATCATGGGCGCATTCGGCGCTGCGCTGATAGCCAGAAGTAAATATAAGGCCGGTTTTAAAACATCGATGCTTTCTATTGATGAAATCATAAGCCTTACCTATGAAACATCCATGACAAGATGTAAAGGATGTACGAATAACTGTCTGCTTACGATTAATCAATTTTCAAACGGAAAGCGTTTCATTACCGGTAACCGTTGTGAAAAGGGAATAGGGCTTAAGAAAAATGCAGATAACATCCCAAATCTGTTTGAATATAAGCTGAATAGAATATTTGACTACACCCCTCTTCCGCCTGATATGGCAAAAAGAGGTACGATTGGTGTACCGAGAGTTCTGAATATGTATGAGAATTATCCATTCTGGTATACCTTCCTTACCAAGCTTGGATTTTCTGTTGTACTTTCACCAAAGTCATCAAGGGATATCTACAGCTTAGGAATTGAATCCATCCCTAGCGAGTCTGAATGTTATCCTGCGAAGATATCGCATGGACATGTTATGTGGCTTTTAAAACAGGGACTTACATCCATATTCTACCCTTGCGTACCTTACGAGATGAATGAAACACCAGATGCAAATAATCACTATAACTGCCCTATTGTGACTTCCTATGCAGAAAATATTAAAAACAATATGGAAGAACTGAAGGAGCAGCATATTCAGTTTATCAGACCTTTCGTTGCACTTGATAATGAAGATGCGCTTGTAAAGAGACTTCACAGAGAACTAAAGAAGTACTATGATATAACGATAGAAGAAATAGCGGAAGCTGTCAGAGCCGCATATGAGGAAGCTGAAAAGGTAAAACAGGATATCAGGGACAAGGGTGAAGAAACGCTCAGATATATCAACGATAATGACATACTCGGAATTGTACTTGCAGGTCGTCCATATCACATTGACCCTGAAATCAATCATGGTCTTCCTGAACTTATCAATTCATATAAAATTGCAGTCTTAACAGAGGACTCTATCGCACACTTAGGTCATGTAGACCGACCGCTTATTGTCTCTGACCAGTGGATGTATCATTCAAGACTATATAAAGCAGCAAATTACGTTAAAACTTGCGATAACTTAGAGCTTATCCAGTTGAACTCCTTTGGCTGTGGTCTTGATGCTGTTACGACAGACTGTGTAAACGATGTACTGACAAAATCCGGCAAAATTTATACAGTGCTTAAGATTGATGAAGTAAGCAACCTCGGCGCAGCCAGAATCCGAATCCGTTCTCTTATCAGTGCGGTAAATGTCAGACGCGAACAGCACTATAAAACATGTCCTTCTTCAAGTGCCATAAACCGGATTGAATTTACAAAGGATATGATGAAAGACTATACGGTGCTTGCACCTCAGATGTCACCTATTCACTTTGATTTACTGGCGCCTGCTTTTTCCTGTATGGGACTGAATATTGAAATTCTGCCTGATGCCACAAAGGAAACGATTGATATCGGTCTGAAATATGTAAATAATGATGCCTGCTACCCATCTCTTATCGTCGTTGGTCAGTTGATGAGTGCCGTAACATCAGGAAAATATGACGTAAACAAGCTTGCCGTTATCATGAGCCAGACAGGTGGCGGCTGTCGTGCTACAAACTATGTAGGTTTTATCAGACGTGCGCTTTCCAAAGCCGGCTATGGACAGATACCTGTTATTGCGCTGTCTGCCCAGGGATTTGAAAAAAATTCAGGTTTTCCGATTAATTACAAGATATTAAAACGTGCCATGCAGGCTATTATCTATGGCGATGTCTTTATGAGATGTCTGTACAGAACAAGGCCATACGAAAAAGAACCGGGTTCTGCAAATGCACTTCATGAAAAATGGAAAAAGATATGCCAGAAGAGCCTTCGTGCATCCGGAAGCACCGCACAGTTTAAAAAGAATATAAACGGAATTGTCCATGACTTTGATACGCTTCCGCTTCTTGACATCAAAAAACCACGCGTGGGAATTGTAGGCGAGATACTTGTAAAATTCCTCCCGTCAGCAAATAACCATCTTGTAGATTTGCTTGAGGCTGAAGGCGCAGAAGCTGTTATGCCGGATTTACTTGATTTCTTCATGTACTGTTTCTATAACAACAACTATAAACATGAATTTCTTGGTAAGACAAAGAAAAGTGCGGTTATCAGCAATGCAGGTATTGCTTTTCTTGAGCATATGAGAAAACCTGCCAAAGATGCGCTGAATGCCAGCAAGCGTTTTGAAGCGCCTCCTCATATCAGCAAGCTTGCTGAATATGCAAAACCGTTTGTTTCAATAGGAAATCAAACCGGTGAAGGCTGGTTCCTGACAGGTGAAATGATAGAGCTGATTAACAGCGGTGCTGCCAATATCGTATGCGCCCAGCCATTTGCCTGCCTGCCGAATCATATTGTAGGAAAAGGTGTCATCAAACATTTAAGAGAAGCTTACCCTGATGCAAATATCGTTGCGGTTGACTATGACCCGGGTGCATCTGAGGTAAATCAGATAAACAGAATCAAACTGATGCTTGCCGCGGCAAACAAGAAAATGAAATAGAAAAATGTGCGTCTTATGATGTGCAGACGCAAAAACAGGCAGCCGGGAGGCTGCCTGTTTTCATATTATAAAACCTTTATTATGGTTTTCTAAATCCGCATCGGAATCCCTTTGTCTTTAAGATAATGCTTCAAATCGGATATTTCAAGCTCCTTATAGTGGAACAAGGATGCTGCAAGCGCTGCTTCCGCCTTTCCTTCGGTTAATGCATCATAGAAATGTTCCTTTGTTCCTGCTCCGCCTGATGCAATGACAGGAACATTTACATTTTCAGCGATTGTTCTGGTAAGCTCTATATCGTAACCGGCTTTTGTTCCGTCACAATCCATACTGGTAAGAAGGATTTCCCCTGCACCAAGTTCACAGGCTTTCATCGCCCATTCGACTGCATCGATACCACAGTCTATTCTTCCGCCATGCTTATAGATATTCCAGCCCGAACCATCTTCCCGTCTTTTGGCGTCTATGGCAAGAACCACGCACTGGCTTCCAAACTTATCTGCTGCATCAGCGATAAGACTTGGATTATCGATAGCCGCCGAATTCACTGATACCTTATCAGCGCCCTCGCGAAGTATCACCTTAAAATCATCTACTGTTCGTATACCACCGCCTACCGTAAACGGTATAAATATTGTTTCTGCAACGCGTCTTACCATATCTACAACGATATTTCGCTGGTCGGAGGATGCTGTTATATCCAGGAATACCAACTCGTCAGCGCCCGCTTTATTATAAGCTGAGCCTACCTGAACCGGGTCTCCTGCATCTATCAGATTTACAAAATTGATGCCTTTAACGACTCTTCCATTCTTTACATCAAGACAAGGTATAATTCTCTTTGTATGCATTGCTTAGCCCTCCAACTCAATAAAATTCTTCAGTATCGCAAGCCCCACATCAGAGCTTTTTTCAGGATGAAACTGACATGCAAATACATTTTCATGCTCAACAGATGCATGGATATCAACACCATAAAACGTAGATGCTGCCACATCCTCCTCATGTTCCGCTTTCAGATAATAGGAATGAACAAAATACACATATGGATTTTCAGGTAATCCTTTAAACAATCTTGCCTTTGGATTCATTTCAAGAGAATTCCATCCTATCTGTGGTATCTTCAACGCAGCGCTGTCCGGAATTCTTAAAATTTTTCCATCTAATATACCAAGTCCTGCTGCCTCCGGGGACTCATCACTTGTTTTAAAAAGAAGCTGCAAGCCAAGACAGATTCCAAGAAATGGCGTCTTCTTGTCTATTACATCATATATCACATTTTCCAGTTTATATTCCCTGATTTTGTTCATGGCATCCCCAAAGCTTCCTACGCCCGGAAGAACAACCTTGTCACTTGCCATAATCATATCCCGGTCTCTTGTTATTACTGCCTCTTCCCCCAGATATGCAAATGCTTTCTCAACACTCTTTATGTTTCCTGCATCATAGTCAATAATTGATATCATCTGTTATCCCTTGCCTTCCTGTAAACTATAGTCTTAGTTTTGTTCCTTTTGCGCCTCTTTTTGCCGCTTTTATTCTGGTAAATAGAATCTCATTATCATCAACATAAAAGCTGTCTTTTGAATTGCCTACATACACAGACGCTACTGTATCATCTTCTGATAAGTTTATCAGTTTTACACCGCCTGCACCTTTTCCCTTCTCAGGGATTTCTTCTGCCGGCACTCTGATATAATAGCCATTTTCACTCTTTGCAATAATATAATCATCTTCATTTACAATTCCTACATATATTATATCCTCGCCCTGCTTTGATGCGGCAGCCGCTTTTCTGGTAATATCAAAATTACTTCCGGCAACCAGCTTTGCCATACCATTCTTTGTTGCAAACAGAAGCTTTGCATTTACAAACTGCTCTATACATCCCATGAACAGAATATTTTCATCACCGCCCATATTGCAAAATTCAAATATCTGTATTCCCTTATCAGAAAGTCTTCCAATAAGACCATTTCCATTTGACTTTGCTTTTGACGTATTTTTCTTTGCCTGAAGCTTAATAATATCCTGTACTTTAATGGTATATACCTGATTATTATCTGCAAATACTGCTATTTTCTCTGTATTCTGGCATTTAAAGGCAAACCGGTAATCCCGCGTTATCTGTTCGATATTTTTATCATATACATTTCCATCTATGACCTTTATATAATAGAACCTGTCTAAAAGTACGCCTACTTCAGTTGCGACCACTTCTGCTTTCTTAATCGCAACCTCACCGTAATATGCAATCTTTGTTTTTCTTGGTATCGCATATTTCTTTCTGATATCGTTCATATCCTCTATCATCTGCTCCATCATGGCAGCTTTATCAGAAAGTAATTTACTGTACTTCTTTATAAGCTTCTCTGCATCGGAAAGTTCTTTCTTCAGCGCATTTATTTCAAGACCAATCAGCTTCTGCAGCCTCATGGCAAGGATTGCGTCAGCCTGTTTTTCCGTAAAACACAAAAATTTTGCATCGGACTCCGAACCCTTAAACCTGAACCTGATATTGGATGTATCCCCATGCATCAGACAGGCCTTTGCATCAGCTACTTTCGTGCTTCCGCGAAGAATCTCAATAATCAGGTCGATACAATCAACGGCAGTCAACAGCCCTGTCTTAATCTCCCGTATATTCTCCTGTTCATCAAGGAGCTTCCTGTACTTCGTCTCATAAAGACCATATTTAAAATCAGTATAAATGGAAAGTATCCGTTTCAATCCCATCACTTCCGGTTTTCCATTATTGATACAATTTATATTTACACCAAATGTATCTTCAAGTCCAGCTTTCTTATATAAAATATTAATAATATTATTGATTTCTTCGTCTGACGTTCCTTTTTTAACATCAATACAAAGACATTCACCTGTTTTGTCCCCTCTGTCAGCTATATCGACAACAGCAGGCAGTTCCCTGTTTCGTGTAAGCTCTGCAACGGTATCGAGGAATTTTGCCGTTCCGCCAATCATGGTAAATGGAATCTCCGTTACGCATATACTCTTCCTGCCATAACCGATATCCCGCACCTCGACTTTACCACGCACCTTTATCTTTCCAAGACCTGTTTCATATACTTTCAGCAATTCTTCCTTTGATGCATTGATAATTCCACCTGTAGCAAAATCAGGTCCCTGCATAACCTCCATCAGATTTTCTAATGAAACCCCCGGATTTCTTAAATACATGATTGTCGCATCGATAACCTCTCCCAGATTATGGGACGGAATATTCGTTGCCATACCTACCGCAATTCCGGTAGAACCGCTGACCAGAATATTCGGTACCTGGAAAGGAAGAAATGTAGGCTCTGTTTCCGTTCCATCAAAGTTCGGTACGAACTGCTCCTTAAAATACTGTAAATCCTTCATACACACATCTTCTGTATATTTGGATATTCTGGCCTCTGTATATCGCATGGCAGCAGCGCCTGAACCATCCACCGAGCCAAAGTTTCCATGCGGGTCGACAAGTGGGATTGGCAGTTTCCAGCTCTGCGCAAGATTTACCAGACCTTCATATATGGAGCTATCACCATGCGGATGATATTTACCCATCGTATCGCCGACGATTCTGGCACACTTTCTATGCGGTTTGTCTGAACTTGCAAGCCCGTCTAAGGAATAAAGGATTCTTCGCTGTACAGGCTTCAGTCCGTCCCTGATATCCGGAAGCGCTCTTTCTGTTATAACGCTCATGGAATAATCAACATAGGACTGTCCCATTTCGCTTTCATAATCTACATATAATATTTTCTCCGCCATATTATCTCCTTTTTACTATATATCCAGTACAGCGTCCATGCTGTGATTTTCTATATATTCTCTTCTAGGCGCTACCTCTGTTCCCATCAGTGTCTGCGTAAGCTGGTTTGCTTCTATCCGGCTGTTGATTGACACTTGTTTTAAAAGCCTTGTTTCAGGATTCATGGTTGTTTCATAAAGCTGGTCGGCATCCATCTCTCCAAGACCTTTGTATCGTTGTATCGTGAATTTATTTGTATGCGTTTTACGGTATTTCGCCAGTTCTTCATCCGAATATAAATATTTTATATGCTTTCCTTCACCAACCCTGTAAAGCGGAGGGATAGCAATATAGATATGTCCCTCATTGATAAGGTCAGGGAAAAATCTATAAAAGAATGTCAGCAGTAATGTTGCTATATGCGCTCCATCTACATCGGCATCCGTCATAATAATAATCTTATCATAATTCAGTTTTGTTATATCAAAATCATTTCCATATCCTTGCATAAAGCCACAGCCAAATGCATTAATGAGCGCCTTAATCTCAGCATTTTCAAGAACTTTTGATACAGGCTTTTTTTCTACATTGAGTATCTTGCCTCTAAGCGGAAGTATCGCCTGATATTTTCTGTTTCTGGCAGTCTTGGCTGAACCACCCGCCGAATCTCCCTCTACAATAAATATCTCACATTTAGAAGCATCGTTTGACTCCTGTTTTGAAAGCTTTCCATTTCCCTCAAATGAAAATTTATTAATATTAATCTTGGATTTTTCAAGTGCCTTCCGTTTCGACAGCGCCACAGCTCTGTCAGCAATATCCTTAAGCACTTCATAGTTTCTGTCAAAATAAACAGTAAGCTGTTCTTTTACAATATCATCAACTGCTTTTGTAACATCCGTATTTGACAGTTTTGTTTTCGTCTGTCCCTCAAATTGCGGGTCAGGATGTTTTACGGATATAATCGCCTGCATCCCTGACCGTATATCAGCTCCGCTTAAGTTCGTATCCTTTTCTTTTAATAATCCAAGTTCATTTCTTGCATAATTATTGATTAGTTTTGCAAATCCTGATTTAAACCCGGTTACATGAGTACCGCCTTCAGGATTTGTAATATTATTTGTAAATCCAATGATATTTTCTTCTCCATCCTCTGTCATCAGAAATGCAATATCCGCAGCGATTCCGTCTTTTTCTCCTGATATGGAAATGACAGGTGACGTATGTGTAAGTCCTTCTGATATATCTTTGACAAATGCCGAAAGTCCTCCCGGCTGATGGAATACGACAGGTTCTTTCCCATCCCGCTTATTATGAAATGTTATCGTTAATTCCGGATTCAGATATGCCGTTTCTTTGATACGCTGCTTTATGGCATCAGCTTTGAATTTTACAGTTTCAAATATGGTATCATCCGGATATAGTGTAACTGTCGTTCCTGTTTTCTTTTCTTTCAGCTTTGTCTTCGGCAACAGACCATTTGTAAGTTCTACTACAGGTATGCCATATTCATATTCGTCATGGTGCATATATCCGTCTTTTGCAACGTCTACAACCAACCTTTTGGACAGTGCATTTACAACAGCCGAACCTACGCCATGAAGACCGCCGCTTATCTTATATGTGGAACTGTTAAACTTTCCGCCTGCATGAAGTACCGTATATACAACACGTTCTGCCGGAATTCCTTCTGATTCGTGTATGTCTACAGGAACACCGCGTCCATCGTCTGATACAGTAGCAGAACCATCCTCATTAATGCTTACATAGATATTCTTACAGTATCCGGCTAAATGCTCGTCCACCGAATTATCAATAAGCTCCTGAATCAGATGATTCAGTCCGCCCCGCCCCGTATTTCCTATATACATACCCGGTCTTAATCTTACAGGCTCAAGTCCTTTTAATACTTCGATATTTTTTGCGCTATATGACATAGTCGTATTTCTCCATTTCCAATTAATGTTATAAAAAAGAAACCTTTAAAATTATATCTTAAAAGTTTCTTTTTGAAAACAGTTATTTTTTTTATATGATGCAGTTCATCCATACAGAAATATATTAATCCGGTTTTATCACATCTAAGTCAAAATAGAATACAACACCGTCTTCAACATTATATACACCATACATTTTGTTGTGTGCCTGCATGGACGCTGCCACTATGGACAGGCCAATACCGCTGCCGCCATATTCTCTTGTTCTGGCTTTATCTACTTTATAGAATTTGATAAATACCTTATCAAGTTCCGATATCGGAATCGTCGGACCTTCGTCATATACAAATATTCTGACATTTCCTGTTACGATTCCTTTTTCTTCTATTTTAACAGGTTTATCATATTCAGAAAGCGCTGTCCACACTCTGACGTTACCCCCCTCTGTACAATAGTGAAGCGCATTTGTCAGGTAATTGGTAAATACCTCTTCTATCATAAACTCATCTGCATAGACATATAATGTTCCCTGTTCATCATATCGTACATTGCAGTTACTCTGCTCTATCAGGATAGACGAAGAATCAATGACATTCTTTATCAGCGCATGGATATCAAATATCTCAGGAGTTATCCTGTTATTTCCAAACTCCAGCTCATTTAAGTCCAGCAACTGTTTTACAAGCTTGTTCATCTTGGATGCTTCATCTATAATCACATCACAATAGAAATTTTTGCTTTCTTCGTCATCATTAATATTATCTCTAAGTCCCTCAGAATACCCCTGTATCAAGGCAATCGGCGTCTTGAGTTCGTGAGATACATGAGATAAAAATTCCTTTCTCATTTCATCTATCATGATTTTTTTATCGATATCCGTCTGCAGCTTCGCATTTGCCTGCTGAAGTTCGTTTAATGTATTCTTCAGTCTGAATGAAAGTTCATTCATATAGATTGCAAGCTCTCCAATTTCATCATTTGAAGGATTTTCTATCTTTGCCTCAAAATCAAGGTCTGATATACGTTTTGCAACATTGGTCAGCTTTTTAATCGGTCTTGCAAATATATTACTGAAAAAATACATAAAGATACATCCGATAATTGCCACCACCGCAAGCACCGTTAAAACAAATTTTACCGTACTTTTTATTGTGGCATCTATCCTTGATACGGAAGTTCGGATAATAATTACAAATCCATTATCCAGAAATCCTACGATATCAAAATAACTGGAATTTGTTTTTTTATCTTTTGTTATCTGAATATTATAATTTCTGTGTTTTTCTATATCTTCACGATAAATCTGGGAATTTTCTGCATTTGTATTCTGGCTTATTCCCAAAAATTCTGCGATAAACTTTAAATTCTCAAATACAGTCGAATGTTCGTTGACAGAGGTGTATATTTTATTGTTTCTGTCATCTAAAATATATATCATTGCATCAGCTTCATTAGATACCTGTGTCGTTATTGTTTTTTCGTCATAATCTCTGATATCACTAAATTCCCTGTTGCATGACTTATAAGTATCAATCAGCTTATTTTTAATATCCCTATAATAATACTTTTTAATAAAGATAAGTGAAATAACACAGGATAATACAATCATAAAAGCGATAACTGCCATAAGGCACAATGTAATTTTAGTTCTTATCGATCCTTTCATCATCCACCTCAAATTTATATCCCATGCCCCATATCGTTTTGATATAATCACCTTTATCGCCAAGTTTGCTTCTCAGCTTTTTTACATGGGTATCTATGGTTCGGGCATCTCCAAAGTAATCATAATTCCATACATTATTTAATATCTTTTCTCTGGAAAGCGCAACCCCTTTATTCATAATAAAATATTGAAGCAATTCAAATTCTTTGAAACTAAGGTCTACATTTCTTCCATCTACAGTTACAATATGCGCTGATAAATCTACATTTATACCTCCTGCCGTAAGTTTCTCTTCTGTTACGGCATCTGATGTACGGCGAAGTATAGCGGAAACTCTGGCAACAAGTATCTTTGGGCTAAATGGTTTTGTTATATATTCATCGATGCCAAGTTCAAATCCCAAAAGCTCGTCTCTTTCATCTGATTTTGCAGTAAGCATAATAACAGGAACCTGTGAGTACTTTCTTATCTCCTTACAAGTTTCCCAACCATCCATTTTCGGCATCATGACATCTAAAATAATCAGTGAAATATCTTTATTATTCATAAATATATCAAGCGCTTCTTCTCCGTCACCCGCCTCAGATACGATATATCCTTCCTTACTTAAGAAATCTTTTACTAATTTTCTCATCCTGCTTTCATCATCTACTATGAGAATTTTTATGTTATCCATATCATAAGCTCTCCTTATCAGACTTTTTTCTGCCTTTATATTTTCGTGCATTTTATATTGAAAATCATATCATTAAGATATGAAAGAATTGTGAAAATTCCTAATAAATGTTAAAAACAATTTCCTCCTTACATTTACCTTACATTTGTTATATAATAAATCCATTTCCCCCATAATAGGGTATAATGTGAACACTTAGTGAGAATTTATACCTGAAACCCTAGCGAAATGAAGTTGCGCTTCGTTTTCAGGGTATCATAGATAATTTAATTAACGGAGGTAATTGTAAATGACGAATGTATATGCTGATAAACGAATATTGCTTGTAGATGATGAACCGGAAATTCTGAATATGCTAATCTCTATTTTAAATTCAGAGGGATTTTATCATATTAAAACTGCTCAGAATATGAAAGAGGCACTCGCCTTAGCTGACAGCTTTATCCCTGAATTTGCCATTCTTGACATCATGCTTCCTGACGGAGATGGATTTATGTTAATGGAACAATTAAAGAAAACAAATGACTATCCTGTTATTTTTCTTACTGCCCGCGGTGAAAATGAAGACAAATTCAAGGGATTTGGACTTGGCGCTGACGACTATATCGTAAAACCGTTTCTCCCACAGGAACTTATTTTCCGTATGATGGCAATATTGAAGCGAACCTATAAAAATGAAAATCACTTTGTGAAGTTGCATGACAGTATCATAGACTTTGAACGTGCAGAAGTTATAAAGGATAATATTCATATTCCCCTTACAGCCAAAGAACATAATATATTAGAGGTGCTTTATCGTAATTTAGGACGTATTGTTACCATTGATGCTTTATGTGAAGCGGCATGGGGTGAAAACCCATTTGGATATGAAAATTCTTTGATGTCACATATCAGCCGCATCAGAACCAAAATCGAGAAAAATCCTGCTTCGCCAACCTCTCTTGTAACGATTAAAGGATTAGGCTATAAACTGGTTGTGGAGGAAAACTGATGAAAAGTATACCCAAACTAATTAAGCGTTTTGTAGCAATCCTGCTCATCAGCTTATTTTTATTTCTCCTTACAAACTTTTTTATTCTGTTTATCATTTCAAAGAATATGACAGCAAGCGGAAGTCCTTATACAACTGCAAATGAAACAGCGAAAAAATTGCAACGCACAGAAAATGGATACTGCTTAGACAAAGATACTTTAACAAAATTAAATGAATGGGGTGCATGGGCATTTTTAATAGATGATACAACGCATAAGATTGTATGGTGTACGGATAATCTCCCCAATCATATTCCTGAAAAATATTCACTTTCGGATATATCCGATTTGACGCTTGGCTATATCCAAGACTATCCGACCTACACCGGTGCTTCGGAATATGGTTTATTCGTTATCGGATATCCCAAAGACCGCTATTGGAAATCAATGTATCCGACATGGGACTATTATTTCATAAAAAATTTTCCCAAGACATTGATTTTTGTTTTTTCTGTCAATTTAGCTTTGATTTTTTTTATTTATATTATTACAAGCTCAAAGCTGATAAAGTCCGTAAAACCTATTATAGCGGGAATACAGGCGCTTGGAGAAGATAAATCTATCCATATTAAAGAAACAGGGATTTTTTCCGAGCTTGCAATGAATATCAATCATACTTCAGATATTTTGGAGTCGCAAAAATATCAGCTGCGAAAAAAAGAAACGGCAAGAGCCAATTGGATTGCCGGTGTATCGCACGATATCAGAACACCATTATCAATGGTAATGGGATATGCCAGCCAGCTTAAACATGATATCCGGCTTACAGACGATGAGCGGGAGAAAGCTGCGGTCATCGTAAAACAAAGCTCCAGAATAGGCAACCTTATAAATGATCTTAACCTTGCATCAAAATTAGAATACAATATGCAGCCAACATCACTTTATCAGGAAAATATAATTGCGATTGTAAGACAGGTTGTTGTGGATTTCATTAATATAACCATTTCTGATAAATATAAAATCGAATGGAAAACTGATAACGATTTGTCTGTCTGCCTTGTCAATGCAGATAAAAACCTGATGAAACGGGCTGTCAGCAATCTTATTCAAAACAGCATCAACCACAACGAAAATGGCTGTACCATATATGTTCATATACAAACGACAGAAAAAGAATGTCTTATTACGGTTTCCGATGATGGCGTCGGTGCAACAGACGAGGAAATCGACAAAATCAACAATACGCCTCACTATATGGTCTGTGACCATAATACCTTTAAACAGGCTCATGGACTGGGGCTTTTAATTGTAAAGCAAATTGCATCTGTGCATAATGGAAGTATCACCATTAAACACAGCCGATACGGAGGCTTTGAAGCTTCAATCATTCTGCCGCTTTCCTAGCCGACATCCCCTTTTGACAGGGAAACTGCCTATGACAGTTCCCTGTCTGCTGTCTTTACGCCGTACAGCAAAAGCTGTAAATCATATTATTATCAGCTATATCAAAAAATTCATACATCCACTTTGTCAATCCGTTTATCTTATCCACAACATTTTTCTTATCTTTCGTATTTCTTGACTTATAGATATTATTAATAAACTCATCATGCTCACCTTCTCCGCTATGCAGCCTTTTATCAAATGACTTCATAAATTCAATAAATCTGATATCCGATACTCCTAAATTTTCAAATTTATCAAAAACAGCCAACCATATATGAGTATTAGTTGTACTAAAAAGCTTCTTAACAGAATTATCCGCCACTTTCATAAGCCTATCCAAATTATCTTTAAGATGTTCAAACTGACTGTCTGTTGCATGTGCATCAATAAATCGAAAGGCATCTACAGGTTCTTTTTTCCAATCTTCAAGAAAATTCATAGCCATAATTGTTTTGGCTACAACCTCGTCCAACACCCCTTTCTTCCTGTTTCTGTTATTACAATCGACAATATCCTTAAAAAATCCATGTTGTTCCGAAATTGCTTTAATATTTCTTGATGTATGATTCGATACATTCGTTATTCCATACTGAGACTTGCTCATTGCAACATGATTATTATAATTGCGCATATGATAATCAATTATTTCCGGTTTACAATTAAAAAATCTTGTAACCGTAATATTAAAATTATCAAATCGCTTTTGCAGAAACTTTGGCAAATCCTTATAATACTTTCCTACTATATTAAATGTATCAATAACAAATTTCGTATTTCCAGTATCATCTGTTACGGCTTTCTTATATTTTATATTTGTAAACTCTGCGCCTTTGGCTTTCACCGGAATTCTATTTTCCTTAAATTCCTCCGCATATGTCAATCTTTGCAAACCATCAATCAAATATGAAATTTTTTCTTCTCCCTCTATCTTTTCGCAAATAACAATCTCAGGTATGGGTTGATTATTTAAAATTCTTGAATAAAATTTATTAATCTGTTCGTCACTCCATTGAAAAGGCTGTCTTTGTGAAATATAATTACGGTCGATATATCCCAGTGACAAATCCTCTAATAGAGAACCCAGAGGATTTTTATCAGTTCTGTAACTATCCGTTGTATCTATATCCATAGCGCCATCAGCATTTAATTCATAAGTATCATTCATATTTCTATCCTCCATCTTTCTGTATTGTTGTCTTTTATTATTCCTGTTAAATAATGAAATCATTTTATTCTGCTTTATTGATTTCATATTATCTTCATACTCTTTATCGCTAAGTTTTATAGCTTCTTTTATTTCAGAAACAGACACATCTTCCATCTTCATCTCAACAATCTGTCTTTGAACCCTATTGAGACTATTTAGATATCGGTCTACACGCTCATCATTGAAACAATCTGCTTTTTTTGATAATACGTCGTAAATATCAAAGTCCGATTGAAGCACATCGCCTATGGTACAATTTTCATCATCTCCTATCGGTGTATCAATAGAAATGGCATTTCTATCCGCCATCCTCTTTTGTCTGTTTCTTGAGGTTATCTCCGTTTTAATCTTATTAGATAAACAGGAATACAAATATGTATCAAATGACTTCTCTCTATCGCACCGTTTCATAACCTCAACAAAAACTTCATTTGCTATAGAATAAAAATCATGATAATCCTTATCCGATACCCCGCCAAATTTTAGTAAAATCTTATCTACCATAGCACGGAGCCGTCCGGCATTATTTTCATAATATCTATTTAATACATTTTCCACTAATACGACCTCCATTCAAATAAAAACAAATAATTGGATAAGCCAAATATATTTGCTGTCTCTTACTCACAACAATCAGTATAGAACATACGTTCTATTTTGTCAATCATTATTGTTGTGCGTATTTTTACAGGGAATAACATTAGAACGATATCGAATGGAGAAATATTAAATGCAACTACTTACAAACTTATGTAACAAACATATTTTAACGGTATGTAACTTTTCAAAAATATTTTTACAAAGGAGATTACGATTTACACATGAGAAACAATTATTATGAAACAAAAACTTTTGACAAAAAACATATGCATTTTGGAGGAACTATTTATCTTTCTGATTTCAATACGATGTATGGTGGAAAAGAAAGTACAAATGGTTCTTCTATCGCATCCCGTATTGCTTCAGATTTCAGAAGAGAAGCCTTGACTATGACGATAAAGGAGGGGAACAAAGATGAATGATAAACAACTTTACATACCATCTATTGATGCAAAAGATATTTACCTTGCTCTGCATTATATTGAAAATAACCCTGATGGATATGATTTAAAACTAAATAACGGACAATACAATTTACGCAAATTCATCAATAGTCTTGACTATAGTCTGGACCTGATTGAACTATATCGTATTTATTATAAGAAATACCGACGAAATGATTTTGCTTTTAAAGTGAATCATCACTTATATACAACAAATGTAATCAACCTTACCTTTAAATACTCCGTTAAAGAATGGAATCAGATGAACAAAAATACGTTTGTAAAATTTGGATATGATTACAAAAAGATGACATTTAACGATTGTATTGCGAGAAATAGTAATGGTGATATGATTGGTATTCAAATAGGAGAAAAACTACGTTCTCCCATTTGCGAGCTTCCACCTTATTTTGGTGTAGTTCAAAACCAGTATCAAAAGATAAAAGATGCCAAAACCTTAATAACAAGTGCAGAATTACGAACGGAATTATACAAAAATGGATTTATCTGCAATGGCATTCAATATTACAGAATGAAACGTTCATCCGGTTCTGCCCGAGTTGGCAAGTGTTTGTTTATTAATGAAAAACTATTGAAACCTATTTTAAAATTCAGTGCAGGTAATATATCACTTAAAGAAGGACAAGAGGTAGACCTGGCGGCTTATGAAAGTTACATATCGCTTCCATCAAGCAGTATTATAGGGACTCTCCCTATATTGCCGGAAAACATTTTACTGATTGATGATTATAAGAGCATTTTTAAAGAAAATGTAATTGAAACACATGATAAAAACGGATGGCTTACAACTTCTGAGAAAAATTGTGAAATAACAAACAATATTTGGGATGGTCAGTCCTTAATAGATACATCATTAATGGGCGATTATTCCTGCTATGGAATGGTTCTGTTAAGAAATCTGATGTTTAAATCGTGCTGCTTTAACTGTAATATTACACAATGGTTTCGGGATAACAATATAACAGATATCTCTCAGCTAAATGGAAAAACGAGGGCAACACGAATTGAAGACATCAAACTGATTACTACTCCAAGCAGTATTAAATATCTGAAATTTGACACATGGGATAACTGGCTTAACAATCTGTATCCTGATTTTGGTGTCGTAAAGCATGATAAAAAAACACATTTCTTTGGAGGCAGATTAGTACAGACGCATTATCAGTTAATTAATACACTTCAATTATCAAAAGAAGAGGTACAGGCATTTTTACAAGAGTCCCTGGATTTTGCCCAGCTATTAAGAAATAATCCGGCGGTTGTAAGACATTATATCAAATACCCTGATATTGATAAACTTGAGCCAATGAGCAAACCTATGTCAGATAAAAATGATGTGGTATATAACCTGATGTGTATCAACGATGATTTTACCAACACCAGATATTATCAGGAGTTTTTAACAGACCTGCTTCGGTCATACTATAAAAATCTCAAGAATGGCCATGTTTATGTAAACGGAAACTATTCTACCCTTCTTGGAAATCCAATAGAAATGCTTCAACAATCTATTGGAACTTTTAACGGAGTAAGTCAAATTGGCATTGGAAATATTCATAATATACGCTTTGGATATAACAGAACCTTACTTGGTTCAAGAAGTCCACATGTAACAATGGGAAACATTTTATTGGCACATAATACAGAAAATGAACTGATAGACCGTTACTTCAATCTTACTGAAGAAATTGTCTGTATTAATTCGATAGGAGAAAATATATTACAACGTCTTTCAGGTGCAGATTTTGATTCGGATACCATCTTATTAACCGATAACGATATTTTAATACAAGCCGCCAAACGGAATTATAATATATTCAAAACGCCTACTTCTTTTGTAACAGCAAAAAAAGTAAAGCGATATTATACGCCCGGTGAACAGTCAGACCTGGACATAAAAATATCGGTAAATAAAATTGGTGAAATCATCAATCTGTCCCAAGAGCTGAACTCATTATTATGGGATAAGATGTATCATGGCAGCTCATACGATGATGTGAAGGAACTGTACTACGATATATGCCAATTAGATGTAATGTCAGGCATTGAAATCGACAAAGCAAAAAAAGAATTTGATATAGATAATAATAAGGAACTTACAAAGATGAGAAAAAAATACAAAGAACAACTTAGCGATGAATATAATAAGAAGAAACTGCCCCATTTCTTCTCTCATATCGCAAAACAAAAAGGATATTACAATACTGAAAATAAAAGCTACTGCAAATGCAATACTTCGATGGACTATCTGCAAACTGTTATTAACGGTTTTAGGATTAAAAACCCATACAAGAAGGATTGGCTTCCACTTGTTACTATTTTAAATCATACTTTATATAGAACCTCAAGTGTAAACCAAAAACAAATTGACAGAATATATAGTTTACTGAATAAGTATATATCCGAACGAAACAATATTTTTGGTTCGGATATGGATAAAGATGATAAACACGAAAAGGTACACTTGCTTTACAGCAACCTGATTTCAGATATTGAAACTGAAGTTATAGGATTTTCTACCTTATATAAACTGCTTAGCTCGTTAGAGGAGAAAGATAATTCTGCAATAAAAAATACATTATTAAAAATATTATATCTTTGCGGGAATAATAGTTTTAATAAAGCCATTATTAATTCTTCATCCGAAATTGAACAGCTTGAGCCTGATGGAAATGACATAAAACTATTTAATATCGGGTATAAAATAACAAAAAAACAGGTTCATTCGGAAATTTAGACTTTATTTAACAGCTCATATGAACGCCAAATTAAAGTTGCATAGGATAGAATAGTTTTCAAACATACTATTCTCTCCTATTGTAACAATTCTGTAGATATCGTTATATCAAGGAGTGAGTACAATAAAACAAGAAAAGAATTACTATAACCAAAAATTTGTTATTTCTGAAATACATAACAAAACCGGATATTCTACTAACGATATTGCTAAAATATTAAATTCACTAAGCGATGTGATAAAGGATAAATTTAGTAATACTGATGATTATGTTGAAATCAAACTATTTCCGGGACTTAAAGTTGCATCAGAATATATACCACCTGAACAATCGAAATCAAACTTAAATATTTCAAATCAGGATTTTATATTAAGAATAAATGCTACTTTCAGCGACTATTTCAGAAAAGAAATCAGAAGTTTACATAATCGTATTCATTATCATTAATTCTTAATTTCTCTAATCTTCTTATTCTTACTTTCGCTTTCCACAAGCGGCATATTATATCCCCCAAATATGCCGCTTGTGTTTCTATATAATTATTAATAAACATTGATGGAGGTTGCATATGTCTAAAGGATATTACAATCCGCTATCTGATATAAGGCAGGTGATTTTTTGAAATTAAGTTATTTCGATTTACTATCACCGGCTCCCATCTATATTGAAAATATAGGTGGGATTATTTCACCCAGATTAAAAGATATATCTTCTATCGGAATAAATACATACCAATATTATCTGACCATTCTAAAAATGGATTTAAAAATATACTTTACACTGACTGGTCAGGCAGAACAATTTGAGCAACTATCAACCGAAGATAAGCTGCACTTAAATGTATTTGATTTATTGACTATGAATAGACAATCAATAGATTTATTACAAAACGTATTAAATTTTTTTATTGAAGAAGATGTGATTTATTCCTCAGAACAAAAAGCATTTTATGTCCAAAATGGAAACAGTACAGTTGGTATAATCACAAAAGAACTTTATCCTAAAGTATGTGACCTGATTTGCCAACGCAACTACATAAAATCAAATCAGGAAGAAGATTTATCAAAAGTAAAAAGCAAAAAAGCATTAGAAATAATGAAAAAGCTGAAAAAAGGAAGAGCTGAAAAAGCAATCCGGACAACTCCGGATAGAAATATGGAACTGGGAAATATCATATCTGCCGTTGCCAATAAAAGTCAGTCCATTAACATAATAAATATTTGGGATTTGACTGTATATGAGGTTTGGGACTGCTTTTCAAGACTTTCCAATAATAATATATATGATATTCAATCCATGAGCGTTGCTGTATGGGGAAATAAAGATAATTTCTTTGATGCAACTACATGGTTTAAAAGAATATATGACACTGATTAAAAGTCTCAATTATATGTGTCTTTTACTATTTTTTATATAATGAAATGGAGGAAAAAAATATGAATAATTCAAACATGACTAACCGTGAGGTATGTGACCTCATTTTTGTAGACTATACTACAAAGAAACCATTTTTAAACTTAGACTTTGCAAATGTCTCTACAACAGAGCTTACAGGTGAATCCGTATTCGCTTATGGCGGAAAGGGACATCCTAAACGTGTTCAGTTCGCCGGTGAAAGAGGCGGTACGATGACAATAGAAACACAGATACAGACCGTTAAGTTATGGCAGTTGATTTCCGGCGGAGAACTCAGTAATTCAGCTAAATTCATAACAAGAATTGAAACTGCTGCTGATGAAGCAGGTACTTCTATTACGCTTGAAGATACACCTGTTGCAGGAAGTGTTGTTGTCTATGCAGACGGCGATGACTGCGGAACTGAACTTGAATATGAAATAAGCGGCAAAACAATTACACTTACAACTGCTCTTACAGGAAGCAAGAAAGTAATTGTTTACTATATGAAGGAAGTATCTTCCGGTGTTTCAAGAATCAATATTAAGTCCACAAGCTTCCCTAAGAACTTTATCGTCTATGGCGATACAGTTATGAAAACAGATGATGACGAAGTTCTTCCATACAAGCTTACAGCTTATAAGGTTGCACCTCAGAGCAATATGTCACTCAGCTTTTCTAATTCAGGCGACCCGGGTTCAATTACAATTACCTGTGATCTTATGGCAGACAGCGATGACAATATCCTTGATTTAGTTCTTATTGAGGAATAACAAAAACAATAACTGAAACAATCACAAGCAGGTATTAACAAGATATTTAAAAGTAATATATTTTCGTTTATACAGTAAATTTTATATGGAGATAACATTTTCAGATACAATCTGTAAATTGTTATCTCCATTTTTTTACGTCTGAAAGGAGAGAAAATACGAATGAATTATACAAACAGTCCGTTAATATCTTATACAAGACTAAGTCCAAATAAAAATTCTCCGAGAAACCACATAATAGATACAATTACTATCCACTGTATGGCAGGCAATTTATCACTTGAAACCTGTGGTAACATCTTTGCACAGTATTCAACTCAGGCATCCTCTAACTATGGTATAGACAGCAATGGCAAAATCGCAATGTATGTTGAAGAAAAAGACCGTTCCTGGTGTTCCTCTAATTCCACCAATGATAACAGGTCAGTTACAATCGAAGTCGCAAATGACGGTGATGCCTCTACCGGATGGCATGTTTCCCAAAAGGCAATGTCATCATTAATTGAGTTAATTACCGATATTTGTAAACGGAATAATATCGGAGAGCTTAAATGGAGAGCCGACAAATCATTAATAGGGCAGACAGATAAACAAAATATGACCGTTCATCGTTGGTTTTCTGCAAAATCATGTCCGGGAGACTATTTATTTAATAAACATCCTTATATTGTAAAAGAAGTAAATAAAAAACTTCAAACAAAATCCAATACATACACCCATACACAATTTGTAAAAGATGTCCAAAAGGCTATTGGTGCCAAAGTTGATGGCATAGCAGGTACTGAAACATTATCAAAAACAGTTACGATTTCCATGTTCAAAAACAATACGCACAGCGTTATCAGTGCCGTTCAGAAGTATCTCAATTCCTTAACATTTAATTGCGGAAAAGTTGACGGCATTGCAGGACCATTATTTGATAATGCAGTAAAAAAATACCAGAAAGCCAACAACTGCATTGCAGATGGGGAAATTACATCAGGAAATAAAACCTGGAAAAGCCTTTTAGGATTACTGTATTAAGAAGGGAGGAAGCCTATTGAATACAATATTACAAAACATTGATTGGGCACAGCTCATCTATACTATCTGGACTGTTGTTTTATTGCCTGTCCTGACTTATGCAGGAACGCAACTCAGTCATTATGCCAAATCTAAACGACTTGAGCAATATACTGATATTTTATATAAGAATGTTATATCCGTTGTCAAAGAGCTATACGAATGTATCGTAAAGGATATTAAAGGCACTGAAAACTGGACAAAGGAAAAACAAAACGAAATAAAAGAACTGGCAAAAACAAAAGTGATTCAAGCGCTCACCACGTCTGTATATCAGATGTTAAAATCTGCAAATGAAGATTTTGATGAATATTTAGATTCTCTAATTGGAACTGCTTTGTACGATTTAAAAAACGAAAAGTGATAAAGGTGGTGCTTACCAATGACTGAAATTATAAATTTAACTAAAATTGATTTCATTTCATTATTGATATCAATATTCATTATCCTTACCGGAATAAAGGCAATGACTTCACTAATCGAATGGCTGACTAAAAAACTAGGCATTGAAACAAAATGGATGCGCAAAAATCAACTTGAACATGATTTGTTATTAAATACAAAACACTGTTTGGAAACATTACAGGAAAAACATGAAGAGTCTGTTAAACAATCCATCCGGCATGACGAAATGATAAAAGCAGACATAGCAAACCTCACAGACACCGTTCATGAAATCGTCATGACACTTCATAATATGCAGCAAAAGGATAATGAGACAAAATTAAAAGAGTTAAAAGACAGTCTTATCCGATATTATAACAAATACAAAAACATCGGTTCATGGTCAAAACTAGAAAAGGATGCTTTCTGGGATTTATTCAATGACTATGAAATAAGAGGCGGCAATGGATATATACATTCTATTGTAGAACCTGTTATGCGTGAGCTTAAAGAGATTGATTAATAAGAAAGCCGCATGTAAACTCGTAATTTTAAGTTTTCATTATTAATATTATCTAATAAAATGGTATCAAATTATTTCACAATTACCTACTATAACACTACTACTTTATAATACAAGGAGGTACATAATTATATGGCTAATTATTTAAGTATATTGATTAGTAACATAAAAAAAGCAATCACTGAACTAAAGGAAGTTGATGCGTACATTACCGATATCAGCAATGCAAATGACAGCCTGTTGAAATCCGATTTGCAGGACATTATAAACAATGCTTTTGAAGCGGCAAGTAAATATGGGAAAACTGCTGCTAACTATTTATCAGATATTAAAGAAGCTTTTCATAACGGCTATAACAATGCAAAAGAAATAGCCGAATTATCAATGTCAGCTCAAAATGCCGGTAATATGACTGCCGACCTGACAAACAAACTTATTACTACAACCGACAAAGCCTATAAGATGAATGGTTCTATTACCGAGCTGACGAAAGTATTAGATGGAATGAACTACATCTCAAACAGCAATTCTATCAACATGACAGATTTAGCAGAAGGCATGACCAATGTTGCATCTGTTGCCGCATCCCTCGGTGTTGATGCAAACAAAACAACATCTGCTCTTGCTACTATGATTGCTGCAACAAATGAAAGCGGTTCAGATGCCGCACGCGCTTATAAAGATATCCTGCTGAATATAAGACAGATAACCGATGAAGAAGAAGGAATTAACACTGAAGGACTTGCAAAATATAAAGATGCATGTAATGCATTAAATGTATCATTAGAAGAAACAGTAAACGGTGTCCGTTCCCTTCGCAATCCCATGACAGTCCTAAAAGAATTATCTGTTGAATATAATAAGCTTGATGAAACAGATACCAGAAAATCAAACCTGTTAAATTCCATCGGAAATAATGCTTCTGCCGCCCAGTTAGACGCTCTGCTTCGTAATTGGGATACTTATGAAACAATATTAACACAATATCGTAATGGAACAGGCTCTATGGCAGAAGCTGCCGAAAAAACCGCAAGTTCTTTTGCAAACTCATTAAACAGGCTTTCCAACACATGGACTGACACCATTGGAAATATCGCAAATTCTAATGAAGTTATCGGTATTATTGATACCCTGGATAATCTTCTTTCTATCATTGACAATATGACTGATAAATTTGGTGCTTTAAATACCATCTTCTCCATAGGCGGTGGAATTATTGGCACTAAACAGCTGGGTTATGCAAGTATATAATGAATCGTATACATACATAAATGTAGTAAGCAACTTTGTGCAAGGCTCAGATATATCCCGTGCTAAGGTGGAAATCCTTGGATAAAACACTAAGAACTACTATTGTAGGAGGATATATTAGTAAAATCAACTACAGCTACTACACTGTAGACCTCTGATATAACTGCGCGTGAACTACGCAGTTTCCGGATATCGTAAGAACCGGACAAGGACAAGAACAGCTCATGTGACTCATAATGTAGCATGATGACTTTACTTGCAGAGAGGCGTACTGCTCTATTTAATTAAGCAAGTGCCGCTCCCATCGACTACCAAGAGGACATAGGTATTCTATTGTTATATACCCATGAAGGCATAGTCAGACACCTATCATTGAGCGTGATAGTGAAAAAGTTCTACTGTAGCTATACAGTGCTAAATAATAGTGAGTTCTACTACTCTTCTATTGTTGACTTCGTAAAACAAAATAGATAAATGTAATCTCTCATAACTAAATACATCTACCATGTATAGCCACAATTTTTACATTCAAAGCTTTTATTAATTTTCTTACTGAAAATTCCCAACATGGCAATAGATGCTCCTCTACTCAAACCTGAAATTGACTTTATATTAGTACTGTTGCAGTTTGGACATCTGAGAACATCATTTTCTTGTTCAGTACTCTTTTGTTGGCTTACCTGACTTTTAAACTGTGCCATTTTTAAGTTAAACTCTATTATATCTTTAGCCTTTAATTCATCCATAGCTTGAACGAAAGATGGATCATTAGACACTTTACGTAAAATTTGGAATTCTTCACAAGTTATTAATGATTTAATCAGTTTTTGGTTTGGATGCTCCCCACACGATGTACCTTCTGCTGATGCTTCGTCTATATAATAATCGATCCAACCCGGAACATATATTTTACTATGATATGACTCTCTTTTATCTTCTTTAGCACAAATTGGACAAATTCTCATATAAGTTTGCATATATAATATCCCCCCCTTGTTATTTTTTACTATACTATTATTAATTGTACAAAGCAATTAATTTCTGTATTAGCTTGCTTACTAATGGTCTATTACAGTATTTACAATTTTCTTTTTCTTGATTAGCATATGCTGAATAGTAAGGTGCACATCTTAAATCATCCTCTATATTTTGTACCCCATGTTCTTTACAATACGGACAATAAGTCACTTAGGTGCGTTCATATTATCACTTTTCTTCTACTTTCCATATTGTACCATTGTTAACTCCATAAAACAAAATAGATAAATGTAATCTCTCATAACTAAATACATCTACCATGTATAGCCACAATTTTTACATTCAAAGCTTTTATTAATTTTCTTACTGAAAATTCCCAACATAGCAATAGATGCTCCTCTACTCAATCCTGAAATCGGCTTTATATTAGTACTGTTACAATTTGGACACCTTGGAACATCATTTTTTTGTTCACTACTCTTCTGTTGTTCCACCTGACTTTTAAACTGTGCCATTTTTAAGTTAAACTCTATTATATCTTTAGATTTTAGCTCAATCATGGCATCGTAAAAAGACGCACTACGAGAAACCTCAATGAGTATATCGTCTTCTTCGCTAGTTAATATTGTATCAATTAATTCATGCTGACAAAATGGACATGTATAATTATTTTCACTTACCCAACCAATATAACCCGAACCCCATTTATCATCATCTTTTCTATTGTTTTTACAGTAATTACATAACCTTATATATTTCATTATATTTACTCCTTTTATAATACGAGCAATCAGATTATTTTTATCAAATATACATGTATATTTCACACCGTCATTCCAAAAGAAATACATGGAATGACATAATGAATAATTTCCATCTATACATTTATTACAAACCTTTACCATATCGTTTACTTATTGTTGACTTCATAAAGCGAACCAGATAAATCTAATCTCTCATAACTAAACAAATCTACCAGGTATAGCCACAATTTTTACATTCAAAGCTTTTATTAATTTTCTTACTGAAAATTCCCAACATGGCAATAGATGCTCCTCTACTCAATCCTGAAATTGATTTTATATTAGTACTGTTGCAGTTTGGACATCTGGGAACATCATTTTCCTGTTCACTACTCTTTTGTTGGTTCACCTGATTTTTAAACTGCGACATCTTTAGGTTAAATTCTATTATATCTTTAGCCTTTAATTCATCCATGGCATCTATAAAAGCTGAATCACCAGATATGTATAAAATAGTATTAAACTCAAATACTGTTAAATTCATTTTTACTAATGGTCTATTACAGTATTTACAATTTTCTTTTTCTTGATTATAATATGCTGAATAGTAAGGTGCACATCTTAAATCATCCTCTATATTTTGTACTCCATGTTCTTTACAATACGGACAATAACTCACTTTAGGCGCGTTCATATTATCACTTCCCTTCTATTTTCCATATTGTACCATGATTAATTGTACGAAGCAATTATTTTCTGTAACGGCTTGCAAATTACAATACAGAAAACGGTTTTTATTTTGGAAAACAGAATCAAACATCTCTAAATAATGATACGATTGGATTTTTAAATGATGAAAGCACAAATGACTCATCTAAAAATGTAGATACTATTATTAAAAAATACACTAATGCAGATAAAAATGCAATCAAATTTGCTGAAAGTATTCATAACGGTTCTATCCAACTCAAAGAAGGTCAAACCTATCTACAAGCATATGAAGAACACTTACAATCTACTTCATTCAGTTTTAAAAATCTAGGTAAATCGGCACTAAATGGGTTAAGCTCATTAGGTGCTAGTACTATTAACATGCTTGGCGGAATGGCGATTGGTGCCGGTATTAGTTTTGCTGTTTCAGGACTAACCAAATTAGTTGATGCCGCAATTACTACACAAAAGGAACTTGAAGAAACACGCCAGGAAGCAATGTCAATAGGAAAAGCCGCTAAGTCAGAATTTGATGAAATTAACGATAAAATTCAAAAAAATAAGTCAACTATTTCCGGTTTATCAAAAAGATATGCAGAACTTACACAAAAAGTAAAAAATGTCGGTACTGTCATGCAAAGTCAGGGTACTCTATCAACGAGTGAATACGAAGAATTTTTAGACTTAGGAAATCAGATAGCTGAAATGTTTCCTTCCTTAAAAATTGGCACTACTGAAACCGGAGATGCAATTTTAAATCTTTCCGGTAATATTGACACTATAACAAACTCTATAAATAATGCCGCAAATGCCTCTGAGAGACTCGCATCAATTCGGCTTGAAGATAAAATGAATGATATCATTAAAGCATTTCGAGCAGAAGTAAATAGTGATTCAGACAAAAGTTTAGCTAATGTATATAATAAAGCTGTAGAAGACCTTGAAGAGTATGAACAGTTTTATCAGCTAATCATAGATAGCATTTCAAATACTGAAAAAAAAATAGTTCTTCCTGATGGTGACGATAATATTGATGTTCCCAAATTGCAAAGTCAAATAGAACAACTGCTTAATGATGCAGGATATGGTTCTAACGACTTCTTTAATTTTGATACAAATAGTTATGACTTTTCAGGCTTACCAGATGACGAGTATAATACTTTACTTCAGATAATAAAAGATGAATATCATACACAGCTTAGTCAATATCAGGATGCTGTATATGAAGCAAAAAATGCAATTTCTGATTCTAATAAAGAAATGGCAGATGACCTCATTGCAATATTTCAATATAAAACAAATGATTTAGATAAAACAACAAAACAAATATTCAACTCATATTTATCTAATCTTGGTTATGACACTTTACTGGCTGAAAATGATATTGGTGATTTTAATGACGCAGAAAACTGGGTAAATAAAAATATATTAAACAAATTAAAAAAAGGACTAAACGAACATAGCGATGAAATTTCTTTATACTACGATAAGCTTTTCGCTATCAACCCCGATGCGGCTTTAGCAGAAAATATTCCTTTAATAGAAGAATATATCAGCAAATTATCTGAACTTTTTGATATAGATCAAAAAGAATTACAAATTGCATTTGGAGTTGATACTATATCCGATAGAGAAACATTAAATAATATTCGTGATAAATTCGGCTATAAATCCAATGCATTAAACCCTACAGACACAGAACAAAATGACAGGATTTCGGAATTTGTTAATAGTTTGAACAAAGATGAAACTAATCTTCTGATTGATGCCGAAATTCCTGATGAAATTTTAGAAGGAACAAAAAATGACTGGAACAACTATCTTAAATCATTGCAAGAAGACGCAAATAATAACAATATCGAAATAAGTATTACCAGTCTTACCGACCCTATTAATAATATCAAAAATGCATTTTCAGGTCTTGAAACAATTTTTGAAGATATAAACAACGGTACAACTGTATCGGCTGAATCCATTACCGCCCTCTCCGAAGCCTTCGGCGAATTAGACGGCGGTACGGCTTTAGAAGAATTCAAAAATGTCCTCACCACCATGCCGGATGATATAGACGCCCAACAAGAGGCACTGAACAAGCTCGCTACAACTTATCTTGACCACTCAGACCTAATGAAAAATCTAACGGAAGACAATGCCGAATATGCAATATCAGAACTTGAAAAAATAGGAATTGTCAATGCTCAAGAAGTTGTAACAGGCAGATTAGCCGCACAGATAGACTGGCTAAACCAGGCACAACAAGAACAAAAAGCAATAACGGAAAGTCTTTCTGCAAGTATCAACAGTGAAGCCGATGCTAAAAATTGCGCATACCTTGCTTCTATTGATTTGCAAAATGCTACTGTAGATGATATCGCAGCATTAATTTCTGAAGCAAATGCTGCAGGTATAGACTCTTCTGCCCTTATGAATTATCTTTTGCAATTAATTAATTCCAATAAAACTTCAATTACAACGAATGGCAGTATTAAGAATCTGGCACTCCTGGCAGACCAATTAGCAAATACATCCGAACTTACCGCTTTATATGCCCAAGTAGAATATTATGCAAATCTTCATACAGAATCAGGCTACCTGAACGCAGCCAAACTAAAAAGTTCAATCCTGCACGCAGCAAAGAAAAAAGTAGAAGATGCCGCTAACCAGCAAAATACACCAGTTCAGTATGCCCCTATATCCTATGCGACTCCGGCTAAATCCACAGGAAGCAATGGCTCTGGCAATACAAAAAAAGATGATTTTTCGGAAACATTTGACTGGCTTGAACGTAAAATTACTAAAATAACAAATCAGGCAGAGCGATTTACAGATATCATAAAGACTGCCACAGATACAAAAAAAGCAGATACTTATTACAAAAAACTCAGCTCCAGCTACGCTTCTCTTTTAGGAACATATGCCGATGCTGCCAACTACTATCTGAACAGTTCTGACAAATTCAATTTATCAGGCAGTTATAAAAATAAAGTAAAGAACGGAACAATAAATCTTGAAAAAATAACAAACAAAGAACTCGCAGAAAAAATAAACAGCTTTAAAAATCTTTGGGATAAATATCAGGACTACTTAGATAAATACATCGATGCTCAGGAAAAATTAGCAAATATTCCTATTGATAAAGCAGCAGCTAAAATTGAAAAATTTGGTAATGTCATTAGCTTATTAGATAAGCAAATAGAAAATGCTGTCGGCTATAAAAACAAAAATAAATTAGTCAATAAACAAACAAAAGAAAAACAGAATACTTTAGATGCGTATAAAACTGCCAAAAAGGAAACCGGAAGTCATCTTAAACAAGCAGGGAATACTTTGCTTAACAAAAATACCCTAAAAAATTCCGGCGTCAATACGAACGAATATAAAGCAATAAAAAAATCCGTTAAAAACGGCAAAGAAGTCAATCTGACTTATTTCACAGAAGGCTCGGGCGGATATAATGCTGCCATAAGATATAATAAGATGCTTCAGGCAGATACGAAAGCTTCTGATAAACTAGCCACGGCACAGCAGGAATATAAACGTTGGCAAGTGACATCAGCTAAAACTAAATTTGACAATATAGCTGATAACTATGAAAAACGTCTTAAGAAATTAGATTATACAATATCTCCTCTCAATAACAAAATATCAGAAATTGAAGCTTCCGGTAAAACTGTCAACAAAAATTATTATGAGTCTCAAAGAAAAATAACCAATCAAAAGCTTAAGCAATATCAGAATGAAAAAAAAGAACTGGAAAAAAGTTTAAATAGCATAAAAAAATATACGGATGAATGGTTTGACGCCAAAGACGCAATAGAAAAATGCAGTGATGCAATATCGGAATGTGTAAATGAAACATACAATCTGAATAATTCCATCAATTCTCTTTATTTTAATATGTTTGATGATATTGCAAATTCTATTGACCGAATTATCACAGAACAGGAATTTTTGCAAAGTTTATTTGCTCATGAGAAAATAACTAATGATAAAACCGGTAACTTTACTGATGCAGGTATTGCAAAATTAGGCTCTATATCTGCTGCATATTATTTATCTAAAGAAAAATCCGATAACAATGCCGAACTGCTAAAAGATTTACAAAATGTAAAATTAAAAGGAAAACAAGCTAACGGCTCGTATCAATTAGGGAAATGGTCCTTTAATTCCCTTAATGACTTGCAGAATAAAATTGATGAAGTTTATACAAACTGGCAAAATAATCTGAAAGATACCTATAGCTATGAGAACGCCATTGCCGATTTAATGAAAGAAAAATACCAGTCGGAACTTAATCTGCTGCAAGAACTGATTAACGCAAGAAAAGAAGCCTTACAGTCAGAAAAAGACTTGCATAATTACCAACGGACGATTCAGGAAAAGACAAGCGACATCGCTGCAATTCAAAAACAAATAGCTGCCTATAAAGGAGATACTTCTCAAGAAGGTATTTCGAGACTTCAGAAACTACAGGCACAATTATCTGAAAAGAAAGACGACCTCAAAGAAACAGAATATGAGCAATATATCTCGGACCAGGAAGAAATGCTTGACAAATTGTATACTGAATACGAGGAACTGATTACAAACAAATTAGATAATTTTACGAAACTCGTTAATGAAGGTCTTAATACCTCAAATAGAAATACGTCAGCTATCAGCACCTATTTATCAAACATTGCTTCTTCTATTGGTTATAAAGAAGAAAATAAAGAACTATTTAATGGAAACAGTATTTCCTCTTCTGTTTCAAAAAGCACATCCGCCATAGAAAACAATGCCGTCAAAGAAAGTGGAACAAATACAGTCAAAGCTTCTACGAAAAAGCCTGCTGCCACCGTTTCATCTGACAACAAAAAGACAAATTCTCTTACCGGTATAAGAGCAACCTTTACAAATGCCGACTATAGAAAAACTGCAAAGAGTTATATCTCTGCAAATGCTAAAAAAGCAGCAAAAAAAAGGAATGAATATGGTGCTGTTAATCAGGCAATCTATGATAATAAATCTAATGCCTACAAGGGAAAGGGCAAAATATTATCTGCCAACGGATTAAAAGGATTGGCAAAAGAACTGGATATAAAATATGATAATGCTACAAAAACAGGAAAATTATATAAAAAACTGAAGTCCATCAAATTTCCCGGATTTAGTAAAGGCGGAATTGTTACTGTTGATGATATTACCAAACAGGTTCATGCAAACGGTGATGACGGAATTGCCTCTCTGCAAAACGGAGAAATGGTTATTCCCGCAGAAGCTGCGCCTGCCTTACAAAACTTCATAAATAATATACCTGAATTAAATCGTATTCTTCGTCCACTACTGCAAATGCCTGACGACATCCATATGGATACTTTGGGAAACAACAATTATGCCAATATTGTAAATATTGATAATATCTCGCTTCCAAATGTAACTAATTATGAAGAGTTCAAATCACAGATGTTTCACGATATGCAAAAGGATAATAAATTTGAAAAAATGATACAGGACATGAGCACAAACAGAATTGCAGGTGTCGGCAGACTAACTAAAAACAGGCATCATTTTTAGTTTTAATAAAACATAGAAAGGACTATTCAAATGCTATTTAATAAAAAATCACAAGAAATAAATGAACTGCTGCTTAAAGAAAATAAACGATTAAAGCAGGAAAATCAACAATTGCATGAAGCCCTAAATGAATTAGAACAATATAAACAGGAATATAGCGGCTTGATTAACCATGTCACTTCTTTAAAAAAAGAATATATAAAAAAACTTGAAGAATTTGAAAAACTGGAAAACGATTATAAGAAAGAATTAAATCAAATTATAGAAAATAATCAGGATGGTGATTAAATGTTTGCAACAGATTTTTTATTTGACAATAAACGGGCAAGCGATTTTGGATTGATGATAGCTTCTTTCGACAGTGAAATACCGGTTGCTGCCGGTGGTGAAATAGAATACACTGTTGTTAAAACACCCGGCAGCAATACATTCGACTTTTATGGCGCCGGGGTCAATTCCGTTATCACATGGAATTTTTCCATTATCAAAAATACTTGCCCTAATCATAATTATTATTTTAATCAATATGAAGAAAGACAGATTGCAGGATGGCTATTAAAACAAGATGGATACAAATGGTTCCAATTTATTCAGGATGGTTATGAAGATATCTATTACAAAACACAGATTAATATGTCCCCGCATCAGCTACACGGCAGAACCATCGGTTTTGATTTAACAGTTACGTCTGATTGTGGGTACGGATATTCAAATGAATTGAACAAAACTTATCATTTGAATAAAAATAATCCGATTGAACTGGAAATACATAGTGATATCGTTACTTACATCCTGCCCCGCTTATCCCTGACAGGAAGTGGTGATTTCTATATCAGCAATAACAGTGACCTATCACAGAATATTTCCAACGGAAAAGCAACAAGCTTTAAAAACGTAAGTGAACCCATTATCATAAATTCCGATAATGATACAATTACAGGTATACCTTCTCCAAATGACTTTAACTGGTATTTTCCAAGACTTGTAAACGGATTAAACAGCATTACCACTGATTCTGAAGAAAACATTGAAATTACCATATCATACCGGGAACCGAGGAGGGTTATTATATGATGAAAACGACAAATCCATATGAAATTATAAAAATTGATAAATACTCAAAAAAAATACAAATGCCTACGCTCCTGCTTATGACGCGTTCCTTTGATATCATCGGAAAAATTTCACACTATGATAACTGGAATATCTCGCTGGTTGGAAATGGATTAGACGAAATAAGCTTTACTGTAAATAAATATGTCAATGGAACAATATGTCCCATATGGGATGACCTAATCGACTTAAAAATTATTGATGTGAGCGGATTTGGCAGATTTGAAATATCGATTGATTATACAGATAATACCCAGACTGTAAAATCGGTACATGGCATATCCTTAGAAACCGAACTTGGTCAAATACCATTATATGAATTTCATGTAAATGATGAGGATGCTGTTTCAATGGAGATTACAGATTATAACAAAGATGACTTTGATGAACATGGAAATTTTATTCCAACTGTATTTTATCATGAAATATTGCCGACTGATACGGAAGCTGAAGCTGAATATAAGAAAAAGCATTCTCTTCTGCATCGCGTATTAGCGGATAAAGCACCTCACTGGAGTATAGGTTATATAACTCCATATATCGCATTAGATGAGGAAAGCCAGCCTGAACCGGTAGAAGGTTTCCAAAGAACTTATACAGTAGATGGTACAACCATTTACGACTTTTTAACAGGTGACGTTGCAGCAGAAAGCAACGTCATCTTCAGCTTTGATACTATAAACAGGAAAATAAATTGTTACAATCTATGTGATTGCATTGACCAAAAAACAAGAAAAATCATGACCGATAAAGATGGAAAGGAAGTTACCGGTATCGGCGAAGACACGAATATTTTTGTTTCAAAAAATAAGTTAGCAAACGAAATCACGATATCTTCTAATAAAGACAATGTAAAAAACTGCTTCCGTATTGAAGGCGGTGATGATATTATCACCGATATGGTTCGTACTGTAAATATGAATGGTTCTAATTATATATACCAGTTTGCCGATTTTCAATATAACGATATGCCAATCGAATTACAGACGCGCCTGAAAGCCTATCAGGAAATGATATCATCAGAAAAACTGCATGACGAATACTATGGAAATGGAGATATTGACCGTTTTCTGAACGGAACGCTCACATTATATGTAGCTTCTGAAACGGAGGCTGCCGTCCTCTTAAATATATGCAGAAATAATAGGATAACAACAGCAAATACAACACTATCAGATTATGTTAATACGCCCTATTGGCACATTAATATTTCAGATAATCCCAAATCACTCTGCTTATCAAAAGTTCAACAGACTCCATATAAAGATGCTGATACCGCTTTTAATACGATGGGAATCTATACAAGATTATGCTGTAAATATGATGAACTGGCATATTTTAAATCATCCATGATGCCCGCGGTTACAATATCCGATACTACAGCCGAAGAGCAATATAACATCATGCTGAATAAATTAAAAACAGTTACTGTCGGTGTATCATCTTTAAGTAACTATAATAGTCATCAATTTACCGGGGTTACCAATAATATTATTGCAATGGCTAATATACTAATCGATGCACGTTATCAGGCAGAAGTTATCGGCAACAGCACTTCCTACCAAAAAATTAATGATACTACTTATCAATGGACAGGTAATATTCGGATTACAAGAATATCCGATAGTACAGACTATTATCCTCAAACCCAAACAGATATTCAAAAAGTACTGTCCGTAAATGTAAATGATGATGAATATTTATTTATAAAGCAAAAGATTGAAAAAGCATTATCTAACTGTTCTATGTCAGATATTGATTTTGAAATTGCCGGAAAAAATAATGCCCAAATAAGGGACTATTTTAACAAGTATTCTCTAAATCGTTTGCAATCATTTTATGACGGATATAATTCCTGCTTAAGTATATTGATGCAGACAGATTTAAAATCAGAAGCACCCAAAACACTATATGATAAATATTATAATATCCTGACCATCATTTCTAATCCGCCAACTACTGAAAATCCAAATCCTACTCCCGGGGTATTGGATATCAGACATTCCCAAATTAGTAATATTAATAAAGAAATTGAAGCGCTGCTTATTGAACAGAATAACTTTCAAACATCCAATAAATGCAATCTTCAAAATTATCTTGGTAATGACTTGTATAAAATATTCTGTTCCTATCGCAGGGAGGATACATACGCAAACAGCAACTACTGTTCTGACGGCTTATCTGACGCAGAATGTCTTGCCAAAGCAAAGGAATTAGTCGAAGCAGCCACAAATGAAGCAAAAAAAGCATGTGTATTACAACGCACTATATCCACTTCTCTTAATAATCTGTTTGCGCTTGCTGAATTTGAACCTCTTTACGATAAATTTGCACTATTTAATTATATAAGGATTCGTACGGAGGATGAAATACTAAAGCTTCGATTGATTGGTATTGATTTTAATGGCGATAGCGTAGAAAACATTACTGTCACTTTTTCAGATAAGATTGTATCTGTTGACGGCACAACAAACGATTTACAAAGTATTCTGCAACAGACCGGCAGTATTGCAACCAGCTACTCTTCTACCGCTTTACAGGCAAAAAGTGGTTTGGAAGCAAAAAATATCATTGATGATATGTATATTAACGGTTTAAATACTGCCAAAACTTCTTTAAAAAGCAATGATAAAAATGAAATATGTGTTACCGCATCAGGCATTAACTGCAAACGCATGGATGATGAAGGCTATTACGGCGATAAGCAATTAAGAATTACAGGCAATATGCTTGCCTTTACCAAAGATAACTGGAAAACTACCTCGGAAGCAATAGGAGAAATTACATATACCGACCCTGTTACGAAAGAATCGTCAAAGAAATATGGTATCATTGCTGATGCTATTATTGGAAAGATGATTGCCGGAGAAAACATGTATATTGGGAATGAAACAGGTTCTGTCCAGATTACCGGAGAAGGAATCAATATTTCCGAGGGTACTATTTATATTGCCGACAATAGAAACATAAATCAAGGCGGTACCAATACAAGTATTGAAATCAATCCAAATGGTACAAATTTTGAAGGACATAATACCGATTATGTATTTAATATATCGAAAGATGATAATGTCGTGATGGGCGTCGATAACGATGGAAATGGTTATTTCTCAGGTGAAATTAATGGTTCTTCAATTAATGGCGGTAAAATTAATGGCGGCGAAATCAATATCAATAATAAATTTCATGTATATTCCGATGGTACGGTTTCATTACCCAAAGGAACTTTCGTACATTGGGAAGATATAAAAGACACCCCTGATATCATGACAAAAGAAGACGATGGAGAAAATATTCATTTTATAGATGTCAAATACGCTGTTTCTGACAGTTCCGTTGATGCTCCGGCTACAGGCTGGAGTACTACAGCCCCCCAATGGCAAAATGGAAAATATATGTGGCAAAAAACCTCTATCTATTATAAAAATGGAGATATTTCAGAAAGTGAACCGATTAATATCAGCGGTGCTATAGGTGCCACAGGAGCATCCGGTATTGGTATTTCAGGGATACAGGAACAATATTATTTATCATCATCAAACGACTCTCAGATAGACAACTCATGGAAAGATACACAGGACGCATGGATTTCCGGTAAATATCTATGGACCAGAAGCCAGATTATATATACGGATGGCACTACACAATATACCACTCCTGTTCTTGCCGATGCAATTAATAAAGCAAATGAAAAAGCGGCTCTTTTAAAAAATGATGTTGATACGCTTAAAGATGAGCTTACAACGCTGCTTCGCATAGAGTCATCAAGGGGAACAGTATTTAAAAACAATATGGTATCAACTGTACTATCTGTAGTAATCTATCATGGTTCAAAACGAATAACAGATTACGAAACAATGAAAAATGAATTTGGAAATACGGCATACCTGAAATGGAAATGGCAAAGACCGGATGATGAGTCATTTGGCATTATATCATCAGACGATAAAAGATTTGGTGATAATGGATTTACATTTACATTATCACCTGAAGATGTAAATACAAAAATAACATTTATGTGTGAATTAATAGTGTAAAAAGAAGGAGAAAAATTATGGCAATAAAATCAACAGACCAAATAACAATAGTAGACGTAACGGATGCATATTCGGTCATATTAACAAGTGAAGCTTACACATTTGTAGGAGAAACGACAGGTGCTGCATCCGGTGCAAAATGTACAACACAGGCAGTAGCATTCTGTGGAACTAACAAATGTTCGTCAGTGGTCGTTAATGCAAGTGAAATAACATGTCCTACCGGCATTTCCGCTACAGTTAAAAACAGTGGTACCGCAGAACCTGAAATAACATTCACAACGACAGCTACGATAGCAAATGCCTGCGAGGCAACAATACCGGTTAAAGTCGATGGTATTACAATTAACAAAAAATTTTCATTTTCCGTTGCAAAAGCAGGCGTTGCCGGAGCAAATGGCGCTAAAGGGGACAAAGGCGATAAGGGTGAAACCGGAGCAACGGGCGCAGATGCATTAACACTTACAGTAACGTCGTCAAATGGTACGATATTTAAAAATAATTCAGGTTCAACAGTTCTTACGGCACATGTATTTAAGGGTGCTATAGAACAGTCAATTACAGATACCGGCGTATGCGGTTCACTTGGAAGCATTAAATGGTATAAGAACGATAGTTCTACAGCGATAGCTACTTCAAAAACAATAACCGTTACTGCAAGCCAGGTAAATAATTCAGCCACATACACAGCACAGCTTGAATAGAGGTGATTAATATGGCAAAAGCAAAAGCTGAGATTACAATATCCCAAATTATAGATATTAAAAAAATAACACGATACTACATACTGAAATCATCTACCACCGCGAAACCGGATAAACCGACAACGAATCCTCCAATTGGATGGACAAGTGTAGAACCCGCCTATACAAGTGATGCTACAAATACTTTATATTTCGTAGATTTAACAGAATTTACAAATGGTGAGTCCAGTTATTCAGAAGTGTCCAAGTCAAGTAGTTATGAAGCAGCTAAGGAAGCAAATACCAAAATAACTGAAGTTAAACAGACCGCTGATAAAATCAACTGGCTTGTCAAAAGTGGAACATCAGAAAGCAACATGCAGCTTACTGATAAAACCTATAACCTTATGGCTGAAAACATCACCTTAAAGGGTGACCATATACAATTAGACGGTGATACTACGATAGGAGATGGATTTAAGCTTATGGCGGGAAATATTGATGTAGACAATTTATTTGCACAGGATATTAACGCAACAGGAACTATCAACGGTGTAAACTTAACTGGCGCAAGCGGAAAGTTTACAAAAGAATTTGATGTAGTTGTCCCAATAGAATTAACCAATGGCGCAAAAAGTAATATGAAAATACACTCTGACAAAACCGGATGTGAATTTGGATTTTATACTCCTGACGAAAATGACCCTTTAAAACGTCTGGAAGATACCCAAGCTCCTTTTGCACTTTTTAAACTTGGAAGTGATGGTTCGATATCTATTGAAGCCAGTAATGGAATATCTATAAATCCGGGCAATAGAGATGCCAGCATATTGAAAATTTTAAAAAATTTAGAAGTCAAATATGATTTATATGCAAAATGTATATATGCACATGATATCAATACAACAGACAGTATTGGTCTTATCTATGGCAGAATACCATCCTGCCGAGTATGTCTGACTAATAATTACACGACAAACACAACGACATCAACAGTATCATCACACAAGTCACTCCCAACCAAAAGCGTTTACAATAACGATGAAAATACCTATAGAATTGGTCAAAATGGTATTGAAATTTACAGGAAAGGCTACTATCTTATATCCGGAAGCGCTTATTTTAATGAAGGAATTAATACAGCGGATACATTACATATGATGATTTATCGGAATACAAATGATACTATTAATTTAGTTGCACATGGACAGACAAGAGCCGGTGGATTATATGAATGCGTTACACTTCCTGCTATCACCGTATATTGTGAAGCAAATGCAATATTGTCATGGGATATCTACAACCAGACAAGAACCGGTTCAATGATAAACAGCGATACTTACCGAACATTTTTAAATATCGTAAGAGTAGGATAACAAGTCATTTTGACAGGGAAACTGCCTATGACAGTTCCCTGTCCGTATTCCTTTCCTCCTTTAAAATCAAAAAAAGCCCTGAAAACTTAATGTTCTCACGACTTTTAACAAACAATTTTTTTATCTAAAATATCTTGCTTTACTTCTATTTCTTAAAATACTGATGTACCTTCAGAATTTCATACAGAAAGTTTTTCCTTTCCATCCTGACCACTATTCTAACGCTTATCTCTTCTCTTTGCAATCTTTTCTTAACCTCTAAGGATAAGTCTTCGACCTATTAGTA
>CANQTC010000013.1 GCA_947626675.1 uncultured Coprococcus sp. | reverse complement strand
GAATTTTGGAACACCATTCAACTCGTCTTTGCTGGTATAGGCGGCTGGCTCGGCTACTTTCTTGGCGGCTGCGATGGCCTGCTTTACGCGCTGCTTGCTTTTGTGGTGATCGATTACGTCACGGGCGTGATGTGTGCTATCACGGACAAGAAGCTCTCCAGTGCCGTGGGGTTTAAGGGCATCTGCCGGAAAGTGCTGATCTTTTTGCTGGTGGGCGTGGCCAACATCCTCGACCTGCACGTCATCGGTACGGGCAGCGTCTTGCGCACAGCGGTCATCTTTTTCTACATTTCCAATGAGGGTGTGAGCCTTTTGGAAAACGCCGGACATCTCGGCCTTCCCATCCCGGCAAAGGTAAAAACCGTTTTAGAGCAGCTCCACGACAGAGCGGAAAAGGAGGATAACTAATATGGGATACACAAACAGTTCACTTGTTTCTTACACCAAACTCAGTCCGAATCATTCGGGCTTAAGAACGCACAGCATTGACCGGATCACGCCGCACTGCGTGGTCGGCCAGCTTACAGCGGAAAGCATCTGCGGGTGCTTTACCAGTCCCTCAAGGGAGGCAAGCTGCAATTACGGAATCGGCAAGGACGGAAAAGTTTCTCTTTGCGTTGAAGAGAAAAACCGTTCATGGTGTTCTTCATCCAATGCCAATGACCAGCGGGCAGTTACCATCGAGTGCGCCAGCGACTTGAATGCGCCTTACGCTATGAATTCCGCTGTGTATGAATCGCTGGTAAAGCTCTGCACGGACATCTGCAAACGCAACGGGAAGAAAAAACTGCTCTGGCTTGCTGATAAGACAAAAACTTTGAATTACAGTCCAAAGTCAGATGAAATGGTTCTGACTGTCCATCGCTGGTTTGCCAATAAGTCCTGTCCGGGAGACTGGCTCTATGCAAGGCTCGGAGATCTGGCCGCAAAGGTTACGGCGAATCTCGGCTCTACTCCATCTTCGTCTAAAACCGGAAGCACGCTCTATCGAGTGCGTAAAAGCTGGGCGGATGCCAAAACGCAGAAGGGCGCTTTCAGCATCTTGGAAAATGCGAAGAACTGCGCGGACAGCAATGCTGGCTATTCCGTGTTCGATGAGAGCGGGAATAAGGTTTATACCGGAAAGAAAACAGCCGCCACGACTGGTGGGAACAGCAAAACTCCCTACAAAGTGCAGGTGACTGTTACCGATCTCAATATTCGCACAGGCCCCGGAACAAATTACAGCAAGACCGGAAAGTTCACGGGTAAGGGCGTCTTTACCATTGTGGATGAGTCAAGCGGTCAGGGCAGTACGAAGGGTTGGGGCAAATTGAAGTCCGGCGCTGGCTGGATCTCGCTTGATTATGCGAAAAAAATATAAGGATGATTGCCCGGTGGCCACGCTGCCGGGCCTCCTTTTTTACACTCAAAAATTCATCGAGAAATAGCGGGATATTGCTTGACTAATCGCCTAAGTAGAGCGAATATAGCACTACCCTAAAAGAGAGGAGGAAAACCAATGCGGGTAAAGGTTATTAAGCCGCAGAAAGCCTTAGAACTGAACAAGAAAAAAGTATGCGGGTATGTGCGCGTATCCACAGACAGCTTGGAACAGGAAGATTCATTGGATAATCAGACAGTTTACTTTCGTGACTTTATCCAGAGCAATCCTGACTGGGAATTTGCTGGCATTTATTCAGATCAAGGCATATCCGGGTTTAAGGAAGAACGTCCGGGTTTCCAGCGGATGATTGCCGATGCGCGGGCAGGTAAGATCGATTTGATTGTGGTAAAGAGCGTATCACGGTTTGCGCGGAATACCGAAACTGTGCTGAAGTTCTCACGGGAATTAAAAAGCATGGGCGTCGGCATTTTCTTTCAGCTTCAGAACATAAATACGTTGTCTGGAGCCGGAGAGTTGATGCTCACCATTCTGGCGGCTTTCGCACAGGCAGAAAGCGAAGGTGCGTCAGATAATGCTCGGCTGACCTACAGGCGAAAATTCGCTGCTGGAATACCCGCCTCCGGGTTGGAGCGCACTTTCGGATTTACAGCGGATGACGATGGTGTTATCCGCATCGTAGAAAGCGAAGCCGAGACGGTACGGCTGATTTTCAGCCTTGCTCATAAGGGACTCTGGACGGGAAAGATAAAAGCCTATCTCAATAAGAATGGCATAACCAATTGCACGGGTAAAACTTGGAACGATACAGGGGTATCGCGGATTTTACACAATCCAGCATATAAGGGCGATCTTGTCCTTCAAAAAACATATCTGGATAGTAAACGGGTTCGGCATAAGAACGAAGGACAGATGGATCAATGGTATATCACAGATAACCATCCTGCGATTGTTTCACCGGAGATATGGGATGAGGTACAGGAAATATTGCAGAGTAGATCTGAGCATCTGCTTAGAGAAAAAAAGAAACCTGCTGTTCCCCATAACAGCCATTCAACGTATCCTCTTTCCGGGAAGCTCTTTTGCCCATTATGCGGCGGAAAGCTCTTGCACAAATGGAGTAAAGATGAGAGGGAGTATTGGGCCTGCAAAACGAATATTAAAGTGGGAGCCTCAACCTGCAAAGGGGTGTGGCTGCCAGCCTCAGTAGCAAATAGCTGGGGTGAGATTACAGAGCCGACCACAGTGGTCTGTTACACAGATGAATATGGTATGAAGCATTTTACGGGTTATCCGAAAGAGGAATACGAAGCCTCGCCGGATTGCCCGTATTCTATTTTATAAGGAAAGGACGGAAAACTATGGCAAGAGAAATCGTTCACATCCCTGCGCGGCAGGAATTAAGAAACCGTGCCGTATCTATCGGCCAACTTATTAGGGTAGCTGCTTACTGCCGTGTTTCAACGGAACAGGATGAGCAGCTGAACAGTTTTGAAAATCAGGTGGCTTATTATACGGAATTCATTACACGCAATCCGCAGTATGAACTGGCGGGGATTTATGCAGATGAAGGTATTTCCGGCACATCTACAAAGCGGCGCGATGAGTTTAATCGTATGATACGGGACTGCGAAGCCGGGAAGATCGACCTGATCATTACGAAGTCAATCAGCCGCTTCGCCAGAAACACGCAGGATTGTCTGAATTATTCCCGCAAACTGAAAGAATTGGGAATCGGTGTGATTTTTGAAAAGGAAAACATTAATACGATGGACAGCACGGGTGAGTTGCTTTTTACCATCCTGTCTTCCCTTGCGCAGGATGAAAGCCGCTCCATTTCTGAGAACTGTCAATGGGGTATCCGCTCCCTGTTCAAACAGGGAGTCTTGCATTTAAATGCAAACCGTTTCTACGGTTACGATAAGGACGAAGATGGAAAACTGGTGATAAACCCTGAACAGGCGAAAATAGTACGCTGGATTTTCCAATCCTACATGGATGGCACGAATCCAGATGTGATTGCCAGAAAGCTGAATGAAAGAGGCGTTCCCGGCTGCTCTGGTGAGCCGAAGTGGTCTACCTCAACGATTATGGGAATCCTGCAGAATGAAAAGCACATGGGCGATGCCATCCTGCAAAAGACCTTCACAGCGGATTTTCTTACAAAGAAAATGGTAAAAAACGAAGGGCAGTTAGAACAGTACTATGTAAAGGACGATCATGAGGCGATTATAGATAAGGATTTCTGGACTGCGGTTCAGATGGAAATTGCCAGACGCCGGGAGTACCTACAGCGGCACGGCCTGCGAACAATGGGACGCTATACGGATACACAGCCTTTCTCAAATAAGGTCTTTTGCGGGACGTGCGGAAATGTATTCTGGCGTAGAACATTGAGCCGTCTGAACGGCCCTGTGAAAGTCTGGATGTGCGGAAAACGATATCAGGAAAAAGGTAAAAAGGGATGTTCCAGCGGTACGATCTACGAGAAAGACTTACATCGTGCCTTTCTGATGGCTTGGAACGCCATTCTGGAAAATCGGGAGGATTTTCTTACAGGTTGGCAGGAACAGCTGCGGGGTGAGGATGTCTTAGCGGCATTCAGGGCAAAGCAGTTTATACAGCTGACGAAGAACACAGAGCCGCTTCGGGAGATCGACTTTTCGCTGGTAGGCAGGACACTTGACCATTGCGTAATAGAGCCGATGGGTGTCATAAACTTCTATTTCTTAGATGGGACGGAACTTGGAATTGAAATTGAGGATTAAAGAAAAAACCCAGCTTCTGACTCTGAACAGGCGTGAAACTCATTCTATTTGGATGAATGTTCATCCTTTTATAGTATGCTATAAAGGCCCGCAATAAAATGCTGGGCCTATTTTCAGCGCAGAATGGAGGTGAGAGTGATGCCAAAGAAGATGCAAGTGCAGCAGACAGGCAAGTGGAACAAGGCGGCGAAAGCTGAAAAAAAGCGTGAACGAGAGAAGGAACGTATCCGCTCCGCTTTTGAGGACAGGCGCGATGTGGAGTTTATTCCTGCTACCATTGTTTCCGATTCATCGGATAAGCCTAAAATGCGAGTGGCGGCATATTGCCGGGTTAGTACATTGGAAGACGCACAGGCTGGGAGTTTTGAGCTTCAGATTCAGCATTTCCAGCAGATGATTGCGGCGAATGACCGTTGGGAAGATGTCGGCATATACGCAGATGAGGGCAAGTCCGGAACGAACATGAAACGGAGACCACAGTTCCAGAAGATGATTCAGGACTGTCGGGATGGGAAAATCGATCTTATCCTCACCAAAAGCGTCAGCCGCTTTGCCAGAAACACGATGGACTGCTTGCGGGTAGTCCGGGAGCTAAAGGCTTTGAATCCACCTGTGGGCGTGTATTTCGAGGATGTTTCTCTTAACACGGTGGAAGCAAAAAACGAATTCACGCTCGGTGTAATGAGTCTTGTCGCTCAGGGAGAGTCAGAGGCGAAAAGCGCCGCCATCACATGGTCGGTGATTGAACGTTTCAAGAACGGTATCCCTATCGTGTCTACTACCTATCTGCTTGGGTATGACAAGGACAAGTTCGGCAAACTGGTTATTGTAGAGGAAGAAGCCGAAGTTGTCCGGTACATATTCAACAGCTTTCTTGAAGGACAGTCTGTCCGAGAAATTGCTGAAAGCCTGACTGAAGCAAAAATCCCCACGGTAAAAGGAAAAGAAATCTGGAGCAGCGGTACGGTAAGAAATATGCTGCGAAATGAGAAATACTGCGGTGACGTGCTGATGCAGAAAACCTACACGGTTGACTGCTTCTCGCACAAATCCGTGCGTAACCGTGGGCAGAAGCCTCAGTACAGGCTAACCAACAACCACCCGGCGATTGTTTCCCGTGAAGATTGGATGCAGGTTCAAACCCTGCTCCAGCGGCCACGGCGAAGAAGCAATGCAAAACAGAAACCCATTGAAGAAAAATTCCGTGTTACACGCATCAAAAATGGGCGTCTTAAAGGGTATGTCGTGCTGGATACCCGCTGGCGCACATCGGATGTAGACAAATTATTTGATTGGCTGGCCAAGAACAGCCGGAAAGGAAAGTAACTATGTTTAAAGATTTTTCAAAGTACAATTTCACTGTGATCGATGTATCCGCAGGGGTATCTCCCCAGATGACCGTCAATCTGAACGGCATTTCATTCAATCCCAAAACGCTGGATGCGCTTGGCAATCCCGAATTTGTGAAGCCACTGCTCGATGCGGATAACAAGGCTTTTGCTTTACAGGTGTGCAAGGAAAGTGATGCCCGCGCCATGAAATTTACCAAGAACACGCAAGCGGCTGGTTATAGCAGCACTTGCAACACCATTCGTCATGCCTTGCGGCGGCTTATGCAGGATTCGTGGAAAGATACCATGCGTTATGAGATGGATGGAGTTATCTTTGCCGATGCAAAAGCTGTGGTCTTTGACCTGACGGTGGCCAGAGAGATGCCGCCATTCCGCAGCGGCGGGGTGGCAAAGAAATAATCTCTTATAAAAAGAGAGCCGATGGCGGGAAACTGCCATCGGTATTCTTTGCAAAAAAGTATGAGGCATATTACGTCAGGCCGATTGAAATTTTACTCCGAATACATTATAATAGAAAAAACTCATTCTTTGAGGAGATTGGAGCAAGGAAAAATCAATACATTTTACCTTGCTCTTTTTTTGTCAACGAACTTACGGAGTTACGGGGTGAATAATCTATAACGGGGTGAATAGCGGGGTTAAAGGGGTGGCTATGATAGACAACGGGGTGAAGTACCTGTTTCTGGATAAGCGCGTACATAAATCCTTTTGCCGATTAGTAGCTAACGCCGCGTCTGTCGGGCGTATTGTTTCTTGATGAACTGCCTGAATTTTCGAGAAATACACTTGAGGTGATGCGCCAGCCGCTTGAAGATAGAGAAGTAACCATATCAAGGATTAGCGGCATCTATCGTTTTCCTGCTGACTTCATGTTAGTCGCTGCGAGAAATCCATGCCCCTGCGGACAGTATCCCGATATGAACAAATGCACATGCAGCATCAATCAGATAAAACGGTATCATTCCAGAATAAGCAGACCGTTGCTTGACAGAATCGATATCAATGTAGAAGTAAGAAAAGTAAACTATGATGACCTTTTTGGCGGCAAAAAGGGACTGAGTTCAGAAGAAATGCGGGAACATGTCCTGACCGCCCAAAAGATGCAGAAAAGAAGATATATGGAAGAAAAAATTCGATTCAATTCACAGCTTGATACAAGACTATGTAATCAGTATATAAAGTTGTCTGAAAATGAAAAGGATTTTATGCGGTATATATTTGAAAGACAGGAATTATCGGCAAGAGGAAGCTACCGTATATTAAAGATTGCGAGAACGATAGCGGATATCGAGGAGAGCGAAAGGATACTTGAAAAGCATTTGAAAGAGGCTGTATTTTTTCGGAATACAGATGGGGAACAGGGCATTTGTTTTTCGGTAGTGGAGGGATAGATAGATATGACAGAAGATTTGCTTCATTTATGGACAGGAACGATAGAGGGGATATCGCTTAGGGTATTAAACAGGATTATTGACTATTTTGGAAGTATATCAGCTTTGTGGGAAGCTGATGCTGATAGGATTTTGGAAAACATAAAAGAAAAATATGCACAGATGATTATAAAGAGCAGAGACATTGATAAAATCAAAGAATATAGTTATAAATTACAGGAAAGGAATATATCATATATATATCCGGGACATATCGATTACCCGAAACAATTAATGAATATTCCTGATGCGCCGGGACTGTTATATTTAAAGGGCGATAGAACATTGCTCAAAGAAACGGAGGAGAATGCAATTGCCATCGTCGGTGCGAGAAAGGCGTCGGCTTATGGAAGAGAGATGGCGTACAGGTTTTCTTATGAGATGGCAAAAGCGGGAATCACAATCGTAAGCGGCCTGGCATATGGCATTGATGAAACCGCGCATAAGGCGGCACTGGATGCGTCAGGAAAAACAATAGGGGTATTAGGTTGTGGAATAAACAGATGTTATCCGAAGGAAAATAGCAGCTTATATGAAAAGATGTGCGGCTGTGGTTTACTTGTTTCTGAATATGGGCTGGATATACCGCCAAATTCTTATCAGTTTCCGATTAGAAACCGAATTATCAGTGGGATTAGCAAGGGGGTTTTGGTGGTGGAGGCAAGAGAAAAAAGTGGTTCGCTGATAACGGCCGACCAGGCGCTTGAACAGGGCAGGGATGTATATGTTGTTCCCGGAAGAATCAATGATGTGAATAGTGTGGGATGCAATAACCTGATAAAACAGGGAGCAGCCTGCGTTACATCGCCATATGATATTATGTTTCAGATACCGGTGTGCAATAAAATGAAGGAAGAAAAAAATTTAAGTTTGCTTAATAAAGAAAATGATGTTAAAAAAAATCTTGCGTATGATGAAAAAATGGTGTATAGTTGTGTGCGTTTGGAACAGAGACATATAGACGATATCTGCGCAGAACTTGGTATGCCGGTATCAAAGGTAGTAGAACTGTTATTTTTACTGGAACAGAAAAAATTGATTAAGCAGACAGTGCGCAATTATTATATTAGATATTAAATACGGAAGGTAGGTAGTCATGGCTAAAAATCTTGTAATAGTGGAGTCGCCTGCAAAGGCAAAAACAATAAAGAAATTTTTAGGACCGAATTATGAGGTTATAGCATCAAATGGTCATGTGAGAGATCTTCCTAAGAGTCAGTTGGGGATAGATGTGGAGAATAATTTTGAACCGAAGTATATTACCATAAGAGGTAAGGGAGATATCCTTGCGGCACTTAGAAAAGAAGCGAAGAAAGCCGATAAAATATATCTTGCAACTGACCCGGACCGCGAGGGGGAAGCTATTTCATATCACCTGTCGAAAGCATTAAAGCTGGAAGATAAGGATTATAAGAGAATTACATTTAATGAGATAACAAAAAACGCTGTAAAGAATTCCATCAAGCAGGCAAGAGGAATTGATATGAATCTTGTGGATGCGCAGCAGGCAAGACGTGTATTGGATAGACTTGTTGGTTATAAGATAAGTCCTGTTCTTTGGGCGAAGATAAAAAGAGGGCTTAGTGCAGGTCGTGTGCAGTCTGTAGCGCTGAAGCTTGTGTGTGACAGAGAGAAAGAGATTAATGAATTTATTCCGAAAGAATACTGGACTTTAAGCGCATCACTTTCATCCGATAAGCTGAAAAAGAATATTGAATTCAAATTTGTAGGAAATGATACTGAAAAGGAAGAAATAAGTTCAAAGGCTTCGCTTGATAAGATACTTTCATATATAGAAGAGCAAAGTTTTCAGGTGAAATCAGTGAAGACAAGTGAGAGGAATAAGAAGTCGCCATTTCCTTTTACGACAAGTACGCTGCAGCAGGAAGCTTCTTCAAAGCTTAATTTTGCAACGGCAAAGACTATGCGAATCGCACAGCAGCTATATGAAGGAATTGATATAAAAGGGCATGGAACAGTTGGTCTGATAACATATCTTCGTACGGATTCTACCCGTATATCAGATGAAGCAGTTGCGGCTGCCAAGACATATATTGAATATAATTATGGCAGTCAGTATATAAATACGGAACATAAGGCCGGAAAAACAGATAAAAAGATACAGGATGCCCATGAAGCAATCAGACCTACAGATATTGAACTTTCTCCTGTAAAACTGAAAGAACAGCTTTCAAGAGACCAGTTCAGGCTTTATCAGCTTATTTATAACAGATTCCTTGCAAGTCAGATGGCAGGGGCAATATATTCAGTAAAGACTGTAAAAGTAGAAGCAGGTAATTGTCATTTTCAGACTGCTGCATCAAAGATAACATTTGATGGTTACATGGCGGTTTATAATATGAATAATGAGAAGTCAGAACTCGTGGCAGGGATAAACGATATTGAAGAGGGGGATGAGTTAAAGCTTTCTTCATATGATGAAAAGCAGCATTTCACGCAGCCGCCTGCCAGATATACAGAGGCGCTTCTTGTCAAGACCTTAGAGGAACTTGGCATCGGAAGACCAAGTACCTATGCTCCGACGATTTCAACCATTATTGCAAGAAGATATATAACGAAAGAGGAGAAAAAGCTTTATGTTACGGAGATTGGAGAAGCCGTAAATCAAAGCATGGAACAGGCGTTTCCTGTTATTATCGATGTAAACTTTACTGCCAATATGGAATCGCTGCTTGATAAGATTGGTGAAGGAAGCATTGGCTGGAAAGTCGTTGTAAGTAATTTTTATCCGGACCTTGATGAGGCGGTGAAGAAGGCGGAGGCAGAGCTGGAATCCATCACGATAGAGGATGAGGTATCTGAAGAGACGTGCGATGTATGTGGAAAAAATATGGTTATCAAATATGGGCCGCATGGCAAGTTCCTTGCCTGTCCGGGATTTCCTGAGTGCAAGTCTACAAAGCCTTTCTTTGAGAAAATTGGTGTTTCATGTCCGTTATGCGGAAATGATGTTGTGATTAAGAAAACGCGTAAGGGCAGAAGGTATTACGGCTGTTTGTCAGCGCCTGACTGTGAATTTATGTCATGGGCGAAACCGTCTGATGAAAAATGTCCGCAATGCGGAAGTTATATGGTTGAACGGGGAAATAAACTGCAGTGTTCCAAACAGGAATGTGGATATACATGTGACAAAAAGAAACAGCAGCCTGAATTAGTCTGAATAAATATATTGTTTATAATGAAATAAGAGTCGATTTTGTATAAATAAGCTTAACTGCCTTTTAACTTGTTATATGCCGGCTATTGTGATAGAATAGCAAATAGTTAAGATTATTTATGCAAAAGCGGCTTTTTTGCATTGTAGATATGGAGGGAATGCAATGAGTGTACAATTGTTAGACAAAACAAGAAAAATAAACAAATTATTACACAATAACAACTCACACAAAGTGGTATTCAATGACATTTGTGATGTGTTAAGCGATATATTAAATTCAAATGTACTGGTAATCAGCAAAAAAGGGAAGATACTTGGGATAAAAAACAGGGAAGATATTCCTGAAATCCACGAACTGATAGAAAGTAAAGTCGGATTAATGATTGATGGAATGTTGAATGAACGTCTTCTGCTTGTACTTTCTACAAAGGAAAATGTGAATTTGACAACATTGGGATTTGATGGAGAAAATATAGACAAGTACACAGGTCTGCTGCTTCCTATCGATATAGCCGGCGAAAGACTTGGAACATTGTTTATGTATAAGATGGCAGGACAGTATGATATTGATGATATTATACTTGGCGAGTATGGTACAACCGTGGTAGGACTTGAGATGATGAGGGCGCTTAATGAGGAGAATGCTGAGGAGGACAGAAAAGTAGCGATTGTAAAATCTGCAATCAATACATTGTCATTTTCAGAAATGCAGGCAGTCAAACATATATTTTCTGAGTTAAATGGTGATGAGGGGATTTTAGTGGCAAGTAAGGTCGCAGACCGGGTTGGCATAACAAGGTCTGTTATCGTGAATGCCTTAAGAAAGTTTGAAAGTGCGGGCGTTATTGAAGCACGTTCCTCAGGAATGAAAGGAACATATATAAAAGTAATTAATGATGTTATATTTGACGAATTAGATAAAATATAAGCTTTTTATATAAGAGAAGGAGAGTATCAGATGGTAGCAGCAATCGTAACACTTGTTGTAGGAGTAGGAATCGTATGTGTGAGTTTTTTTATAGCAGATAATAAAAAAACACCGGAAGAAGAGATAACAGAAGAAGCAATTGAAAATATCAAGAAGCAGCTTACGGAATATGGCGATGCTGTCGTTAAGAAGTATCAGGAAGATATCAAAGCCTGTTCTGACGATAGTGCAGCACAGATGAAAACAAATTCAGATAAAGCATTAGAACAGATTAAGGCAGACGCGGACAAATCGCTTGAGCAGATTCAAGCAGATTCCAACAAATCACTTGAGCAGATTCAGGCGGATTCTGACAAAGCACTTGAGCAGATGAAGACAGATTCCGACAAAGCGCTTGAACAGATTAAAGCAGATTCCGATAAGGCGCTTGAGCAGATTCAGGCAGATTCTGATAAGGCGCTTGAACAGATAAAAACGGTATCAGATGAGACCTTAGAGCAGATGAGGAACAGTTCGGATGAAATCCTGTCCAAGATGAAAGAGGATTCTGATAAAGCGCTTGCGCAGACGAAGAAAGAGATTGAAGATTGTTCTAAGGCGTTAGCAGAGCGTGCAAAGAAAGATATGATTGATTATATCAACAAATGTCTTGCTGAAGCATATGCTGTATATGATGTGGATGATGTTGCAATACCGGATGAAAAGGTTAGAAAGAATGCAGAAGCATTAAAGGAAGAGAAGGCAGATACAAAGAACTTAGAAAGTAAAGCTGTCGAAAATGCTGATGAAGGAAAAGCAAAAGAAACAGACGGAGAAAAAAACGCTGTTCAGAAAGCAGATGTCAGAAAAAATGACGAAAAGAAAGAGAATGAAAAGAAAGAAAATATAAAACCGTCTGATTCTAACAGGAAGAATAACAGACCGAAAAATAAGAATAATAAAAGGAAAGAAAATGAAGCTGTCAAAGCAGTTGAAGCGAAAACTGTTGAGCCGAAAACCGTTGAACCGAGGCCTACGGCAGAAGATATCTGGGATGATGAAAAGGACATCGAGAAGGAAGTTGCAGAACTGTATAAGAGTGGATTTGGCATTATGGAGATTGCAAATCAGCTTGGAATAGGTGTTGGTGAGGCAAAAGTAATTATTAAGAATATTGAGAGTGAAAAGAAGTAAGGGATTAGCTTTATTAAGGAGATGCACTATGGACAAAAGATATTTTTTTAGAGGGCTGGGGATAGGGCTTGTGATAGGCGGTCTTGTTATGTTTGCGGCACTCGGAACGGATAAGTTATCTACAGCAGATAGAAAATCTGTCGCGACACCGACGGATGTTACCGAAGAGAAAAATAATTCAGAAGAAACAGCAACCGAAAAAATAACGACCGAAAAGGCAACGACCGAAACGGCAACCGAAAAAACAACAACCGAAAAGACAGCGACAGAGAAAACAACAACCGAAAAGACAGCGACAGAGAAAACAACAACCGAAAAGGCAACGACCGAAAAAACAACGACCGAAAAAGCAACTGAGGAAAAAACAACAGAAGAAGTGACTACCGAAAAGGCGACAGAGGAATTAAAACCGGAAGCTGTAAAAAATGAGTCCGGAGTAGGCGGATATATAACGATTGTTAGTGGTATGAATGCGCTTGATATATGTGAAGAACTGGAAACGATAGGGGTAATCAGTGATAAGTGGGATTATTATGACTGGCTTCTGCAATCAGGATACTCTGAAAGCCTCATGCAGGGTACTTATTATTTTACAGGATATGAAAGCTATGCCGGAATCGTATGGATTTTGCTGGGGAATCAGTAGCTAAGAAATAATATTAATTTGAAAAGGTATGGATGCGTGAATTGAATTGTAATGAATGTGAGGTCAGATATTTATCTGACAAAGATATAGAAGAACTGAATAATGTAAGAATTGCGCTTGAGCAGGCATTATCTGTAAAATTGAATAATGCAGGGATTTATTTTCATAGTATGTCCAGAGTGAAAACAGAGGTTTCTGTATGTAAGAAAATGAATACAGGTAAATATTCGTCTGATGCCGGGGGCAGGAAAATACAGGATTTGATAGGAATTCGTATTAATTTGTTTTATTCGGAAGATATTAGTATCTGTGAAAACATTCTTGAAGATACATTTATGCTTGATAACTGGTCAAAATCTGAAAATGGAGAAAACCGATTTGAAGCAAAAAAATGTAACGGCGTATTCAAGATACCGAGTAAATATTTAAGAAATATTCCTGCCATGCTATGGGCGCATCCGTTTGACCAGACCTTTGAAGTTCAGCTTAGAACTATCCTGTTCGAGGGCTGGCATGAGATAGAGCATGAGATGCGCTATAAATATGCACTGGGAGACCATTCAGAAGAAACGGATTTGTGGACCGGGCATGAAAAACTGTCTCGTGTTATGAACAGTATTATAGCAAGTCTTGAACTTTGCGACTGGTCCATTGTACAGATTTTTGATAGTGTATATAAGGTGCATCTGGAGGAGAAGAACTGGGAGAATGCAATCAGGAGCAAGTACCGTCTTCATATTACACAGGACCATCTGAAACCTGAATTAAGGGAATATTTTGATAACACCCCGGAGGTTGTCAAAAGATTTCAGAACGTTACGAAGCGGGAGCTTGTCAATATTCTTCTGAATAAGAAATATCATAAGGAGCTTACACCTGACAGAGTTGTATATCTGATTAATAAAGAAATTATCCATGATGATTATATATCGAAGCTTTTGGATAAAGAACAGTTTGTAAGAGTTTCCAATAAAGAAATAAAACAGGAAGTAAAGCCGTTGGTGTCTGATAATGTATTTTCACAGACCGTATACCTGCCTGCTGCCGGATATGAAAAAGCCTGTGCGATTATTTATGACTGGGCATACCAGCATATCAAAACAGTATTTAATCAGATGCCGGAAAAGATGACCAATGTCGGTTATGAGACGCTGGGATATAAGCTGCGCATTAATTATGATGGCCGGTTATTTATCATGGATATGCAGCAAATCAGCAATGACGAACCCGGCGTGATTTGGCATACGACTGCGGAGCTTGTACATATAGACGATAAGCTGCTGTTAAGTGCCAGAAATATATGTGAAACGATATATTCAAGGGAACGCCGATACAGCAGACCGAAATTTATGAAAGATATCTTTTATCAGGTTGGGTATATAGACGGTGACAGGTATATTACGGACAATACAGGAATGGGCAGCGTGAATTATCGTGAATTATCGCAGCTAATCAGAAGCGAATATCGAAATATGCCGATTATCGTGATGGTGAAACCGGACCGGATACCTGAATGGGCAATCGATTGTGACGGTTATATTATCAGGTCAGATATGCTGTCTAAAACGCTAAACAGTCTTAGTCATGTCGTTGCATGCGATGATGAATGTAAAGCGGTCTTTCAAAAGGAATTTGGGCATGACGCGGTAAATGGAGCTGTTATGTACTGGGGGATGAATAGTAATTATCCAATCATTTTCTCAATGGAGGATATCAACCACAGTTTTTTTGAAGAAGTAAGCCATAGCATAAATGAAAGTATAGAATATGAGAAGTCTTTCAGATACAGCCTTAGAGAAATGGTTTGTGATGAGTATGTAAAATGATGTTTGTTGACTTTGGTATTTCTATATTATAAAATCACATAGAGAAAATACAGTTTGAAGGCTGACCGGTTGTAACGGCCGAAAACTTAAGAGTAGGAGATATAAAGAAGATGGAACAAAGAGATATGAATGAAATAAAGGCGGCAATCAAATATATGGATTATAAGCCTGCGTTACTGTCTAAGTTTTATGACGTAAAAAGTCTTTTATTTAACGAGATAGTAGAAAATGAAGATGCGTATAAGGTAAGCAGTATTATGCCAAATCCTGCGAATGATAATAAGATTATTAAATGCATGAACATTCTTGAAAAAAAATATATGGGAAAGAGAGAAAAAGCGGGAGATGCGGGCATACCGGAGAAAGCAGTTTCCATTCTGAAAAGTATAAAGACAAAAACTGAAGGAACAGCAATATCCCTGTCGGTCGGAAGCAATATAACAGCGGATGTATATCTGAAGATTCCAAGAGGAAACAGTATGGAGATAAAGAATATGAAGCTTGGTGAAGATACATGGATTCATGTTATGAATTTCTTTCATCCCTATACTTCAGAAGGGTTTACATTTGCAATTCGTATGGAGGATATGTCAATATCAATAGAACCTTCCGCTCTCGACGGAATAAAGGGGCAGGGAGATGTGTTCGTATATGTAATGACAGAATATGCAGTATATCAGGATTTCGCATCAAAGTATTTTGATACCGGTGATATATTGTCATTATACAGAGGTTAAAGCGTGATGGGGCTGTTTCAGGATTTTGCAACAGTCTCATTTTAATATATGGGAGTCTGCAATGGAGAAAGCAAAAAAGGGCATAACGATTGTTATTATCTGCCTGTTGATAGGATTTGTCATTTGTATGATAATAGCAGGTGGAAAAAGAAAATCAAAAATGGCGGAATATAAAAAAACAGATTTCACGATGGGTACTGTGCTGAACATTACGATATATGGGGGCAGTCAAACCTGTACAGATGATATAAAGGGACTCCTTGACCGATTGGAGAATGAAGAGATATCCTGGAGGGCAGAAAATTCAGCGGTATGGAAGCTGAATCATGAATACAGGGCAGGAGAAGCTTATAAAGTCAGTTATGAACTTGGAAATTACATCAATAAAGTAAAAGAGTTATATATCAATGGAGAAAAGCTGCTTGATGCGACAATAAGACCATTGGCAGCGCTTTGGGGGATTGAGGATGGAAAAAATGTTGTCCCCGATAAGCAGAATATAAAAGAAGCGCAGAAAAAGGTTGATATGGATAGGGTTGATATCGCAGCGTCAGAAGATGGGGCGTTTGATATAATAATAAAAGAAGCGGATATGTCAATCGATTTAGGCGCAGTAGGCAAGGGTATCGGATGTGATAAGGTTTATGAATATCTGAAAGAAAGCGATATAACAGGAGCCTGTATTTCCATAGGCGGAAGTATCGTTGTATATGGCGATAAACCGGATAAAAGCAGTTATAAGCTAGGAATACGCAGCCCAAGAGGGGAAACAGGAGATATCATGGGTGTTATCGAGCTGAATACAGAGGGGAAAGCGTTATTTATGTCGACATCAGGTGATTATGAAAAATATTTTGAAAAGGATGGAAAAAGGTATCATCATATCCTGAATCCATTGACCGGTTATCCCGCTGATACCGGTATGATATCGGCAACAATCGTATGTGATAACGGGCTTGTCAGTGACGGATTATCCACGCTTGCGATGCTGCTAGGGAAGGAGAAGGCCGTTTCTTTGATAGAACGTTATCATGCAGAAGCCGTTTTGATTGATAAGGATATGAATGTATATGTAACGGAAGGACTGAAGGCTTCGTTTACACTAAAATGTGATGATTATAAGGTGGAAGAATGATTAAAAAAAGAGATTTTATATTAGCAGGCATTATCATTGCGATTGGTTTCATCAGCCTGATTTGTATGAAGTTTTTTAGAAAACCGGGCGGCTATGCGGATATATATGTAGATGGCAAACGGATAAACAGACTTCCCCTTTCCGATGACACTACATATACAGCAGAGACACAGACAGGGACAAACGTAGTCATAATAGAAAATGGCGAAGCATATATAAGGGATGCCGATTGTCCTGATAAGTTGTGTGTCCATATGGGACATATATCCAAAAAAGGAGATAATATCGTATGTGTACCGCATAAACTTGTCATAGAGATATCAGGTGGTGAAGAAAATGAATATGATGTACGATAGGGGCGGAAGATGAGCAGAGGGAAAAAATCAGGGAAAAAAAATGAATATAGTCAGATGCATAACAGGAGAAGTGCAAAGCGGATAGCCTTACTTGGTATGTTTACAACGGTAGCGCTTATCTTTTCCTATATGGAAACCTTGATTCCGATAGATGCTGCCATACCCGGAATAAAACTGGGACTTGCCAATATCGTTACGATTATCGTTCTTACGCAGATGGGGATTTCCGATGCAGTACTTGTATCCATTGCCCGTATATGTCTTACCACATTACTGTTCGGTAACTTATCCCTTATGATATATAGCTTTGCCGGAGCTGCCCTTAGTATATTTATCATGAAAATTATACATAAAACAAAGCTGTTCGGCGTAACAGGCGTAAGCATATGCGGCGGCATTGCGCACAATATCGGACAATTGATAACAGCCGCCATGATGATGGAAAATCAGAACATTATGTTATATACGCCAATACTCCTGATATCAGGCACAATAACTGGTGTTATCACAGGCTTAGCTGCCGCACTTATCTCCAAAAGTGTAAAGCTTTCCGGATAATGTTTTGGTTGTTTTTGAAGGATATAAGTATTATTATAAATAAAGATGAAATCAGTGTCCGGTGAAATCCGGTACAATTAACATATAGAAAAGAGGTATATAAATGGGATTATTTACTTTTTCAGGCGGTATTCACCCCTATGAAGGCAAAGAACTCACGATGGAAAAACCCGTAAAAGAATACCTGCCGAAAGGCGACTGTGTATATCCGTTAAGCCAGCACATAGGCGCTCCCGCATCACCGATTGTCAAAAAAGGGGACAGGGTTCTCGTGGGACAGAAGATTGCCGAAGCAGGTGGATTTGTATCCGCAAATATACATTCGTCCATTTCCGGTACAGTAAAGGCGATAGAGCCAAGACTTACAGCCGGAGGCGCAAAGGTAAATTCCATTATCATTGAAAATGATGGTCTGTTTGAAGAAATCGATTTTTCTGCAAATGTCATGGATTTGTCCACTTTGTATAGAGAAGATATAAAGGATATCATAAAAGAAGCCGGTATCGTCGGAATGGGCGGGGCCGGGTTTCCTGCAAATGTAAAGTTATCACCTAAAAATGAAGATAAAATTGATTATATCATTGTAAATGGAGCAGAATGTGAGCCCTATCTGACTTCTGATTACAGACGGATTATGGAGGCGGCAGATAAGCTGATTCTGGGACTTCAGATATGCATCAATCTCTTTGACAATGCAAAAGGAATCATTGCAATAGAAGATAACAAGCCCGAAGCGATAAAGCTTCTGACTGATAAATTAAAAGATAATGATAAAATAACGGTCAATACGTTAAAAACAAAATACCCGCAGGGGGCAGAAAGACAGCTTATATATGCCAATACCGGCAGATATGTGAATTCTAAAATGCTGCCTGCTGATGCAGGCTGTATTGTTCACAATGTAGATACAATCTATTCCATATATGAGGCAGTAATAGAAGGAAAACCCCTGATTAGCAGAATTGTTACCATAACCGGAGATGCAATTGAGAACCCATGCAATCTGCTTGTCAGAACCGGTACGAATCTTCGTGAACTGATTGATGCGGCAGGCGGTTTTAAAGACGGTATTATGCCGGAAAAGATAATTTCAGGCGGGCCGATGATGGGAAAGGCTGTTTATTCACTTGATGTTCCATGTACAAAGGGTGTTTCCGCACTTCTTTGTATGAGCCGCGATGAGGTCGCATCACTTGAGCCGACAAATTGTATCCGGTGTGGAAGATGTGTAGAGGTGTGTCCGGGACGCGTTGTTCCTTCCCTGTTGGCAAAATATGCGGAACATGGGGATATCGAGCAGTTTTTAAAGCATAATGGTATGGAGTGTTGTGAGTGCGGCTGCTGCTCATATATCTGTCCGGCCAAAAGGCATCTTACACAGACCATCGCAGGAACCAGAAAACGTATTCTGGCAAATAAGAAGAAATAAGGAGGGGCATAAAACATGGAAAATACATTTAAAATTTCATCATCCCCTCATGTAAGGGATAAAAAGACAACAGCAGGCATCATGCTTGATGTTATTATTGCATTACTTCCGGCAGCAGTATTTGGGGTAATCAATTTTAAGACAAATGCCTTTATATTAATATTAACATGTGTTGTTTCATGCGTATTTTTTGAGTGGGCGATTGAAACGATATTGAAAAGAAAAACGACGATAAATGATTGGAGCGCGGCCGTTACGGGTTTGCTTTTGGCGTTGAACCTGTCCCCGGAAGTTCCTGTCTGGATGGCGATACTTGGAAGTGCATTTGCAATTATTATTGTAAAACAGTTATTTGGCGGACTGGGATATAACTTTATGAACCCTGCACTTGGCGCAAGGTGTTTTCTGCTGATATCCTTTACAGGCCAGATGACAACCTTTACATATGACGGTGTGACGGCAGCGACACCGCTTGCAGTATTAAAAAGCGGCGGAACGGTCAATGTATCCGATATGTTCATTGGAAATACAGCCGGAACAATCGGAGAGACTTCTGTTATCTGTATCCTTATCGGCGCAATTTATCTTGTGGCAAGAAAGATTATTAAACTGACGATTCCGCTTACCTATATCGGAACATTTGCGGTCTGTATCATGATATACGCAGTATCAGCAGGCAGAGGATGGGATATATCATATCTGGCGGCAGAGCTTTGCGGCGGCGGTTTGATGCTTGGCGCGTTCTTTATGGCAACAGATTATGTAACATCGCCTATCACACCAAATGGCAAGGTTTTATTTGGTATGATTCTGGGTATCCTGACATTCCTGTTCCGAATATATGGCGGTTCGGCAGAGGGCGTATCCTATGCGATTATATTTTCAAATCTTCTTGTTCCGCTGATTGAAAGAGTTACTCAGCCAAAGGCGTTTGGCGAAGGTGCAGAAGGGGAAGCAAATTCAGGAAACAAAAAGAAAATGGATGTTAAATCCATAATTATCGCGACCGTTGCCATATTGATTATTACAGTGATATCGGGAGTGGCGCTTGCTTATGTGCAAAAAGTTACAAAACAGCCAATTGCTGACGCAAACCAAAAGGCGAAGGAAGAAGCATATAAAGAGGTATATGCAGATGCTGCAGGCTTTGATGTACTTGACTTTGATAAGCAGCAGGCATCTGAATATCTAAGCGAACAAGGTTATAAGTGCGATATAGAAGAAGTTGTTACTGCAAAAGACCAATCCGGAAACGATATCGGTTATGTGCTTGTTATCAATTCTCATGAAGGGTATGACGGCTATATGCAGCTTGCGATGGGCGTGACAAAGGATGGCGTGACAAACGGAATCTCCTTCCTGACATTAAATGAAACAGCAGGACTTGGTATGGAGGCTGATACAGACAGCTTCAAATCACAATTTGCAGATAAGGCAGTAGAAAAATTTGAATATACAAAGCAGGGCGCTTCAAAAGATAACGAGATAGATGCTTTAAGCGGTGCAACCATAACGACAAATGGTGTTGTCAATGCGGTCAATGCAGGACTTGCGTTTGTAAACGAACTGAAAGGGGGCAACTAGGCATGAATAAATGTACAGAACGTTTATATAATGGAATTGTGAAAGAAAATCCAACTTTTGTCCAGATGCTTGGGATGTGTCCGACACTTGCAGTTACCTCATCCGCCATCAATGGCGCAGGTATGGGGCTTTCAACAACATGTATACTGATACTCAGCAATTTCGTGATATCGTTGCTTAGAAAGGTTATTCCAGATAAGGTCAGAATACCTTCATTTATAGTAATCATAGCTTCATTTGTGACAGTGATACAATTTTTAATGCAGGCGTATCTGCCATCACTTAATGCCAGTCTTGGAATATACATACCGCTGATTGTCGTAAACTGTATTATACTTGGGCGCGCGGAGAGTTACGCATCAAAGAATAAGCCGCTTCCATCGATGTTTGATGGGATGGGTATGGGACTTGGTTTTACAATTGGTCTTACGGTTATAGGCGCTTTCAGAGAATTGCTTGGAAAAGGCTGTGTATTTGGTTACCAGATATTGGGGGATGACAACTTATTGCAGCATTCGTCGGGTATTTTTAAAGCCATAGGTGATGTACTTGGCTTGTATACGCCTGTTACGATATTTGTACTTGCACCCGGAGCATTCTTTGTGCTTGCTTTTATCATCGCATTTATTAATAAGAAAACTGCAAAGAAACAGGCGCTTTCAGATAGCAGAACACCGGTATCCTGTAAGCCGGAGTCGTGTGCAGGCTGTACCAATCTTATGTGTGGCGGAAAAATATTTGCAGAAAGCAATGAAAATAAAGCAGCGCTTCAGAAGCCTTTGAAGGGAGAGCCGAAACAAGAGGAAGTTCCAAACACTTCGGCGGAAAAATCAAAGCCGGAGGAGGTTTTAAAAGCTTCGGAAGATGAGTCAAAGCCGGAGGAAGCGCAGAAGGTTTCGGCGGAAGAAAATGGCTTTCATCAGGAAAACGGAATTGAGATAAAGTCCATAATGAACAAGATAGCCAGATACCATGAGGCAAACCCGGGGATGGTAAAGCCGATTGAAGTTCCGGAAGCGGAAGCGGAAAATGTTAAAGCCGAAGCTGACGTATCTGTTCCAAATAGCCGAAACAGCAGGAAGAAAAAGAAAAACAACGGAAAGGGAGGAAAACAATCATGAATATATTATTACTTGCCATAGGGGCAGCACTTGTCAATAATGTAATCCTGAGTCAGTTTTTAGGACTTTGTCCTTTCCTCGGAGTATCCAAGAATGTAAAAACTGCTACAGGTATGGGCGCCGCCGTTATATTTGTTATGACGATTGCTTCTGCAGCAACGAGCATGATATATTATGGAATATTAAAAAAACTTGGGCTTGAATACTTAAATACCATCGTATTTATTCTTGTTATCGCAGCGCTTGTTCAGTTTGTTGAAATGTTTTTAAAGAAGAAGATAAAGCCGCTTTATGAATCACTTGGCGTATATCTGCCACTGATAACAACAAACTGTGCGGTACTCGGTATTGCAATATCAAATGTGCAGGAAGGTTATACAATCTTTCAAAGCATTGTAAATGGATTTGGTTCTGCTGTCGGTTTCACACTGGCGATTGTAATCCTTGCGGGAATACGGGAGAAGCTCGCATATAGTCCGATACCTGAGTCCTTTAAGGGAACACCGATTGTTCTTATTACGTCAGGGCTTATGGCTATTGCCTTCTTTGGTTTCGCCGGTTTGATATAGGAGGTGCTGATAAATGACGGAGATAATAATCGCAGCGGCTGTCGTATGCGGTGTAGGAATTGTAATAGGGATTCTCCTCGGCGTTGCAGGAGAGAAATTTAAAGTAGAAATAGACCCCAAAGAAGTGGCTGTAAGGGAGCTTCTGCCGGGCAATAACTGCGGGGGATGTGGTTTTCCCGGATGCGATGGCCTTGCAGCGGCTATTGCAAAGGGAGAAATGCCGCCGTCAGCATGTCCTGTGGGCGGTGAAGCTGTGGCTGATGCAATCAGTGAGGCGCTTGGGATTGAGAATGTTGAAAGTGTAAGATATGTGGCTTTTGTTAAATGTGCAGGCGACTGCGAAAAGGCAAAAAACGTATATGAATATATAGGACCAAAAAGCTGCATACTGGCACAGAATAATCCGAATGGCGGGCCGAAGGCCTGTACATATGGATGTACGGGATATGGTTCGTGTAAAGCCGTATGTGAATTTGATGCGATTGAGATTATAGATGGAATCGCAGTCATTAATAAAGAGAAATGTAAAGCATGCGGAAAATGTATTGATGTGTGTCCGAGAAAGCTGATAGAGCTTGTCCCATATGATGCAGAGCATCTCGTCAGATGTAATTCCCATGACAGGGGACTTGATGTGAAGTCGGCATGCAGTACAGGCTGTATAGGATGTTCACTTTGTGCGAAGAACTGTGAAGCTTCGGCAATAACGATAGAAAAGAATCTGGCGCATATCGATGCTGAAAAATGTAATAACTGCGGAGTATGTAAGCAGAAGTGTCCTGTAAAGGTTATTACATGATATGAAGATAAAAACTTCTTTTTAGCATTAATTCTACATATATTTTTCTTAAGCAGCGTTATTGCAGAACAATCGGTTTCTGTTTTCCGTAGAAAGTTTTGTAATACGCCCATTATAATATGTGTGGGGTAAAATATGAATAATAAATGTATGAGATTTTGCGACTTGAAAGAAAAGGAAGTAATTAACTGCAGGGATTGCAAAAGACTGGGTTTTGTGGCTGATATAGAATTTGATGCATGTACGGGTTGTATAAAAGCGATTATTGTTCCTGAACAGGGAAAATTATTTTGGTGTTTTGGTTCTGTAGGAGAGTATTATATCAATTTCTGCGATATCAAATGCATAGGGCCGGATATTATTCTGGTAGATATGTGTACAGATGGGCCAAAGAAACCTGAAAAATGCTAAAATGGAAAGAAAACTGGGATACGGAGGATTAAAATATGAGATGTCCATTTTGTAATAAGGATGATACAAGAGTAATAGATTCAAGACCTGCTGATGACGGCGGTGCGATTAGGAGAAGAAGACAATGCGATGCGTGCGGAAAAAGGTTTACGACTTATGAGAAAGTTGAAACGATACCACTGATTGTCATAAAAAAGGATAAAAACAGGGAAACATATGACCGGTCAAAGATAGAATCAGGCGTTATTAAATCATGTCATAAGAGACCGGTTCCTGTTGAAGAGGTTACAAAATGTATTGATGAGATAGAAAATGCTATCTTTAATATGGAAGTGAAGGAAATAGAGAGTACCACTATAGGGGAAATCGTTATGGATAAGATTAAGGATTTGGACCAGGTGGCTTATGTCAGATTTGCATCCGTATATCGGGAGTTTAAAGACGTGAATACGTTTATGGATGAGTTGAGTAAGCTGTTAAGTAACAGTACGGAGAAGAGATGACAGATAAATATAATACCATTATATCGGCAGGTCAGGATGAGATTATCGAAAAAAAGTCAAGATTTATAGGATATGCATTTCCTGTAACAAGTGAAGAAGAAGCCTGTGAATATATAGAAAAAATAAGAAAGAAACATTATGATGCGAGGCATAACTGTTTTGCCTTTGCCATAGGCAGCGAGAATACTTTATACAGGTTTTCGGATGATGGAGAACCTCAGGGAACAGCAGGAAAACCAATACTTGAGGTTATAACAGGACAGCAGGTCGTTGATATCTGCATCGTTGTAACGAGGTATTTTGGCGGTACGCTGCTTGGAACAGGCGGTCTTGTAAGAGCATATACGGAAGCGGCAAAGCTTGCCCTTGCTGATGCGGGAGTTCAGACAATGGAGCTTGTAAAGGTAGTTCATATTACTGCAAGCTATAATGATTCCGGGAAGATACAGTATCTTCTTAATTCAAATAAGCTCCATATCGCAGATACAGTATATACAAGCGATGTGGTATTTGAAGTATATATTCCTGTAGAAAGATATGGTTACATTGAAAAGCAGATTACAGAGATAACCTCAGCAAGAGCTGTGGTAGAAATAAAGGGCGAACGGTTTTGCTGATAGCTGTTAAAAGAAATAGGGTGCAAAGAGTACGGATACCAGCTTTAAAGCAGGTACATATTCTGTAAAATCAATAAAAATGGGAGTAAGCAGCAGCGCCAGGGTGATGATGACCGGAAGCGCAGCCTGATATACCACATATGTTCTGAAGATGCACCTGTATAACAGACTGTACAACAGACAGATGATAGTGTATAAAAGGATATGACCAAGCAGCCTGAATATATTTACGGAATAACCATAGATAATTAATGTTATCGAACTGATTATGGCTGCCGGGATAAGACCGGCAGCGATATTGAGTCCACAATACAGATATCTTTTTTTCATCGATAAACGGTCATAGGCGTGATTTTTTTCGTCCTTCATAAATTGCAGGATACCAAGAAGACCGCAGATAAATATAATAAGCCCTGAAAATTCATAAACAGGAAATGAATTGAATTTCTGTCTGGAAGGACTGAGCTTATTGCTTCCTGAGGCCGTAATTGAAAATACGGAATCATTTTCCATATATTCTTCAAAATGTTTTTTTACATATTCCTCATAAGAAGTATCATAAGTATCCGTTATATAGTCATTTGTCATGACAGGAGCATATACTTTGAGCAAAGAACCATATAGCTTCTCTAAGCTGACATATTGGAATGTGGAAGCTGGTGATACATACATGGTAATCTTTTTTTCAGTATCGTTATCGGCAAATATATCATACACTCCGTTAGGAATTATAAAGCCACAGTCCAAAACACCTGTGGCAACCTTATCGGTGATTTCTTCCTTGCTGTCACACAGAACAAATACGAACTCATTTTTTTCTTCTCCAAGTATATTGATAAGTGCATCTGTATAGCTGTCGGGCTGTTCAATCAGGATACCTGTTTTGATGGAAACAGACATTTCCTTGTCAGGAAGAAGTCTTAGCACAACAGCCGAAGCAGGTATCAGCAAAAGCAGCAGAATGGTGAATGGTCTGCATAAGGTTCTTTTTATAAATATTCCGATGGCTCTTATATATAAAAACATGTTTTCTCCTTTTAACTTACGGTATTCATCAGGTGATTTGGAACGTTTCTGAATTTATGTGTATATGCATCTGCATAATAAATTCAGCAGAATGTTTCCGGGGGTATAGGGACATATATTTTTAAATAAATCAGGAAGCAGTAATTCTGGTATAAGTAATCCGCCTGAGTATGCAATCAATAATATAACCATAAATAATAATAAAGAGCAGCCGGACAGTGAAACAGGCGCTAAGCTTGTCAGGATGGCTATAAAGGATATGACTGCACTGATGACTAATCCGATTGCAAATCCCATAGGATTGATGGTAATGGTAAAGAGATTTACTGTACCGGATATCATGCCGGATGCACAATATAAAATAATATAAAATAGATACAAAATGCTGCATATGGCAGTAAAATGACTGATGCAGATGCGGAGCGTATTGATTCCATTTGCTTTAAGCTGATTTTTCACAGCCCGATTATAGGACTTCAGAAATGGGAGGAATAAAATGCTGCATAAGAATAACAGGATAAGCAGGATAGCGGCAGCATAATATTCGGGAATACTGTATTTTCCTGTTGCAGCAAGTTCCTTTGTTTCAAATAAATTGTATCTTGAAAGGACATGGTTAAAAAACAAAGCATTGATATCCTCACTGATTTGCGCATAGGTTTCATCCGGTATTTCCAGCTCCCGCGACAGAGACAGTACCGTATATATGGCGGCCTGAGATGTTCCGAGAAAAGAGGCGGTGGATGTGAACAGCTCATTTAAAACCAATGTCTGTAAACTTCCATTTTCAGGGTATATAATTTCTACAGGCGTATTGGTTCCATTCATGATATCGGATAAGATATTGTCAGGAACATAGATGAATGTATCGATTTCCTTCTGTTCGAGTAATTTTATACCCGCATCTTTAGATGGTACTTCTACGAAATTGCATATGCTTTTATAACTCTCCATGTCTTTTATAAAACGATAGGCTGTCATTGCGTAGTCAGAGTCTGCCTTCATGGCAATCCCCACATTCACAGGAGAAGGGGTATCTTTGCGGACAAGCTTGTCCGAAGTTAGAAGGATTGCTGTCATAACAGATAAAAGGGCAGCAAGTATGATGATAAAAGGGATAATAAGGTGACGTATTCTTTTAAAATCCGATATAACAAGTCTTATAAACATCGCATTTCCTCACAACATTTTACAAAAATCTGCTTCTGTAAATTTTTCATCATTTTCTGATGCATCGTATTTCATATGAAGCATACCATTTTTTAACAAATATATTTTATCGCATAAGTTCAGAATGGACGTTTCATGCGTCGCCGCAATGATTGTTCCACCCTGTGCCAGATAATCGTTCAGGCATTTGATAATACCTTGTTTGCATAACATATCAAGTGCTGCAAGCGGTTCGTCGAGAAGGATTAAATCAGGCTCACGCATAAATGCGATTGCAAGACTCAGCCGTTTTTTCATACCGCCTGAAAGCGTTTTTACTTTTTTATTGATAAATGTATGGATACCAAGTTTTGAAAAGATAATCTGATTTTTTTCATTTCTGATATCCTTTTTTGAACCGTTATACCAAAGCCTTATATTATCAAGCGCTGTTAAATCATCGATAAGCGGATTTTCCTGTGGAAGATAGCTGATTGTGCCTTCTGTGTCAAAATAGTATCTGCCGCTGTCAGGCGGAATACATCCTGCAAGGATATTCAGAAGCGTAGATTTCCCCGAACCATTAATGCCTATTATGCCGATACAGTTTCCGCTTTGGGCATTGAATGATATATCTGATAATATGTTGTTCTTTCCATAGCTTTTATTGATGTTTTCTATGACAAACATAGTCAGCTCTCCTCTATAACCTGAAAATCCAGATAGTCAAAGTCTATAGACTCAACAAAATTGTCTGATGTAAAACGGGTTCGGTTATGCATAATAAAGTCATCCTGATTTTTCGTAAGCCATACGGGATGGGCTAAGTCAAATTCATAACAGATATCAGCCAGCGCTTTATATACTTTTTTGGTTCTTGTCAATGAAGGTTCATCGATACATATAACAGTATCTTTTATTAACTTATTGTCTTTGATTAATCTGCCCCAGATTCTAAACATGTTGATACCTCGTTCTTCTGCCTTGTGCAGCAAATTTCAGTGCCGCACAATGAGCTGTCTGTATTTTCTATAAGAATTATATATGAAGATAATCATTAAGACAAGTTACATTATTTCAAATTTTCTAAACATGAAAAACACATTTGCTTCACAATTGATGATTATATTGTCTAGTGTAGAGAAGATAATCATTCATTATGAAAGGAAGGATAGATTATGGACGAGAACAAAAGATATCATGAAATAACAACGGGCGGCGAAGGACAGATACCGCAGGAGTATACAACACAGGGTGAACAGCAGATACCGCAGGAGTATACAACACAGAGTGAACAACAGATGCCTTATGATGCAGGCGGACATACAGGGTATGGCATCTATCAGCATACACAGCAGGGGTATACCGCATATCAGAATACTTCAGGCGCAGCAAATAACATGTATGAAAATAATAATATAAATAGTAATGTAAATAACAATGTAAATGGAATGGCTGCATGGTATGCCAGTGAACAGATGGGGCAGGCACATCCAAATACCGAACAGCCTATAACACAGAAGTTAGAACATAAAAAGAACAGCGGAAGTACAAAAAAATCAACACCTGATAAAAAGAACAAAAAGAAAGGCTTTGGAATAAAATTGCTTCAGGTATCTGCTGCCGCCGTTGTATTTGGACTTGTTGCAGGGGCAGTATTTCAGGGAGTGCGGCTCGCGACTGACAGGTTTACAGGGCGAAATGGTAATTCGGAAAAAGCCATTACGGCTGGTGCTGAAGCGGAGAATGAAACTGTAACAGAAAAAGCGGCGGAGAATACAACGGAAGAAGCGAATAAGCCATATGTGGGAGCCTCTTCAAACAATGTAATCAATACCACCTATGATGTGGCAGATGTGGCAGAGAAAGTAATGCCGTCTATCGTTTCGATAACAGGAACCTATGTAACGACCTATGATTATTGGTTTAATTCATATGAAGCAGAGACGCCGGGGGCAGGTTCCGGAATTATCATTGGTAAAGATAATGATTATTTATATGTGCTTACAAATTATCATGTTGTTGAGGATGCAAAAGAGCTTTCTGTATCGTTTATTGACGATAAGGTTGCAGAGGCTGAGGTGAAAGGCTATGATGAGCAGCATGATACCGCAATTGTGCTTGTAGAATTAAAAAATATAGAAGCAGATACATTAAATGCAATTAAGGAAATTCAGATTGGCTCATCAGATAATTTAAGAGCGGGCGACCCTTGTATCGCAATAGGAAACGCACTGGGTTATGGACAGTCTGTTACCGTTGGATATATCAGCGCTCTTGAAAGAGAACTTAGTGTGTCAGACGGAACGGTAAAGGTGCTTCAGACAGATGCTGCTATCAATCCCGGTAACAGCGGCGGTGCGCTTGTCAATATGAATGGCGAATTAATTGGAGTAAATACGGCAAAATATGTAGACAGTAAAGTCGAAGGAATGGGATATGCGCTGCCGATATCCGATATTCAGGATATCATCAACAATCTGATTGAGTCTGACAGTAAGACCGTAAATAATACAAAAACAGGTGATGCATATCTTGGAATATCAGCACAAACCATTACAGATGAATATTCAGAGCTTCTTGGTATGCCAAAAGGAATTTATATTTCATCCGTAGAAGATGATTCGGCGGCCAAAGAATGTGGACTACAGTCAGGAGATGTCATTTTAGGCTTTGATGGAAAAGAAGTAACCGATATGGAAACTCTTCATGATATGGTAGTAAGCCATAAAGCAGGAGATGAGGTAGAAATAGAATATTATAGAAATAATAATGGAAAATACGAAAAGAAGACAACGAAAGCAACTTTGAAAGAAAAGAAGTAATACGATGTTAGGATTGCAGCTTAGCCAGAGATAGAAGCCGGTATATAGAGTCCGGTATTTGTATTCGGCTAAGCTGCTTTTTTGCTATTTATAAAATTTCTATTATTTACTTGCAATTACTGACGAATTAAGGCATTATATATTTTTGGTAGGTTTTGTATTATAAGGAGTAATGGAATGTACAAGATAATTTGTAAAGATGGAAGAGCAAAGCGGGCTACCTTTGAAACGGTTCATGGAAAAGTAGAGACTCCGGTGTTTATGAATGTAGGAACTGCCGCAGCGATTAAGGGAGCAGTTGCGACAACGGATTTAAAAGAAATAGGATGCCAGATAGAACTTTCCAATACCTATCATCTTCATGTAAGACCCGGGGATGATGTGATAAAAAAATTAGGCGGTCTGCATCAGTTTATGTATTGGGACAGACCGATACTTACGGATTCGGGCGGATTTCAGGTGTTTTCCCTTGCCGGGCTTAGAAAGATAAAGGAAGAGGGCGTAACCTTCAATTCACATGTAGATGGCAGGAAGATATTTATGGGACCTGAGGAGAGTATGCAGATACAGTCGAATCTTGCATCGACGATAGCGATGGCATTTGATGAATGTGCGCCGGCATTGGCAGACCGGAATTATGTTGTAAATTCGGTAGCAAGAACAACAAGATGGCTCGAACGCTGCAAAACTGAGATGGAAAGGCTAAATTCCCTTCCGGATACAATTAATAAGCAGCAGTTGTTGTTTGGTATCAATCAGGGTGCGATATACGATGATATACGGATTGACCATGCAAAACGGATTAGTGAGCTTGACCTTCCGGGATATGCCATAGGCGGACTGGCTGTTGGAGAAACAGCGGAAGAGATGTATCATATCCTTGATGTAACAGTTCCAAATCTTCCGGAGGACAGACCAACCTATCTGATGGGTGTCGGAACACCTGTCAATATTTTAGAAGCAGTAGACCGGGGCGTTGATTTCTTTGATTGTGTATATCCGTCGAGAAATGGAAGACATGCGCATGTGTATACGAAGCATGGCAAATTAAATCTAAAGAATGCAAAGTTTGAATTAGATGACAGACCAATCGAAGAGGGATGCGGCTGTCCGGCGTGTAAGCATTACAGCAGAGCCTATATAAGGCATCTGCTTAAAGCAAATGAGATGCTTGGCATGAGATTTTGTGTCTTGCATAATTTGTATTTTTATAATAATATGATGAAAGAGATTAGACAGGCTATCGAGGAAGGCTCATTTCAGTCCTATAAGAAGTCCATGATAGACAGTTTAACAATAAATGATTAAAGGAGAAATATAAATATGAATATTTTAAGTATGGTTTTAAGCAATACCGCAGGTGCTGCGGCGAATGGCTCAAATAAGCAGACAGGAGTAATGTTTACAGTCGTTTATATAGCTATTTTCGCAGTGATTATTTACTTTATGCTGATTAGACCACAGAAGAAGCAGAGAACCAAGACAGAAGAGATGCATAAGCAGATGGAGCCTGGTGATAACATTATGACAACAAGTGGTTTCTATGGAACAATCCTTGATATTGTGGATGATACAACAATCATCGTAGAATTTGGAAATAACAAAAACTGTCGTATTCCGATGCATAAGAATGCGGTTGCAGAACTTGAAAAACAGGGTTCAGCAGTAGAAAAAGAAGAATAAAATCGAATGAAAAAAGAGGTTATTGATTTTTTAAGTCAATGACCTTTTTTTATTGCTCATTTTTTACATAATTATTACGCTGTTATTATAATCTTTACGCTGAATTGATAGCAGGGAAAAAAATGCCATTTTATAATGGACTTATCATATAGGAAGAAGAGAGGAAAAGATAGCGTATGGTTTACAGACGGGCAGCAGATATTGCAGTCTTTTTATTTGGAGTGATATTTATTGTTTCTGTTATTTCTTTCCGATGGGATAGCATTAACAATTATAGCTTATATAATACATCAACTAGAACCTATGTCAAAGGGCGTGTAACATCAGTTCAGATGGAGCGTTTGGAAACAGATGAAAATGATTCTTCCCGATATCTTGGGGAGCAGGAAATTACTGTAGAACTACTAGAGGGTGAAAGGAAGGGAGAAGAAGTTATCATTGATAATTATTTGTCCCGGACACATAACATCTATGTAAAAGAACATCAGAAAATCATTGTATGTGCAGATACGCCGGAGGGAGTTGAACCATATTTTACCGTATACAATTATGACAGAAGTCTGCCGATTGGAAGCATGATGGCTTTATTTATTGCAGTTATGCTGTTGGTTGGAAGAGGAAAGGGGATACGGGCGCTTGCCGGCGTTGCCTTTACGCTTCTGACAGTGATTTTCTTTATGGTACAGGCTATTTATCATGGCATTTTTCCTGTAACGGCTGCAGTGATTACCATATTGATTTCGACAGCGGTCAGTTTGGTATTGTTAAATGGCATCAGTAAAAAAACACTGATATCAGTTGTGGCTTCTGTTATAGGCGTAACAGTTACAGGAATTATTTTTCTTATTATGTCAGGAATGTTACATTTGTCCGGATTTAATACAGATAATGCGGAAGAATTGCTGATGATTCAGTCTGCTACCGGACTTTCCGTAAAATATGTTCTGATTGCCGGACTGCTGATATCTGCTTTGGGTGCAGTTATGGATGTTGCTGTATCTCTTGTTGCGGCGCTTGATGAGATTCTTTTGGTAAATTCGCTATTAAGCAGAAAGGAATTGATACATGCGGGCTTTCATATTGGAAAGGATATGATAGGCACTATGAGTAATACATTGATTTTGGCATTTGCCGGAAATTCCCTAAATACAATGCTGGTTCTGACCGCATATGGAACTGATAAAATGCAGCTTTTTTGTTCCGATTTTTTGGCGATTGAACTGTCACAGGGATTATGCGCAACGATAGGCGTTGTATTGACTGTGCCAATTACAACAGGAATTTGTACATGCATGTGCAGAAAAAAGAATTGTACATAAATTTTGAGAAAATATCACTTTCCGGAAAAAGGGAATGTGTTCATATAGAAAAACAATAAAACAGTAGAAAAGAGGATGAAAATGAAAAGTAGAAAGCAAACAGGGAAAATGATAGGTGTATTATCGTTGTTTTTCATAATGACAATGATAAATCCTAAAATGAAGGTCCGGGCGGCAGAAAATGATGTCAGACTTGGGGATGATACCGAATGGTATTATTCAGATAACGAAGCAGACCCATCAGGAGACTGGCGGGCAGAGGGTTATGACAGAGTAAGTTGGACGAAATCAGACTATGTACCATCTGACTGGAAGAGTGGAAAAGGTTCTTTCGGGGCAAAGAATGGTGCAATCGCAGAGCTTGGAAGCGGATATGTACCGGATAATCTGATAACACAGTATAAGGAAGATGGAACAACAGATATTGAAGCCTTTTTCTTCCGGACATCAATTGATATACAGGATGTTTCAAAGATTACAAAGATAGCAGGAAGTATAATTTATGATGATGCGGCAACTGTTTATATAAATGGTGTCAGAATTGCGGGCTTTGATGATGAGGGCATTACAGAGAATATGCAGTATGGAGGTTCTAACGAGGGAACCCCGAAAACAGGAAGCATTGAGGTGATAGACACTTCTGTTCTTGGCAGTGTATTAAAAACAGGAACAAATATAATCGCAGTAGAACTTCATCAGGGAAGGGCAGGAAGCTCTGATGTGTATTTTGAAATGCCGGAGCTGACCTTTAGTACAGAAGAGGCTTCGTACACACAGAAAAATATCAGCTTAAATGTAGGAAAAGACGAAACAGAAATGAATATTACATGGTATGCCAATATTGGTGGAGAAGGCAGTCTGTATATAGCAAAGCAGTCTTCTGTTTTAAATGGAGAGATGCCGGCAGATGCAGGTGTATATACAGTAACAGGAAATACCACAAATAAACCTGGTTATTATAATTATCAGACGACAGTAACAGCGCTTTCGCCTAATACGACTTATGCATATCAGCTTGTAAATGGCACAACAAAATCAGAAGTAAAAACATTTACGACAACGGGTTCAGGCTCATTTACATTTGCCGTAGCGGGTGACCCACAGATTGGTGCGAGTGGAAATCGTATCAATGATACAGATGGATGGGAAAAAACCTTGAACATATTGGGTTCAAGAAGTGAGTTTTCCGACGTGGATTTTCTCTTATCTGCCGGCGACCAGGTAAATACGGCATCAGATGAAAAACAATATGACGGTTATCTGGAGCATAATACATTATATAATCTTCCGATGGCTACGGTAATCGGTAATCATGACTCTGGTTCAGGAGCATATAGCGAACATTTTAATCATCCGAATGAAAGTACAAAAGGAATGACAGCAGCAGGAGGAGATTACTATTTTGTTTATAATAATGTATTGTTTATGGCATTAAACAGCAATAATACTTCAACAGCAGAGCATAAGGCATTTATGGAACAGGCAATCCGTAAAACAGAAGGACAGAATATTGAATGGAAGGTTGTAACATTCCACCATTCCATCTATTCTGTTGCCAGTCATTCAATCGAAGATAGTATTATAACCAGAAGAGAAGAACTTGTACCGATTTTTCAGGAATTGGATATTGATGTAGTATTAATGGGGCATGACCATGTATATTGCAGAACCTATATGATGGACGGACTGAATCCGGTGACAGATGCATCTGTTTATGATAATGAGGATTATTCAGCCGTTACAAATCCGGAGGGGATATTATATGTAACATTGAACTCCGCATCCGGTTCAAAATTCTATGCTATAAAAAATGTGGAATTTCCATATTCCAGAGTGATGAATCAGGAGAACGTTCCGAATATTTCAAAGGTAGAGGTAACAGATACATCATTTACGATAACGACATATCGTACAAGTGATATGAGTCAGGTAGATGCCTTTACAATTCATAAAGCACATATTCATCAGTTGGAAAAGAAAGAAGCGAAGGCTGCAACCTGTAAAGAAGAAGGAAATTCTGCATACTGGTATTGTGGGAAATGCGGAAAATATTTTAGCGACGCCTTGTGTGAACAGGAGATTACACCAGAAAAAACAGTGCTTGCTAAAACAAATGCACACCAGTATGGCGCATGGAAAATTGTAGAACCGGCAACGACAGCAAAGGCAGGATGTCGGCAAAGAGTTTGTTCTGTTTGCAAAAATGTCGAAACAGAGATGATTCCGGCAGAAACAGAAGTTATGGAGCTTTGTCAGTACAAGCTTACAGCAAAAAACAGGGCAAAAGTTATCAATGTTAAATGGCACAGGGTAAAGGGCGCTTTCAGTTATAATGTCTATGTATATAGTCGTACGCTCCAAAGAAATGTAAGGGTGGCAAATGTAACAGGTACAAATGCCAGAATAGCCGGAATATCAGGCAAAAAGCTTACGTCTGGAACAAGATATACAATAAAAGTCGTTGCCTGTGATAAGAATAAGAAAGAACTTGCAAATGCCCAAATGACAATAACCGCTGCAACAGCTCCGGTCAGGACACAGCTTACGGCGGTAAAAAGAAAATCTTCTTCCAAGGCAGAGCTTCGTTGGAAAAAGAGTCCGGGAGCCAGTGGATATGAGATATATATGAAGACCGGAAACGGAAGCTACAAGTGTATTCAGACAATAAAAGGGAACAGAAACAAATTTACAAAGACAGGGCTTAAGAAAAGTAAGAAATACTGCTTTAAGGTTCGGGCGTATAAAACAGCGGATGGTAAAAAGATATATGGCTTATATTCTAAGGAAAAAACAATCGTGACACGATAATGTACGGTCAATCAGATTTGTTGATGGGGGAGATGTCTTGTTAGTCAGACATCTCCTTTATATTGCAGTATTCTTTCAGGCGGGCAAGGTGTGCGTAAGTGACACGCAGGTCGCCTCTTCCGGAGCCGATGCTGATATCAGGTTTGATGACACCATGAAAATCACTTCCGCCGGATGTAAGAAGGTTATATTTTTCTGCTATATTACGAAGCTTTCCGCTGTCGTAGGAATTGGTGGAGGAGTGGTAGACCTCTATACCGGTTAAACCCTGGGAGGCAAAACAGGCTATCATTTCGTCAATCTGTTTGTATGTCATGTGATAAAGCAATGGGTGTGCGATGAACGATGCTTTTCCATATTTTGCAATCAGTTCAATGGCTTCTTTACTGGTCATATCGGGTACGGGAAGATAGTATTTGCAGCCGGGATTCAGATACTTTTTAAAGGCGGTATCTTTATTGCTGCATATGCCGTCTTCGATTAGAACTCTTGCAAAGTGGGCTCTTGTAATAACCGTATCCGGGTGTCCTGCCTGTAGTTTCTCAAGCGTCATATCAATACCATCCGCCTGAAACAGGCGGCACATACCAAGATTTCTATTAAGACGCGCATGCTTTACTTCGTCAAGGCGCTTGTTTAGTTCAGAATTTGTATAATCCATATAGTATCCCAAAATGTGGATTTCCGTACCGTTATAGACAGAAGATAATTCGATTCCCGGAACGATTTCAAGAGGCTGGCCTGTGCCTTTTGTGTAGTTTACTGCTTCTGATATACCGTCTACCGTATCATGGTCCGTAATTGCAATGGCAGCCAGCTCTTTTTGTATTGCAAGCCGACATACTTCGGTCGGTGTAAATGAGCCGTCTGACGTGGTGGTGTGAACGTGCATGTCTATTAGTTTCATTTTGTATACCTCGTTTATTATATTTTGGTACTGTTCTTATAATTTAATTATAACAAGCTTAAAGCGATATTTCTATCTTTTGGAAGATATTATGCCGAATATATAAGAATTTTTTTCAATAGCCTATGGACTTAATTGTGTTTTTATGAGAAAATATGTCTGATGGTTTGAATTGTTAGAATATTCTAAACCGCTTTTTAGATTTTTATATTTGAAAGGAGATAAACAATGATTTATTCACAGGAAGTTGAAAACATGTGCCCAGTAGCTCAGGGCGTACATCATGGATGTGCACCAATCCCTGAGGAAGCAAAATGGGTTCAGGCAAAAGAAGTTAAGGACATTTCCGGTTTAACACATGGTATTGGCTGGTGTGCACCACAGCAGGGTGCCTGCAAGCTGACACTGAATGTTAAAGAGGGTATTATTCAGGAAGCATTAGTAGAGACAATAGGCTGTTCAGGTATGACACATTCAGCCGCTATGTCTGCTGAAATTCTTCCGGGCCTTACTGTTATGGAAGCCCTTAACACAGACCTTGTTTGTGATGCAATTAATACAGCTATGAGAGAGTTATTCCTCCAGATTGTTTATGGTCGTACACAGAGTGCATTCTCAGAAGATGGTCTTCCTATCGGTGCAGGTCTTGAGGACTTGGGTAAGGGACTTCGTTCACAGGTTGGTACAATGTATGGAACATTGAAGAAAGGTCCTAGATACCTTGAGATGGCAGAAGGCTATGTAACAGGTATTGCGCTTGATGCTGATGACTTAATCATTGGTTACAAGTTTGTAAATCTTGGTAAGATGACTGACTTTATCAAGAAAGGTGATGACCCGAATACTGCATATGAGAAATCATGCGGACAGTATGGACGTGTTGATGATGCAGTTAAGATTATTGACCCTAGAACTGATAAAGAGATTGCTAAATAATAGAAGGAGGTAACGAAAATGGCTTTATTTGAATCATATGAAAGAAGAATTGATAAAATCAACAGCGTTTTAAATAGCTACGGTATCGCTTCTATTGAAGAGGCAGAGAAAATTACGAAAGATGCCGGTTTAGATGTATACAATCAGGTAAAGGGTATCCAGCCTATCTGTTTTGAGAACGCTTGTTGGGCTTATACTGTAGGTGCAGCTATCGCAATCAAGAAGGGCTGCAAGAGAGCAGCAGATGCAGCAGCAGCAATCGGTGAGGGACTTCAGGCATTCTGTATTCCTGGTTCAGTTGCTGATACTCGTAAGGTTGGTCTTGGACATGGTAACCTCGGCAAGATGCTGCTTGAGGAAGATACAGATTGTTTCTGTTTCTTAGCCGGTCATGAGTCATTTGCAGCAGCAGAGGGCGCTATCGGTATTGCAGAGAAAGCGAACAAGGTTCGTAAGAAACCGCTTAGAGTTATCCTCAATGGTCTTGGAAAAGATGCAGCTCAGATTATTTCAAGAATTAACGGTTTCACATTTGTTGAAACAGAGTATGACCCATATACAAACGAAGTAAAGGAAGTATCAAGAAAGTCTTATTCAGAAGGACTTCGTGCAAAAGTAAACTGCTACGGTGCGAACTCAGTACCTGAAGGCGTTGCTATCATGCACAAGGAAGGTGTTGACGTATCTATCACAGGTAACTCAACAAACCCAACTCGTTTCCAGCATCCTGTTGCAGGTACATATAAGAAGGAATGTATCGAGCAGGGTAAGAAGTACTTCTCAGTTGCGTCAGGCGGTGGTACAGGCCGTACACTTCATCCTGATAACATGGCAGCAGGTCCTGCTTCATATGGTATGACAGATACACTTGGTCGTATGCATAGTGACGCACAGTTTGCCGGTTCTTCATCAGTTCCTGCACACGTTGAGATGATGGGACTTATTGGCGCCGGTAACAACCCAATGGTTGGTATGACCGTTGCAGTTGCAGTTGCTGTACAGGAAGCTGCTGACGCAGGTAAGTTCTAGGAAATGATGTAGTTTCGAGGGTTGTTCAAGGATAAAATCTTGTGAAACTCTAGCGAATATAAACGAAGCGAGATAGTCCTTTAGGGCAAACGCAATATGAGCTTAGTTTCATGATAGAATAAACATAAGGATATCATCGGCAATGTTCGGTGATATCCTTATTTAAAAGTAAAAAATCCCCCCGCGGCTAAAATTATCAGTATCAATAATACGATTGGTAAAAGAATAAGAATTAATGGAATGATTCTTTCTTTTTTAGTTCGTTTTTTATTTCCTGAAATAATTCCCTTTTTTTTCATCCGTTCGTTACTGCTCTCCATAAAATATAACATAAATATCATCAAAATAAGTAATATGATTTTAGCAATTATTTTTTCAAGCATTATGTACTCCTTTAGTAAGGTTCAAAATTGACTATTCATAGTGTATAGTACTATAATAAATGCTGCGCATACTTATTGTCAATCATAATGACGATGCGTAGTATTGGCGTCATGCACAAGACAAAATATGAAAGCTTGGAGACTAAAAATATTATGGGAAAAGTAGTAAAAAGAGGTTATGTGGTAAATGATAAAATCGAATTTACAGGAAAAGGACTTGAATGTTTGAAAAAGGCGGCAGAGGATACACAATATCTGCTTAATCATGGATATCCTGTAAAGGGTGCAACTACTTTCGTAGGAAATCATTATATGCTCTCAGAAAGACAGCGGCTTGCATTGGCGAGAGCAATATCGCCTTGTCAGGATATCAAAATGCGTAAGGAGAAGCAGTTATGTGGCGATATGAGGGGAGAAACCGTTCATATTGATGGATTTAATACAATTATTTCTTTAGAGGTAGCGCTATCCGGTTCTATTTTATTGTATTGCGGTGATGGAACTGTAAGAGATTTGGCAGGACTTAGAGGAACATATAGAATTATTGATAAGACAGAACAGGCGGTATGCCTTATTCTTAGCAGACTACAGGCGTTAGGCGTTGCGGAAGCAATATTTTATCTTGATGCGCCTGTTTCTAATTCCGGGAGACTGAAAATGCTTCTGCTTGATGTTGCGCAGAGGTATAAGGTTAAAGTATCCGTAGAGGTTATTCCTGATGTTGACAGGGTACTTGAGAAGCTTTCCTGCGTTATATCAAGCGATGCCATTATACTAAATAAATGCAAAAGCTGGTTGAATCTGATGTATCCTGTTGTGAAAAATTTGCCGGATGTATGGCTGGTTGATATGAATGAAAAAAGGCAGGGACAATCTTAGGTTTTAAGATTGTTCTTGTCTTTTTTAGTGCCCCATTGTTTTATGCCCAGTCTTTCTTTCTATATAAAACAACGCCGATAACAGTACATATCACCGTCACGAAAGCAAGAATCAGTAATTTCGTTATATGCAGACGAAGGCTGTCGCCTGCAAAAATCCCCTGCATTAAATCAACGGCATAAGTCATAGGTAGAAAGTCAGAGAATTTTTTTATGGTATCGGGGAACAGCATATCCGGCATTGTTGCACCGGACAGGAACAGCATGATAAAATAGAAAAGATAACAAAGCAGCGTTGTACTTTTTAAATCCTTTCCGATAGCTGTGAAAAGAAATCCTATGGAAAACATGGCAGCTATGGAAAACAACATGCCTGTGCAAACGGAGAGGAATGTACCTTTTATCTGTATATGGTAAAGCAGCTTTCCGGCTATCAATAAGATTAAAATTCCTATCAATGTCATGATAAGATTGACTAAGACTTGTGCAAGCATAATACTTTTCTTTCCAACCGGGGAAGCATCAAACCGCTTATAGATTTTTTTCTCTTTATAACCGGATAATGTTAATGGTAAAGACATTAAACCGGTGACGCCGATTATCATGACAGCATATGCCGGCACAGAAATGTCCATCATGCGTACGTCCGCTCCGGCATAAATCGGTGCATTTCCAAAGATGCCGCCAAACAAAAGAAGCATTAGTACAGGAAATATAAGCGTAAAGAAAAAGCTAAAAAAATCTCGCGTAAATAACTGTAATTCAATTTTGCATATAACTGCAAATCCTTTTACTTTCATAATATCCCCTCCATTGTAAGTCCTGTTGTTTTCGGTGCAATCATTAAATAAAGTTTTTCCAAAGATAAATTGTCCTTCCATTCATCAGGGGAAATGCGGCTTTTTACATATGAACGAAACGCCTGCTTCGTTCCAAAGAATTGCTGCTTTCCCTTTTCTAAATAGAGAATTTTGTCTGCAAGGGCTTCTACCTCATCGAGATAGTGAGAAACCATAATAATAGCTGTGCCGCTTTTTCTGATATTCTCAAAACTGCTCCACATATTCTGTCTTACTTCCGGGTCAAGTCCTGTCGTTAATTCATCCAGTACTAAAAGCTTCGGACGTCCTATCAGAGAAAGCAAAATAGATAATCGTTGTTTTTCTCCGCCGGACAGTTTGGAAACAAGACATTTCCTTTTTTCGTCAAGTCCTATCTGTGTCAGTAATAAACGCCAATCGGCTGGTCTTTCGTAAAAACCGGCAAATAAGCTACAGAGTTCCGCCACTTTGATTTTGGCAGGATATTCCGCTTCTTGCAGTTGAACACCCATTTCCTTATATACTTCTCTGCGATGTGTCCAGGGGTTTTTTCCAAAAACCTGAATGAATCCGCTGTCTGGTCTTCGTAAGCCCTCTATGCACTCTACCGTAGAAGTCTTTCCGGAACCGTTTTGACCAATAACTGCCAGAATCTCTCCGGGTTTCACAGAGAACGAAATGTTTTGAACCGCATGTAAATTTTTATATGTCAGATTTAGATTTTCTACTTGTACAATTGCCTGTGACATAATGCTTCCTCCTGATTTTTATGGTGCTATTATTTTATAGTGGGATTTGTAAGGAAACAACAGGCTTTGCGGAAGCGGCATCCTGTGATGTGCAAGCGGTCGAAATTCATGTTTGAAATGCACACATTTGTTATCCTGTCATGCTATAATGGTTGAGGAAGGAGGTTCATCTATGAAAGTCGAATGTAAAATCAGCACAGATTATAAAGAACCCTATGCAGTTCTTCATATAAATAAAATGACAGAGACGGTTGCGGAAATTATTTCCATGCTGGAAAAAGAAAATGCAAATTCCCTGACCTTGCTTGCAACAAAGGATAAAAAGACTTATTTTATCAAACCTGAAGATATATCATTGGTGCGCACCGAAGGAAGAGAAATTGCCTGTTACGATAAACGAAAAGACAGATATCTGTTAGATAAGCCCCTGTATGAATTGGAAAGGATACTTGATATTGATTTTGTGCGTATTTCAAAATCGGCGATTGTCAATATCAGCCAAATCAATCATGTAGAAGCAAGCTTTAATGGAACGATGGAGCTGGTAATGAACAATGGGGTAACGGATTACATTTCCAGAAGTTTCCGCAAAGGTTTTAAAGAAAGGTTGGGATTAAAATGAAGCATACCGTTAAGTTAGTGATGAAATATATTTTATATGGTATTTCTTTGGGGTGTACCTTCTTTGTGATTATGTGTTTATCCTATTTTATCTTTGGCGGAGAAGATTTATTGATACCAATATTTAAAGATTTTGCAAAGCAGTCTATAGGTGCTATGATTGTAGGGATTGCCTGCGGCGGTACAGCTATCGTCTATCAATTCGAGCGGCCTTCCGGATTTTGGAAAATAGTAATACACTTTTGCGTTGGAATGGGTGTATTCTATCCCATCGGCATCTATCTAGGCTGGATTCCGTTTTATCCGGACAGGATACTTTATACTGTTTTACAATTTTTATGCTCATGTTGTATTTTTATGGCAATCTGGTTTTGTTTTTATCTGTTTAACCGGAATGAGGCAAAACGGATTAATCAGCGGCTGAGAGAGCTTAAGAGAGATAACACTGTAGGCAAAAATTAAAATCATAGATTATTATGTAAATGTGACAAGCAAAAGTTGGCTGCGTATGTGCAACTGATTTTTGCTTGCTTTTTTATATGAGGTTAATATATGTTAGGGTTTATAAAAGGTAAATACAGATAATTGCTGAAACATTTGGTAATTATCTGTGTTATAATATATGGAAGAAATAATGGAGGTTGTGATATGAATGTAATACTTACGTCCTGCGGATTGGAAACAAAAAGAATTGAAAAGTTATTTACGGATATGCTGCAAAAATCCCCTTCAGAAATTAAGGCAATATTTATTCCTACAGCAGCGAACGCTCCTGATGCGATTGACGTATTACCAAAATGCTTAAATGATTTATTGAAATGCAGAATAAAGCGTGAAAACATATTTGTATATGATTTATATGATGAGATAGAGGACGAAATGATTCGCAGTTATGACGTAATCTATTTGTGTGGAGGAAGTCCTGACTATCTGTTAAGAAGAATAAATGAAAAAAATTTCAGAAAACAGCTTTTGGATTTTATTGCTTTGGGCAAAATTGTAATTGGGGTAAGCGCAGGGAGTATGATTTTTGCCAATGATATGCCCAATAATTTAGGCTTGTTGAAATGTGGATTAGATGTTCATTGTAATGATGAAATTCGTGAAAAAACAGGACACTATGCTAAGGACAGACAGGAACGCATAAAGTTAGGGAATACACAGGCAATTTTCTTTGAGGGTGACGATATCATTGTTTTTGAGTAGTATATAAATTGCAAAATATAAATATAATTTGATATGAGGCGGTATATGGGGAAAGAAATAAAAATAATTGCGCATCGCGGAGCAAGCGCAATTGCAAAACATGAAAACACATTAGAAGCATTTGATATAGCGATAAAGCTTGGCGCTGATATGGTGGAATTTGATATCAGAAGGACGAAAGATAATGTAATGGTCGTTTTTCATGATGATAATATTGCTGGCAAAAAATTAAAGAACATTACTTATAGAGAACTTAATGCGATAGCAGGGAAAGAAAATTACAGAGTTCCCAAACTGGAAGAAGTGCTTGAACGATGTAAGGGAAAGATATGCCTGGATATTGAGCTGAAGGAAAGCGGTTATGAAGAATGTGTTATTGATGAAGTAAGGAAGCGGTATTCGTATAATGAATATAGTATGAAATCCTTTCATATACAGACGGTGGCAAATATTAAAAAAATAGATTGCAATATCAAAACCGGTCTTTTAGTCGGCAAGGAAAGAGCAGGGATAGGAGAGCATATCAGGGAATATTTTCCCCAAAGGCGGCTCAAAAGGCTTCATTGTGAGTTTATATCCCCATATTACAAGATGGCAACAAGCGGTTTTTTATACCGTATGAAGAAAAATGGGATAGAAGTATATCCGTGGACTGTGAACAAAGAAAAAACAATTAAGCGTTTCCTGAAGAAAAATGTATCAGGAATCATAACGGATAGGCCGGATATTGCAATCAGGCTTGTCAGGAAAACTGAAAATTAGTTATCGGGCCGTTTTCCGTCTGTTTTTTTCGGCATAGAGAAGCTCGTCTGCAATCTTCAGCAGGTCAGATAAAACAACATTTTGATTGATTGTAAAAGCTGTGTAACCAAGACTCATGTCTATCTGATATGGCATATGCAGGCGCTCATTTGCGGCGTGCTTAATGTGTATAAATGACGGAAGCAGTATTTGTTCAAATTCGGAAAGGGATGCCAGACAAAGAACGGCGAACTCATCTCCGCCAAAACGACATACGATTCCATCCTCAGAAAATGCTTCGGTCAGTATTTCCGATATGGTCTGGATGGCGATATCGCCATCATTATGACCGTATATATCATTAATTACTTTAAGTCCGTCGATATCACCGAATATAAGAACTGCAGATTTTCCATTCATTTCCGGATTGGATATGATGCTTTTAAATTGCTCATAAAATCCGCGGCGGTTATAGATATGCGACAGTTCATCAATTTTGGAGATGTTTTCAAGGTACTCCGTATTTTTTTTCGCTATAAGAAGATTATCTTCAAGCTCAGCCTTAATCCGTTTTTGATGTTCCATCATGTATAAGGTACGGATAGCAGCACTGACGCGAGCGGTAATATTATTCAAAAAGCTGTAATACTTTTCATTCAATTCACATACCATAATGCCATATTGGAATTCTTCTGAGAAGAGCGGGAGCAGAATAAGCGTAACGCGTTTTGAATGTTCAATATAATCATTAATAAACAGCTTTCTTGTTGGCTGAAGCTGTTTCTCTTCCTCGATATATACATGGCTGTTTCTGTTATGATATGCTTTCAGGCGAAGCTGTGAGGGGATTACCCATTCTTCATCTTCCAAATGTCTTACAGGCGATAAAAATGTATAAAGAAGACATCGGGTAATGTTCATGTTGTCCAATGTTTTGGTCAGCACCTCATAGCTGATATGTACATCATCATTATAATGAATCAGGTTTCTTGTAAACGAATTTATATGATGATTTACATGCTCGATTTCATTATAGTCCTTTTGCTTTAAAGCTACAGTTTGCTCTGCCATAGTCCGATAAAGATGGTAGAATAAGTCGGACAGCGCTACAGAACTGCAGACATAATTTTCATTGGTTTCAATGATGTAATGAATTGCTCTTAGTACATCAAATAATCTGTCGGAGGTGGTATGAATAAGCAGATTGTCTGAAAATAGCGCTGTAAAGCTTTCGGCTATCGCGGTATTCATATCCTCTATGGAAATATTATCGTTTGGAAGCGTCAGAACAAGCTTTATAAAATTAGAAAAACGGCGCTTTATTCCTGTTTTGTCATTTTCAGTGATATATCCTTTAAAAAGATAATCACTAATCGCAAGTGCGATAGTGTTATAATCAGTTTGGGACTGATGATATATGCCAATGCGTTTGGTAAGCAGCTTACCGCTCGCCTGCCTGCATCCGCAGGACCTTCTCAGAATAAGGGAGGAGTTCGTACGGCAGCTTTGGAAGCAGCCTGTCTGAATATATTTTTTGCACTGTATGACAGCACGATATCCGAGGTCCGTTGCATTTGCTTTGACTGTAGTAAGCGGCGGTTCAATAGAAACTGCATAAGGCTCATCATCAAATCCGACTATGAAGATATCCCTGCCGACCGTAATACCACGTCTGGCAAATACCTTATATGCGGCAAGCGCGGTGTTGTCATTTGCGCAGACCAGTGCATCAAAGGGTTCATTTCTGTCCAGCAATTCTTCTATTTTGTCCGTGCAATAATCAGAGAAGTTGCCATGTGATATGTATGTTTCTTTAACCGGCAGATTATGTTTTGCCATTACGCTTCTATATACGTTTTCACGTTCAATGGCATCATTATTGGTTTCAGGACCGCCCATAAATCCGATAATTTTGGCATTATGGAAATCAATAAGGTGTTCGATGGCATTGGAAAATCCGCTTGTATTATCAAAGCATACAGAGGGATAACCTTCGATTTGGCAGCAGAGTGTTACAATAGGAACATTGCCAAGACTGTGAAGAAAATCAGCCTGCTCCTCCTTTGTACGAGTGCTGGCAATAGAGCCGAGAAGCACAAAAATAATATCCATATCAGTAGCGCCTGCATATGGAAATATCGTATTATACTGGTAATTATATTTATTCATATTTTTATCTAAGTAATCAGGTTTTATATATTTCCCGGGAAAAATAAAGAGATTGGCGTCCAGTTCTTTTGCCGCCAGTTCTGCGCCGCATACGATTGATTTTGAAAAGCCAACTTCCAAATCATCTACAAGTAATCCTATATTTATACGATTTTTATCCATTAATATATTGTCCCTCCGACTCCCCCAAGTATAGAGTAAATTTATTATGAGTATATTATATTTTTAATATTGTATAAATGCAAGGGAAAAATAAAAGCCTGGATAGAAACGCTTTTATGTTGAATTTTTACGGTAGTGATGATGGAATTATTTGTGTATACAATAAAAAAACAGAATGTTATATATAGATTAATTGATAAAAAATGAAAGGAGACAGGACATGATAGATTACAGTAAATTAAAGAAAATACCATACGGCGGTGATTATAATCCTGAACAGTGGCCGGAAAAGACATGGGATGAAGATATGCGTCTTATGAAGCTTGCAGGAATAGATATCGTTACCCTGAATGTATTTTCATGGGCAGCGATACAGCCTGATGAAGATACCTACGATTTTTCAAAGCTTGATAAGATTGTTAAACTTGTCAAGAAAAACGGAATGAATATATGTATGGCAACAGCTACGGGGGCGCACCCTGCATGGATGGCAAAGAAATATCCTGACATATTAAGAGTGGAGTCTGGCGGCTTGAAGAGAAAATTTGGTGGCAGACAGAATTCGTGTCCGTCAAGTGTGACATATAAGAAATTTGCCCCAAAGCTGGCGGGTGAGCTTGCAAGACATTATAGAGATGAAAAGAGTATTATAGCATGGCATATTTCAAATGAATTTAGTGGTGATTGTTATTGTGACAACTGTGAAAAGCAGTTCCGTATATGGCTCAAAAATAGATATAAGACGATTGATAAACTTAATGAAGCATGGGATACAGCCTTCTGGGGGCATACGTTTTATGACTGGGATGAGATTGTGATACCAGATGAAAGAAGCGAGCATTGGGGAGATAACAGAACAGTATTTCAGGGTATCTCTATTGATTATAGAAGATTTATGTCCGATTCCATATTGGACTGCTATAAGATGGAAAGAGATGTTATCAGAGAAATGATACCTGATGCATCAATTACAACAAATCTTATGGGATTTTATAAGCCACTTGACTATTTTAAGTGGGCGAAAGAAATGGATTTTGTGTCATGGGATAACTATCCATCTGTAGACGACTCCTATGCACAGATATCTATGGCACATGATTTGATGAGAGGAATCGGTCAGGGTGAGCCTTTTGCACTTATGGAGCAGACGCCCAGTGTTACAAACTGGCAGCCGTACAATGCACTGAAACGGCCGGGCGTTATGAGACTTTGGAGCTATCAGGCTATGGCACATGGGTCAGATACAGTTATGTTTTTCCAAATGAAGCGTTCTATAGGTGCTTGTGAGAAGTATCATGGAGCGGTAATAGACCATGCAGGCCATGAAAATACAAGAGTATTTCGTGAGGTGGCAGAGCTTGGAAAAGAACTTGAAAATATTGGTGATAATCTCTTTGGTACTGTCACAAAGTCCGATATAGGAATGATATGGGACTGGGATAACTGGTGGGCGATGGAGTTTTCGGCAGGTCCAAGCTGTGACCTTAAGTATGTAAATGAATTTGGCAGATACTACAGAGCCTTAAGACAGATGAATTACAATGTAGACCTGATATCCTTCGACTCTGATTTTTCAAAATATAAGCTGGTTATTGCACCGGTGTTATATATGGTAAGAACAGGCGAAGATGAAATAATAAGAGAATATGTAAAGAATGGCGGAAGCTTTATGACTACATTTTTCAGCGGATATGTTCAGGAAAGCGACCTTGTAATAACTGGGGGGTATCCGGGAAGACTTCGAGATATACTTGGAATATGGGTTGAAGAAGAAGACGCGTATCCTAAGGATAAATGTAATCATTTCGGATATAATGGCGAGGAATATCCTGCAAATATGTTGTGTGACCTTATGCATCTTGAAGGCGCTGCACCTATGGATGATGATGGCTATAGAGATGATTTTTATAAGGGGATGCCTGTACTTACGGTAAATTCCTTTGGAGAAGGCAGGGCTTATTATGTAGGAACATCATCAAATGATGAATTTTATATGGATTATTTATCAGATATCTGTGGCAGAGAAGGAGTAGTACCTATTGCAGAATGTGCAGAAGAAGTAGAATTTACTACAAGAGAAAATGATAAATTCCGTTATTATTTTATACTCAATCATAGTGCGGAGGATAAGCAGATTAAGCTTCCGGCAGGCGGAACAGACATTATTACAGGTAATGATGTTATAGCTGGTGATATTACAATTAAGGGAAGAGATGTAATTATAATAAAGACACAGAAACAGGCAGTCATATAAGAGATTGAAATGACTGATATTCATATAACAAGGAGGCATAAAAAATATGAAGTTTAGCAATGGATGCTGGTTACAAAAGGAAGGATGTGCATGTTTTTCACCTGCCGAAGTCTACAGCAGCAGAATAGAGAATAACAGGGTTATATTAGTAGCGCCAACACATAAGATTGTACACAGAGGAGATACTTTAGGCGGTGTTAATCTTACTGTTGAGATAACGACGCCTGCCCCTGAAGTGATAAGAGTCAGAACATGGCATTATAAGGGTGCATTAAATGACAGCCCTGCTTTTGAACTGAATATTGATAATGATACATCGATTGATGCAGAAGAAAATGAAAATGAAATAATAGTAAGGAGCGGACATACGAGTCTTATTATAACAAAGGCAAACTGGAGTATGAGCTACTACTATGATGATAAGAAGATGACAGGAAGCGCTGTTAAGGATTTGGCTTATATGCGTACAAACTGGAAGGGGGATGCATATGTAAAGAGCAGCGATAAAGATGCATATATGAGACAGCAGCTTACACTTTCAGTAGGAGAGCTTATATATGGTCTGGGAGAACGCTTCTCACCATTTGTAAAAAATGGACAGTCGGTTGATATATGGAATGAAGACGGAGGAACATCAACAGACCAGTCGTATAAGAATATACCATTTTATCTTTCAAACAAAGGCTATGGTATATTTGTAAATCATTCCGATAAAGTATCCTATGAGATAGCTACGGAGGCTGTAAGCAAAGTTGAATTTTCCGTTCCGGGAGAAAGCCTTGACTATTTCTTTATCGGCGGACCTGATATGAAAGATGCAATCGTAAGATATACGGATTTGACAGGAAAGCCTGCGCTTCCTCCTGCATGGACATTTGGATTGTGGCTGTCTACTTCATTTACTACAAATTATGACGAGGAAACAGTTATGAGCTTTATAGACGGTATGTTGGACAGAGGGATACCACTTCAGGTATTTCATTTTGACTGCTTTTGGATGAAAGGCTTTCAGTGGACAGATTTTGAATGGGACAGTGATGTATTTCCTGACGCTAAGGGAATGCTTGAAAGAATAAAAGCAAAAGGACTTAAGATATGCGTATGGATTAATCCTTACATTGCACAGGAATCATGTCTTTTTGATGAGGGAATGGAAAAGGGTTACTTCTTAAAGAGACCTGATGGTTCAGTATGGCAGTGGGATATGTGGCAGCCGGGTATGGCTATCGTAGACTTCACAAATCCAAAGGCATGCGAGTGGTATAAGCGTAAGCTTGCCGCACTTGTTGATATGGGTGTTGACTGCTTCAAGACGGATTTTGGTGAACGAATCCCTGTAGATTGTGTATATGCGAATGGTATGTCGCCTGAGAAGATGCATAATTACTATACTTATCTTTACAATAAAGTAGTCTTTGAGGTATTGCAGGAGAAGAAGGGTGAAAAGGAAGCCTGTCTGTTTGCACGTTCTGCAACAGTAGGTGGTCAGAAATTCCCTGTTCATTGGGGCGGAGATTGCTGGTCAGATTATGAGTCAATGGAGGAAAGTATCAGAGGCGGTCTGTCACTTCAGATGTCAGGATTTGGTTTTTGGAGTCATGATATAGGAGGATTTGAACATACCTCGACAGCAGATGTATATAAGAGATGGTGTGCATTCGGATTGTTATCCTCACACAGCAGACTTCATGGAAGTACCTCATATCGTGTACCGTGGGCATATGATGACGAGGCTGTAGATGTAGTAAGGTATTTTACCAGACTGAAAGCAAAGATAATGCCATATCTTTGGAAGACTGCTGTAAATGCGCATGAAACAGGAATTCCAAGCATGAGAGCGATGGTTCTTGAGTATATGGATGATAAAATGTGTAATTACCTTGATAAACAGTATATGCTGGGTGACAGCCTTCTTGTTGCACCGATATTTAATGCTGACAGCATGGCAGAGTATTATCTTCCGAAAGCAGATGGAAACTGGACTGATTTTATAACAGGAGAGCAGAAAAAGGGCGGCTTGTGGTACAAAGAACAAATAAGCTATACAGAAATACCATTATATGTAAAACCAAACAGTATTGTGGCAGTTGGGGCCGTAGATGACAATCCTGTCTACGATTATGAAAAGAATGTTACTTATAAGGTATATGAACCGAATGGTTTTGCTTATACGGAAATATATGATACGAATGCAAATAAAGTGTCTGAAATATCAGCAAACTGTGCGGATAGTGTAATTGATATCAATGTAAATCATGATAAGGAATATACGATAGAGCTTGTAAATATGCATGCTTCTAAAGTAGAGGGAGCAAAATACCGGATTGAAAATGGAAACACTATCTTATGGAATTGCAGTAAGCAAATAAGATGTTTTATAACAAATAATTGAGAAAACATAAGTTCCTCAGTTACTAATTTTATAAAATAAGTATAGGAGCGTGTGAATGATGGAAGCTGTTATAGATGAAACAAAGGTAAATCGGTTAATCGATGAGATGACGCTTGAAGAAAAAGCAGGCATGATACATGGGGCAGGCTTATTTAGAACAGAAGGAGTAGAAAGACTTGGCATACCAAAGCTTGTAATGAGCGACGGTCCATTAGGTGTCAGATTTGAATTTAAAGATAAAGAATGGATTGCACTTAATCTGACGGATGACCTTATCACCTATTGTCCAAGCAACAGTTCTGTTGCCGCGACATGGAACAGGGAAATAGCCTATGCAGTAGGAGATGTATTAGGTATGGAAGCCAGGGGCAGGGGTAAGGACATTATCCTTGCTCCCGGAATAAATGTAATGCGTACACCTCTTTGCGGACGTAATTTTGAATATTTCAGTGAAGACCCATACCTGATTGCACAGCTTGCCGCAGGTACGGTAAAAGGAATAGAGCAACATGATGTATCGTCATGTGTGAAACATTTTGCAGCGAACAGTCAGGAAACAGAGCGTTCATGGGTTGATGTCCATGTAAGTGAAAGAGCGCTTAGAGAGCTATATCTTCCGGGCTTTGATGCCGTAATCAATGAAGCAGGCGCAGGTTCTGTAATGGGTGCTTATAATCTTTTTAGAGGGGAGCATTGCTGCCATAATAATTATCTTCTTTATGATATACTTCGTAAGGAATGGGGCTTTGACGGACTGATTATTTCAGATTGGGGCGGTGTTCATGATACAAAGAAGGCGGCAGAAAGTCCGCTTGATATAGAGATGGATATAACATATGATTTTGACAATTACTATATGGCAAATCCGCTTCTGGAAGCGGTAAATACAGGCGAGGTAGCTGAAGGATATGTTGATGACAAGGTCAGAAATATTATCCATTTTATGATAAAGCATAAGATGATGAAGCTTGTCATGAGAACAGATAATGATAAGGAATATGTATATGCGGAAAGGAATGAAGAAAGAAGCAGCGGAACATATAGTATTCCTGAACACAGGCAGACAGTTCTTGAGGCAGCTAGAGAGTCTGTTATTTTGCTTAAGAATGACAAAAAGCATCTTCCTCTTGATAAGAACAAGTTAAAAAAGGTACTTATAGTTGGCGATAATGCCATAAGGCAGCATGCAAATGGCGGTGGAAGCGGAGAGCTTCATGCACTTTATGAGATTACACCGATTCTTGGAATTAAAAGCCATCTGGGCGGAAATTATGAAGTGGATTATACACCGGGCTATTATGTACCGCCCCGGGAAGAAACTTTAAAAAACTGGCAGGAAACAAGTCTTATGGATGAGAGCGAAAAAAAGGCGGCTGAAATAAAATTTGCAGAGAGCTTTTCAGATAAACATGCAGAATACAGAGCGGAGGCAGTCAGACTTGCGGCTTATTATGACGAGGTTATCTATATAGGTGGTTTAAATCATGACTACGATGCGGAGGGATACGATAAGGCAGATATGAAGCTTCCGTATGAGCAGGATAAACTGATATCAGAGCTTCTTTGTGTGAAGCCGAATATGACTATCGTTATGATATCAGGCAATCCTGTGGCTATGGGGGATTGGATTGATAAAGCACATTCGGTGGTATGGATGAGCTATGCAGGTATGGAAGCCGGAAATGCTTTGGCTGATGTATTGTTTGGAGATGTAAATCCCTCCGGTAAGCTTCCTATGACCATTCCTTATTCCTATGAAGATACACCGACTGCAAGATTTGGTGATTATCCGGGCAGAAAGCTTACTGAAGAAGAAAAGAAAATAATAAAGGCACATCTGACAGAACGATATAACGAAGATATATTTGTAGGTTATAGATATTACGATACTTATGATGTGCCTGTATGTTTCCCATTCGGATATGGACTGTCCTATACAGCGTTTTCATATGGAGAAGCAGGCTGCGGTGTTGTTGATGCATTAGCAGAAACAGTATGTGAAATAAATATAGATATTGAAAATACAGGAAATATATCAGGCAAGGAAATCGTACAGTTATATGTGGGGGCTAAAGAGCCAAAAGATGGTTATGCAAAAAAGGAACTTAAAGGATTTGAGAAGATATTGCTTGAAGCAGGAGAAAAGAAGAATATTACATTTAAGTTAGGTAAGAAAGCATTTTCTCATTATCATGAAGATAAAGGGAAATGGGAGCTTGAGAAAGGGATTTATACAATAAGTATTGGAAGCTCCGTTTCAGATATAAAAACAACGATAGATGTGGAGGTATAACATGAAATTTTTTATTGATACAGCAAATATAGAAGACATTAAAAAGGCAAATGCACTTGGTATTGTAGCCGGAGTTACAACAAATCCGTCACTTATAGCAAAGGAAGGAAGGGATTTTAAAGAGGTTATCAAAGAAATAACGGATATCGTAGACGGACCTATAAGCGGTGAGGTAAAGGCAACTACAAGTAAGGCAGAGGACATGATAGAAGAAGCAAGAGCCATAGCAGCCATACATAAGAATATGGTCGTTAAGATACCTATGACAGAGGAGGGATTAAAAGCAGTTCATGTATTATCAAGGGAGAATATCAAAACAAATGTGACGCTTATATTTTCTGCAAATCAGGCGCTTCTTGCAGCAAGAGCAGGCGCTTCCTATGTATCACCTTTCTTAGGAAGGCTTGATGATATATCACAGCCGGGAATTGGTCTGATTGAAGATATTGTACAGATATTTGAGAATTACGATATAAAAACTGAAATAATTGCAGCCAGCATAAGAAATCCAATTCATGTTATGGATTGTGCTATGGCAGGTGCAGATATTGCAACAGTACCATATAGCGTTATGAAGCAGATGATAAGACACCCGCTTACTGATGCAGGAATTGAGAAATTTATCAAAGACTCCAAAATAGCAGAAGGTGCAAAAGAAAAATCAATAGAAATTAAAGATGTTACTGACAAGTCTTTTGCGTGTTATGGAAAAGTAGTAGCTGATATGGATTTGAGTGATATGGTTAAAGCACTTGCGGACATAACACCGCCTGATGATGTAGTTTATGAACCATCGGAAGAAAAACTTGAGAAAACATTCTCACAGGAAGATGCAGTAAGGCTTTTTGGCGGTCAGGAGGTTCAGGTTGGCTATTGTGCAGGTCATAACAGAAAACTGAATGCTGTGGAATACCATAAAAATTCTGAAATAAATGTAGCCGGAACAGATGCAATTCTGATTCTTGGTAAAGTTTGGGATATAGAAAGTGATGGAAGCTATAATACCTCTCTTATGGAAGCATACAAAATACCTGCGGGATGTGCAGTAGAGTTATATGCAACAACGCTTCATTATGCACCTGTACAAGTATCGGAAGCAGGCTTTTCAGTTGGAGTTATTCTTCCAAAGGGAACAAATACACCTGTTGCAAAGTCTGAGACGAATAATATCTGTGATAAGCAGCTTGCCGCAAATAATAAATGGCTTATCGGTCATGCAGAGGGTGGTCTCCCGGAGGGTACATTTATAGGTTTAAAGGGAGAGAATATAACAATATAATCAGCAGATAAGAGATTTATTATCTGATATAGTGATGGAGGTAAAAAATATGATTAATATACCTGAGGTAAAGATAGGAATTGTTGCAGTAAGCAGGGATTGTTTCCCTGAAAGTCTGTCTGTGGATAGAAGAAAACGTCTTGTAAAGGCATATACAGAAAAGTATGGCACAGATAATATATATGAGTGCCCTATATGCATAGTTGAAAGTGAAATACATATGAAACAGGCGCTTTTTGATATGAAAGAAGCAGGCTGTAATGCATTATGCGTATATCTTGGCAACTTCGGACCTGAGATTGCAGAGACAATGCTTGCAAAATATTTTGAAGGGCCTAAGATGTTTGCTGCGGCAGCAGAGGAGACGCAGGATAATCTTGTAGGCGGCAGAGGAGATGCATACTGCGGTATGCTTAATGCCAGCTATAACTTAAAGCTTAGAAATATAAAGGTATATATACCGGAATATCCTGTAGGTACGGCAGAGGAATGTGCTGATATGATACATGAGTTTCTTCCTATAGCAAGAGCAATAATCGGTTTGTCGGAGTTGAAGATTATCAGCTTTGGTCCGAGACCACAGAACTTCATGGCATGTAATGCGCCGATTAAGCAGCTCTATAATCTTGGTGTAGAGATAGAGGAAAATTCAGAGCTTGATTTATTTGAAAGCTTTCAGCTCCATGATGGAGATGCAAGAATAGCAGATGTTGTAAAGGATATGGTAAGCGAGCTTGGCTGCGGCAATAAAAAGCCTGAAATATTAGAAAAGCTGGCACAGTATGAACTGACACTTCTTGACTGGATAGAAAATCATAAGGGAAGCAGAAAATATGTTGCAATAGCAGGAAAGTGCTGGCCTGCATTTCAGACACAGTTTGGATTTGTACCATGTTATGTAAACAGCAGACTTACAGGTATGGGTATACCTGTTTCCTGTGAAGTGGATATATATGGAGCATTAAGCGAATACATAGGAACTTGTGTAAGTCAGGATATTGTGACACTTCTTGATATTAATAATTCTGTTCCTGCTGATATGTACAAGGAGTCAATAGAAGGAAAATTCCCATATACCCATCGTGATACATTTATGGGCTTTCATTGTGGGAATACAAATGCCAAAAAGCTGAATGGTTGTGAGATGAGAAATCAGATGATTATGGCAAGAAGCCTTCCTGAAGAGGTTACAAACGGAACACTTGAGGGAGATATATTACCGGGAGATATAACTTTCTTCCGTCTTCAGAGTACATCTGACGGACTTCTTCGTGCATATGTTGCAGAAGGGGAGGTACTTCCTGTAGCGACAAGGTCATTTGGCGCTATTGGTGTATTTGCCATATCCGAGATGGGGCGTTTTTACAGAAATGTTTTGATTGAGAAAAACTATCCTCATCATGGGGCTGTGGCATTCGGACATTTTGGCAGACAGTTATTTGAAGTATTCAGATATATGGATGTACCTTTAGCGGATATTGATTTCAACCAGCCTAAAGGAATGTTATATCAGTCGGAAAATCCATTCAGTAAAAAGGCATAAACTTTATACAGATACAAGGAGAGAAGATATGTTATATATTGGTGCAGACCTCGGGACTTCGGCAGTTAAGCTGCTGCTCATGAATGAAAAAGGAGCGGTTTTGAAGATAACCTCCAGGGAATATCCGCTTAGCATTCCGCATACAGGCTGGAGTGAGCAAAATCCCGAGGATTGGTATACACAGAGTATATCAGGTATAAAAGAGCTGCTGTCGGATTGTGACAGTAGCAAGCTTGCCGGCTTAAGCGTGGGCGGTCAGATGCATGGGCTTGTAATCCTTGATGAAAATGATAATGTTATCAGACCTGCCATACTTTGGAATGATGGTCGTACGCAGGAAGAAACGGAATATCTCAACAACGGGATAGGCAGGGAAAGACTTGTAAATGCTACAGGCAATATCGCATTTGCAGGCTTTACGGCTCCAAAACTTCTTTGGCTTAAGAAGAATGAGCCGGAGAACTTTAAAAGAATAAAAAAGATAATGCTTCCAAAGGATTATCTGATATATCGTTTGACAGGCGAGTTTACAACTGACTATTCAGATGCTTCAGGTACGCTGCTTCTTGATGTTAAGAACAAATGTTGGTCAGAGGATATGCTTTCCATATGTGATATAAGAAGTGATATGCTTCCAAGACTGTGTGAGAGCTATGATGCTGTTGGCTTTATAAACAGTATAGTATCCGGTGAACTTGGACTTAAAGAAAAGTGTATCGTTGCAGCAGGCGCAGGAGATAATGCTGCGGCAGCGATAGGAACAGGTACTATCAATGCAGGTGACTGCAATATATCAGTTGGCACAAGCGGTACTATATTTGTGGCAAATGGCAGTTTTACCGTAGGAGATAATCATGCACTTCATTCATTTGCACATGCAACAGGTGGTTATCATATCATGGGTTGCATGTTGTCGGCAGCAGCCTGTAACAAATGGTGGACAGAGGATATATTAAATACAAAGGACTATGCTAAGGAGCAGGAGAATATAACCGGGCTTGGCAATAACAATGTATATTTTCTTCCATACCTGATGGGAGAGCGCTCACCTCATAATGATTCTTACGCAAGGGGTGCGTTCATAGGCTTGGGAATGGAAAATACACGAAGGGACATGACGCAGGCTGTATTTGAAGGTGTGGCATATGGGCTTCGTGATTCTCTTGAAATTATAAAACAGATGAATATAAAAGTTACATCATCTACAATATGCGGCGGCGGTGCTAAAAGTCCGCTGTGGTTAAAGATTATAGCAAATGTAATGAATATGCCGATAAATACGCTTATGATAGAAGAAGGTCCTGCGTATGGAGCGGCGATGCTTGCCGCGGTAGCATGCGGTGCATATAGTGATGTTAAGGAAGCCGCAAGGTCTATAGTCAGGATAAATACTACAGTATATCCGGAGCATTTTATTGCAGAAAAATATAATGAAAGGTATGAGGTATACAAACAGTTGTATCCGGCATTAAAGAATATCCGCTTTGAAAAGCAAAATCAGAAAGGTATCGGCCATAGCTGCAATACAAAATAAAAAATCAGCATAGCTTTGAAGAACAATTCTTACAAGCTATGCTGATTTTGTTTTTATAATACGCAAGCACCTATGCCGGCTCTGCTGACTCTAGTTCGTACTTACGAAACAGCTTTGTAAAAATATATGCACAGCAGTAGGTCACGAAAGCAAATCCTATAACAAACATGAATATTCTTGCTGCGGAGAACAACCATACCATTCCGATAACAAATAGATGGATTACCAAAAAACCGGCTGTATATTTTATATTGGAGAGTGCGATAAAAAATGCATTTTTTATCGTTCTTCCAAAACTGTTCTGAAAACGTGCCATAAGCGGAAATACATATATCATGGCAGATATAATTGAAAGCATTAGTATCAGAATGATAATATTAATGATGATTGCAAGATTGCCGGACATACCATACCAGAAGATGAGTGAAAATAATCCGACTGCAAGCAATACCATAAAAAGTAAAAATGTAAGTAATCCTTGTACAAACATTTCTTTGAAGTGCTGCCAATACTTCTTAATAATATAGCCATGTTCACCGCGTGCTTCCCTAAGCAGAACCTGATACATGGCGGCGAGCGCAGGACCAATGGTTATAATAGGAATACAACTGATTAGAAACAAAATGTTGAGTCCGACATATTGCGCAGTCGTATTCATAAAATCCATAACAGGACTATTGATATTAAATTTCATAATAATTGTGATACCTCCTTATTCATGTTTCTGATATCTATTGATAATAATATCCTATAGACAAATTATGTCATTCAGAAAGGTATATGACTACCATAAATATCCTATGTGGACTACCTGTAAAATTCTAGGTTTCCTATAAAAATCGAATGTTATAGTGTACGCACCTCTGATTTGTCAGGTGGCGAAGGGCTGTAGGGGATGTTAAAATTTTATTAAATCAAATGAAAGGAGATTGGGTGTATTGTGAAAGATGGAAAATCAAAAACCAAAAAAGCAAGTAATGAATCCGGAATCAGCACAGCAGGTTATGGCGTATCAATAAAAGCATCGCGTATAAAGGAAAAGTACAGACTGTTTTTTCTGATTATACCGTTTCTGGTATTGGTATTTATGTTTTCATATTTTCCGCTATATGGCTGGATTTACGCACTGTATGATTACAAAGCACCATTAAAATTGTCACAATGTGATTTTGTCGGATTCAAGTGGTTTAAGACGTTATTTGCAAATCCCACACAGGTTAAGCAATTAATGGTAGTTATGAAGAATACCTTTGCCATGAGCCTTCTTGGTATAGCAACTTCATTTCTTCCGGTATTATTTGCGGTTTTTCTGAATGAAATTAAAAGTAAGTGGTTTAAAAACATGGTACAGACACTTACAACACTTCCGAACTTCATAAGCTGGACACTTGTATATGCGATAGCATTCTGTTTGTTTGCACCAACCGGTATGTTGAATACAGTGCTTCAGAATTGGGGAATCATCAGTGAACCAATAAAGATATTGGACAGCAGTAAACATGTATGGCTTCAGATGCTCTTATGGAGTACATGGAAAGGACTTGGATGGGGCGCTATTATGTATCTGGCAGGTATAGCAGGAATTGATGCTGAGCTTTATGATGCTGCGAAGGTAGATGGCGCAGGAAGATGGCAATGTATTAAGAACATAACAATTCCGCTTATCATGCCAACATATTTTGTAATGTTGATGTTAAATATAGCGAACTTCCTGAATAATGGTATGGAACAATATTTCGTATTCCAGAATGCTTTCAATAAGCAGAATATACAGGTTCTTGATTTGTATGTGTATAACATAGGTATGACTGGACAGAGTCTGTCACTTGCTACGGCAATCGGTATATTGAAAAGTTTAGTAAGCGTGACCTTGTTGGTTATTGTAAACGGAACGTCGAAGAAAATTCGTGGAGAGAGTATTATATAGGAAGGGGGAAGTGAAAGGATGGCACGAGCGAATAAGGAAAAAGAAGCGGCAGTCAGGATGAAGATGCAGCCCAAAGATTATGCATTCAGTTTTTTTAATTATTTAGTATTTGCGCTGCTTGCACTTTTATGTTTATATCCGTTCTATTATTTGATTATAAACTCAATCAGTGCAAATGACCTTAGTGCATCAGGTAAGATAAACTTCCTGCCGGAGGGTATTCATCTTCAAAACTATAAAGATGTATTTAAGCTTAGGGGCTTATCTACCGCTGCACTTGTTTCAGTATGCAGAACGGTTTTAGGTACGGTATTCACTGTTATGGCATCTGCATTTCTTGGATTTATGTTTACGCAGGAGAAGATGTGGCACAGAAAGTTTTGGTACAGATTTATGGTGATTACCATGTACTTCAATGCAGGACTTATTCCGATGTTCATGACAATGAGAACACTGCATTTGACAAATTCTTTCTGGGTATATATTATACCTGCTATTGTACAGCCGTTTAATGTCATTATAGTAAAAACATATATCGAGTCTCTTCCGGCATCGCTTATGGAGGCGGCAGAGATAGATGGGGCAGGAATTTTGACCAGATTTTTCAAGATTGTACTTCCGACAAGTACGCCTATTCTTGCTACGGTGGCAATATGGGCGGCAGTCGGACAGTGGAATTCATATCAGGATACCTTGATTTATATAACAGACCAGAAGCTTTATTCATTACAGTATTTATTGTATACATATATAAATCAGGCAAGTTCTCTTGCTAATCTGGTGAAATCAAGCGGAAGTGCGGCTGCGGCGGCAAATCTTGCGAAGCAGCAGACGCCGACATCAATCCGGATGACTATATCAGTAATAGTCGTATTGCCGATTATGTTTATTTACCCATTGTTCCAAAAACATTTTGTAAAGGGAATCATGATTGGTGCTGTAAAGGGATAGTTAGAAGTATAACTTCTATCATATAAAATGTATAATATAATGTAGTAGGAGGAAAATCTTATGAGGAAAAAGAAAAAAATAGGAAAGGTTGTTGCAGCAGCATTGTCACTGTCACTTGTGATGGCGTCACTGTCAGGCTGCGGCGGCAAGGATAATGCAGGCACAACTGCCGGCAATAATTCCGGTGACGGTAATGTTGCTACTGAAGGCTCGGGCGATACGGATACAAGTAAAACGTTAGTACTTGATGTATTTGACGACCAGGCAAACTATCAGGGAACACAGACCGGCTGGTACGCAAAGTACATCAAGGACAAGTTTAACATTGAACTTAACATCATAGCGCCTAATGTTGCAGGCGGTGGAGATACATTATTCCAGACGCGTACAGCGAATGGTGACTTAGGCGATATTATTATAACGAAACTTGACGGCAACCGTCTGAAGGACCTTGTCACCGCAGGACTTGTACTGGATATGAGCGCGTACATAGACGATTGTCCAAATCTGAAGAGATATATGGGGGCTATTGAAAGTGCGAATAAGCTTGCAGAGAAGGATGGCATATATGCGATTCCTTCAGAGGTTTCAACACTTTCGGCATCAGAACCTTGTGATGCGACAGAGCCAACGGTTGCACCATCAATCAGATGGGACGTATATGGTGATGTAGGTTATCCGGAGATGAATAACCTTGATGAGTTCCTTGATGTTCTCGAGAAGATGCAGAAATCAGCTCGTGAGAAAGAAGGAGACGACAACATTTATGCAATGTCCATGTTCTCTGATTGGGATGGTGAGATTGTCCAGAACAGTGATGGTATTAAAGGACTATATGGTTATCAGCAGCTTGGCTTTTGTATGGCAAAGGTTGATGGAAGTGAAGTTCAGAGTGTTATTGATAAAGATGGTATCTATGTAAGGTCATTGAAGTTCTTCTTCGATGCGAATCAGAGAGGACTTTTGGACCCGGAATCAACAACACAGAACTTTGATACACTTTCAACAAAGTTTAAGGATGGAAAGGTTCTTTATTCGTTCTGGCCGTGGCTTGGAGCAGGACAGTACAATACGGTTGAGCATCAGGCAGAAGGCAAAGGTTTTGCTACAGCAATTATTAACGATATGACTTGCCTTGAATATGGCAATATGCCATATGGAAAGGTTGGTACAGGAATCATGATAGGCAGCGGCGCTGAAGAGCCGGAGAGACTGGTTAAGTTTATTGACTGGTTATATTCACCGGAAGGTGTATATACATCATCCGTTATTAACTCTACAACAGGCGGCCCGGAAGGACTTGCATGGGAAAACAAAGATGGTAAGCCAGTTCTTACAGACTTTGGTGTGGATGCGTTTGTAAATAAGCCGGATAACCTTGAAGCGCCGGCAGAATGGGGCGGCGGATTATTTACAGAAGGCGCCTGTCAGCTCAATTATAAGAGCGTAGGTCTTGTTGACTGTGATCCTGATACAGGAATCTGCTATAATTATCAGAAGTGGGATGACTATCAGGAACGTATTGCTACAGAGCTTACAAAGAACTGGTCGGAGCATAATGATGGAGCATTAAATACAATCGATTTACTAAATCAAAAAGGTAAATTACTTGTTCTTCCGGGTTCAGATTATGCAACACCTGAGTTATCAACGGACCTTGCTACGATTAAGGAACAGTGCAAACAGGTTATCGTTGAGTACTCATGGAAGATGATATTTGCCGAAGATGAAGCTGCATTCAACAGCTTGCTTGAGGAGATGACGCAGATTGTAGAAGGTCTTGGATATGACCAGGTACTTGAAGTTGATAAGCAGAATGTTCAGGACGAATTTGCAGCATTTGAAGCTGCTAAGAAAATTAACTAAAGCAAAAATTGTAGATTACACAACCTCCCAATAAAAATATGTGAAAAATGAACCGGAGCAGGATGAAAGTGCCAGCTCCGGTTTTATTTATTTATCCTGTCTGTATGACGTAGGATTTGTGCCTGTTATCTTTTTGAATTTAAGCTGAAAATAGTCTACATTTTTATATCCGACCAATGAGGAAATTTCATAGACTTTAAGGTCGGTTTCATTCAGCAGCTTTATCGCATGATTAATTCTGACCGCATCAAGATAGGTATTAAAATTCTGACCGATACGCTCCTTGAACATTTTACCCAAATAGGAGCTGTTATATCCGAACATGTCAGCCAGTGTTTCAAGCTTGAGACTTTCCTGATAGTTGTGTTCAATATAGTACAGGATATCATCAAGTATGCTTGTGCTTGAGTTATTTCCTATGGCATGCATGATTATTTCAAACTGTTCATCCATATATGAGATTAATTCATACAAATATTGAACATTTGTCATAGTTTCAATAATCGCAGCATTGTGGGCAAACGGAATTTCAACCTGGCTGTATTTTGAAGAAATTCCCTGTTTGATTTGTATAAATATATCTATCAGGAAATATTTTATTGTATTTACATCTTGAGATGATATGTATAGCTGCTCCTGAAGGTCTGATAACATTTTAGATATATGCCGCCTGTTATAAGAACAGATAGCATCCTGAAACATCTGACTATAATGGGTTGCAGTTTTTGAGTCAAGAGTAATTGAAGGACGCTGATTGATATCAGGCAATTCACTGTATGACAAAACATGCTGGTTTTCTGCACAGAAAAATCTTCGGGACATCAGGCGGCAGCATGTATCATAAGAGGAATGAAGTTCTTTTATATCACCTACAATAGGACCATATGTAAGGAATATGATATCCAAAGGAGAGCCTTTTTCAGTACCCTGTGCATAATGCTTTAAGCAACTGTTGAATTTTTCAACTGCATATGCAGTTTTCAGTATGATTACCTCGTGGTTATCGATACTGATATGTTCAAATGCTTCATTATCAGAATTTGCCACTCGAAGCAAATCCGCAAAATTATAAGTAGAATAGTAAGGGGTATAGCTTTCATATATAACAAGCTGGTAAATAAAAGAAGAAAGCCCCAGTGACTTATAATCGATATCCGTATCAGGTTCACCATGCAGTATATTGTACAATATGGAACTTTTCGCTTTTGAGGCATAATGGATTAAGGACTTTTTTTCTTCCTGCTTCTGATTTAATTTGGACTGAACCATGTTTAGTGCGTCTGCCAGCATATCTTCATCGATAGGCTTTGTAAGATAGCAGGAGGCGCCGTAATGCATGGCAGTTTGTGCATAAGAAAATTCAGAATATCCGGAAAGAATAATAAATTCGCCTGTATAGCCGTTGTTTCTTGCCTTTTTCATAAGCTCAGTTCCTGACATTTGCGGCATTCGGATATCCATAAGTACAAGCTCAGGACTTAATTCCCTGATTTTGTTCAGGGCATCTAAGCCGTTGTCAGCTTCACCGCATATCATAAAGCCTGCTTCATTCCAGTCCAGCATATATTTTAGTCCCTGTCTTATAATTTGTTCATCATCTACGATTAATACTTTGATAAAATTTCCTGTCATATGCTCCCTCTCCTCAATCTGTAACCAATTACTATGGATTTATATATTATTTGTCGGCGAATACGGCAAATCTATGACTACTTTGAAGCCATAAGCATTATCACGAAAGAGTTGCAAGCCATATTCTTCACCATAGAAGAGTTTTATTCGTTTGTTGATATTATAGAGTCCTATACTCTTGGTGCTGCTTTCATGATGGTTCATATTATGAATGATATGTTCCAGTTCTTCTTCGGTAACACCACAGCCGTTGTCCTGTATTACGATATGAAGCAGACCGGAAATATCTGTCAATGTAATTGTGATATGTCCCTTTCCGTTTACCGCTTCAAGACCATGTATGATGGCATTTTCTACGATAGGCTGAATAAGCAGCGGCAGTATTTGTATATTGTCTGTATCCAATTGGGGAGAAATGTTAATCTCCGCATTTACCCTGTCCTGAAATCTTAAATGCTGTATTGAAAGATATGTTCTGATATAATCAAGCTCTTTACTTAGTGTAGTCAGTGCAGTGCCTGTGTTTTCCAGTACATAATGCATGGATTTGCCGAGGAGTTTAATGGAGGCTGCAACATCCCTGTTTCCTGTAGCAAGCGCCTGCATACGGATGGTTTCCAGTGTGTTATATAGAAAATGGGGATTTATCTGGCTTGCCAGCATATTATATTCCATTTGCTGCTGCTTATTAATAAGTTTTTGTTTATCAATAAGGGCATTGTAATAGTTTGCTTCTTTTTTCTGCACCATATCTACGGTTAATTTCAGGTCTTCAAATGTAGTAGCCAGTTCATCATCACTTCCTTCAAAACTGTCTATAATATTATAGTCACCAAGACTTGCCTGGTGCATCGCTGATTTTAGTATACTAATCCTATTGCTGAAATAGGTTGAATACCTGAATATTATGATGGCAGGAACAAATGTCAGGAAAATAATAAATAGTATAAATGTAATAGTAATGATATTGATACTTCTATAAGCGGAATAATCGTTTACTTTTACATAAAAGAAATCTTCGGTTTTATAAGCTTTATATGTAATAATGTTCGTAATGGCCTTTTTTCCGCCTGTCTTTGTTGTACCAGTAAAATTGTAATAATTCTCCGACACAGTATCAGGAAAATCAAGAGTGGTGTTTATATATTTGTTGTCCGTTGAAAAAAATATTGTTCTGTTTTTATAATCGGTATCTTTTAAGGCTATGTATGTTTCAAAGCCGCTTGTACCAAGTCTGTTTTTCAGATTATTATTATCAAGGAATATAACAAGATAGGTATTATATTGCGGAGATATCGTACCGACATATCTGACAAGACAAAGCTCAGAAATCCGGTTTCTTCCTCTGCTGTCAGCATGTTCTATAAACATCCATTTATCCCGGCAGCCATCAGGAAGAGCCTGATACCATTCCGCTTCCTCGTATTTTTCGATATATTTGATATAGGAACTGTCTGGGATAGAAGGATTGTCCGTATATAAGGTTATGGAAGATATTGCCGCCATATCTTTGTGCATATGTTCAAGTGCAGTTTCACAGGCATTATAAGCATCCTTATAGATATTTGTATAGTCAGAGCCGAGAAACTCCATGTTTGCAACATTATTTGTAATGTATTCCGTAGAGGTATATATAGATGTTGTGATATCAAACAATGTTGAGTTTACGCGTATACAATCTGCCTGAACAAGAGATTTGTTATAATCAGCCATCTGTTTTCTAAGCTGTAATATGGAAAATGTTCCAAGAAGCCATACAGGAACGATAATGGAGCATAGAAATAAAAGCATAATCTGATATTTAATTTTTCGCTCTTTTGTTGCAGCGTGTTTCAGCATTATGATATTCCCTCCTGATATCGTTTTTGTAATAGGCACATATGATTTCTATATATAATTATAATGCACCCGCGATTATATGTAAAATAAAAAAGTACCCATAAAAATTCGAGAAGTTATACTATAAAAATTCAAGGTTTATTCCGTCTTGGATGCTTTCGATTTTGGGGTTGCATATCAATTATAAGTTCGATATACTTTAAATAAAAATAGAAAAATATTATAACTTTTATAAAGGAAGAAAGAATATGATGGAGAATAATATGCAGAATAATAAAATACCACAGCAGTATGGTGCGCCTTATCCGTACAGGCAGAAAAAGGTATGTACCTATATGTCTGAGTCAAGATATCGGATGATGTTTCTGCCGGTATGTATCTATTCTATAGTATGTGCAATATGTCTTTACAGAAATTGGTCCGGAATGATGACACCTGTGCTTGCAATTATTTCTTCATTGTTTATCAGCTTTTCTCTTCTGAAATATGAAAAGCATCGTGCCGGGCAGCAGAATGAAGAGATAACAATTTCTGATATGTTAAGGAAGCAGCGAAAGCTTATCCCATATTTTTCAGGAATCATATCATTTGGAATTGCGGTATGCCTGACAGATGATGTAAGAATTATTTTAATCTGCAATATATGTATACTCGTGCTTGAGGTATTTGGCATATTGTCATATTTTAATAATGTGAAACGATGGGGAATTTCAAAAGCAATTGCTGCCTTTTTTGAAGTTACGTTGATTGCTCCTTTTGAATATATTGCAGCCCCATTTATAGATGGCGCTGCAGTTAAGAAAAGAAATGGCAAAAAGAAAAATAAGGGAATTTATGTACTGATTGGAATAGGTATTACTGTGCCGATTCTTGTTATTGTGCTGAAACTGCTCGCTGAGGCTGATGAGGTATTTGAATCCGTAATGAATGCTGTATTTGGAAGCTTTTTATTTTCACCGCATATTATTTTCTTTTCGTTATTTGCATGGATAATATTTATGTTTGTATATGCACTGGCAGTAAAGCTGCCCAGACATGATATCAATTATTCGGACAGCAGAAGGTTAAACTATGAGCCTGTTATAGGCATTACGATTACAGGAATACTTACATTGTTCTATCTGGTATTTTCAGTAATTCAGGTATTATTCCTGTTTATGAACAATATGACGCTTCCTGATAATATGTCATATGCAGAATATGCAAGAAGCGGTTTCTTTCAATTGCTTTTTGTGGCAGTCGTCAATCTTATTATTGTACTGTTTTGTATGAAATTATTTAAAAGAAGCCGTATCCTGAATATTGTGCTTACGGTTATGTGTATATGTACATATATTATGATAGTTTCATCAGCCGTTCGTATGGTGATGTATATTAAAGAATATGATTTGACATATGCCAGAGTGATGGTGCTGTTGATGCTGCTCATGACTGCGCTGCTCATGACAGGCGTATTGATAAAGATATTTTGTGAATCATTGCCATTGTTTAACTATTCATTTATTGTAATCATGTCCATGCTTTTATTGTTTGCATTTTCAAAACCGGCATCGCTGATTGCCAGATATAATTTAAACCATGAACGTGCAGGAAAGGATATTGATATCAGCTATATTTTACAGCTTGGAAGTGATGCAGTACCCGCCGCATGTGAATATTTTGAAGACAAAGGATATTCTGCTGATTTTGTGATTCGTGAGCGCAGCTATGGAAGGGATATTACAGTAGAATATTATTTAAACAGAGTAATAAAAAATAATGAAAAGTATGGAACAATAAGAGGTTTTAATTTCTCAAGATATGCTGCAACAAAATATGCAAAAGATTTTCTTGGGCAATATCCGGGACTGGATAAATACTAAATTATTTATAAAAATTCATTAAAAAAAGGTATAAAATTATGCAGTTTGACTATGTATTTGCTGTTCCTAACGTGATATTATAGACGTTGGTAAAAAATGACCTGATGAATACAGGTTACAATGTACTATAGGAGGAAGAGAAAATGTTAGCAGCTCAAATTATGGCAGTGTCAATCTTTCTTGTGATGTTTGTCCTTATCGTTATGGATAAAATCGAAAGACAGTGGGTAACACTTGGCTGTGGTGTCCTGACTTTGATTTTGGTATTCGGAGTAGGATTGCATAGTATGACAGCAATTACAGAAACGCTTAATGTCAAAGGTATTTTTACGATGGAATTTTGGCATATTTCAGGTCAGGGTGAGGAGTCCGGTTCCGGTATTAACTGGGCAACGATTATCTTTATTGCAGGTATGATGATTATGGTTGAGGGAATGGCGAAAGCCGGTTTCTTCAGATGGTTATGTATGCGGCTTGCAAAGCTTGTAAATTATAAGCCGATTCCACTTTTTATAGCATTTATGGTTATGTCTGCAATTTTGTCGATGTTTATTGACAGTATTACAGTAATATTATTTCTTGCAGCAGTTACAGTAGAACTTGCCAGGTTATTAAAATTTGACCCGGTTCCAATGATTTTATCGGAGGTTTTCTGTGCAAATCTTGGTGGTTCTGCAACGATGTGCGGAGACCCGCCAAACATTATTATAGGTACATCAATGGGATATTCATTTTTTGATTTCCTTAAGAATACAGGCGCTATAGCCGGTATTTCACTGATTGTCATTATATTTTATTTTTATTTTGTATATAGAAAAGAATTATTAAAAAACGAAGATGAAAAAATAGACCCGTCTACACTTCCTAATCCAAAGGAAGCGATTACGGATAAGAAATATTTTATTATGAGCTGTATTATATTTGGATGTGCAGTTGCTTTACTAATTACACATTCCATGACAGGACTTACAGTTGCTTTTATAGGAACATTTATTGCAATTCTTACGCTTATCTGTTTTTGCAGGCATATTCCTGAGCTTCTGAAGAAAGTGGATTATAAAACATTACTTTTCTTTATTGGACTGTTTATGGTAGTAGGCGGTCTGGAACAGACAGGCATACTGGAGAAAATTGCCGGATTTATCGGTGATGTAAGCGGCGGCGATGTGAAGCTTATGGTTGCAATTATCTTATGGATATCAGCAATTGCATCAGCATTTGTCGATAACATACCATTTGCAGCTACGATGATACCGGTTGTTAAAAGTCTTGCAGCTACAACAGGCGTACACCCTGACATTTTGGCATGGACACTTTCGATGGGAACAGATATAGGCGGAAGTGCAACTCCTATCGGCGCGTCTGCGAATGTTGTAGGTACATCTGTTGCAGCGAAAAATGGACATCCAATTGGATGGGGAAAGTATTGCAAAACAGCAGCTCCAGCGACTATAATAGTAGTAATGATATCGATGATATTTATATTTGTCCGTTATTGTTAGGTTGTATGTAAGGAGGGGACGCGCATGGAAAAACAAATGATTATTTCTGTCGGCAGAGAATATGGAAGCCGCGGGCATATCGTTGCAAAAAGAATTGCCGAAAAACTGAATATTACATTATATGACAAGAATATTTTAAAAGAAATTGCCCAGAAAAATCATGCTGATTATAGCGAGCTGGAGAAGTTTGATGAGAAGCCAAGAAATAAATTATTTTCAAGGCGTATTGGAGAGTTTTCCAGTTCTATGGAAAATGAAATGGCAAATATTCAGTTTGAATATTTAAGGGCAAAGGCGGCAAAGGGCGAGTCATTTGTGGTAGTTGGCAGATGTGCAGATATGGCGCTTGCAGGCGAGAAAGGTCTTGTAACGATATTTATATGTGCAGATATGGAAAAAAGGGTAGCGCGTCTTATGGAAGACGATAAGTTATCCGAAAACGAGGCAAAAATGACGATTTTGCGCAAAGACAAGAAAAGAAAAGATTATCATGACGAGTATGCAGAGTATGAGTGGGGGACCGCAGATGCGTATGATTTATGTCTGAATATCGGTGATATGGACATTGAAGAAGCTGCAGACTTCATTATCAGCTTTGCGAATTTTAAATTAAAAGGAATTTTATAATTATTTTTTATCAGAATGATTGCTCTGCATATTGACAGAGAAATGCGGTTAGTATATACTTACTTATGAAAATAGTTAGAACGTACTAACCGCTTTTTTATGAAAGGATGATATGTATGGGTTCAGTATTAGGAACAGTAATAGCGGTACTGGTGGTGCTTATTCTTTGCTTTTTTTCTGTGCGGAGTATGGTAAAGGATAAAAAAGCTGGTAAATCATTACAATGTGGTGGAAATTGTAAAAATTGCAAAGGTTGTCATTAAAATCTTATTTGGCAAAATGACAAATAACACAAAAGATACTGATATTTGAAAAATACAGTGCAGAACCGATGATGGGTGAAAACAGGCATCACAATCATTGGTTCTTTTTTTGCCTTTTCACTCCCCTGTTTTTGTGATATAATGTGAACACTTGGCAAATTCAAGCGAAGCGCAGAATGAGCTTAGTGGGAACTTACATCTGTGACCTTAGTGAATACAAGCAAAGCGCAGTATGAGCTTAGTTCACATGATATAATGTGAACACT
>CANQTC010000012.1 GCA_947626675.1 uncultured Coprococcus sp. | reverse complement strand
TCTCCAAAACCTTTGGTGGGAGTTCGATTCTCTCATCCCCTGTTAAAGCTTAGAGCATTGTGCTTTAAGCTTTTTTTATTGCCCATACAATTAAAAAAGGGTGTACTGCTACCGTACACCCCTGAAGTATAATATCTCCAATATCGGATATCACACATTTATTTATTTAATAATTGAATAAGAGTGGGAAGTGCAAGTTCAAACTTGACACCATACCAATGATTTTCATCGCCTATTGTTTTCTTGATACATTCAACAGTAAAATCGGCAGCTATTTTAGCGGCATCGTAAGCAGAATGTCCATTTTCTAAGGCACCGACAAAGGCAGAAGCATACACATCTCCTGTACCATGACAGCCATTTGCTATTTTATCATGTTCATAATAGGACTGTACATTATTTTCACGAACAACGACACCGGTTTTATCAGCGGTATAGCCAACACCTGTTAAGACAACCGTTTTTGCACCATTTGCAGTAAGTTTGTCAATCAGTTCATTAATATAGGTTTCATCGTAAGTTTCAAGGTATTCCATACCTGTAAGGAAACAAGCTTCTGTAATATTAGGAAGAATAATATCAGCAGAAAATGCAAGTTTTTTCATTGCATCTACAAATGCGTCATCAAATCCCGGATAGAGTTTTCCGTTATCTGCCATAGCAGGGTCAACAATATTTTTTCCGCCGGTTACTAAACGACTTGACATGATATCTTTAACATAGTCAATCTGTTTTGCACTGCCAAGATAGCCTGTATAAATTGCAGAGAAATCAAGGTTTTCCTTTTCCCATTGTTCTTTTATTTTGGGCATATCTTCGGTTAAATCCGTAAATGTCCATCCTGTAAAGCCTGCGGTATGATTGGATAATACAGCAGATGGCAGGATTGCCGTTTCAAGTCCTGAAGCCGATAAGATAGGAAGCGCTACGGTTAATGAGCATTGTCCCACGCAGGAAATGTCCTGAATTGTTAAAATCCTTTTGTAACTCATGTGTTTATTCCTTTCAAGTTCAATAAAATAATATATTTATATGTTTAGAAAAAATTACTGTGTAAGTTTAGCAACAACCTGGTTGATTAATTTACCATCGGCTTTACCTTTTAATTCACCCATAACGGCTTTCATAATCATGCCTTTATTTTTTGTCGCAATAACATCAGCGAATTTTTCTGTAATGATTTTAGTGATTTCTTCTTCTGAAAGCATCTTAGGCGCATATTCTGACATAACATCATATCTTGTCTGATATTCTGCCTTTAGTTCTGCACGTTCATCAGGACATGTATCAATTTGTTCTTTTACGGATTTGATTTCCTTTAAAATGGCGCGGTCTACAATTTCTTCAGAAATATTGTCTCTGCACCCCTCGTCAATGGCGATTTTTTTTGCTGCTGATACCAATGTGGAAATTGCCTCTTTTCTTGGTTTGTCCTTTGCTTTCATAGCAGCAATCATGTCTTTTTGTAATGTTTCAAATGTCATATTCTATATCCTCCTTCTTGAAAAACTACAATGTCCTTAGTATATCACTTTGCAATTTGAACAGCAATATATAAATCTTGTCGCTAAATTGCTGTAGATATGGATGACTGAATATACAGCTTTATAACAAATTAAATTCCGGTTTTTGATTTTTAAATGTACAGAAATATTTATAGCCAAGTGAAGTAAGGGCATCCCTTGCATATGTTTCAAAACTATAGCAGAGGTATTTGGGTTCATGCGCATCACTTCCGACTGTAATGATTTCACCACCCATTTCCTTGTATAATCGAAGGATATCCATGTGTGGGTGTGCGTAAGGCATATTTTTGTACAGACTTCCGGTATTGATTTCGATACCTTTTCCTTTCGGAATTATGATTTTAAATATTGCTTCAAAAATATCCTTGTGGTCGGTGAGCTTAAATGCATTTTCTCTTGACGGGCAGTATCTGACGATATAGTCAAGATGCCCATATACGTTATAGTCGTCTATTAAAGACACATTTTCCAGAATGGATTCAAAATAATTCCTGAGAGCCTCTTTTTCTGTTTTGCCTTCATAATATTCCGGATAATACGGGTCCATGCCATGCACAAGATGTGATGAACCGATTATAAAATCAAATTCAGGATATGCATTATGATATGCCTTTGCCTTATCCGCAACTGTGTTCATCAGTCCAAGTTCAACGCCTAAACGGATATCTATTTTGTCACTGTAATCCTGGCGGATTTTTTTTAAGGCATTAAGATATGCTGGGGTATCAAGCTGAAAATCCATACCATCCTCTTCGTGTGGGATGAAATCGATATCGTAATGGTCTGTTATACAGAGCTTAGGAATACCCAGTGATATTGCCCGTTCTATGATAGCAGTAAGAGGGGCGTCTGAATCATCTGAGTATTCTGAATGTACATGAAAATCACAAATTTTCATATTATGTATTCTCCTTTAAAATAAACTGTATTCATTAAGTTCTCACTAAGCTCAGCATCGCTTCGCTAAGTGTTCACATTTATCATGAAAACTAAGCTCATACTTCGTATTCGCTAAGGTTTCAGATATAAGTTCTCACTAAGCTCAGCATTGCTTCGCTAAGTGTTCACATTATATCATGAAACAAGGGGAGAAGAAATGTATTTTATTATTTTGATGGAATTAGCGCATTGATTTAGAAAAAATGTATATAATAAGAAATTGTAATATGAAAATATATTTTTATTCGCAGATAAATAGATGCTTATGGTAAAAAATTCATATTAGCACTTGAAATTTATGGTTAAAAAAGGTATGATTGTCATGTGTATTTCAACACGATTTATTTGCTGCATTTTATGCAGTAGATTATAAATACTTTTATTATTCAAAACTTAGGAGGAATAAAAAATGGCAGTAAAAGTAGCAATCAATGGATTTGGACGTATTGGACGTCTTGCATTCAGACAGATGTTTGACGCTGAGGGATATGAGGTAGTTGCAATTAACGACTTAACAAAGCCTTCAATGTTAGCTCATTTATTAAAGTATGACTCATCACAGGGTAAGTATCAGTATGCTGATCAGGTTTCAGCAGATGATGAAGCTGGTACAATTACAGTATGTGGTAAGACATTAAAGATTTATGCTGAAGCAGACGCTAAGAACCTTCCATGGGGAGAGCTTGATGTTGACGTTGTTCTTGAGTGTACAGGTTTCTATGTATCAAAGGCAAAGTCACAGGCTCATATCGATGCAGGTGCTAAGAAGGTCGTTATTTCAGCTCCAGCAGGAAATGATCTTCCTACAATCGTTTACAGCGTAAACGAGAATACATTAACAGCTGATGACAAGATTATCTCAGCTGCTTCATGTACAACAAACTGCTTAGCTCCTATGGCTAAGGCTCTTAATGACTATGCTCCAATCCAGTCAGGTATTATGTCTACAATCCATGCTTACACAGGTGACCAGATGGTACTTGATGGACCACACAGAAAGGGTGACTTAAGAAGAGCTCGTGCAGCTGCAGTTAATATTGTTCCTAACTCAACAGGTGCTGCAAAAGCAATCGGTCTTGTTATTCCAGAATTAAATGGCAAGTTAATCGGTTCAGCTCAGAGAGTTCCAGTTCCTACAGGTTCAACAACAATTCTTACAGCTGTAGTTAAGGGTAAGGACGTAACAAAAGAAGGTATCAATGCTGCAATGAAAGCTGCTGCATCAGAGTCATATGGTTACAATGAAGAGCAGATCGTTTCATCAGATATCGTTGGTATGAGATTTGGTTCATTATTCGATGCTACACAGACAATGGTAGCTCCAATCGCTGATGACTTATATGAAGTTCAGGTTGTATCATGGTATGATAACGAGAACTCATACACAAGCCAGATGGTTAGAACAATCAAGTACTTCGCTGAGTTAGCATAATAGTTAACGAATAAGTATTTATAAGACCTTAAAAGGGGTCCGGTCTTCATGGGCCGGACTCCTTTTTCTACTATGGAGAGAATATCGGTCATAGTAAATTTCGCCTTATGGTGAAAAAAACATATTGTTTCAGGAGGAAATTAAAAATGTCATTAAACAAGAAATCAGTAGATGATATTAATGTAAAAGGACTTCGTGTTCTTTGCAGATGTGATTTTAATGTACCATTAAAGGAAGGAAAGATTACAGATGAGAACAGACTTGTAGCGGCACTTCCAACAATCAAGAAGTTAATCGCAGATGGCGGCAAGGTTATTCTTTGCTCACATCTTGGAAAAGTAAAAACAGAAGAGGACAAGCTTACAAAGACACTTGCACCTGTAGCAGTTCGTCTTTCAGAGCTTCTCGGACAGGAAGTTAAGTTCGTAGCTGAGCCTGAAGTTGTAGGTTCAAATGTAAGAGCTGCTGTGGAAGCTATGAAGGATGGAGAAGTGATTCTTCTTGAGAATACACGTTTCAGACCGGAAGAGACAAAAAATGGAGAAGCATTCTCTAAAGATCTTGCAAGCATCTGTGATGTTTTTGTAAATGATGCATTTGGTACAGCCCACAGAGCACACTGCTCAAATGTTGGTGTTGCAGGACTTGTTGATACTGCTGTTGTAGGTTATTTAATGCAGAAAGAGATTGATTTCTTAGGAAATGCTGTTGAAAATCCTGTAAGACCTTTTGTTGCTATTCTTGGTGGTGCAAAAGTTGCAGATAAGCTTAATGTTATTTCAAATCTTCTTGAGAAGTGCGATACACTGATTATAGGCGGCGGTATGGCTTATACATTCCTGAAAGCAAAGGGATATGAGATTGGTAAGTCACTTGTTGACGAAACAAAGATTGATTATTGTAAAGAGATGATGGAGAAGGCTGAAAAACTTGGTAAAAAGCTTCTTCTTCCAGTTGATTCAACAATGATTGATGATTTCCCAAATCCTATCGATGCACCGGTTGATGTTACAATCTGCGATGCTGATAAGATGGATGCAAATAAGGAAGGCTGTGATATCGGACCTAAGACTATCGAACTTTATTCAAATGCCGTTAAGACTGCTAAAACAGTTGTTTGGAACGGACCTATGGGAGTATTTGAGAATCCAACACTTGCTGCCGGTACAAAGGCGGTAGCTGCTGCCCTTGCAGAAACAGATGCAACAACTATTATCGGTGGTGGTGATTCTGCTGCTGCTGTAAACCAGTTAGGTTATGGTTCTAAGATGAGCCACATCTCAACAGGTGGCGGCGCTTCACTTGAATTCCTTGAAGGAAAGGAACTTCCAGGCGTAGCAGCTGCAAATGATAAGTAAGACCTTAACGAAATCAAGCCGAAGGCGCAGATAGAGTTTAGTTCGAACTTATGCAGGGAATCTTAACGAAAACGAGCAGAAGCGAAGGTTGAGTTTAGATGAGTCGTGAAAGTAAGACCTTAACGAAATCAAGCCGAAGGCGCAGATAGAGTTTAGTTCGAACTTATGCAGGGAATCTTAACGAAAACGAGCAGAAGCGAAGGTTGAGTTTAGATGAGTCGTGAAAGTAAGACCTTAACGAAATCAAGCCGAAGGCGTAGATAGAGTTTAGCTGAGTCGCAAAAGTAAGACTGCAATTGTGGTTTATAAAAATATTTCTAAGGAGAACAAAAATGGCAAGAAAGAAAATTATAGCCGGTAACTGGAAGATGAACAAGACTCCTAGTGAGGCTGTTGCATTAGTGAATGAATTAAAAGATTTAGTAAAAAATGATGATGTAGATGTAGTATACTGCGTACCTGCCATCGATATTGTACCTGTAGTTGAAGCTGTAAAGGGTACAAATGTATCTGTTGGTGCTGAGAATATGTACTTTGAAGAAAGCGGAGCTTACACAGGAGAGATTTCAGCAGCAATGTTAGTTGATGCAGGTGTCAAGTATGTTATTCTTGGTCATTCAGAGCGTCGTGATTATTTTAAAGAGGATGATGTTCTGTTAAATAAAAAAGTTAAGAAGGCATTTGAGGCCGGACTTACACCGATTCTTTGCTGCGGTGAAAGCCTTGAGCAGAGAGAACTTGGGGTAACAATGGATTGGATTCGTCTTCAGATTAAGTCTGATCTTGCAGGAATTACAGCAGAACAGGTTAAGAAGCTTGTTATTGCTTATGAACCAATCTGGGCTATCGGTACAGGAAAGACTGCTACATCAGACCAGGCACAGGAAGTATGCAAGGGAATTCGTGACCTTATTGCTGAGATATATGATGAAGCTACTGCAGAAGCTGTTCGTATTCAGTACGGCGGTTCAATGAATGCCGGAAATGCAGCAGAGTTACTTGCAAAGCCTGATATTGACGGTGGTCTTATTGGCGGAGCATCATTGAAAGCTGATTTTGGTAAGGTTGTAAATTACAACAAGTAAATCAAAATGAGATGTTATTTATAAAATAATAAAATATGAAATATTGTGAAAGGCTATTCAAACTGGTTGTATTGCTCAGTTGGATAGCCTTTTATAATGTTATTGAATTGTTTATATTAAAAGTAAATATTTTTGTACATTTTTTGGAAAAATATGTGCATACTTAGTTTGACGATTATAATGAACTATGATATAATGCAGTCGGTTTTAATTAAGAAAAAATAAGGAAGAAGATATGAAGTATATAAAGAATTTTTGGCAGCACAGATATTTATTAGGTGAGTTGGTAAAAAAGGGAATAAAGCTCAAATACAGAAGGTCTTATCTAGGGATTATATGGTCTTTGCTTGAGCCGATTCTTACGACGATAGTGCTTACCGTTGTTTTCGGAACATTATTTGGTGTAAAGGATGCCACATTCCCTTTGTATGTCCTTTGCGGAAGGCTTTTATTCAGCTTCTTTTCAAGTGGGACAAACGGTGCGCTAAGGTCGATAAGGGCAAATTCCGGAATGATAAAAAAGGTGTATGTGCCGAAATATTTATATCCTATGGCAAGCATATTGTTTAATTTTATTATATTTTTAATATCACTGATTATTTTGATACCGCTTGCGCTATATTGTAAAGTAACGCCAAAGATAAGCTGGCTGTATATTATACTGCCATTATTGTTACTGATATTATTTACGTTTGGTGTAGGGATGATACTTGCGACGATAGATGTATTCTTCAGGGATATGGAATATTTGTGGTCAGTAGTAACATTGCTTATTATGTATATGTCGGCAATATTCTATCCACCGGAGAAATTATTAAATAGTAACTTTGGATTTTTATTAAAATATAATCCATTATTTGGAATTATACAGACGTTTCGAAGCTGTATGTTGGGAAATGCATTAAATTGGAAGTATATCGTATATGCGGCAGGCTTTTCATTTATATGTATTCTTATAGGAACATTTTTATTTTATAAAAAGCAGGATAAATTTATTCTGTATATATAGGCGGTAATTATGGGCAAAGAAGTTTTAAAAGTAGATAATGTCAGTATGAAATTTAATTTAAGCTCAGAAAAAATAGACAGCTTAAAGGAATATTTTATAAAGGCACTGAAACATCAGATTTCATATGATGAATTTTGGGCATTAAAAAATGTCAGCTTTTCACTTGATAGAGGGGACAGACTCGGTATACTAGGCTTAAATGGTGCCGGAAAGAGTACGCTTTTAAAGGTAATATCCGGTGTATTTAAACCAACAGAAGGAACTGTATCAAAAAAGGGAAGAATCGTACCGCTCCTCGAACTTGGAGCAGGTTTTGATATGCAGTATACCGGCAGGGAGAATATATTTTTATACGGAAGCGTACTTGGATTTTCAAAAAAATATTTGGAAGAAAAATATGATGAAATTGCTGAATTTTCAGAGCTTGGAAGATTTATAGATGTTCCGCTTAAGAATTATTCATCAGGTATGAAGTCCAAACTGGGATTTTCAATAGCAACAATAGCCGAACCGGATATTTTGATTTTGGATGAGGTATTATCGGTTGGAGATGCAAAGTTCCGGAAAAAGAGTGAAGCGAAGATTATGCAGATGATGGCAAATGGTACAACGGTATTATTTGTATCCCATTCTCTGGAACAGGTAAAAAGGATATGTAATAAAGCAATTATTCTTGAACATGGCAAGCTTGTTGCTGATGGACTGGTAGAAGAGGTTGCGCCTGTATATGAAAAAATGATAGAATAAAGATAGATGGTTTAGCAATTGCCTAAAATAATAAACAAATAGAAGGAGAAATAATTATGAGTAAAAAACCGGTAGTCTTAATGGTACTTGATGGTTATGGCATTACAGACAAAACAGAAGGAAATGCAATATATGAGGCAAAAACACCTGTTATGGATAAGCTTATGGCTGAGTGTCCTTATGTTAAGGGAAATGCATCAGGACTTGCAGTCGGACTTCCTGACGGGCAGATGGGAAACTCAGAAGTAGGTCACATGAATATTGGTGCAGGCCGTATTATTTATCAGGAACTTACAAGAATAACAAAGTCAATTGCAGATGGCGATTTCTTTGAAAATGAGGAAATGCTTGCTGCTATAGAAAACTGCAAGAAAAATCATTCAGACCTTCACCTTTGGGGACTTCTTTCAGATGGCGGTGTGCATAGCCATAATTCACATTTATATGGTATTCTTGAACTTTGTAAAAAGCAGGGACTTTCAAATGTATATGTTCATCCGTTTTTTGATGGAAGAGATACACCGCCTGCATCCGGTAAGGGCTATCTTGAAGAACTGATTGAAAAAATGAAAGAAATAGGTGTCGGTAAAGTTGCTTCTATGTCAGGCCGTTATTATGCAATGGACAGAGATAACAGATGGGACAGAGTAGAGCTTGCTTATAAGTCACTTGTAACAGGCGAGGGTGTTCAGGCAGAAGATGCGGTTGCTGCTATGCAGGCATCATACGATAAGGAAGTATTTGATGAGTTTGTACTGCCTACTGTTATAACAGAAAATGGTAAACCGGTATCACTTGTAAAACCAAATGATTCTGTTATTTTCTTCAATTTCAGACCGGACAGGGCAAGAGAAATTACAAGAGCATTCTGTGCGGATGATTTTGACGGATTTGAAAGACCGAATGGACGTATGCCGCTTGTATATGTATGCTTTAAGGATTATGATGAAACGATTACAAACAAGCTGGTTGCTTTTAAGAAAGAAGAAGTTGAGAATACATTTGGCGAGTATCTTGCAGCATGTGGAAAGACACAGCTCAGACTTGCCGAAACAGAAAAATATGCACATGTTACGTTTTTCTTTAACGGCGGTGTAGAAGAGCCGAATAAAAATGAAGACAGAATACTTGTCAAGTCTCCTTCTGTTGCAACATATGATTTGCAGCCGGAGATGAGCGCGCCGGAAGTGAGCGAGAAATTAAATACGGCTATTACCAGTGGAAAGTATGATGTTATCATTATTAATTTTGCAAATCCGGATATGGTAGGCCATACAGGTGTTATTCCTGCGGCTGTTGCAGCAGTAGAAGCAGTAGATAAATGTGTTGGCGCGGCAGTAGAAGCTGTAAAAAGCGTTGACGGTGTTCTCTTTATTTGTGCAGATCATGGAAATGCAGAACAAATGATTAATTATGAAACAGGAGCGCCTCATACAGCGCATACAACAAATCCTGTTCCATTTATCTTGTATAATTATGAAGATGGTGTTAAACTTAGAGAGGGCGGATGCCTTGCAGATATCGCACCGACACTTCTCGAAATTATGGAACTGCCACAGCCTGAGGAGATGACAGGAAAGTCACTTATCGTAAGAGTATAAAGGAGATTGTTCCTTTAAATACAATAGAAAAAATGAATACTTATGGAGGTTACAGATGAAGAAATTTTTAGAAGAGTTTAAAGAATTTGCCCTCAAGGGGAATGTAATGAGCATGGCAATTGGTGTTATCATCGGCGGAGCTTTTCAGGGAATTGTAACATCATTTACCGAAAGTGTTATTAATCCGATTATTGGATGTATCGGTGGTACGGAAGTACAGGGTAAGATACACCTGTTAGGAGACCAGTATATTAATTATGGAGCATTTTTGACAGCCGTAATTAATTTCCTGATTATGGCATTTATTCTGTTTCTGTTGGTTAAAGGACTGAATAAGCTGATGACAATCGGAAAGAAACCGGAAGCGGAAGCAGCGCCGCTTACAAGAAAATGTCCGTATTGCTTTGGCGAGATTGACATTAAAGCAACAAAATGTATGTATTGTACATCCGATGTACCGGAGGCAACAGAAGAATAAATATAATATGAAATTTTTGAAGAGCTATTCGCATTACACATGGAATAGCTCTTTTTAGTGTAAAAGATAGCGGTGAGAAGAAATCACCATATTCTGAATAATATTCCATATTCTGTTCATAATAATAAAAAACATTTATATGGGAGTGTTGAATTATGAATCGATTAGAGATAATAGAAGTAAAAGCAAGGGAAGTGCTTGATTCTCGTGGAAATCCTACCGTTGAAACAGAAGTAATCCTTGCATGTGGATGCAAGGGCAGGGCGATTGTGCCATCAGGAGCGTCTACAGGACAGTATGAGGCACATGAACTCAGGGATGGTGAAAAAAGATATTTTGGAAATGGTGTAACGGCTGCCGTAAATAATGTAAACAGCAGAATTGCAGACCGAATTATAGGTATGAATGTAACAAGGCAGGTAGAAATCGACCGAATTATGATTGAAGCGGATGGAACAGAAAATAAGTCACGATATGGTGCAAATGCAATCCTCAGCGTATCACTTGCCTGCGCGAAGGCAGCCGCCAATGCGCTTGGTATGCCGCTTTACAGATATATAGGCGGACTTAATGCAAAAGTGCTTCCTGTTCCTATGATGAATATTTTAAATGGTGGAAAACATGCAGATAATACAGTGGATTTTCAGGAATTTATGATTGCGCCCGTTGGAGCGGAGTCGTTTAAAGAAGCCATGCAGATTGCCTGTGAGGTATATCATACCTTAAAAATTGAGTTAAATGTAAGAGGATTATCAACAGGGGTGGGAGACGAAGGCGGTTTTGCACCGAATCTGGCAACTGTTTATGATGTTCTTGACCTTCTTGTATTGGCAATCACAAAGGCAGGCTATACACCGGGACAAGATGTAAAGATTGCAATGGATGCCGCTTCTTCTGAATTATATGATGCTGCAACAATGATGTATATTTTTGAAGGCGAATCCAAAATGTCCGGTAAAGAAGTCAAGCGAAATGCTGAAGAGATGGTTCAGTTATATGAAGATTTAGTAGACAAGTATCCGATTTATTCAATAGAAGATGGTCTTGATGAAAATGATATGAACGGTTGGAAGGTTCTTACTTACAGGCTTGGAGATAAGATACAACTGGTAGGCGACGACTTGTTTGTTACAAATACAAAACGTCTTGCAGACGGTATAAACAGTAATATTGCAAATTCCATATTAATCAAGGTCAATCAGATTGGAACACTGACAGAAGCGATAGATGCTGTAGAGATGGCACATAAGGCAGGGTATACAGCAGTCATATCACACAGGTCAGGAGAAACCGAGGATTCATTTATAGCAGACCTTGCAGTCGCTTTAAATGCAGGACAGATAAAGACGGGCGCTCCTTCCAGAAGTGAGCGGACTGCAAAATATAATCAGCTTCTCAGAATTGAAGAGGAACTTCATAAAAATGCAGTTTACGGATATAAAAAATTATGATAAACTTAAAAACTGTAATAAAGACTTGATTCATTGTTTGGGTGTTTATTGCAGATAAAATGACAGGGGAGCTTGCTGCAGCAGGCTGAGAGTAGGTGATGGACACCTTAACCCATAACCTGATTTGGATAATGCCAACGTAGGGATATAAGGTAGTATGACAGGATTGTACGATACTGCGGTTATGCTTATTTGGCATAGCCGCATTTTGCTGCTATGCCAAAGGCTCTATCCATTTCGATTTCAGAAGAAAGAGAAAACGGAGGAAAAGAAAATGATGAAAGAATGTCTTGAAAATGTAAGAAGCAGAGCGCCATTAGTACACAACATTACAAATTATGTAACAGTAAATGACGTGGCAAATGTACTGCTTGCCTGTGGGGGAAGTCCGATTATGTCTGATGATGCAGATGAGGTAGAGGATATAACAAGTATTTGCGGCGGATTAAATATCAATATTGGTACGCTGAATAAGAATACGATACCATCGATGTTTCTTGCAGGCAGGAAAGCAAATGCGTTAGGTCATATCGTGCTTCTTGACCCGGTAGGAGCAGGCGCGAGTAAACTGCGTACAGAAATAGCGCTTAAATTGCTTGAAGAAGTAAAATTTGATGTTATAAGGGGAAATATATCTGAGATAAAGACGCTTGCACTTGGTTCAGGACATACAAAGGGCGTAGATGCAGATGCAGCAGATGCCGTAAATGAAGAAAATCTGGACAAAACAATTGCCTATATAAAAGAACTTTCCGCATGGACAGATTCGATAGTCGCAGTAACAGGTGCCATAGACCTTGTGTGTGATTTGGAGAAATGTTATGTCATCAGAAACGGACGTCCCGAGATGGGAAAGATAACAGGTACAGGCTGTCAGTTATCCGGTATGATGACCGCATTTGTTGCTGCAAATCCTGATAATAAACTGGAAGCTGCTGCGGCAGCAGTCATGACAATGGGACTGGCAGGGGAAATCGGATATAGGAATATGCAGCCTGGTGATGGTAATGCTACATATAGAAACCGAATTATAGATGCCATCTATAATATGGATGGCGACGCACTGGAAGCCGGTGCAAAATACGAGATACGTTAATATATGATAATGATATACAGAAGCAATAATACAGTAAATGAAATCGTTTCCTGTAAGAATGGAGATAAAATGAAAAAAGAAGATTTGTTATTATATGCAGTAACCGACAGATATTGGTTAAATGGAGATACATTATATAATCATGTCAAACTTGCTATAGAGGGCGGGGTAACATTTGTCCAGCTTCGTGAGAAGGATATGGACAGGGAAAGTCTCCTTGCTGAAGCAAAAGAGATACAGCAATTATGCAGGACGTATAATATACCATTTGTAATAGATGATGATGTAAGTATCGCAAAAGAAATTGATGCTGATGGCGTTCATGTCGGACAAAGTGATATGAAAGCACAGGATGTAAGAAAACGGATAGGCGCAGACAAGATACTGGGTGTTTCTGTCCATAATGTAGAACAGGCATTACTTGCAGAAGAAAACGGAGCAGATTATCTCGGTGTAGGTGCAGTATTTTCAACAAGCTCAAAGGACGATGCAGAGGAGGTTGACCATGATACATTAAAAGCGATATGTGATGCGGTATCGATACCTGTTATAGCAATCGGAGGCATTACGAAAGAGAATGTATGCGAACTTTCAGGAAGCGGAATCTGCGGTATAGCTGTTATCAGCGCGATATTCGGACAGAAGGATATTCAAGCGGCAACAGCGTGTCTGAAAGAAAAAACGTTAGAGATGGTGAATAACTGATATGGGTAAAATAACAGGTGTTATATTTGATGTGGATGGAACGCTGCTTGACTCCATGCCGATGTGGGAAAATGCCGGCGCACGCTATCTTGCAGGTATGGGTATTCAGGCAGAAGAAAATCTTGGGAAAAAGATGTTTACGATGACGATGAGAACAGCGTCAGAATATATAAAAAATACATACTTACCCAATAAAACGGCAGAAGAAATCATGAATGGAATCAATGATACAATCAATCACTTTTATAAGTATGAGGTTTGTCCGAAGAAAGGTGTTATAGAGCTTATAAAGAATTTTTCTGTACATCATATTCCTATGACGATTGCTACAGCTACGGACCGTTGTCAGATAGAAGCGGCACTTACAAGACTGGGCATCATTGATGATTTTATAAAAATCAATACCTGTTCTGATATAGGAACAGGAAAAGATGTACCTGATATATATATTGACTGTGCGAAAGCAATGAAATCAGATGTAAATACAACATGGGTTTTTGAAGATGGGTATCATGCTGCAAAGACTGCTTTTAAGGCAGGATTTAAAGTAGTTGGTATGTATGACCGCTCCGGTATGGAACATCAGGATGAATTACGGAAAAACAGTCATGTATATTTTACAGATATGCCTGACTATGAAACATTTGTATTATCAGCATCAGATATTCATTAAAGCGGGAGGAGAATTTTATGAAAACGGCGCTTACAATAGCAGGAAGCGACTCCAGCGGAGGAGCTGGCATACAGGCAGATATAAAAACAATGCTTGCAAATGGCGTATATGCCATGAGTGCAATAACGGCGCTTACGGCGCAGAACACAGAAGGTGTATATGGAATTATGGAGGTAACTCCTGAATTTCTAAAAAAGCAAATAGATGCCGTATGTACGGATATATTTCCTGATGCCGTAAAAATAGGGATGGTTTCTTCACCGGAGCTGATTGAGGTAATTGCAGAAGCTGTCGAGGAATACAAGCTTAAAAATGTAGTAGCAGATACGGTTATGGTTGCTACAAGCGGCGCAAGGCTGATGGAAGAACGAGCCGTAGAAGTGTTAAAATCCAGACTGATACCGCTTGCATCCATGATTACACCGAATATTCCTGAAACAGAGATTTTAACAGGGATACGGATAAAGACGCCACACGATATGGAGAAAGCTGCTTTATGGCTATATGACAGATATGGCTGCGATGTTCTTTGCAAAGGAGGGCATATGATAAATGATGCAAATGATTTATTATGCAGCAAGGGAAAGTGTATATGGTTTTATGGAGAAAAAATCAATAATCCGAATACGCATGGAACGGGATGCACCCTGTCAAGTGCAATTGCATCGAATCTTGCAAAGGGCGCCGATATGGAAACTTCTGTAAAAAATGCCAAAGAATATGTTTCAAATGCTTTAAAGGTCATGCTTGATTTAGGAAAAGGAAGCGGACCAATGAATCATGGATTTATGATTGCAGATTAATTTACAAAAGATTGGAAAAATATTCATATTCTGTTCATAAATATGCATTATACTAAACTCAGTTGTTCAAGTAAAATAATTTTTTTCTTTTGTTGTTAATACAGAAAATGGTGTGACTCGATTACGAGACACACCATTTTCTGCGTTATTAAACTATTCAAACTTGCGGTCATATAGTAGTGCTGCAATGAGTACTACAAAGCACGAACCCGCATTATGTACCAATGCTCCCGTAGTAGGGGTTAGCATACCTAAAACAGAAAGTGTAACAGCTAAAAAGTTAATACACATAGATAACGTAATGCTGAACTTGATTGTTTTCACTGTAGAATCAGACAACCGCTTCAAATATGGGATTTTAGATAGTTCATCACTCATCAATGCTATATCCGCTGCTTCTACGGTGATATCACTCCCCATACTCCCCATAGCTATTCCAACATCAGCAGTTTTAAGTGCGGGTGCGTCATTAACACCGTCACCAATCATACAAACCATTTTTTTCTCCGCTTGCAATTTTTCTATGCTTTGTACTTTTTCTTCCGGCAATAGTTCTGCATGAACCTCTGTAATTCCTGTTTGCGCTGCAAAATAATCAGCGGTTTTTTGATTATCACCTGTAAGCAGCACCGTTTTGATATTCATGTTATTTAGCATGGAAATCATACCTTTTGATTCTGTACGCAATATATCAGACAAGGCGATAATGCCAATACATTTTTTTTGTTCGGCTACAAGAACAGACGCTTTTCCTTGTTTGCGTAATTTATCCAATTCAATAAGGTTTGCTTTATCAAGAGTAATGCTATTTTCCGCAAGAAATCGCTCGTTTCCACAAAAGAGATGATATCCTGTAACTTCTGCGTACACGCCTTTTCCCGCAGTCATTCTGAAATTTTTCGATTCTATAATGGGAATATCTTTTTCTTTAGCAAAAGCAACAATCGCTTTTCCTAACGGGTGTTCGCTTTTTGTTTCAGCAGAAGCTGCAAGTGAAAGCAATTCAGTATCATTCCATATTTTGTGAAAAGATATAATGTCGCTGACTTCCAAACGTCCATAAGTTAAAGTACCTGTTTTATCAAAAGCAATCGTATCTGTATGCCCCATTTTCTCAAGCGCTTCACCTGATTTTATAATGATACCATGCTTAGCAGCCTGCCCGATAGCTGCCATTATGGCGGTTGGTGTAGCCAGCACCAATGCACATGGACAAAATACTACGAGGACAGTAACTGCCCGGATAATATCTTGTGTCGCAAGTCCGGCAATGACAGCAATAATGAACGCAACTGGGACAAGCCAACTGGCGCATTTGTCTGCAATCCGCTGCATGGGGGCTTGTTTTTCCTCTGCTTCCTGTACCATACGGATTAACTTCTGTAAAGAACTGTCCTCACCAACTTTTGTAGCTGTAATGTCGATTGAACCAAAACGGTTTATTGTTCCGCAAAAAACGGTTTCGCCAATTCCTTTGTCTACCGGAAGTGATTCACCGGTCATAATAGACTGGTCAACAGATGTTTCGCCGGCTATGATTATTCCGTCCACTGGTATTGTTTCACCGGGCAGAATACGCAAAATATCGTCATGTTGGATTTTATTTGTGGGTATTATCTTTTCTTGTCCATTTTCAATTTTGCGTCCTTGTACTGGTGCAAGGCTAATCAATTTTTTAAGACCTTTTTTCGCTCTGTTTGTTGTCATATCTTCTAAAATAGCACCTATTGCCATAATAAATACGACTTCTCCGGCTGCAAATAAATCACCAATGGCAATTGCCGCAAACATAGCAATCACAATAAGCAGCGCTGAGGAAATTTTGCTGATTCCCGGATTATGAATTACTCTCCATATTGCAAGATACAGCAAAGGAATACCGCTTATTATGATTGATACCCATGCCGGCTCAATCGGCAGGTTTGCTCCAATTTTGGGCAGTATAAAACTTATAAACAAAAAGACACCGCTGACAACCGTCATTGGTACACCGGACAACAATGTGTTTAATTGCTTTAACATAAAAAACATACCTCCTTTATCATCTTGACATTGCTCCAAATTTCCCACATAATCTATACGTTATTGAACGCTTTGTTTGTTATTTATTGTATCAATTTCCATAACGGAAACAATAGGCAATTCAATCACAATGTAAGTTACGGAACAATTTTCAAAATTTGTACAGGAGAATATTATGGACAGACGACAACAAAAAACAAGAGCCGCTATTTTTAATGCTTTTATAGCCTTATTGGGGAATAAGAATTACAATAACATTACAGTTCAGGAAATCATAGATGAAGCAAATATTGGGCGCAGTACTTTTTATGCCCATTTTGAAACAAAAGATGATTTGTTGAAGGAGCTGTGTATGGAATTATTCAGTCATATTATCGACAGTGCCATTGATTCCAGTCACACACATGGCTTGTATTCAGATAACAGCGTTCCTAACTCTGTGTTTTGTCATCTTTTACAGCATTTAGAGGAAAACCATAACAATGTTCTTGCTTTGCTCTCCTGTGAAAGCAGCGAAATCTTCTTACGGTATTTTAAAGATAGCCTGAATGAATTAGTACGAACGCAATTTGTTAATCAGAATCGGAAAAATAATCAATCATTGCCAAATGATTTTTTAGTCAATCATATTTCCGGCAGTTTTGTTGAAATGATTTTATGGTGGATTAGAGGTCACAGGAAACAGTCACCAACTGAATTAGACCAATATTTTCGTGCAGTTATTGAGCCTATCTTGTAAGCGTATAATAAATAAAAAAATAAGTTGCTATTATTTTCTGATTATGTTATTATATTACGAGTTGATGTGATTTTAAGATATTTCACGAATCCCTAAGAACGGAGGTGGCATGATGTTAAAGACAATCATTACAGTCGTATATGTTATTATATGTATTGTATTAATTATAATCGTCCTTTCACAGGAAGGAAAAGAAGCCAGTCTGACAAATTCAATTACAGGCGGCGGATATGATAACTCATATTGGAGCAAGAATAAGGGAAATTCAAAAGAAGAGGTACTCAAGAAGATTACAACCGTTCTTGGTATTTTATTCATTTTGGTTGCATTATTACTTGATTCAAAATTGTTGTAACAGGTATGAGAATAAAAAGGTGCTTACATACTATGTGTAAGCACCTTTTATCAGTATAGAAGGAAATAATAAGATTTATTTGGAGAAGTAATATATGTCAGAAGAGATGTTAAGAAAAGAAAGAAAAGAAAATGTTTATAATCTTATCTGTGACAAACAGTATACACCTCTTAAATTTAAAGAGCTGTGTTATCTTATGCAGGTGCCGTCTGAAGATAAGGAGGAACTTCACAGCATACTTGATGAATTGATTGACGAAGGTCTTATATCGAGAACGACGAAGGGAAAGTATCAGAAGATGGGTGAAGGAGTCTATCGGGGAACGTTTATAAGCAACAAAAAAGGATTTGGCTTTGTAAGGGTAGAGGGGATAACGGAGGATTTCTTTATACCGGAGAAAAGTACAGGTGGTGCGTATCATGGGGATATTGTTTTGATACAGGCAGCAGACAGTCCCGTTGGAAAAAGAACAGAGGCATCTGTTGTGAAAGTAGTTGAACGCGGATTGAAAAGAATCGTCGGTGTCTATGACCAAAGTAAAAATTTTGGCTTTGTAATACCGGATAATCAGAAGATAGATGGGGACATCTTTATTGCAAAGAAAAATTCAATGGGAGCAATGACAGGTCATAAAGTTGTGGTTGATATCCTAAGCTACGGTGATAAAGTAAAATCAGCGGAAGGAAAGGTTGTAGAGATACTTGGACATATTAATGATCCGGAGACAGATGTGTTGTCGGTGGTTCGAGAACTTGATATCCCTGTGGAATTTCCGGAAGAGGTGATGACCTATGTGAAATCATTGCCTGATTATGTGTCATCAAGGGAAATGGCAGGCAGGACAGATTTGCGGCATCTTACGACGGTGACAATAGATGGGGAAGATGCAAAGGATTTGGATGATGCCATAACATTATATGAGCAGGACGGATTATATAAGCTGGGAGTTCATATAGCCGATGTAACAAATTATGTAAAAGAAAATTCACCGCTTGATAAGGAAGCGCTGAAGCGTGGCACAAGCTGTTATCTGGCGGACCGGGTGATACCGATGCTTCCGCATAAACTGTCCAATGGAATCTGTTCACTGAATGAGGGACAGGACAGGCTGGCGCTTAGTTGTCTGATGGATATAGACAGGAACGGTCATATCGTAAATCATAAGATTTGTGAGACGGTCATCAATGTAGACCGAAGGATGTCCTATACCAGTGTATCGGCGATTATTGAAGATGGTGACGAAGAAGAAACTGCAAAGTATAAAGAACTTGTTCCTATGTTTCAGATGATGCTTCAGGTGTCTGATTTATTGAGAGAAAACAGAATGGAAAGAGGCTCTATCGATTTTGATTTTGATGAATCCAAAATTGTTATAGATGCGGATGGCAGAGTTTCTTATATTGGTGCATATGAGCGCAGACGTTCAAATGGAATTATAGAGGATTTTATGCTTGCTGCAAATGAAACGATAGCAGAAGATTATTTCTGGCAGGAGCTTCCATTTGAATACAGAGTTCATGAAGCGCCGGATACCGAAAAGGTAAAACAGCTTGCCATGCTTATAAGCAAGTTTGGTTTTTATTTTAAGGCTTCAAAGGAGAATATCCATCCTAAGGAATTTCAGAAGCTTCTTGATAAAATAAAGGGAGAAGATTGTGAGAGCTTAATCAGCCGTATGACACTGAGGACTATGCGGCAGGCGAGATATTCTACCGAATGTACCGGACACTTTGGTCTTGCCTGCAAATATTATTGTCATTTTACTTCACCAATCAGAAGATATCCTGATTTGCAGATACATCGTATTATAAAGGATAACATACATGGAAGACTGGATAGCAGGCGGATAGAACATTACGAAGCCATACTTGGTAAGGTTTCAGATGATAACTCCAAAAAGGAACGACGTGCAGAGGAAGCGGAACGTGAAGTGGAGAAGCTGAAAAAAGTAGAATATATGTCTGGACATATCGGTGAAATATTTGAAGGCGTCATATCAGGTGTTACGAACAGAGGAATGTATGTAGAACTTCCAAATACGATAGAAGGTTTTGTAAATGTGTCGAATATGTATGACGATTATTACTGTTTTTCCCAGGATGAATATGCTATGATAGGGGAGGAAACAGGCAAAAAATATGCTATTGGTGACAGGATAAGGGTAAAAGTAAAAGAAACGGATAAATTAACGAGAACGATTGATTTTATCATTTCGCATAAGGGAGATGTAGAAGTTGGCAAAGGAAAAAGGAAACAGAATCATCGCAAATAATAAAAAAGCGTATTATGATTATTTTATAGAAGAAACCTACGAAGCGGGAATTGCTCTTGCGGGTACGGAAGTGAAATCCTTAAGACAGGGACACTGCAGTATAAAGGAAGCATTTATAGGGATTGATAAAGGAGAAGTATATATCCATCATATGAATATCAGTCCATATGAGAAGGGCAATATCTTTAACAGAGACCCCTTAAGAACGCGAAAGCTGTTGCTTCATAGAAATGAGATTAACAAGCTGATGGGGCAGCAGAAGGTGAAGGGGTATACGGTAGTGCCTTTAAAAGTATATCTGAAGGATGGCCTGATGAAGATGGAAATCGGACTTGCCAGAGGTAAGAAATTATATGATAAAAGACAGGAAATAGCCAAGAAAGACGTAAAACGTGAAGCTGAAAAAGAGTTCAAGATAAGAAATCTTGGCTGATTAGGAAAGTTGAAAACCTTTTGGTATAAAAAAATCTTATAACGGGCTATAAAAAAGTAAGATTTTACAATATGCAGTTAGAATGGTAAGATTCTCATATAGAAAACATACTAAACCAATAGGAAAAGAGGAATATATATGGGAAGAAATTATTTATTTAAAGCATATCAGACAGAGGATTACGTTTCAATTGCGGAAGAGGCTGCAGCGTGGATTAAAACGACAGAGAAGATAACGGAATTTGGAAAAAGGTGGAATCAAAGCCCTGATTCATCCGAGGATTTTTCTGATTACCCAATGCTTACGGAAAAAGCATTGTATGGTGGTTCTGCCGGAATCGGTTTATTCTATTTGCGGTTATATCAGGTTACAAAAAAAGAGGAATACCTTCAGGAGGCAAAAGCGGCAGCAGCAGATATTATTGCAACGGATGAAGGCAGTGCTTTTTATGAAAAAGCATTAAATAATCCAAAAGCAGTTAAAGACAAGCTGGTTCATGTAAAGAATATGCCAGGATGGATAACAGGCTATTATAATGGCCCTACAGGGAGCGCATATCTTGTTTTAAAACTCTATGAAGTTACAGGAGAAGAGCCGTATAAAGATTATGTTGTTAAAGTGGCGGATGACCTTTTAGCTGCTGCGAAGGAAGCGCCGGAAGGTATCTACTGGAGTGAACAAAATGATTTGTGCGGAGATGCCGGTTTTGTTACTTATCTGATTTCTACCTGGGAAATTACAAAGAATGTCAAATATTTAGATGCTGCAAAATCATTAGGAAATTACATTGTTTCAAAAGGAAAGGATGCACCAAATGGCGGTAAATTTTGGAATGTAGTTGATTTGACGATTATTGATTTTCCAGAAGATGTATTCTGGGTAAATCTTGCACATGGTACATCCGGAGTCGGCTGGATTTTCGCTGTTCTTTATAAGGCAACAAAGGATGCGGTATTTTTGCAGGCGGCGAAGGATGCTGCTGAATATATTAAAGGAATCGCAGTGGGAGATGATGATGCCGTACTTGTTCCGTACCTTGATAGTTTGGAGAGAGGACCTTCTACAGAATTTTATTATCTCAGCACATGCCACGGGCCTGCCGGAACTGCTCTGTTATTTGAAGAATTATATGCCATAACAAATGAAAAAGAGTATCTGGACTGGGTAAAGAGACTTTCAAGGGGGATTATCAAAGCGGGCGCTCCTGAAAATTATTCAAGAGGTTATTGGAGAAGTCAGGCATTATGCTGCGGTACACCGGGTCTGCTCGACCATTTCATATCCGTATACAGACTTACCGGTGAAGACGAATTTCTGAATTACGCAAGACGTACTGCCAGAACGGTGATAGGCCAATCGCATGTAGATGACAGCCCGGATGATATTTATAAATTGGGGACTTCAAGAAGATGGCTTGGTAACTGGTGGAGAACAATTCCGCAGGACGTTCACACCTACTCCGGTTTGTATATTGGTACTGCGGGTAATGCATGGAGTTTATTATCGCTGGTTGGATTATTAAGAGATGAAAAGTATGTTGAAATCGTTGAATACAACTATTAAATAGGAAAGGATAAATCTATATGGGAAGAATATATGACTCAATCACAGAGCTGGTTGGCAAAACACCATTAGTGAGATTACATCGATATGAAGAAGCAGAAGGGGTTAAGGGACATATTTTAGGCAAATTTGAGTATTTCAATCCGTCAGGAAGTGTTAAGGACAGGGCTGCCCTGAATATGATTTTAGAGGCTGAGTATGAAGGAAAGCTTAAGCCGGGTATGACGATTGTGGATTATACAAGTGGAAATACCGGTATTGGTACAGCGACATTTGCAAATGCAAAAGGTTATCATTATGCAGCGGTTATTCAGCCGGGCGTATCAATTGAACGGTCACAGATATTAAAAGCGCTTGGCGCTGAACTCTTGCAGGTATCTGATGTACCTGGTTTTACAGAAATGTTAAAGACGGGATTATCGCAGGCAAAACTGGAAGAAGTGATGGAAAACTTTGCCCGGTCAAAAGGATGGTACTATATTAATCAGTGCGGAAATCCGGCAAATTCCAGGGCACATATCATAGGAACAGGGCCTGAGATATGGGAAGATACGGCTGGAGAAGTCGATTATGTCATTCAGTTGGTCGGCACAGGCGGAACATTATCCGGTCTGGCTTCATATCTTAGAACGAAAAATCCTGATGTGAAAGTAATCGGGGCGCAGCCGGCAAAACAATCTTTAAAGGATTCGGCATTTCCTGAACGCAATACGATTGATGGCGTATTAAAATTCGATGGTGTAACGGATGATAAAGTCCCTGCTTTATTTAATTATTTTCATACATATTATGATGAGTGTTTTGATGTAATTGCAGAAGATGCCTATGAAACAGGCAGAAAGCTTGTGAAGCAGGAAGGCTTTTTTGTCGGACAATCAGCAGGCGCAGCGCTCTGGGTTGCAACGCAGATTGCAAAAAGACCGGAAGCAGCCGGCAAAAATATAGTCGTGATATTGGCAGATAACGCGTTCAAATATTTATCAACGAATATGTATCAATAAACTGGCGGATAAAATAAAAATGGCGGGACTGTTACAGAAAGATATAAAAATTTTGTGAAATGTTAGCATTATTAAATGATATGTGTTATAATAAGCAAGCGCGAGCATTTGTTAGAATTTTTAGGAGGACTTCGCAAGATGAGTCAGAGTAAGGTAGATAAGAGAAAATATGAGAAGAAAAACAGAGCTTCTATAATGAAAAAACAGAAGGCTAAGAAAGTTGCTGCCATAACTTTAACTGTTTTCATTATACTTGCCATATTTGGCGGAACAGCAGGTTATAAGATATATAAAGCCATACCAAAGTATGTACAGGCAGATAAGCTTGAAAGTGTTGTAGAAAAAACATGGAAAGATAATGGATATGAGGGTGTGCTTCCTGCTACAGCTACCGATGCTTCCGAGGACACATCAGAGAGCGGCGCAGATAATAACGAGAATGATGAGGCATCAGAGAGCAGCACAGATAATAACGAGAATGAAAATGCGCCGGAGAACAATTAAGCTTATAAGCTCATAAATAATCAGTGAGCCTTATATATATTTAAGGGGTTGACTGGTTTCGACAGGGGTTTTGAAGCTATGTAAGCCATCCGTGGTCCGGAACCACGCTAAAAGCCGGAAATTAAAAATAAACGCTAACGATAATTTAGCTTACGCTGCCTAGTTGCAGCTGCTGCCTTTAGGGTTCACCGAGCCCTTTAGATGCAGTATCATCCTTCGGTAAACTCTTCTGTGTAAGCTTTGCCACAGAAGAAAATTTATGAAGCTACCAAGACCTATAGCATGTTAGTGGGCGATAGGCCGCGGGAATGACAAAACACTGACTATGATGGAAGAAAGCGTAGTGAATGGGCCTTTGGACGCGGGTTCGACTCCCGCCAGCTCCACTTGACTGCAAGTGTAAATTTTACTTGCAAAGCATGGATTTATATGGTATAGTGAACAAGTTGTGAGAAAAGAGATGGTCCTCTGTGCCGAAGAAGCAGTAAGAACATCTAAATATGAAGGAGGTCACACAAATGAATAACGATTACATTAAGAATCTTGAAGCTTCCCAGATGAAGGCAGAAGTTGCTGAATTTTCAGTAGGTGATACTGTAAGAGTTCATAACAAGATTAAGGAAGGTAACAGAGAAAGAATTCAGATTTTTGAAGGAACTGTTATTAAAAGACAGGGCGGAAGCAACAGAGAGACATTCACAGTAAGAAAGTTCTCAAATGGTTGCGGTGTTGAAAAGACATGGCCTGTACATTCACCTTTCGTTGAGAAGATTGAAGTTGTAAGAAAAGGTAAAGTTAGAAGAGCTAAGATTTACTACTTACGTTCAAGAGTTGGTAAGGCAGCAAAGGTTAAAGAACTTGTTAAATAATATCGTATTTTGCAGGTAACGTGAAAATGGCTGGAGTAAGTTTGCTCCAGCCATTTTTAAAAATGTAGAGGATATAAAAAGTGAGTGAAAGAAAAGAAAGAGCACGACGTATACGGAGAGAAAGACGGAGACAGCGAAAAAAAGAGCGTTCTTTTAAGAAAACGGTAAAGAATATCCTTAGTTGGGTAGTTTCGATATTTGCAGCAGTAGTAGTTGCATATGGTTTTGTGACCTTTATGTTTCAGACGGTTTATATGGTGGGTTCATCCATGAATCCGACGATAGAGAATGGAGAAAAATGTATTGTAAATAAAGTTGCATACGTTTTTGCAGAACCGGACAGATTTGATATTGTTGCATACAGAACGATAGAAAATACGGATGCATATTATGATGTAAAACGCGTTATCGGACTTCCGGGCGAAACGGTTCTGATAGCAAATGGAACAGTCTATGTAAATGGAAATCCGATACCGGATATGCCGATAGAGGATTATGTATTTACTGCCGGATTGGCAGAAAAGGCGATAACGCTTGGCGATGATGAGTATTTTCTTCTGGGTGATAACGTAAATAACAGTCAGGACTCAAGATATATTAATGTTGGAAGCATTAAAGAGTCAGAGATATTAGGAAGGATAAAGAAATAATGAATATTCAGTGGTATCCCGGTCATATGACAAAGGCAAAGAGAATGATGCAGGAGAATATAAAGCTTATTGATATTGTAATAGAGCTTGTTGATGCCCGTATACCATTTTCGAGTAAAAATCCGGATATAGATGAGTTGTCAAAAAATAAATACAGACTGATTCTTTTAAACAAATCAGATTTAGCGGATGATAAGGTTACGTTAAAGTGGGAAGAATATTATAAAGAGAAAGGCTTCTTTGTTGCAAAAATAAATGCACGTTCAGGAAGCGGCATGAAAAGTATTGATTTTATCGTACAGGAAGCGTGCAGAGAAAAAATAGAAAGAGACAGGAAACGTGGGATTATCAACAGACCGATAAGGGCGATGATAGTGGGGATTCCTAATGTAGGAAAGTCTACCTTTATTAATTCCTATGCAAAAAAAGCCTGTACGAAAGTTGGAAATAAACCGGGCGTTACAAAAGGCAAACAATGGATTAAGCTGGGAAAAAACATAGAGCTGCTCGATACGCCGGGGATATTGTGGCCTAAATTTGATGATAAAAACGTAGGGCTGAGGCTTAGCTATATAGGCTCAATCAATGATGAGATATTAAATATTACAGACATTACTTGTGAATTAATAAAATTTATACATAATAACTATTGTAATACACTTGCCAAAAGGTATAATATTGAAGAAAGTGATGATGCTGCAAGGATGTTATTTGATATCGCAGATAAAAGAGCCTGCGTGAAAAAGGGTGGAGAACCTGATATTGATAAAGCTGCGGCAATATTACTTGATGATTTCAGAGCCGGTAAGCTTGGGCGAATATCACTTGAAGAGCCGGATAATAAATAGGATGGATAGAATAGATGAGTGAAGAAAAAAGCAGAAGTGAAGCTTTAGATGAGATATTTCAGGATGACCCGTCAAAAAAAGCAAGGGAAAAAGAAATAGAAAAACTGAAAAAAAAGAGAGAAAAGGCGCTTGCCAAAGCAGAGGCAAGGGGTGAGAAAATACAGATGGAAGCGGATGCCGAAGCCGACATAGAGCAGCTTGATGACAAGGCATTAAAGAAGAAAATTAAAAAAGATAAAAAGAAAAAGAATAAAGAAAATCCTGAAGATGTCAATATCGTAAAAGACCTTATAGAGCTTGGTATCTATATCGTGGTTATCATCGGTATCTGCTGGCTTGTTCTTACATATGTCGGACAGAGAACAACGGTAGATGGGGAATCGATGAGCGACACGCTTCATACAGACGATAGTCTGTGGATAGATAAGCTTTCGTATAGATTTCATGACCCGGAACGGTTTGATATCGTTGTATTTCCTTATGGCGATGAGGAAGGAACATATTATATAAAACGTATCATTGGGCTTCCGGGTGAGACGGTTCGGATTAATAAAGAAGGCATTGTATATATTAATGGTGAAGAACTGACTACAGATGTATACGGAAAAGAGCCTATCGATTCAGAAAAACGAGGTCTTGCTGTAGATGAGATAACATTAGGCGAAGACGAATATTTTGTTCTAGGTGATAATCGAAATAATAGCCGCGACAGCCGATTGGCAGATGTAGGAAATATTGATAAGGATGAATTTGTCGGAAAAGCAGTATTCAGATTTTCAGGCGGATTTGGTAAAATAGAATAGGAATGTGTGAAAATAAGGGCTGCAGCCGGATGACAGCAGCTCTTATTTTTTGGAGGAAAAGATGAGTATTTCAGACATAAAAAAGGTATTTGCCGATGCCGATATTTCAAAACTTCACCGTTTAATAGACGAGTACAAAGAGGATGAACGGGAGGGTGTACGAAAAATAATCGTATCGGCGGAAAAGAAAATAGAGGCATATGAAAAAGAACGTATCCGTTCTTATAAGATGTTTGAATTTGAACGAAAATATGCGGAATGTAAATATATATGCGGAATTGACGAGGTGGGGAGAGGACCGCTTGCAGGGCCTGTTGTAGCCGCTGCGGTCATTCTTCCGAAAGATTGTGATATCCTCTATCTGAATGATTCAAAACAGTTATCAGAGAAAAAACGCGAAGAATTGTTTGTGGAAATAACGAATAAAGCGGTAGCTTTTGGTATCGGTATGGCAGATGAGAAGCGAATTGATGAAATTAATATTTTAAATGCCGACTATGAAGCCATGCGGCAGGCGATAGCGAAGCTTTCGGTAACACCGGATATTCTGTTAAATGACGCCGTAACAATACCGGAGGTGGATATTAAGCAGATTCCGATTATAAAGGGAGATACTTTGTCCGGCTCGATAGCGGCAGCCAGTATTATTGCAAAAGTAACCAGAGACAGACTTATGGTTGAATATGACAGTAAATATCCGGGATATGAATTTGCAAAGAATAAGGGATATGGCTCACAGGCACATATAACAGCATTAAAAGAAAAAGGACCATGTCCAATACATAGAAGGTCATTTATTAAAAATTTTGTATAGAAAAGATATGAGGATTTATGTATAATTCCAGACAAAAGGGAACTGTATATGAGGAAAAAGCGGCAGATTATTTAAAATCAAAAGGCTATACAATTCTCGAAAGAAATTATCGTGTCAATAAAGGTGAGATTGATATTATCGCACGACAGGGGAAATACCTTGTATTTATTGAGGTAAAATACAGAAGCAGTTCAACGAAAGGATGTGCAGAAGAAGCTGTTGATGTAAGAAAACAGCGGCAGATATCAGATGTTTCGTTATTTTATTTAAACAGCAGAGGATACGGTATGGATATTCCATGCAGGTATGATGTTATAACGATATCAGGTGATGGCGTATTTAGTCATATCGAAAATGCTTTTGATTATTGTGGAAGGTATCGATAATATGAATATAAAATATATGAATGAAAGTAAAACAACAAAGCTTCATCAAAAAGACGGCGTAGTCTATATAAGCTTTGATATATTGGATAAATATGGTGTTGTAAATGGATTTTCGACAAGAGTAGGCGGGGTCAGTAAAGGGCATTTGTCATCCATGAATTTAAGTTTTCATAGAGGCGACGATGATTCAAATGTTATGGAAAATCATAAAAGGCTTGCAGCGGCAGCAGGATATGATTATAAAAAACTGGTATTTTCAGACCAGGTACATGAAACATCGATATACAGAGTAACAGAAAAAGATATGGGAAAAGGGATAATGGTTCGCTCGGATATTACAGCAATAGACGGACTGATAACAGATGTACCGGGGATTCCGCTTATGACTTTTTATGCAGATTGCGTACCTGTTTATTTTTATGATAAAGTAAAAAAAGTAGCAGCCATGAACCATTCCGGATGGAAAGGTACAGTGAAAAATATCAGCAGGCATATGATTGAGATGATGGTTGCTGAATATCAGAGCGCTCTCTCTGATATCATATGTGCGATTGGACCTTCCATATGTCAGTCGTGCTATGAGGTCAGTGAGGATGTAGCTGTGCAATTTATGGCGGCATACCGTAAAGATGAATATGAAGCGATGATAATTGATAAGGGAAATGGAAAATATCAGTTAGACCTTCATAAAGCGAACTATTATAATCTGGTAAATAGTGGAATACAGGACTGTAATATTGCAATAACGGATATTTGTACATGCTGTAATCCTGATATCCTGTTTTCCCATCGTGCGAGTCATGGAATGAGAGGAAATCTTGGAGGATTTATCATGATTCCGGAGCAGTAAAGAATAGCAGTAAAGTACAGAGTGCAAATGAAAGTATCAGGAGTATATCAGGAGGAGTATATGCATGAAGCATGAGCATATAGTAAAATCTGTCGAGGCAGAAAGCATAGCGGAAGAATTGGGGATAGAAACAGGAGATGCCATACTTGCTGTGAATAATCAGGAGATTGAGGATATATTTGATTATCAGTATATGATAAATGAAGAATATATCGAGCTGCTTGTCAGAAAATCAGATGGTGAGGAGTGGCTTCTTGAGATTGAGAAGGATTATGATGAGGATTTGGGAATAGAATTTGAGAACAGTCTGATGGATGATTACAAATCCTGTCATAATAAATGTATTTTCTGTTTTATAGACCAAAATCCAAAGGGGATGCGTGATACCATCTATTTCAAGGATGACGACTCCAGACTTTCGTTTCTTCAGGGAAATTATATAACGCTTACCAATATGAAGGAAAAGGATATTGAACGAATCATCAATTATCATCTTGCGCCGATTAATATATCCGTTCATGCTACCAATCCTGAACTGCGTTGTAAGATGCTGAACAATCGGTTTGCCGGTACGATATTAGATAGAATAAGAAAATTTTATGAAGCCGATATCCCAATGAATGGACAGGTGGTTTTATGCAAAGGGGTAAATGATGGTGATGAGCTAAGACGTACCATATCCGATTTACTGGAATTTGCGCCTGTCATGGAGAGCTTATCCGTAGTTCCGGTAGGTCTTTCTGATTATCGGGAGGGACTTTATCCGCTTGAACCATTTCAGTCAGAAGATGCATGTAAGGTCATTGATATAATAGAGGAATATCAAAAGAAGGCGATGGACAGATACGGCATCCATTTTGTTCATGCCAGTGATGAGTGGTACATCAATGCCGGCAGAGAGTTTCCGGAAGCGGACAGATATGATGGCTATATTCAGCTTGAAAACGGTGTAGGGATGATGCGGCTGCTGCTTGAGGAATTTGAAGAAGCCTATCAGGAACTTGAAGGAGATAGCCGGGAGTATGAGGTTTCTCTTATTACAGGTGTTCTTGCGTATGAATCTTTTGTGGAACTGGCAAGGCGCATGAATATAAAGTTTCCAAATATTAAAATACATGTATATAAGATTATCAATGATTTTTTTGGACACAGAATAACGGTTACAGGACTTCTTACAGGTGGAGATATTATCAGACAATTAAAGGGAAAGCCGATTGGAAAGAGAGTGATGATATCAAACAGTATGTTGAAGGCAGATGAGGATATATTTCTTGATGATATGACGCTTGACGCATTTCAGCAAGCTTTACAAGTGGAAGTTTATATTGTAAAATCAAACGGTGCAGATTTTGTACAGGGAATTATTGGAGGAAAGAATAATGAGTAAACCTATCGTAGCCATAGTTGGAAGACCGAATGTTGGAAAATCCACATTGTTCAACGCATTGGCAGGAGAAAAGATTTCTATTGTTCAGGATACACCCGGAGTAACAAGAGACAGAATATATGCGGATGTATCATGGCTGGATTATAATTTTACACTGATTGATACAGGTGGTATAGAGCCGGAATCAGATAATATCATATTAAAAAGTATGCGCGAGCAGGCGGAGATTGCCATTGATACGGCGGATGTTATCCTGTTCATGACGGATGTAAGACAGGGAATGGTTGATGATGATGCAAAAGTTGCAGATATGTTAAGACGCTCCAAGAAACCAATCGTTCTTATCGTAAATAAGGTAGACAGCTTTGATAAGTTTATGACGGATGTGTATGAGTTTTATAACCTGGGACTTGGTGACCCGATACCGGTATCAGGGGCATCAAGGCTTGGCATAGGCGATATGCTGGATGTTGTCGTAAGTTACTTTGATGAGTCGGCAAAAGAAGAAGAAGAGGATGAACGGCCGCGTATTGCGATTATAGGAAAGCCGAACGTAGGAAAATCTTCTATTATAAATAAGCTGCTTGGTGAAGACCGGGTTATCGTATCAGATATTGCAGGAACAACGCGGGATGCCATAGACACAGAAATCGTCAGAAATGACAGGGAATATGTATTTATCGATACAGCGGGGCTTCGCAGGAAAAGTAAGATAAAGGAAGATATCGAACGCTACAGCATTATAAGAACAGTGTCGGCTGTAGAAAGATGTAATGTTGCGGTTCTTGTCATAGATGCTACGGAAGGAATTACGGAACAGGATACAAAGATTGCAGGTATCGCCCATGAACGCGGCAAAGGTATGATTATCGCTGTTAATAAGTGGGATGCCATAGAAAAGAATGACAAGACGATTTATAAATTCACAGAAGAAATCAGAAATAAACTGTCATATATGCCATATGCAGAGCTGCTATTCATATCTGCAAAATCAGGACAGCGTCTTCCAAAGCTCTTTGAGACGATTGATGCAGTAATCGAAAATCATTCTTTAAGGGTGGCTACAGGTGTATTAAATGAGATTATGACAGAAGCAGTTGCCATGCAGCAGCCTCCTTCTGATAAGGGAAAAAGGCTTAAACTGTTTTATATAACACAGGTATCTGTTAAGCCGCCGACATTTGTTATTTTTGTAAATGATAAAGAACTGATGCATTTTTCCTATACAAGGTATATTGAAAACCGTATCAGGGAGGCATTTGGATTTAGAGGAACACCACTTAAATTTATTATTAGGGAGAGGAAAGATAAATAATGAACATGCTGATTAGAATCATATGCCTGTTGGGCGGATATTGCTTCGGGCTTATTCAGACAAGTTATTTATATGGCAGACTGAAGGGAATCGATATAAGACAGAGCGGAAGTGGAAATGCAGGCACGACAAATGCACTTCGCGTACTTGGAAAAAAGGCGGGACTGATTGTATTTCTTGGTGATATATTAAAGGGCGTTGCTGCCTGTTCACTTGTTCATATTATCTTAAATTCAATGGATTATGGGAATGTATATCTCTATGTACTTTATGCCGGATTAGGCGTTGTACTTGGACATAATTTCCCATTTTATATGCAGTTTAAGGGTGGAAAAGGCATTGCAGCTACATCAGGAATGATTATTGGTTTGTGGGATATCAGGATTATCCTGATAGAGCTTGTTGTCTTTGTTGTTATCGTAGCAATCACAAAGTATGTTTCACTTGGTTCAATCTGCCTTGTCATAGGATTTTTAATATTATATAGTATATTTGCCATAAAAGGTTCTTATCATTTTGCTTCGGATGCCAAAATGATAGAAAGTATAATCGTAGCAGGCGTCATTACATTACTTGCAATTGTCCGCCACAGTGCAAATATCAAGCGATTAATCAGTGGTACAGAGAATAAATTATCTTTTGGAGCGAAAAAGGAGGCTTAAAGGTGGTTATAGGAATACTTGGTGCAGGAAGTTGGGGAACGGCGCTTGCAAATTTGTTAGCAAATAACGGTCATGATGTAACCGTATGGTCTATTGATGAAAAAGAAGTAGCTATGCTGAATGAATTTCATGAGCAGAAGGACAGACTTCCGGGCGTTATATTAAATAAGAATATAAAGTTTACAACAGATATTGAAGCTGTGGCAGCAGATAAAGGGATTATTGTATTTGCAGTACCTTCTCCATTTATAAGAGGTACAGCAAAAAAATTATCAGGGCTGTTAAAAAAAGGCCAGATTATTGTAAATGTAAGCAAAGGCATAGAGGAGGCTACTTTAAGCACGCTTGTTGAAGTAATTGAAGAGGAACTTCCGGATACGAATGTTTCTGTCCTTTCAGGTCCAAGCCATGCCGAAGAGGTAGGAAGAGAAATACCGACAACAGTTGTTGTAGGCTCTAAAAATATAGAGACATCACAGTTGATACAGAATGTATTTATGAATGATTATTTCAGGGTATATACAAGTACAGATATTACAGGAATAGAACTAGGCGGTTCGGTTAAGAATGTCATTGCACTTGCTGCAGGGATGTCTGATGGCATGGGATGCGGAGATAATACGAAAGCTGCGCTTATCACAAGAGGTATAGCAGAGATGATGAGACTTGGCGCTGCAATGGGTGCAGAGATGAAGACGCTGGCAGGACTTTCCGGAATGGGAGACCTTATCGTTACATGTACTTCAAAGCACAGCAGAAACAGAAATGCAGGATATCTTATCGGTCAGGGGTTGTCATATGAACAGGCGATGGCAGAAGTAAAAATGGTAGTTGAAGGCGTATATTCAGCCAAAGCAACGCTTGCACTTGCCAATCAATATCATGTTGATATGCCAATCGTTGAAGCTGTAAATGATGTACTGTTTAATGGAAAGTCAGCAAAAGAAGCAATGATGGAGCTTCTTGCAAGAGACAGAAAATCAGAAATATAGGAAAATGTTTATTATGGAGGCTGTAATGTCTGAGCATTTGAATAAAAAACAGATTCTTATTATAGATGATGATACGGACCTTTCTTTTATTATATCCGATATGCTGGAAAGCTATGGATATGAGACAGCATGTGCTGAGTCTGTGGAGGGTGCATTTGATATGCTTAGGGAGAAAACGTATCATCTGATTATGCTTGATATTAATCTTCCTGATGGTACGGGATTTGAATTGCTAAAAGAGCTTAGAAAGGTATCTTCCGTACCGGTCATATTTGCCAGTGCAAGAACCAGCGAGGATGACAAGGTGGAGGGGTTTGAAATCGGCGGTGATGATTATCTGCCGAAGCCGTATTCCATGAAGGAATTATTGGCGAGAGTCAACGCACTGATACGTCGTACCTATGGTTTTGCCAATGAAGAAAAAATAGTAAATATTGGAGAACTTGTCATAAATATATCTGCAAGAACTGTGACAAAAGCAGGTAAGAACATTTCGCTTGCCTTAAGAGAATTTGATTTGCTGGCATATCTGGCAGCACATAAGAATGTGGCGGTATCGAAGGAGAAGCTGTTATCAGAGGTTTGGGGAGCATTTTCTGAGGTAGAGATGTCGACACTGACGGTTCACATCCGGTGGCTTCGGGAGAAACTGGAAAAGGAGCCTGCAAAGCCGAAATATATCAAAACGGTATGGGGTGTCGGTTATATGCTGTCAGACGAGGGAGAAGGATGAAAAAAAAGCTGCTGTTAATAACAATCATATTTATATGCTTTGTGACAGGGATAAGTCTGTTTTTTTATATATCGGATAAAAAATTAAATAGTTCTGATATTAATGAAAAGCAGATTGTTGCCATTAATGAGCTGACACAGCTTGCGCAGAATGGCAGTCTGGATGCTATGCAGGATAAGGCAGATGAACTGTATAGAGAACTTAGAAATGCAGAAAATATACAGGTGGGTACTGGTAAGGTATTATGGCTTGGCGGCATATCGGCAGTATTGATAATTATTATTTTTGTATATTTGTATTTTGCGGTATTAAGACCATTTGACAAGATGAAAGATTATGCTGAAAAATTAGCCCGGGGAAATTTTGATATCCCATTAAACTATGAACGCTCAAACTATTTTGGTGCGTTTACATGGGCATTTGACAGTATGCGGAAGGAGATTACAAAAGCCCGCGCCGGTGAAAAGGAAGCGATAGAGAATAATAAAACGGTGATTGCAACATTATCGCATGATATCAAGACGCCGATTTCTTCTATCAGGGCATATGCAGAAGGGCTTGAAGCCTATATGGATGGTTCTCCTGAAAAAAGAGCAAAATATCTGAATGTAATTATGAGAAAATGTGATGAAGTGTCAAAACTGACAAATGATTTATTTCTTCATTCCTTATCCGATTTAGATAAATTGAAGATAGAAACGGAGCAGGTAGAAATTTGCAGTTTCATGGAACAGATAGTATTGGAACTTGATGCCGAGAAGAAGGATATCCATTTTGACAGGCCGGATTTCAGTGCAGAATGTATGATAGATAAGAACAGGTTTACCCAGCTTGTTGAAAATATAATTAATAATGCAAGAAAATATGCAAAAACAGATATTGATATCTATATTACGAAGCAGGAAAAGCAAGTCATAATTTCTTTCAGAGATTATGGAACGGGGATTCCTGATGAAGATATGCCGTTTATATGTGATAAATTTTATCGGGGGAAAAATGCGGGAAATGAACAGGGTTCCGGTTTAGGTCTTTATATCGTTCAATATATTGTAAACAGATTAAATGGTGAATTATTACTTAAAAATCATGAAAGAGGTCTTGAAATAATGATAAAAATATCAATCTCTTAAGGATTTCATAATATTTACTTTGCTATAGTAGAGATATTAAAAATCGTTTATAGGAAAGGATTAAGAGATGAAAGAAAAAATATTATCAGCACAGGATTTAAGCAAGAGCTTTGCGCATAATGGTGAACAATTACATATATTGTCCCATATTGATTTAGAACTGTATGAGGGTGATTTTACTGTAATTATGGGAGCGTCCGGCTCAGGCAAGTCTACATTGCTGTATGCATTAAGCGGCATGGACAGGGCAACGGCAGGAAAAGTAATATATAAGGGAATGGATATCGTAACACTTGATGAAAAAAAACTTTCCGTTTTGCGACATGGGGATTTTGGCTTTGTATTCCAGCAAATGCATCTGATAGGGAATCTGTCGCTGTTTGAAAATATTGTTGTTCCGGGATACCTGAATAAAACGGTATCAGCATCCGATATTAATGCAAGGGCTGAAAAACTCCTTTCCCAGATGGGAATTGAGCATGTTAAGACGCATATGCCATCACAGGTATCAGGTGGTGAACAGCAAAGATGTGCCATCGCAAGGGCTGTTATCAATACGCCAAAGTTGTTATTTGCTGATGAGCCGACAGGCGCATTGAATAGAAAGAATACGAAAGAGGTATTGAATCTTCTTACAGAGCTGAACCAATCAGGACAGAGTATTCTTATGGTAACGCATGATTTGAGAGCGGCACTTCGTGCAAACAGACTTCTTTATCTGGAGGATGGTAAAATCATTGGGGAGCTTACACTTCCGCCGTATCATGATGAAGATAAAAAAAGTCGTGAAACACAAGTAAACGCATGGCTTTCATCTATGGAATGGTAGGTGGACGGCTATGGAAATCATCACACTGGTAAAGGCGAATATAAAGCATAAGAAAGGCTCTTTTATCAGTATTGTTTTATTACTCGCAATCATAAGTCTGTCAGTAACATTTATACTTAGTATGAAAAACAACTGTGATAAAAGTTTAGAAGCTGCATGGGAGGATTTGAACCCGGGCGAGCTTATCGTGATGATATCTGACAGAAAAATGTCAGATGAACTGCTTACGAAAGTAGAAAACAGCAGGCTGACAGATAAAGTAATTGATGTTCCGGGCATAGAAAGCGATGCTTATTATATCAATGATAACACAAATGGAAATTCTCTGTTTATGAGAAAGCAGGATAATTATTTTAAAGCATATAATGCAGAATTAGATGGTTATATTCAGGAAGATATTAAAATCCGTAATGGAGAAATATGGTTTCCGGTTGGTGTTAAAACAAATTATAAATGTAATATAGGAGATATGGTTTCCGTATATACGATATACGGACATGAATATGATTTTATAATTGCCGGGTTTATTGTGGAACCTGTAACAGGAGGTTCGGTGATAGGCTGGAAACAGGCATATGTAAGTGATGAAGATTTCAACAGAATGTCTGATGATGCAGAAATGGAAGAACTTGCACATGAAGACGGCGCCATCTCAAATATCCATCTCATTCATATCTATCAGGATGGCGGATGCAGCATGACATCTACTGAATTTAGAAGAGCGCTGAACAAAGAAACAGGGATTGTCGATTTCGCATTTGGCTCTATGCCAAAATCATTATGTTTAAAATATACACTGTTATTGGTTAATATCATTACTGCAAGTCTTCTTGCATTTATGTTTATCTTAATGGTCGTTGTTTTCATCGTAATGGGACATAGTATTTCTACAGGTATCCAGATTGATTATGCGGAGCTTGGGATATTAAAATCCCAGGGATTTTCAAAAGGAAAAATAAGACTTGTATTTATTTGCCAGTATCTGTTTGCGGAGCTTTTAGGAATACTGATAGGATTTGGGTTGGCTGTTCCTGCCTTTTTGCTGTTAAAAAATCTTTTCTTTTCCATGACGGGGATATTGTCATCGGGTAGGATTGATTTCGTCCGAAGCAGTTTTATCATATGTTCCGTATTCTTAATATCGATATTATTTGTTTTGCTTATGACAGGAAAGGTGGCAAAGATATCCCCTATAAGGGCGATATCAGGAGGAAAATCTGCTGTTTATTTTGACAGTTATTTAAAATCCAAAATAAGTAAAAAGCGGATTCATACAAGTATTGCACTTAGACAGTTTACATCAAACAGCAGAAGATATATAGGGATTACAGTCATTGTTTCTATCCTGGTATTTTTTATGATGACTGCCATGATTCTTGGAAATATACTGAATTCTAAAACGGCGCTTGAGTCAATAGGAATGATATGTAATGAAATCAATATTGATTTTAAGACCGCATTATCCGATGAACAGCTTAATGATATAGAAGAAGTTGTGGAGCAGTATACACCGATTACGCATAAGTATTATCTGAGACATATGTACCTTTCATTAAACGGCGAAGAAACGATGTGTCGGATTATGCGTAATCCCGAAGAAATACCTGCCATATCAAAGGGCAGAGCACCATTATATGATAATGAAATCGTTATAACAGATATACTTGCTGATGAATATAAGCTGAGTATCGGTGATGAAGTTGTAATATCACATGATGATAAAAAGGCATCCTATATAATTACAGGGTATAATCAAAGTATCAATGATGTTGGCATGATATTTTCCATGTCACTTGATGGTGCGAAGAAGGTAGGAATCGAAAATGTATATTGGGGAGCATATTCACTTGATGATGCAGGTTATGCCGAAAAGGCGGCGGCAGATATCAATCAGCTGTATGGCGATTTGGTATCGGCTGAGCATAATGAAGATGCCGGGGATATGGATAGTTATAATGAGATTATATCGATTATAAAAGTGATTATATATGTGTTGTCTGTAATATTTGCAAGTGTAGTTGTACATATGGTTTGTATAAAAACATTTATTCAGGAAAGACATGATATAGGAATTTATAAGGCGTGTGGTTTTACTTCGGGGATGTTGAGACTTCAGTTTGCCGTACGTTTTCTTATTATTTCGATATTCGGTTCATTAGTTGGGCTTATTTTTAGTGTTTTATTATCAGGATGGACAATTGCACAGATATTAAGACTTGTCGGAATATCTGTTATTAAAGTCAGCTATACGCCTTTAACGTTTATTCTGCCGATACTGGTTATCTGTTTCTGCTTCTTTATATTTGCATATGCTGCTTCAAGAAAGATAAAATATGTTGAAACAAGGGAATTGGTTATGGAATAATGGTATCGTTATCAATTCATGTATGAAACAAGCCTGCCGGATATAGGGCAGGCTTGTTTCATATGAGCTGATTTTATTTATTTGCAGCAGCATGAACGATATTTCTGTTTTGTTTCTTCTACCTTTTTGCTTTCGGCAGCAGGTGTAGGATAGTAACCTTTTGCAGACATCATATGAAAGATATCATCCTGAATATCATGCTCATCTGCGAGAATGTTAAGCATGGTATTACGCACATCTTCATGAGCACATTCATTAGAAAAAGTATTGAAGTTATTTGTAGTCGCTTTGGCCGTTGAAAGCGCATCACCAAAAATTTCTTTTTCAGTATAAGTCTGTGACATAATTGTTTCTCCTTTAAAAAAATAATGTTGATTTGAAGTTCCTTAAGATATTCTAAAGTAATGAGTAGATTTTATCAAAATGTGACTGATGACGAGCTGAAATTTCCTGAAATTTTTTCTTTGTTTCACTGTCCTCAGAGTGTTCAGCCAGCATTTTATACTTTTTTACAAGTAATTCCTCGTCGCTTAATGAATCATTAATCATTGATAGTTCCTTTGCTGATAAATTAGCCATAATGTCCTCCTTTATATTTCAGAATATAGAACGCTGATGCGTGTATTGTCCGTAAGGAAATTGGATATGCTATCATCATTTCCCTGCGATAAATAATACGTATATATTGTGTGCAGTTTTTTTTAAAATATAAATGCAGTTTGATTACAAAATGCGGAAGACGGAAAAAGAAAAATTCATTTTTAACTTATTCAATATTGTACATTATTTACAAAAATCAAATTGGAAATAGTTGACAATTTATATATATATGGCTATACTAATGCGGTGTGGGTTGTAGCTATTATTCTAGTAAAAAAATCAAGAGAATAAAGGGAGAAAATCAAAAGATATGAAAAAGAAACGAATATTACTTATCACATTATGTATGATTACATTATTAAGTTCTTTTGCAGTATGTGCAAAAACCGGAAGCAAATATTATAAAAGGTCAAGATACTGCACCGCACAGGCATATGGGGAATTATCATATTACAGTAACAAGAAAGATTGGTATGCATTAATTGGCAAGCTTTATGGAAAAGATGTTAAAAAGAATGATGAAGGATACATAAGTGCTATTATTAAATTTTCTGGTAAAACTAGTAATAAGAAATTAGGACAAAGAAAAATAAACAGAAAAAATAATTTTTCATCAAGAAGAAATGGAAAAATAAAAAATAATGATATCTACATGTATATCACTTTTGGAATTGATGATGATGGTGGAGATTACTTGAAGATATATCGTAAGTAATTTTTTATATGGCATGATAGCTGCAATCCTTGTTTTAATCCATAGTAAGACTTATATTTAAATATTGAAAGAGGTGACTATACTTGTGAAGATAAAAAATAACGGATATTCATTTCTGTTTATAATTATATATACACTTCTGTTTATAGTTATAATAAATGGTTTTGATTTGGTAAATAAATGGCGATATCAAGCTCAACATAATTATTTGAGGGACACTTATTATAATCATGCTATTATATATAATTGGTGCGATGTATGTCGTGAAAGCGCAGAATATGACGAAGATGGAAATATAGTTGGCGGTCATTGTGTATGTGATAGAGCAGTTCATACTGAAAAGGCAAGAGAGGTAATAGAAAAGCTGTATGGCAGGGATGTTTCCATATATAAATGCAGTTGGGCTGAAGTGAAAGGTTCTTTAACGGAAGTCAACATAACTTTTCTTTTTTCATATGATAGTTCATATTTTTTTAATATTATAAAAGGAAGAAATCTGACAAAGGAAGATTTTGAATCACATTCAAGGGTTGCGCTTATTTCTTCTGATATAGAGGAACAGGCAATAAAAAAAGACGATGGTTATTATATTCATGTCGGCGGGATATTGTATAAGATTGTAGGGATATATGAAAAGGCAAACTCAGAATTTATAGAAGATATAGTAGCAGCATATTTCCCTGATACAGAAGATGAAAACACTATATTATGTAAGCTGCTGGGTGAAGAGATATGGGTAGGTGACGAGGGCATTAAAATATTTCTCGGTTCAGATGATGAGAATGACGATATATTATTTGAAAAAGCAAACGCTATAGCGGAAGAAATAAACAGTATAGAAAATGTATCATCTAAGGCAGTAAGATGGACATATGAAAATGAAGAAACCAGTACGGTCAGTGAGGAAGTGAAGCTGCTTGGGATGATAAATGGTATATTATTACTATTCTGTCTGATGTGTTATATGCAGACTATAAGCGTCTTTACATTAAAAAAACAAAAGGACTATACGATATACAGAGTATGCGGATGCAGTAATCTTAAGATTTCTTTTGAAATACTGAAAGAATTAATTCCATTGATTATTTGTTCGATATTTATTTCGGTTATCTTCAATGTTTTTTATAACATATTGATAACGAGGAAAGGATTTTACAGTATAACGGCAGAAAGTATATGCTATATGATAATAGCTGTAGTGACGATTGTAGTAATATCAATATGCTGCATACTGAGAAAAATAACAAGAATTAATCTTGTAGAAGGGATTATGGATTTGTAGATGAAATTAAAATATTTATTTCGTATGTCATTTGATAATGCATTGCAGCAAAAAGGCAGAATATTTTTCAGTGTTGCTCTTTATACAATTGCAATGGTATTGATAGGTCTTATTGTCCTGCTGGGCGCCATACAGTCGCAGGTAAAAAATAATCTTGACAAGGCAGTAAAAAACGGTCTTGATAATTTCGGATATCTTTCTTATTCTCTGTATAATGATGAGACGGAAGATTTCGCTATGTATATAGGTGAGACTATGCCAAAGCTTGACTGTATAGCCGGTTGGGAGACTCAATGGGAGTTGTGCGGATGGGATGTAACCGGTAAAAAATGGACAATCCAATATAATGATGAAGAGTATATCAGTGATAATCTTGCGGTATTGACGGATGTTCAGGGTACAAATTGTTATAATAATTATGTATACGAAGATGGTTCTCTTGAAATGATGGGGATTGGTGATTATGCATGGAATATGTTTAATATCCGGTTATATTCGGGAAAAGAACCTGAACAATGTGATTATGATGAAGATTGGGATTTGTTGTATTTAGGTTATGAATACAGGGATATTATGAAACCTGGAACCATTATTACGGATGGAAAAGACACATATGTTGTAGCCGGAATTTTGAAAAAAAATACGCTTATGCCTGTTGACGATTATGTTCTGACGGAGGACTTTTCAAGTGAAACAGTAGATTCTGTATATATGTTTGATTATGGAGTTCTTGAAGTGGGAAAGGAAGATGAGACTGCAGGCCGCAGCAGTTCATGCTTTTTTTCTGTTGCAGAGGGATATACATTTGAAGAAGCAGAAAGTATGATATCCGATGCATTTTCCAATATAGGCGGAACTGTAAATGTAGTAAGCGTCAGTAAATGGCTTAATACATTTTACGATAAGGAAAATGAAAATCTGTATAGAGAATTTCTTATTATGATGGTTATAGTCGCCTGCCTTATATTAGCCTGCTTCCAGATAAACAGTATATTATCAAGACGCAGGGATTATGGTGTGTTTTTTGCCAGTGGGTTGTCTCATACTGACATGATAAAAATGGTTGTGATAGAGAATGTCATTAAGATTGTCATCGCTGTTATTATAATGTTTCTTTGTATATCAGTTGTTATAAATAAGGAAATAGAATATGATTTGACAAGCTTATATATGTTAAAACAATCTGTATTCGGCAAGCTTGGAATGATTACGATACTTGTATGCAGTATTCTTATATTAATTGAGTCAAGTATCCCTGCTGTCATAGTAAAACGATTATCTCCGGCAGAGCTGATAGGAGGAAAGTAGAATGATTAAAATTATAAACATGAAGAAATCATATAAAAGCGGAGCTACGGAATATCCGGCTTTAAATGGTATAAATCTTGAAATTAATGATGGAGAATATGTTGCTATAGTTGGAACCTCAGGTTCGGGAAAAAGTACATTACTAAATATAATAGGTGGAATGGACAAGGCGACAGAAGGACAGTACATATATGATAATGAAGACGTTAGTGAGATGAAATCTCACGACTTGTATTTATTTAGGAAAAATCATGTGAGCTTTATATTTCAAAGATTTGCACTTCTGAATCAATATACGGTATATGAAAATGTGGAGATACCGTTACTTGCAAGGAATGTAGGCAAAAAGGAGCGGAAAGAAAAAATCATAAAGACACTAATGCAGGTAGGTATACAGGATTTATATAAGAAAAAACCAACGGAATTATCAGGAGGAGAGCAGCAGCGCTGCGCTATAGCAAGAGCATTGGTATCAGACAGTTCGATGGTTCTTGCTGATGAGCCGACAGGCTCGCTTGATAAGAATACCGGTATCAAGATAATGGAGCTGCTTGAAGAACTGAATAAGCAGGGAAAGACCTTAATTGTGGTTACGCATGATATGAATGTTGCATCACATGCGGGAAGGATTATACGAATTGAGGACGGACTGATAGTGGAGGATATCAATAGTGATGACGGACAGAAGTAAGATAAGCAGAAGCGTAAAAATAAGAATTTGCTATATTGCACTGACGCTTTTGGCTGCAATTTCATTATATGGCTGTGATAAGAAAAAAGATGACGCTTCATTTATCATAGACGCATTGGAGGAATCAGAGGGAGAGATTGGATATACGAAGCTTGCAAGAGAGCTGAATATACCCCAAAGTATCAATCATCAGTTGGAGACTGATATATCAGGGCTTGACAGCATATTGATATCGGATGACGATATAGAAGTTCCGAATGTATCTGACATGTATACTTTTGAATGTAACAGGGCGGAGCTGAACGAAGCCTATAGGCAGACCGTGGCAGAAAGTATCTTTGGTTCTTCTATACTATATGTTTATGATGGAACAGTAACAAAGGCTGATTGCGAATATTATATAGATTACTATGAAAGGATGGAAGAAGGACCGGTTGCGTTTTATCATGAGATGTATACGGAACTGGCGGAAGAATATAAGGAAAAATTAAAAAATGCACCTGAAAGCAGAGAGAAAAATATGGACTTTTCTGCAAATCAATATATAGGAACGATAGAAGGACAGCAATATCTTCTTACATTCAGAGCAGACGGTGATGATGTGGCATCTGTAGAGCTTGAATTATACCCTGATATTTCGCTTGGTGATTTTATTCATGCGGATAAGGGAATTGAGGTTTCTTGTCTGGGACTTAGCAAGGAAGATTTTTATTCATATAAAAATCTCGATTATGACGAGTTGATTACGGAAGCCAATGAATGTACCTATGATATTGATAAAGCAATGGAGATTGCTTCAGGATATATGAACAGCATAATGGCATTTGACCTTTCATTAATATATGCGGAAGATTTAGGGTTTTCATTTTCAGACTATACGAATGATACTACATTTAAAATGGATGGATATAACATGGCATATGTTCCGGAGATAGAAGGGGTGCTTCAATATACAAGCGATTTGTATTATGTTGACTACCTGCAAAAGGAAAATGAAAAAGAGCTTTCGATATATGATGAAGACGATGAAACAGTCATGACAAATGGTTCTATTATGCAGATTGCTGTGTCATCGGCAGGGATAATCGGTATGGATTGTTATATGCCGCTGGAAAAAACGTCAGCGATTAAAAAAGCAGATTTATTAACATGGAATGAGATTGTTGCTTCGCTTGAAACAGCGCTTCCTGATTATTATACAAAGCACAAAACTGCCTATTCACAGATTAATTTTAATTCCGTAGCGCTTTCTTATTATCCAAAGGAAACAGGTACAGGTTATAGATACACACCTGTATGGGTATTTTCCGAGGTTGATAAAGAAATAGACGAACCTGTACAAATTGTGATAATCGATGCACAAGACGGTACAGTAGTCGAAGTAAAATAGAAATATCTGAAGCTTTTGATATCCTTATGGATTTTCTTTTTTATATAAGTCATATCTATAGCTTATACATCATATCATTAAAATATGAGAACGAATTGTGCGCCGATATATTCAGTACACAAATACAGCTTCAGGAGGTATGAATGGAAGATTTTAATGTTTATAAGGATATTAATGCAAGGACAAATGGTGAAATATACATAGGAGTAGTAGGCCCTGTAAGGACAGGAAAATCAACATTTATCAAGCGGTTTATGGAGAAGATGGTATTGCCGAATATCGTAGACAGCAATGACAAGGAAATCGCATTAGATGAGATGCCGCAGTCTGCATCAGGAAAAACAATTATGACAACAGAGCCTAAATTTATCCCGAAAGATGGCGTCAATATCAGTATCGATGGAAATATCAATATGAAAGTACGTTTGATTGACTGCGTTGGATATGTAGTAGAAGGGGCGGAAGGACAGACCGAGGATGGAAAGGACAGAATGGTGAAGACGCCGTGGTATGATTATGATATACCATTTGCAAAGGCGGCGGAGATAGGAACAAAGAAAGTGATTAATAATCATTCGACGGTTGGAATTGTCGTTACATGTGATGGAAGCTTTGGTGATTTAGGCCGTAACAGCTATGTTGATGCAGAAACACGCACAATAAAGGAACTTAAGGAGCTTGGAAAGCCATTTGTGGTAATATTAAATTCCAATCATCCATATTCAGAGGAAACACAGCAGTTGGCAGGTAAAATGTCGGAGGATTATGGTGTTGCGGTTCTTCCTGTAAATTGCGACCAGCTGACGGCGGATGACATTAATAATATATTCAAGGAATTATTATACAGTTTTCCGATATCTGCGGTTAATTTTATCATTCCGAAGTGGCTTGAGGTATGCGACAATGACAATCAGATTAAAAAAAGTGTTATTAAAGATGCAGGGGATATCTTAAAAAATAATAAATATCTATATGATATGAAAAAGCTTGAATATCCTGAAAATCAGTATGTGGAAAGCTATTCCTGCGGAAACTTAAATCTTGCTGACGGAACAATCAATGTATCTGTTATTATTTATAACCAGTTTTATTATGATATGTTATCTGAAATGATGGGCGCATCGGTACATAATGAATATGATTTCATAAAAGAAATAAAAGAAATGTCAGAAAGCAGAAAATTCTGCGACAGTGTTATGAATGCTTTAGGAAGTGTAAAAAGTAATGGTTATGGTCTTGTGATGCCTGATAAGGAAGATATATCGCTTGATGAGCCGGAGCTTATCAAAGCGGGAAATAAGTTTGGTGTAAAGGTGAAGGCAGAAGCGCCGTCGGTACATATGATTAAAGCCAATATAACGACGGAGATAGCACCTATCGTAGGCTCAAAAGAGCAGGCAGAAGATTTGATAGAATATATCAAAGACAGCACAAAGGATGAGGGAAAAGATATCTGGGAAGTCAATGTATTTGGTAAAACAATAGAGCAGCTTGTGGAAGAGGGCTTAAACACAAAGGCAAATAAAATCAATGCCGAAAGCCAGCAGAAGTTACAGGATACAATGGAAAAAATCGTGAATGACGGCAACGGTGGAATGGTATGCATTATTATTTAAGATTGCATGATTATAGCAATCAATGGTATAATGTGAACACTTAGCGAAACGAATAATATTTTACAAAGGAGATATCATGTCCGCTATAGATGTAAAGCTGAATGTATTTGAAGGACCGCTTGACCTTTTGCTGCATTTGATAGAAAAGAATAAAGTAAATATATATGATATACCAATCGTTACCATAACAGAGCAGTATTTGGAATATGTGAATAATATGGAGGAGGAAGACCTTGATATTATGAGTGAATTCCTTGTTATGGCGGCTACGCTTATAAGAATTAAGTCTAAGATGCTTCTTCCACGGGAAGAAAAAGAGGAGGAAGAAGAGGAAGACCCAAGAGAAGAGCTTGTCAGGCGTTTGCTTGAATATAAGATGTATAAATATGCTGCAAGCGAGCTTAAGGATATGGAGCTAGATGGTTCGAAAGCCTTTTATAAGGCTCCGACCATACCGGCAGAAGTGAAAAATTATCATGAAGAGGTAGACCCTTATGATTTGATTTCAGAAATGGATATGAACCTTGAGAAGCTGAATGAAATATTTAAGTCCGTTATGCGTAAACAGGTAGATAAAGTCGACCCCATCCGAAGTAAGTTCAAGACCATAGAAAGGGAAGAAATTTCTTTGGAAGCAAAGATGGCAGAGATACGGGAGCAGGTTCGGGGACTCGAAGGAATTAATTTCAGGACGCTTCTTGAGATGCAGGCAAGCAGAACCAATATTATAACAACATTTCTTGCTATTCTTGAACTGATGAAGATTAGCGCAATCGTAATAAGGCAGGAAGAACTCTTTGGCGAGATTGTCATAGATTCTCTTGATACGATATAGTCAGAAAAAGAATAGTACGGTAATACATAGAAGATTTTGAGGTGCTTTTAAATGGAAGATAAAGAGTTGGAAAATACAGTTGCAGAAAATCTGAATGGGACAGAAGAAAAGGAAGCGGTAGAATATAAGGAATATAGCAATGAATATCTGATATCTGCTGTTGAAGCTGTTCTGTTTTCCGTTGGCGAGTCTGTTTCTCTGGACAGGCTGGCTTCAGCGCTTATGATGGATAAAAAGACACTTGGACAACAATTGGAAGTAATGATTGAAACTTATAATGAAAGCAATCGGGGCATCCGAATTGTTGAATTGGAAGGTGCATATCAGCTTTGTACAAGAAATGAATATTATGATGTGTTGTCAAAAGTGGTAAACACCCCCAAGAAACCGGTGCTTACGGATGTACTTCTTGAAACCTTATCAATTATAGCCTACAAACAGCCGATAACCAGACCTGAGATTGAAGCCATCAGGGGCGTGTCCTGTGTTCATGCAATCAACAAGCTGATAGAATATAATCTGGTGTCGGAGGTAGGAAGGCTCGATGCACCGGGAAAACCAATTCTGTTTGGTACGACAGAGGATTTCTTAAGATGTTTTGGTGTGGCTTCGACAAGAGACTTGCCGCTTATCAGTCCTGATAAAATAGAGGATTTTAAGAAAGAGGCATTAGAGGAAGCCGAATTTACGCTTAGCGTAGATACTTCGGATATAGAATAATTTTAATTAAAGTCATACATAGGACATCATCGTAATATATTATTATGAATATGCTTGTGGAGACAATATGAAGTATAAAAAATTAATTTGTTCAATTTATATAATTGTAATGCTGATAACACCCGGCAGTAAATATATGAATGTATCTGCTGCAGATGAGCTTCATGCAACGGAATTATACGCCCTTTCGGCAGTTTTAATGGATGCTGACACAGGGCGTGTTTTATTTGATAAGAATGGATATGAAAGAAGGGCAAATGCCAGTACAACCAAAATCATGACCTGTATCATTGCCCTTGAATGTGCAGACATAACTGATAAAGTAAGTATATCGTCTTATGCAGCAAGAATGCCGGAAGTAAGGCTTGGAATGAATGAAGGGGAGGAATATTATCTGGGAGATTTACTTCATTCGCTTATGCTTGAAAGTCATAATGACAGTGCAGTCGCGATAGCAGAGCATGTAGGCGGTACGGTAGAAAACTTTGCGGCAATGATGAATAAGAAAGCGAAAGAGATTGGATGTCATAATACTTATTTTATAACGCCGAATGGACTGGATGCGGAAGATGACAACGGTTTTCATGGAACTTGTGCCAGAGACCTTGCGCTGATTATGCGATACTGTATTAAGAAATCACCAAAAAGTGAAGCGTTTCTTGATGTTACGAGAACCGCCAGCTATACATTTTCAGATGTGTCAGGCCGTAGAATATTTGATTGTAATAATCATAATTCATTTTTGAATATGATGGAAGGGGCGCTGACAGGTAAGACAGGATTTACATGCGATGCAGGATATTGTTATGTGGGAGCGCTCGAAAGAAACGGAAATACTTATATCGTAGCGCTGCTTGGCTGCGGATGGCCGAATAATAAGACCTATAAATGGGCTGATACTAAAAAGCTGATGAATTACGGAATTGATAATTATACATCAAAAAGTTTAAGTCCGGATAAAAGCGAGTTGTTCCTTAATGTTATTGGTGCTGTGGAAGGAAAAGATATTTTAAAATGCAGTATTCAGTATCGTGCTGATATGTTATTATCTGAAAAGGATTGCGTGCGGTATGAATATATTTGTCCCGATATGTTAGCAGCGCCTGTTTATAAGGAGTCGGTGGTTGGACAGTTAAATATATATGTGAATGACCAGCTATATGATGTTGCAAATATTTATGCAGCAGAAGATATAGAAGAGGAAACATTGGGATATGACATGAAAAAGGTTGCCGATATTTTTCTTCGCGGTACATATTAACATATTTGGGATAGCAACATATTCTATATTATCCAAGAGTTTTTTCAGGAGGTCGTTATGAAACCTGTATATATAATCGGCGGAGATAAGAGAAGCTGTTATATGGCACTATATTTTGCAGACAAAGGCTATGATGTTTATTTCATGGATTTATGTGACAGTAAGCAGCTTGCTATAAGAGGCTGCATAGAAATATCTGATATAAGAGAAATACATGGTATTATGATACTTCCTGTACCGATATCAAAGGATATGGTGTATATTAACAGTATCAGCAGCAATATATCACTTTCGGATATCATATCTATGGCAGCAAATTGTGATATGGTATGCGGAGGCGTCATTCCTGATATTCTTGTCAATGAATGTAAACGTAATAATGTTATTTGTTATGATTTTATGAAGGATGACGAGGTGGCCTGTAAAAATGCGATTGCTACGGCAGAGGGCGCTATATTTGATGCCTTTACAGGAAGAGATATTAACATATGCGGCAGCAGCAGCCTTGTTACAGGATATGGAAGATGTGCAAAGCCATTAGCACAGAGATTGAAATGCTTTGGTTCTCATGTTACCATTGCTGCAAGAAGCAGCAAAGCGAGAGCGGAGGCCGAGGCGGCAGGCTATGATGTTGTTGATTTTACAAAAATGGCAGAGAATGCTTCTTCATATGATTTTTGTTTTAACACTGTACCCGCTCTTGTTGTAAAAGAGGATTTTTTAAAAGCAGTTTCCTCAGATATATTAATAATAGATATTGCCTCAAAACCAGGTGGGGTAGACTTTGACTATTGTAATCAGTATGGCATCAATTATAAATATAGTCTTGGCATACCGGGAAAATATTCACCGGATACGTCGGGAAGAATACTGGCAGAGGCAGTGATTATGAAAGGATTGTAGAATATGGATTTATCAAAGTGCAATGTAGGTTTTGCAATAACCGGTTCATTTTGTACTTTTGATAAAGTAAAGATAGAAATTAAGAAAATGGCAGAGCTTGGAATGAATATTATTCCAATATTTTCAAGCCATGCTGCAAGATACGATACCAGATTTGGTAAAGCGGATGAATTTGTAGCGAAGATAGAAGAGATAACAGGAAACAAGGGGCTTTTTACGATATGCGAGGCAGAGCCTATCGGGCCGAAAGGATATCTGGATGCGCTTGTGATAGCGCCATGTACCGGAAATACGCTGGCAAAGCTGAATAATGGCATAACAGATACTGCGGTACTGATGGCGGCGAAGGCTCATCTGAGAAACAATAAACCCCTTATTATTTCTGTATCAACCAATGATGCAATGGGTATGAATTTTAAAAATATTGGAATGTTGATGAATACAAAAAACATCTATTTTGTTCCGTTTGAGCAGGATGATTATATTAAGAAACCGAATTCCCTTATATCGAAACTCGATTTGATACCGGATACAATCGAGGCCGCCCTTGACGGAAAACAACTTCAGCCGTTACTGGTCCGGTAATGAAACCGGAAAATTAAAAATCCCTCTAAATAGAGAATTGACAGCTGTTTAGAGGGATTTCTTTTTATATTTCAATGCTGATATTATATTTTGTAAGCCAGTAATCGACCTGTAACAGATAGGCAATCATCTGCGGACCTGCCATCAACTGTCCAAACCACGGTTTGCCATAATCCTTAGGTGATTTCAATAGTTCTTCTATAGCCGCGCTATCGACAAATTGCAAAAGTCTGCTGTTTTGATTATGGAGAACCTCATTCATCCGTTTACATAAAATTTCTTCATATAAAGGATTATACGATTTTGGATAAGGACTCTTTTTCCTGAATAAGATTTCATCAGGAACATAGCCGCGCATCGCTTCCCTTAAAAGGCTCTTTTCGGTATTCGCCCTGTATTTATATTCCCACGGAACATTAAATACATAATCGACAATTCGTGAATCTGCAAACGGCACTCGGGCTTCAAGTCCGCTGTGCATACTTGTTCTGTCCATTCTGTCAAGCAACGTCTGCATGAACATTCGTATATTGATATAGCCTATTTTTCGTCTGTTCCGTTCTATCGGCGTTTCCTCAGGCAGCATATGAATCTCAGATACAATGGACGAATATAATTGTCCGATATATTCGGGGAGATTCAGATATTCCGTAAGTTCCTTATTCAGGATATCAAGTCTTGGAGAAATATCTTTCATCCAGGGAAACGTAGGACTGTTTACGAGCTCTTCCCGATAAAACCACGGATAACCGCCAAATATTTCATCGGCACATTCACCCGTAAGGACTACTTTATGGGTATCGGCTACCTGTTCACAGAAATACAAAAGAGAAGAGTCTACATCAGCCATCGTCGGAAGGTCTCTTGATATAACAGAGCGGTACAGCATATCAGCCATATGCTCCATATCACAGGTGAGAAAGGTATGATTTGTATGAAGATAATCGCGCATTAATTCTACAAATGGTCTGTCCTCAGCAGGCTGAAAGGCATTTGATTGAAAATATTTTGCATTATCCGTAAAATCAAAGGAGAATGTATCAAGTTGTATTCCCTTTTCTTTCAGACAGCCTGAACAGATGGAGGTAACGATGGAGGAATCAATTCCTCCGGATAAAAATGTACATACAGGAACATCTGACACAATCTGTCTTGTTATACTGTCTTTTACAAGAAAAGCGGTTTTCTCAACCGTTTCTTCATAGGAGTCGGTATGCGGCGCGGATTTAATTCGATAATAGGTAAAATCAGTAATGCCGTATTTGTTTATTTTGATATAATGTCCCGGTTTTACTTCAAGGATATCTTTGAATACTCCTGAGCCGGGAACTTTCGATGGACCGATACCAAATATCTGACATAAACTGTCTTTGTTTATGACAGGCATGATTCCCGGATATTGAAATAATGCTTTTATTTCTGAAGCATACACAAGTGTACCATCCGAAGTTGTGGTATAGTAAAGCGGTTTAATCCCAAAATTATCTCTATAGATATAGAGAGCGTCATTTGCAGTATCATATATGGCAAATGCAAATATTCCGTTTATTTTCTCTACAAAGTCAGGACCGTAATGCATAAATGAATAAAGCAATACTTCTGTGTCAGATGTAGTGGTAAATTCATATCCGAGATGTACAAGCTCTGATTTTAATTCTTCTGCGTTGTAAATCTCTCCGTTGTATACAATATAAATTTGATTTCCACATACTGATTTCATCATCGGTTGATTTCCATTTTTCAAATCTCGTATGGATAATCTCGTATGAGCAAGACCACATTTGGGAAGTACGACATATTCCTGATGGTCAGGCCCTCTGTGATTCAGGCTGTTATTCATATTATCAAGAAGTTTGCTGCAATATTCCTGCTTTTTCATATAATTTTCATTGCTGTTGTAAAAGCCGGCTATTGAACACATATAAAGCCTCACATATTCGTTATCTATGTATTATATGTCGGTAAAATCAGGAAAATGATGTTAAAAAGATATTATCATATCATTACTTTATTTTTATTTGTCTTTCCAGCCGTTTTTTTAAGCTGTCAAGAAAATGCTCATTTCCAAGCACCGTAAGCATGGGACCGAATGACATGACCTCGATTAACAGTTCGGTTTCCATGCTTTGATTATAGTATATAAGACATTCGTAGGTGTCCTCATCGATTTTTGTTGTATTTTTTTCATAATTTGCAAAATGCAGCATTGTGCGCTCCAGTGCGTTGCGCTCATCAATGATACGGAGCTTAAGCGGTTCTTTGTAATAAGAAGCACGAATAATGGCATCTAAATCAATGGCACTATCCATAGTCTGGTTAGTCGGCTGAATACTCTGAATACGGTTTAAGTTTAGTGTGTGAAGCTTCATTTTGCCGGATTTTGTCTGTTCCAGTGCAAGCAGGCGGAACATATCATTTTTGACTGAATATTCTATGCGGGCAGGAAAATAATAATGGTGTACACGCGTTCCCTTTGGAGAGGTATAATCGATATCCACATACCGGTTCTTTCTGTGCGCATGAAGCAACATACGGAAATGCTTCCTGTAATTGTCATCATCATACGGGTCGCCGTCAGCAAAACGGTCGTACAGACAGAATTGCTCGTTGCTCCAAAGCGGCGTAACAGTAGAAAGTATTTCGTTGAGGTTTTCTATTTGTCCATCCGTTAAAAACAACCGTATACGTTTATCTGACAGTAAGGCTTTCAGATATGATTTTTGAAGGTTGGAAAAAGGTACGGCAAATGTATCTGAGAGCTTAGAGTAATATAGTTCTCCCTCTTTCTCAAATAAATTCCATGAACCATTTTCGATTTTCGGTATGATAGCAAGCATACTTTCTTCAAAGCCTTCATTTGATATCCCGGTTCTGATATCCTGTATTGTAACCGGGGCTTGATTGCTAAGCAGGTGTCTTAATACCTGATAATAGCAGTTGTATATTTCTGAAAATAATTCCATATATGATACGCTCTATACTTTCTTATTTATTTTGCAAAAAGCAACAGTTTATGACTACATAATAATACCATATGGACTATTTGGCTAGAGAAAAAACACATATTGAAAAAGCCTTGAAAAGTTTAAATAACTGTACAATGGAAATAAAAGTTATGGTAACATGATAGGTAAAGTACAGTATATCAATAAAATGCAGCTTGTAATGTATATGGAAAATTTTATGAACGGGGGTTAAGAATATGAAGAGAAATGTAGTTTTAGATTGGAACAAGTATATGGAATGTGCAAGGCAGACTGTAGCGGAGGGCTGTGTCCTTCTGGAAAACAAGAATAATGCTTTGCCATTAAGTAAAGGAGAGCGGATTTCCATCTTCGGAAGAATACAAAATCACTATTATAAAAGCGGAACCGGTTCAGGCGGTATGGTGAATACCTCGAAGGTCTATAGTATTGTAGACGGTTTACGGGAGAGCGGACATGTTGTTTTAAACGAAGAATTGATATCCGTATACCGTAACTGGGAGGCTGAAAATCCATTTAATGAAGGAGAAGGCTGGGGAAGCGAACCCTGGTGTCAGGAGGAGATGCCGCTTACGGATGAGGTGGCAGCAAATGCCGGAAGCTGCTCAGATACGGCGATTGTCATTATCGGGCGTACAGCAGGAGAGGATAAAGACGCAAGTGATGGCAGGGGTTCTTATCAGTTGACGGAGCTTGAGGAAGACATGCTTGCAAAGGTCAGACTGAATTTTAAAAAGATGATTGTGCTGTTAAATGTAGGCGGACTATGTGATGTGAGTTTTATTGATAAATATGCGCCTGAAGCTGTTCTGTATGTATGGCAGGGCGGTATGGTCGGCGGACTGGGTACTGCGGATGTACTGACTGGGGCGATTTCTCCTTCCGGTCATTTGACTGATACAATCGCATATCATATTTCTGATTATCCGTCTGATGCTTATTTTGGCGATAAAGACAGAAATTATTACAGCGAAGATATATATGTCGGATACCACTATTTTGAAACCTTTGCAAAGAATAAAGTACGATATCCTTTTGGCTATGGTCTTTCCTATACAACATTTGATATTGTAACAACCTTATTTGAAAATGAGCCGGATAAATATCAGGTTAAGCTCCATGTTACAGTAACAAATACCGGGGCTGTATCGGGAAAAGAGGTGGTTCAGGTTTATGTGGAAGCTCCGCAGGGAAGACTTGGAAAGCCGGAACGTGTACTTGCAGACTTTGCAAAGACTGAAGAATTAAAGCCGGGCGAAAAGACGGATTTGGCGTTTGTTATACCGTATGACAGATTTTCCTCTTATGATGATTCAGGGGTATCCGGTGCAAGGTATGCATGGCTGCTTGAAATGGGAGAATATCGGATATTTGCAGGAGAGAATGTCAGACAGGCAGCTTTAGCCGGCAGTTTCATATTGAAAGAGCTGCTTGTTTTGGAACAGTTGACGTCGGCGCTTGCACCAACAGAAAATTTTGAACGAATGAAACCGATAGAAGATAGTGGAGAATATAAGGTCACGATGGAACCGGTACCTTATCATGCATCAGAGGAAAATCAGATAAGGATGAAAAATCTTCCGAGATTTATAGAACAAGAGGAGAGCGCTGCCTATAAGCTGGCTGATGTATTAAATGGAACGGTATCAATGGAGCAGTTTATTGCAGGACTTACAGATGATGAGTTGACCTGTATTATCCGGGGCGAGGGTATGGGAAGTTCTCTTGTTACGCCGGGAACTGCCGCTGCATTTGGTGGTGTATCAGATGCACTGATTAACGTGCGGGGTATTCCTTCGGTATGCTGCAGCGATGGCCCTTCCGGTATGCGTTTAGACTGCGGCGTAAAAGCATTCAGCCTGCCGAATGGAACGATTATGGGCTGTACATTTAATACGGAGTTGATTAAAGCGCTTTATAGCTATACAGGACTTGAAATGATTGTACGGAAGGTTGACTGTCTGTTAGGTCCCGGCATGAATATTCATCGTCATCCGTTAAACGGAAGAAATTTTGAATATTATTCCGAAGACCCATTTGTGACGGGAAGCTTTGCAGGTGCGATGCTTAAAGGACTTCAGGCGGCAGGTGTTACAGGTGCGGCAAAGCATTTCTGCGCAAATAATCAGGAAACGGCAAGGCATTTTACTGATTCTGTCCTCTCAGAGAGGGCGCTCAGGGAGATTTATCTGAAGGGCTTTGAGATGATTGTTAAAAGCGGTGTTGCAGATGCGATTATGACAACGTACGGTCAGGTAAATGGTGTCTATACAGCGGGAAATTATGATTTATGTACAACAATTCTTCGCAATCAGTGGGACTTTCGCGGTATTGTAATGACTGACTGGTGGGCATCTGTAAATGAACGTGGCGGCAAACCGGATAAGACGAACTTTGCAGCGATGGCAAGGGCGCAGAACGATATTTACATGGTATGTCCTGACGGCTCTGCAAATGCAAGTGGAGATAATACGGCAGAAGCGCTTGCAGACGGCAGGATAGAGCGTTCGGAGCTTCAAAGAAATGCTGCAAATATCTGTTCATTTGTTATGCATACGCAGGCGATGAGGAGGAAACTTGGTATTGAAACAGAAGTGACGGTAATCAACCGCCCGGAAGAACCCGACGACGTTGATTTATCCGAGGTTCGCTTTATACAGTTAAATGGAGATATGACGATACCGCTTGATACAAAGAAATCAGCAGCAAATGTAAACTATGTATTTCCGTTTGATGTAAAGAAAACAGGCAAATATGAAATAAGACTTACAGGAAGCTCAAGGCTTGGAGAATTAGCACAGCTTCCATGTACGTTATACTATACGAATATACCGATAGCAACATTCACTTTCCGCGGAACAGGAGGAGAGGATATGGTTATTACAAGAGAGTTTGATTTGCAGACTCGCTTTTCTGTCATGCGTTTATTTGTAGGCAGAAATGGCCTGGATTTAAAACAGATAACATTTAAGTATCTTGGGGAGGCATAGCCTCTCCGGATATGCCATATCGTTTATACATTGTATTCAAATCTCTGTAAAACCTGCGTTCTACAGCTTTGTTTGTACATTCAAGCGATACTATTCTGCCGATAAAGGTTCGCAGCCAGGGTAACATTTCGTTACTGTCGAATACCTCGATTTCATATTGGTAAATGCCTTTTGAAATTCTTGTGATTGTGCCGCCTCTGCCTTCTTTCTTCAGGCGGTTGATAATATAGTCTTCAGCAGGCTCAACTACCTGTATCTGCATGGTAAGCTTATCAAGTCTGCTGTCATTTTCACTTTGAAATGACACGCCCCATGCGAAAATTCGATTTTTGTCTAAGCTGTTTCGCAGTTCATCGTAATCAGGCGCAGGAGCTAAAAGTGTTACATTCTTTATATTGTCTAAGCGCATGCATGTAAAACGCTTTGATTTTTCGATATAACAGCACAGAAAACGACGCCCTGTTCTGGTGCTCGTAAATATCTGCAAGGGGATGCAGAGGTTGTCAGTAACCGTATTTTTCTTCGCACTTTTAAGCAAAAGATTAACGCGTACCTTTTTATTCATGGCATTTATCAGCGCAAATAATATCTCATCTTCCAGTGTATGTACGGAAAAACTGTGTTTTATACGGAATGTATCATTATGAAAATCCAACTGGTCGGATATGGTATTTCCGACAATTCCAAAGCACTCTGCCATCTGATAAAAAGAAATTGCATCCAGTATGTTACTGTTTTCAGAAAACCAGTTCATAAGGGAATTGTCAAGAAAATATACAATGTTTTTACCGTCTTTTTTCTTGTTCAGTAAGCCTTCTTTTTCATAGGCATTACATTTTCTGCGTACTGTCTGTGTATCAAATAGGACATCATATGTAAGGAGCAGTTCATTTGTGATTTCTTCCGCTGTTAAGGCATCTCCATTTTGAAGTAAATCAAGTATCAGAAAATGAAGGACAATATCATTATCTGTAAAGCTTTTGGTCTTCCAAACCTGAAACAGCGGATTTGTATCAAGCAGATTGCTGTCTATGGCAAGTGAAATATTAGAGCCGTTTTTAACGTAATCCTTCCTGACATATGGAGCAAGCCAGCTCTCAAGACGTCTGCGCTCATTGTCATAAGTGCGGGGACTTTTATCGCCAAATTCCTCCCTCGTTTTAAAGCCGTATACGAAGAAATCCCGGACATATTCTCTTGTTTTTGGAAAGCTTTTAACCAGCTCTTTAAAATCAGACATTTTTTTGCTCCTTTTTGAACTTTATTATACCACCCTCGCAACTTTTTTGAAATGATAAATATTGGAAGCGCGTATATAATGACATCATGAGCCGCGGATAAAGCGGCAAAACAAAATATCGGGAAGTAGCTCAGATGGTAGAGCAGAGAAAAAACAAGTCATGTCTGTGACTTTAACAGCAACAATAATTCATTTAAGGAATGGTTGTCAGCGGTTCGAATCCGCTCTTCCCGATTATGTGACGCTAACAGCAATTATAATAGATGACTGTCAATCATATAAACAAAGGCGTCATGATATAAGGATATGCCCAGTTAAACCGGGCATATCTGATACATAAAATACATAATCAAGCAAAGGAGTGGAAAATAATGAATTTTGCAGATGAAATGAGAAGAGCAGGAACTTTTACAAAAACAGAAAATGGTGCAGTTGCCTTAAATTCAACTGGGGATGCCTGTCTGGATTTATTTTCCACGATTGGTTCGCTGAGACAGGCAGACGATGACAGAATTTATACTTTATTTGAAGAGGCTTTTGCAGAAAATCCGTTATTTGCTGTAAAGATTGTATTTTATGCGAGAGATATAAGAAATGGTCTTGGCGAAAGAAGTGTATTTAGAAAATTGATTCGGTACATGGCTGAAAATCATCAGGAAGCACTTATCAATAATCTTGCTCTGATTGGGGTATTCGGCAGATATGATGATTTGTATTCACTTATTGGTACACCGCTTGAGGAGAATATGTGGCAGGTAATGAAAGCGCAGTTTGAAGAGGATTTTGCAAATCTTAACGCAGGTAATGAAGTTTCACTTCTGGCAAAGTGGATTAAGACGGCAGATGCAAGCTCTGATTCAACAAGAAAGCTTGGTATTCTTACAGCCCATAAGCTTGGTTTTTCGGTATATGATTTTAAACGAATTGTCAGACGTATGAGAAAGCATATTAATGTTGTTGAAGGTCTTATGTCTGAAAACAGATGGGCTGATATTACATATTCAAAAGTACCCGGCAGGTCAATGCTGATTTATCGTGATGCATTTATGAGACATGATGCTGAACGTTATTCAGAATTTGTCGGTAATGCACTGGAGGGAAAGCAGAAGATTCATTCTGCAACTCTTTATCCTTATGATATTGTAGAAAAAATTTTATTCTATGACAATGCTGATTCATCACTTGAGGCGCAGTGGAGACAACTGCCTGATTATGTTGAAAAAGGTACAAATGCTGTTGTTATGGCAGATGTATCAGGCTCGATGTATGGCAGACCTATGGCAACATCGATAGGACTTGCGATTTACTTTGCAGAACGGAATGTGGGTGCATACCACAATATGTTTATGACATTTAGCAGCAGTCCAAAGATTGAATTGTTAAAGGGGGCTACGCTTGCCCAGAAAGTGAAGAATATGAGTAAGGCAGACTGGGGAATGCGTACAGACCTCAAGCGTGCATTTGATAAAGTACTGGAAATTGCGGTAAAGGGCAATGTCTCACCGGCTGAAATGCCAAAGTCCATTATCGTAGTGTCTGATATGGAAATCGATTATTGCGGTAATCATAGTTGGAGCTTCTATGATAAAATGAAAGAGAGATTTGAAAAGTATGGATATAAGATACCGAATATTGTATTTTGGAATGTAAACAGCAGAAACAATGTATTTCATGCTGACAGCGCAAGAAAGGGCGTACAGCTTTGCAGCGGTCAGTCTGCAGCAGTCTTTAAGCAGCTGCTTGGCGCTGTAGGCATGACACCTGTGGAATACATGGAAAGTGTAATTAATAAAGAAAGATATAACTGTATAACGATTGCATAATAAAAAAGAGGTGAATGTTATGTTTGTAATTTATAATGATAAAACAAAATATCCGATAAAGGTTTGGTTGGAGAATGAAAGTCAGATTGAGGAAAACTGCATTGAGCAGGCATATCATTTGGCAAATCTTCCGTTTATTCATAAATGGGTATGTCTGATGCCGGATACACATGCAGGAAAAGGGATGCCTATCGGCGGAGTTATTGCTGCAAAAGATGTGATTATTCCAAATGCTGTAGGCGTAGATATAGGCTGTGGAATGGATTTTATATCAACGAATATAAAGATGTCTGATATCAAAGATATTCAGACGGGAAACGGCACGATAATACAGTCCGTTATTGGTGCGGTTATGAGAAATATTCCGCTGAACCAGGAGCGATATAAGGAAAAGCAGACGTCAGTGGTGCTTGACACTGCAAAACAGGAAATGGAAAAATATGAGGTAGATAAAGAATTAGTTCCACTGATTGAAGACGGTTATTATCAGGTCGGAAGCTTAGGCGGAGGAAATCATTTTATCGAGCTTCAGGAGGACCAGAATGGATATCTGTGTATTATGCTTCATTCCGGCAGCCGCCACCTCGGAAAATCAATCTGTGATTATTTTCATGAGAAGGCAAGAGTACAGAACCGGAAGTGGTACAGTGCAGTACCTGACGATTATCATCTTGCATTTCTTCCCGTTCATTCAGAGGAGGGGAAGCAGTATATTAACTGGATGAAGCTTGCACTGGACTATGCCTTTGAAAATCGCGCTCATATGCTTTCTAAAACCTGTGAAATTCTAAAAGAAATCATAGAGAAGCATACAGACCTGACTGTAGAATTTGGAGATGAGATTAATTGTCATCATAACTATGCAGCTTTGGAAAATCATTATGATGCAAATGTCTGGGTACATAGAAAAGGCGCTACAAGAGTACGGGAGGGAGAACTGGCTGTAATACCGGGTGCGATGGGCTCGTACAGTTATGTCGTAGAAGGTAAGGGAAATAAAGAGTCGTTCTGTACCTCATCTCATGGCGCAGGCAGATGCTATTCGAGAAGCGGCGCTATGAAAGCATTTACAACAGAACAAGTCATGGTAGATTTGAAAGAACATGGTGTTGTACTTGGAAAACGCAAGAAAAATGATGTTGCAGAAGAATGTCGGTTTGCCTATAAGGATATTGATATGGTGATGGCACAGCAATCAGATATCGTTACACCAATCAGAAAGCTTAAGACGGTTGGCGTAGTAAAAGGATAACTTAAATATCATTGCACAAGATGGTAAGAAAGATGGGGATATGATATAATGTGAACCGATAATAATGAAGGGGAGCAAAATCATATCATGAGTTGGAATATTTTAATTGTTGAGGATGAAGAAGATATTCTGCAGGGGCTGCAGGAATTATTTGAACAAAATCAATACAGGGTGACTGCCTGTTCCGGTATAGCGAAGGCAAATGAAATCATGAAACAAAAGATGTTTGACGGTTATATACTGGACGTTCTGCTGGAGGATGGGTTTGGATATGAGCTTCTGGAAAACATCAGGAAAGCGGCGGATGTCCCTGTGATTTTTGTCACCGCTATGGATGATGAAGCATCGGTTATCAAAGGGCTTCAAATGGGTTGTGATGATTATATTACAAAACCATTCCGGGCCGGAGAACTGCTTCACAGGATGGAAGCAAACTTAAGACGGTATCATAAAAATAGTGAAAAAAAGGATGCGGATACTGTTATTTACAGCGGAGATTTGCGATTTGAAAAGCATACGGCAAAATTATTTTGTAAGGATAAAGAGATTGTATTAAAAAAGATAGAATACCGGCTGCTTCAGATTTTTCTGGAGAATACCGGTATTCTGCTTACGCGTGATATATTATTAGAAAGAATATGGGATGTTAATGGAACATTTGTAGATGATAATACACTGTCGGTAGAAATCAGCCGTCTTAGACGAAAGCTTGGAAAATATCAGGGAAACAGCTATATAGAAACGATTCGTGGAATTGGCTACCGCTGGAAGGAGATGGTCAGAAATGAACAATAGACAAATTTCTTTAAGAAGGCAAAATGGGATACTGTTTTGTCTGATTTTTTTATTCGGTATCAGCGCCATTTTCAGTATCTGGATGGTAAGAGTGCATTATAAAAATCAGATGCAATGTATCATCGGCTGCGCTTATTCACAGAATGAGGAAATGGCAGAGCAGATAATGGCGCAGCTATTTTGTGGCGGAAAAACAGATGCCGGCAGCAGACAGGATATGATGGAGCTTGGAATGACTGCCGCTATTCGGAACGGATATACAAAAGATGGGTTTTCGCTATTAAACGAACAATTCATGCCGGTATCGGTCTGCTTTTTGACGAGTATATTTTTTGTTCTCCTTTTAAGCGGTATCTGCATTTTATTATTCAGGAAAGAAAATGTACTGAAAAGAAAAGAAACAGATATGAATTATGAGTTGAAACATCTGACAGAAGAAAAGGAACAGATGAAAACATATTATCAGGAAAGAGAACAGGATTTACAGACTTTTATGGAAAATGTGGCACATCAGATTAAGACGCCTTTATCCAGTATTATGATGAATCTGGAAACGATTGATTTATCAGATAAAAATCAGAGTCAGAGGAAGATAGACAGGTCCTTGCTGCATATTGAAAAAATTAAAAAATTCATTATGACGCTTCTTCATACAGCCAGGCTTCAATCAGGAAAATTACATTTTTCAAAAAATATTATGGATATGCGTGAAGTGCTGCAGGATATAAAGGCTGATTATGAGGAAGTAGAGACAAAAGTAACCGAGGAATACATAGATGAGGGAGAAAACGAATCACTGTTTGAAATTCATGCAGACAGGGAATGGTTGATAGAGGCAGTAGAAAATATCATTTCAAATGGACTGGTATATGGAAAAGTAAAGGTTGAATTATCTGCATCGAAGGATTTTGTGTATCTGAATGTGTATGATATGGGTGTTGGTATTACAAAAGAGGAGCAAAAGCATTTGTTTGACAGGTATTATATTGGTTCGGGAAAGAAAAATGACAGTACGGGAATAGGGCTTCATTTATCGTATCTGGTAATATCTGCTCATGGCGGTGATATTCTTGTTCATGATGCAGAATATGGCGGATGTCAGATTGAAATAAAAATTCCAAAATATCAATTAAAGCAGAAAAATAAATTAATTTCGTAAGGTTCTTGTAAGAAATGCCTGCTATGCTGTAAGCAAGAAAGGAGGATATGATATATGCAGTTACTTCGTATCAGCAGAAAACGCAGAAGGAAACAAATATACAGGATTACGATAATGGCATTTTTAATCAGTGTATTTGTATGCGCTTCAATACTCTATCATAGCCAGATGAGCGCTTATCAGAGACAGGCAGATTATAAAAATTATGGGAAATGGTTTCTTTGTTCTGAAAAAGGAGGAATTGCTCCTTCGCATCCATATCTTGAACAGGCAGGTGATGCCATATCGGGTATTGGTATTTATGACGAGCAGGAAGAAACCGGATATTATGCCGGGTGGCTGTCAAAGGATGTCTGTGATATGGGAAATATCGTAATGTATGAGGGCAGGATGCCGGAAAAACCGGATGAAATTGCGATGGAATTATCTGTGCTGGAGCGTCTTGGTTATTCCTATGAACTGGGACAGAAGATTACGCTTACATATGGCAAATACTATGATGTTGCAAAACGGAGGGCAAAGCATAAATCCCAGGAATACAGCAATCATACATATACACTGGTAGGAACAATTCAAAATTATACGGCGAGGTGGTCATGCGGCGGATATATGCCAAATGCCATATTAAATGAAGCAGGAATCGGTGATTTGGACTGTGAGTATAAAACGTATACATTCCAAAGCCTGAAACCGGAATATAAAAATATTGATGCAAATGAATTTTATAATGCGCTTCTTGAAAAATATAGTTCAGAGTCCTCCGGGGACATCATCATGTTTTATAACAGTTTTGTTTATGAGCATGAGATATGGGGCAGTAAAGAGGTCGGAAGGAATATTCTATATGTAATTGTCATTATGGGAAGCTGTGCTATGGTGTATCTGATAGCATCTTATCAGAAAAAAAGGAGAGGTTTTTATTACAGACTCCGATGTATTGGCGCTTCCAAATGGCAGATTCATAAGATGGCTGTTTATGAGATGCTGATTACCGTTTTACCTGCCGGTATTTTGGGGATTATTCTTTCTTATGCTGTCTGTATGGGTATTATCGTGATAATCGCTTCAACGCATGCGTACGAGTATTTTTTTGCCTTTCATTTCGTAGAATTTGCTGAGATATTATGTGCCGTATTCGGTACATTTGCAATATCAATCAGCATTTCACAATGTTTTTTAAAAAGCAATCATGTATATGAAGGTCAGATATCGATTGGGCAAAAGACGAAGAGAAGAATCGCAAAAGACAGTCAGAAAAACAGACATATTGGAATCAGGATGCTTGTAAAAAGAAAAAATATGCTTCACCCTTTTCAAAATACCTGTATAAAAATAGTAGGAATATCTGTTTGTGTGATTTCGTTTTGCTGTATGGCGCAGATAACACATGAATATTCAATTTATCAGATAGAACGGGCCGATTATTATGATGTTTCTTTAGAAGCACCCAGGGAACAAAAAGATATTGAATATATCAGCACAAATAGTTCTGATTTTAAGTGCAGTGTAGGTATAGAATTTAAGACCATGAAATCCTGCATATCAGAGAAAACAAAAAAGAGTATTGAGCAGCTGCCGGAAGTTGCGGATGTTTTTTATACGACAATAGACAACAGTCATAATATTTCATGGGAAGGAAAGGAAAAATCACCCTATCGCGGATGGTATCAGCGGACTTATATGGATGATATGCCGGAAGATAAAAGAGAAGAATATGAGACCTATCAATTATATTGCACAACATATTATCACGATGCCGGAAAAGTGTGGGCGGATTTTAAAGAGCAGATAACCTGGGAAGGCGCTGATTACGAGAAGTTCCTGAACGGAGAACAGATATTATTGTGTTTATCGTTTGGTGATGATAGTGATCCGCAGGCAATTATTGCAAGTGAAAATGGCCTTCAGCCGGGCAAAAGCATAAAGATTTCTACAAAAAATGGTGATGTAGAAGCTGAAATTGCAGGAATTGTCTATAGCAATAAGATATTGGCAGGATTACAGTATGGATGGTGGAATAGTTTTTGTTATCTGGGAAGCGAGGCGCTTGGACAGAAGGTTGCAGAACAGGATGGTATATCGTGGGGATATAATGAGGCAGGAATAACTTTGAAGCAGAATACAGATAAGCAGGCAGTTGCAAAACAGTTATCTGTTATGGCAGTAAGAGATAGTCTGATTTTTGATACTGATTTTGAAATGCTGGAAAATACATATCATAAACTGGTACAGACCGGCGTGTTGTATGGAAGCCTTAGTCTGATGCTCATCATCGTATTTATGCTTATTCGCGGATATATGTTAAAAGATTTGTACCAGAGTGAAAGAAAAAGCTATATGCGGCTTCATCATATGGGATTATCGGGAAAATCGATATGCCGCATGGCGGTTTGGCGTGGGATAAAGGAAGGAATGTTCTATCTGTGGTCTGTTCCGGCAGCACTTTGTATCCTTGCATATGGTTTATGGCGTGAAAATACGGATAATATCATTATGACTGTATCTTACCGGCTGGGATTGCTCATTCCATATACCACAAAAGCCAATTATGTCGCTTATGAGATACTGGATAAGGTTAGTATCGGACTGTGGGGTTCTGTAATATTGCTGCTGATAATATGTTTAGGAACATTACATTTACTATTTGCAAGGAAATGTTATCAGTCGTATAAGGAGGAAATCGATGGATAAAGAAAAAGTTGTATTAGAGGCGAATAATATCAGCCGGACATATACCGGAAAAGTACCTGTACCTGCGCTGAAGCAATGCAGTATGAGCTTTAAAAAAGGCGAATTTGTTTCGATTATCGGAAAAAGCGGTTCGGGAAAATCGACGCTTCTTCGTGTATTGGCAGGTCTTGACGTACCGGATACGGGAGAGGTCATGATTAATGGGGAAAAGATTGCAGAAATGGGTGATACCAAACTTGCAAAATTCCGCAGAAACCATATTGGTTTTATTTATCAGGATTATAATCTTTTTAATGAGTATACTGCTTATGAAAATATTATTCTGCCGATTCATTTAGATGGCAGGAAAGAAGAGCCAGAAAAAATTATGGGGATTATGGAAGAATTGGGGATTGAGCATTGCAGGGATAAGTTTCCGGAGGAAATGTCAGGCGGCGAGCAGCAAAGGGTGTCTATTGCAAGAGCGTTAGCGATAGAACCTGCTGTTATATTTGCAGATGAGCCGACAGGTAATCTTGACGCAGAAAGTGCAGAAAATGTAGCGGAATTATTAAGAGAAGCATCGGATATCCATCAGCAGACGATTATTATGGTAACGCATGACAGCCAGATGGCAGATTATGCCGATTGGATTATGCATATTAAGGATGGTGCTATTTTATCAAAATAAAAGACGAAAGGTAATAAAAAGTTCAGCCATCTGTTGTTATCAGGAGTATTTTGATAACAACAGATGGCTGTTTTGTTTTTCATTATTGAATGATTATATTTTTGGTTGCTTATATCGTCTATTTCTTGTCTTTAATCAGACTATGAATTTCCTGAAGGGACTTTACATCACCGTTGCCATGCTTTTGTACATAAAGAATACCTTTAACGGTTGCCCTTGCGGCGGCGATGGTCGTCATATACGGAACTTTTGCTTTAATGGCGGCTTTACGGAGGTAGCTGTCATCATGCACACTGTCCTTACCGATAGGTGAATTGATAATTAAATCGATATCACCATTTGTAATAAGGTCTGAGATATTCGGTCTTCCCTCGTATATTTTCTTTACGAGTTCGGCATTAATACCTGCTTCCGTAATGGTTTTATGCGTATTTCCCGTAGCAAGTATTTTAAAGCCTGCTTCTTTAAATAAATTAGCAATTTCAACAATTTCTTCCTTGTCCTTTTTATTGACGGATAATAAAACTGTTCCGCTAAGAGGAAGCTTCGTCTGGGTTGCTTCCTGCGCTTTAAAGAATGCTTCGCCATAATAGGTTGAAAGTCCGAGAACCTCACCTGTCGAACGCATCTCAGGTCCTAATACAGGGTCGACTTCCGGGAACATATTAAACGGAAATACTGCTTCTTTAACGCCATAGTATGGAATTTCCTGTTCTTTCAGTGTTGGAACAGGAGATGGACGTCCTGTAATATCCGATGTAATAATATCTGTAGCAAGCGGTACCATTCGTATATTACAAACCTTTGAAACAAGCGGTACTGTACGGGAGGCACGAGGATTGGCTTCCAGTACATATACTTTTCCATTCTCAATGGCATACTGCATATTCATTAAACCTTTGACATGCATTTCCTCAGCGATTTTTCTTGTATATTCTTTGATGGTCTGAACATTTTCCTCTGAAATATGAACAGAAGGAATGATACAGGCGGAATCGCCGGAGTGAACGCCTGCAAGCTCAATATGTTCCATAACGGCAGGAACAAAAGCATGTGTTCCGTCACTGATTGCATCAGCTTCACATTCAAGGGCATGGTTTAAGAAGCGGTCAATCAAAATCGGTCTGTCAGGTGTGACACCGACAGCGGCTTTCATATAACCAACCATACTTTCATCATCATAAACAACTTCCATTCCACGACCGCCAAGTACATAAGATGGGCGTACCATAACAGGATATCCAATCTTACCTGCAATCTGAAGCGCTTCCTCGACTGTTGTTGCCATGCCCGATTCCGGCATAGGAATTTCCAATTTGTCCATCATTTCCCGGAATAAATCCCTGTCCTCTGCAAGGTCAATAACAGCAGGAGAAGTGCCAAGAATTTTGACTCCGTTTTTCTCAAGCTCTGATGCAAGGTTCAGCGGTGTCTGACCGCCAAACTGCGCGATAACGCCAATCGGCTTTTCTTTCTTGTAAATGCTCAGAACATCCTCTAATGTAAGCGGTTCAAAATAAAGTTTGTCTGATGTGTCATAATCAGTAGAAACGGTTTCCGGATTGCAGTTTACAATGATGGTTTCAAAGCCAAGTTTTTTCAGAGCCAAAGCAGCATGAACACAGCAATAGTCAAATTCAATACCCTGACCTATTCTGTTTGGACCGCCGCCCAGTATCATAATCTTTGGTTTGTCAGTTTTTACAGGGTTTTTATCCTCCGCATTATAGGTAGAGTAGTAGTATGCGCTGTCAGGTGTTCCGCTTACATGAACGCCTTCCCATGCTTCCTCTACGCCAAGCGCTATACGTTTATTTCTGATATCTTCCTCAGGAATATTTAAAATCTGACTTAAGTATTTGTCTGAAAAGCCGTTTTTCTTTGCAGAGATAAGCATTTCATCTGATGGGAGAGAACCCTTAGCGGCAGCAATTGCTTCTTCTTCCGCTACAAGCTCCTTCATCTGTTCAATGAAGTAGGCTTTTACTTTTGTGATATCATGGATTTCTTCAACGGTTGCGCCTTTACGAAGTGCTTCGTACATGATGAAATGACGGTCACTTGAAGGATGGGCAAGCATAAGAAGTAATTCTTCTTTTGTTTTCTTGTTGTAATCTTTTGCATAACCAAGACCATAACGGCCTGTCTCAAGGCTTCGGATAGCCTTCTGGAAGGCTTCTTTATAGGTCTTGCCGATACTCATTACTTCGCCGACTGCTCTCATCTGAGTGCCAAGCTTGTCTTCAACACCTTTGAATTTCTCAAATGCCCAGCGGGCGAATTTGATAACGACATAATCGCCGTCAGGAACATATTTATCAAGTGTGCCATATTTGCCACATTCGATATCTTTTAATGTAAGACCTGCGGCAAGCATCGCTGAAACAAGGGCAATAGGGAAGCCTGTTGCTTTTGATGCGAGTGCAGAAGAACGGGATGTTCTTGGATTAATCTCAATAACAACGATTCTGTCTGAAACAGGGTCGTGCGCAAACTGTACATTCGTACCACCGATAACCTGAACTGAATCTACGATACGGTATGCCTGCTCCTGAAGTCTTTTTTGAACTTCATCAGAGATGGTAAGCATCGGTGCAGAACAGAAGGAATCGCCTGTATGAGTACCCATAGGGTCAATATTTTCAATGAAGCATACTGTAATCATATTGCCCTCTGCATCACGCACAATTTCAAGCTCCAGTTCTTCCCAGCCGAGAATTGATTCTTCAACAAGAACCTGACCGACAAGGCTTGCCTGAAGACCTCTTGCGCAGACTGTTTTTAATTCCTCTTTGTTATAGACAAGACCGCCGCCGGCGCCGCCCATCGTATAAGCCGGTCTTAATACGACAGGATAGCCAAGTCTGTCAGCAATCTCAAGTGCCTCTTCAACACTATAGGATACCTCACTTCTTGCCATCTCTACACCGATAGCGTCCATTGATTTCTTAAATTCGATGCGGTCTTCACCACGCTCGATGGCATCTACCTGAACACCAATGACCTGAACATGATATTTTTCAAGAATTCCTTTTGAAGCAAGCTCGGCACAAAGATTCAGTCCTGACTGACCGCCCAGATTAGGAAGAAGCGCATCAGGTTTTTCTTTTGCAATAATCTGCTCTAACCGATTGACATTTAAAGGCTCGATATATGTTACATCAGCGATTTCAGGGTCTGTCATGATGGTTGCAGGATTGGAATTGACTAATACAATCTCATAACCCAGCTTACGAAGTGCTTTGCACGCCTGTGTTCCTGAATAATCGAATTCACATGCCTGTCCGATTATAATAGGACCGGAACCAATTATAAGTACTTTGTTGATATCATCTCTTTTTGGCATAATAATCTCCTTGGTTTTTTATTTTTATTTATATTATAAAGTATATTGGAGAAAATACACAGTATTTTTTATAAAAAAGTTTATTTTTATAAAATATGATGATAGGGTAACAGAAAATATTAAAAGACTATTAAGCCTTCCTGCCATATTTAGATGTTCTTAATAATTATTTTTTAATCCATAAAATATTGTTATATGAAATTGTGTAAAATTTATTGTATGAACACGATGTAAATGGTAAAATTTATTATAGTAAGTTTAGTAAGAACATATACTTGAACCCTGTCTTAAAATTACGACAGAAAAAGGTGTTAGGATAATAGATGGGTAAGTCCGTTTTGTTATAAGAAATATATTAGAAAATTAAGAAACAAGAAGGAGTCTATAAAAATGTACGATATTATTATTATTGGAGCCGGACCGGCAGGCATAAGCGCAGCTATTTATGGAAAAAGCAGAGGTAAAAAAGTTCTTGTATTGGAAAAAAATCAGGTTGGCGGTTTGATTGGAACTGTTTCAACAGTAACACACTATACGGCAATCATAAAAGAGGAGTCAGGCAAGACATTTGCAGAACGAATGAAAGAGCAGGCTATTGGTGCAGGTGTGGAGATATGCTATGAAAATGTAACAGAGACAAAGCTTACAGGCAGCACAAAGACAATCGTTACAGATAAAAACAGTTATGAATGTAAAACGGTTATTTTGGCAAATGGCGGTTCAGGCCGTATGCTTGGAATCCCGGGAGAAAGTCTTAAAGGCGTAAGGTTAAATGCGCCAAAGGATGGTCCTGATTACAAGGGAAAGAATGTATATGTTATTGGCGGAGCCGATGGTGCGGTTAAAGAGGCGCTTTATCTTGCCCAAATAGCCGGAAAAGTAACGATTGTATGTGTGGAAGATGAGCTTGCATGCATACAGGAGTTTAAGGATAAAGTTTCTTTGCATGATAATATTGAGATTATGCCTCATTCAAGTCTTACAGCGGTGTATGGCAGCGAAAGGGCAGAAGAACTTGAATTTACAGATAACAATACCGGTGATAAGCATGTAGTAAAGGATGCAGAATGTGGAGTTTTTGTATATGCAGGAATTGTTCCCAATACCGATATGTATACGGAATTGAAGCTGGACGGAGGATATATTCCGGTTGATACTTCTATGCAGACAGAAATTCCCGGAGTATTTGCAGCAGGTGATATATGCGTTAAGAAGGTAAGACAGGTGGCTACAGCAGTTTCCGATGGAGCAGTTGCAGGTATTTGTGCGGCGGCAATGTGCTGATATACAATTCGGAATATCTTAGCACATTTTGCAGTCGCCTGATGTTTATATAAATACGGAGGATACTATGGAGTTATACAAGGGCAGACCTGAAACAAATGAAGGAAGACTTGACAAGGAAATCAGGGTTTATGATTTTCTTGATAAACTGGGTATTGAATATATGAGAACAGACCATACACCTGCCGATACAATGGAAGTATGTGAGGAAATAGATAAAATATTAAATGCAGTTGTTTGTAAAAATTTGTTTTTGTGCAACCGGCAGAAAACACAGTTTTATCTTCTTATGATGCCGGGGGATAAACCGTTTAAAACAAAAGAAATAACATCTCAGATAGGAAGCGCAAGGCTTTCTTTTGCAGATTCAGATGCGATGGAAAAGTATCTGAATATAAAACCGGGAGCTGTAAGTGTTATGGGACTGATGAATGACACGGAGAATAAAGTGCAGCTTCTTGTAGACGAAGATATATTGGCGGGAGAATATTTAGGATGCCATCCATGTGTAAATACATCCAGCCTTAAGGTAAAAACAAATGATATATTCGGGAAATATCTTGATGCAGTGCATCATAACATGATTAAAGTAAAATTGACAGGTGAAGCTTAAATAATGAAATATAGAAAAAAATGTAAATATATTATATTAGCTGCGATAATGTTCATTTTTGCTGCGGCATTTACAGGCTGCAGCAAAAATGAAAAGACACCATCAGAAGATGACTCTGTAACGAAGGATTATTCAGAGGATAAATCCGAATCAGATTCAGTTACGGATGATGAAAATACAATTTCTGATAAAGGAAAGAAAAATATGAATGTTTATGTAGCGATTGGTGACTCTCTTACGCATGGATTTGGTCTTGCGGATAAGAAAAATGACAGATTCAGTGCGATAGTTACAGATAAATTAAATAAAGCAAATTATCAATGTATAGAATACAACTATGGAGTAGACGGACTTACAACAGAAGGTCTTTTAGATATGATAAAGCAAGGCGAAGCAGGTATGCTTTCAGAGGCGGATATTATTACCATAGATATAGGAGCAAATGATGTTTTAGATTCAATGAATCCGATTATATTTGCAATACTTGAAAGTGGAAGCGTAACAAAATATGAGTATGAACAGGCAAGAGTGGCATACAACAACAGCATACTCAATTCATACGATAATACAAGAGAAATTCTTAAATTAATCAGAAATGAAAATCCAAATAGTCAGATTATTATTGCAACAATATATAATCCATATAAGAATATTGCGTTTGATATAGATATTGACGGAGAAAAAATACAGCTTTCTGATTATACTGACAGCATGATTAATGACCTGAATAATAATATCAGAAAGATAGCAAATGAATATAATTGCAAAGTTGCAGACTGGTATACAGCATTTTCAATAACGAAATCAGATGTATTAAACGCCAGATATGAAGAAAATAACATTAATTTTGATATCCATCCGAATAAAGAGGGACATAATATTATGGCTGCAGTAGTCTATGAAGCTATCGATAAAGAACAAAATTAAGACAAAAAATGGAGTATAAGATGAATAATAAAGCAACAGATATAAGGCAAAAAAGGTACAAAAGCAATATTGGAAAAAAATATAAGCAAAATGATATTATAAAGAAAAGCAGCACCAAAAGACAGGACAGTAAATGCAGTATTTCAAATATTTGCGGCGGCTGCCAGTATATTGATATGCCTTATGATAAACAGCTTGAATTGAAACAGAAACGTATGGAAGAATTATTATCACCATTTGGATATGTTGAAAAAATTATAGGCATGGATAATCCATATTATTATAGAAATAAGATAAATGTTTCCTTTAAAAAATTGAAAAATGGTACTGTAATAGCCGGAAGATATGAGGAAGGTACGCACAATGTATTTGCAGCAGAAGCGTGTTACATAGAAGATAAGAGAGCCGCATCAATTATAAAATCTGTTGCAGAATTGATGAAATCTTTTAAAATGCAGATATATAATGAAGATACAGGAACAGGTTTAATCCGGCATATGCAGATAAGAACAGGTCATCAGACAGGGCAGATAATGGTAATTATTGTAACTGCTTCGCCTGTTTTTCCTTCAAAAAATAATTTTTCCAAAGCACTGTTAAAGCTTCATCCTGAAATTACTACCATAATTCAAAATATCAATAATAAAAATAACAGTATGGTATTAGGCGATAGAAATCAGGTTATGTACGGAAAGGGATATATAGAGGATATGCTTTGTGGAAAATGTTTTCGTATATCACCCGGGAGTTTTTATCAGGTAAACCCTGTACAAACAGAAGTCCTTTATAAAAAAGCCATTAAATATGCAGATATTAAAAAGAAAGAGACGGTCATAGATGCTTATTGCGGAATAGGAACAATAGGTATGATAGCGGCAGATAATGCAAAACAGATAATTGGTGTGGAGTTAAACAGAGCAGCAATAAAAGATGCAAATATAAATTGCCGTATCAATAAGCTTACAAATGTTTCTTTATACAATAATGATGCAGGACAATTTATGGTGGAGCTTGCGGAGCAAAATAAAAAGATAGATGTTGTTTTTATGGACCCTCCGCGTTCAGGAAGTGATGAAGCATTTTTATCCTCTCTTATAAAACTTGCGCCCAAAAGGGTTGTTTATATATCCTGTGGTCCTGAAAGTCTTGCAAGAGACCTTAAATATCTGACAAAAAATGGATATAAAGTAATTATAATCCAGCCAGTTGATTTATTTCCTATGGTGGAGCATGTTGAGACGGTTGTTCTCTTGTACCACCAAGAGGTCAACAACTATGTGCATGTAGACTTTGAACCGGAAAATGCCGATTATTTAAAGCGTTTCAAGGGTTCGGCTACCTATGCGGAGATTAAAGCATGGGTTCTTGAGCATTATGGATTTCAGGTATCAAGTTTGTATGTCGCACAGGTAAAACGTAAGTGTGGTCTTGAGGTTGGAGAAAATTATAACAAGGCTAAGAGTGATGATAATAAAGTACCAGTGTGTCCGAAAGAGAAAGAGGATGCTATCATGGAAGCCTTTCGATATTTTAGGATGATATAATAAGAGACATGAAGAAAAATATTAATAAATGCGAAAAAACCACTTGACAAGCACCAAAATCCTGCTAAACCGAATAGCAGTTGAATCAAAAAGGATGTTTGTAATAAAGGCAGAGACTGTCTTGTTGCAAGCGTCCTTTTTTGTTGCCTATTTGTACTTCATACAGCTATATAGTTGCATGGAATAGTGTGCAATGATGGTATGGAAAAGGCTAATAAATCCATAGATGGAGAGAGGGGAAATATTATGTATGATAGCAAATTGGAACATGAAACGCTGAAAACAGCAATTATTCTGGCAAGAATGTATGGCATAAGAGAAACCTTAGAGCCATTACCCCGTATGCCAAATAAAGAAATGGTTGACCTGATAATAAAATGGACAGAGGAATACTTTGATACGGAACAAGAAGATATCGTCCGATTCTTTGAATATAAATCTGGTTAAATATCTTCCGGCTTCACATATTCAAGGATTTCAGATACGGAACAATCCAGTACCGTACATAAGACATCCAGTGTCTTTGTGGTGATGGCTTCATTGTGTTTCATTCTATGAAGTGTATTTGCAGGGATGCCATGCTTGAAGATAAGGGCATATTCCGTCATATTCTTTTTGTAAAGTGTTTCATAAAAGGGTTTGTAGGAAATCATGGGATTACTCCTTTTCAATTTTAAGAAAAAAATATCATACTTTACAATTTGACTATGCACAATATATTGAGTATAATAACAGATGGCAGAGAAAAAATTTTTATTGGTTTTCAGGATTATTGTGAATCAATTACAGAAATATAAAGTTTAATAAAACTTTTTGAAAACCATTCCTGTCATATAAACGTAACAGAAAAATGAAAGAGAGGAAATTCAAAATGAAAAGGAAATTATTATTACTATTATGTGCAGCAACGTGTGTAGTATCTTTATTGACAGCTTGTGAAAAAGATAAAGAAACAGATGGTCTGGGTAATGGAAATTCCAATGTAAAAAAGGAAAGTAGTGAGGAGCAGGCAGAAAATCAGAAAACATTAAGTTCAGTATTTTCAACAGATAATAATGCAATTTGGTATTTTGTAGATACTTCTGAAAGTCATACAAAAAATTTAGGGAAAGACAGCTATCCACACGAATATTACATTTTCAACAATGGAGAATTAACATACTATGGTTTCGCTGATGAAACCGTACCATATTCTCTTGGAGAATTATCCCAAATGACAGATGCGGAAATCATAACAGCACTTGAAGCAATAAGGAATGAAAGTTCTGATGATTCAGACAGGCAGTCAAAGGAATTAGAGGCATGTAATCAAACAATCGCCCTTATGGAACAGGTATCTGAATATAGCGAGCAAATTGATAGTATGCTTCCTGAATATGGTATATCCGGTACTGTTTCTGATGCAAAAGCCCTTTTAGAACAGTGCAAAAGTATTCTTGAATCAACAAATGAAAGTGATACAGGAATAACAGATAGTTTAAAAGGTTTTGCTTTATATACAGATTCTACAGGCAATAATGTTTTGTCAGAAGATATTGCATATGGATACATACGCTCATTAAGTCCATCGGGCAGAGTGGATTTTAACTTTGAGGAGTTTAATGGGAGTTTGTCAAGTGTTTTTGAAAATTATGGGGATGATATTCAGTCGTTGACAGGAACACTAGCGCATTTACTGGCGCCTTTGTGTGATGTGGAAAATCAGGGGGATATTATACGAGAAGAACAAACAGAACGTATATCATATATTGAAGATATAAGCAGTGGTTTAACAAATGCACAGGTCTATGATTCCTATTATGGCGGCTATAGATGTAAAGATGGGTACTTGGTTACGAGAACGGATGAGAATACAATATTTGTGCTTGACAGCTTAGATACACCAAACATTGTGATTGACCCTAAGAGTGATGATTGGGTGGAAGAATAAATGAAAATCCGCAATTAATACGACCAGATTTTGAATTAGTGAAAAGGAGAGGTTCTTATGAAAAAAAGCTAATTTGTACCGCAATCATTTTAACTATGATTACATCCCTGACTGCCTGTGGCAGCAATTCTGCTTCTGATGCTGCGTCAGATGATGACAGCATGGCTGTATCAACAGAAATCGCAACGGATGATGAGGCAGAAAAGGCAACGAATGAAGCGGATTCTGCGTTGTCTGCGAATAATAAGGGTGATGCATCTGATTCCACAAACAAGCCTGCAACGAACAACAGTACATCTTCAACCAACAATTCTAAGCCAAACAGCACGACAGAATCCACAGCACCTGCGACAGAAGCAGCAAGACAGGATTCCCATACAACTGCACAAGCTCCTACTGCAACCGAACAGCCAACTACAACTACACCACCTGCGGCCACAGAAGCTCCTGCTGCACCTGCAACTGAAAACAGGGAATGCCCAAGGTCTTCTACAGGTAATCATAAGTGGCGTGAAGTTTATGATACAATCACAGTTGTAGACCAAGAAGCATGGGATGAAAATACTCCAACCGGAGAATATTATCACACACTGGAAGAGCACTTATATAGTTATGCTCTGGAAAACAAATGGGATGGTAAAATCCTATATACTGTAGATATTACAGGTATGTCTCGTGAACAATTAAGACAGTATGAAATAGACCATAATCTCAAATCAAACTGTTTAGATGCTTGTTGGTCAGACTATATCGAAGTTCCGGATTACAACAACCCAATCTATACAACCGTTCATCATGACGCTGTAACACATACAGAACGAGTGCTTGACTATACTGAATGTACAGTCTGCGGAACACATAAGTAACCATAACATCAAAACTGCCACTGTAAATAACAGTGGCAGTTTTTTTAACATACAAAGCAATAACATTTAACAAAATTTATTTTTATAATCATAATCCGTATTGCTTTTTTGTTGTTGATAGGCTCTTTCAACGTCCGTGAATTTCGTTAGGATTTTCCTTAAATCGTGTTTCTGACGTTCCGCTTCAGCGTTGCGTTCCTGAATGTGATGCTTGGTTTGCGTGTTCATCCAATCCTGCTCATTCAGGTAAAAGCGTTGAGCTTTTTCGTATATCTCAGAAGCCTCAGAAATCAATTCAGAAGCTTCAGACGCTAATTTGAGCGATTTTTCTTCACGCTCTATAATCTCCATAAGCCTATCTTGCAAAATGGCTTCCTGAGCCTTTAATTGCGTTTTCTGCTTTTCCAATTCTGCCAATGCTTCGGCTTTCTCTAATTGAGCTTCCAACTCAGCCTTTTTCTTAATCATTCTTGCACTAACATTTGCCTCTGAAATGATGTTATTTGATTTTTTATTGGCTTTGTATTCTGTGGATGAAAGACCATGCTTCTTTTTATGGTCTGCTTTACGCCTTTTCTTATATTCCGTAATTTCATCTTCGGTCATGTCTTTGATGGCTTCCTGATAACCTGTAAGAGGGTCAATATCCCATCCATGCTGTCGCATCTGCTTCGGATATTCCGTGTCATTTAATGCAGTATACAATTTCAGACCAATCTTTCTTCCGAGCTTGTATTCAGGGTCATGTCCGAAATAGTGCAGATGCGGATTTCCCTCGTCATAATGAATCACAATGGAATCTATCACGCATCCACGCTTTTCGTAAATTTCTTGAATCACTTCCGAGCTGTCTTCCATGAATTTCTCAATTTCATCATCCTCCAAGCTGTCCATAAAATCCATTTCCGGTTTACAGATACCGGCAAAACCAATTCCTGCATCTGAGCGTAATTTCTTTTCTTTTCCATTTTTATCTATGACCCTGTAAGCATCTGCCATCTGTTCCCAATGAGCTGTTAATGCTTCTCCTGATGTAAAACCGTAGTAAACATTTTCTGCTGTCATTTCCCTGTCAAGGTCAGCATCACTGGAGTATCGTTCTTCCAAGGCTTCACAGGTTACTGCTTTTACATTTCCTGAATGTTCATTTTTCTTTCCAAAATGATTGCATCTGTCCAGTTTCATGACTGGCATTCCAACATGATATCCCATAATATTTTTTTCATCCTTTCCTGTTTGGTGCCCTGTAAATCAGGGTATTGCTTTTGTTTTTTCTTATGCCAATAAGTCCGAGTATCTGCCCTCGGACTTATCTTCGATAAGTCGATGGCTTCTCAAGGGGGTTCCCCCCGCCGAAAGCCCCCCTGACTGACCCTTTCAGTGTTCTGAAAAGTCCAGTGCAAAATTACGATTAAGGGCATGAGATAAGCTGCGCCATCTCATGTCCCTCTATCAATTTTGCTATTGGCGGTTTCCGTTCCGTCAAGCTCTGCACTACGTCGCCTCGGTGTGGGAAAGCACCACACCTTGTAGCTTGACCTCACTGCTTTTTTGTTTTAGTGATTTTTTGCCCATGATTCCCTAAATTTGTTTTAGATAACAAAAAAAGACCTATCTAACCCACCACGAAAAAATACAAAAAATCACATTGGCTTTTTCTATTTTTTCGTTGGTGTATTAAATAGGTCCACCGTCTTCGTTCTTCTACCTGATAGTAGTTTACCATAATTGAAAATAAGCGTCAAATATAATAGTTGAATTATTCAAACTAATTTTGTAAATCAATGCTTATATTCTGCTTCTTACTTATGCTGACGCATAATCGACAGCATTACCAAAAAGAGGTGTATGTTATGACTGTAAAATGTGAAATGGATGCGGATGCTCTGCGTGAGAGATTATGGAGTGGCGGAGCAAATACCCTTCATGACCTTACCAATGCTGAAATAGAAACAATATTACGTACGCTTGAGGATGTATTTTCTGATAGCATGAGCCTGACAGATTTAAACGATTTCTTCTGGTTTGAACGTGACACCATAGCGGAATGGTTAGGTGTACAGGTTTATGAGGATTTAATGAATCGTGTCTTGTAAATCCTCATAATTGGGCAATGTCATTAACTTAAGTGTAGTGAGAAAATAGCAATAAATACAATTGGATATCCTTTAGTTTTATGCTATACTTG
>CANQTC010000011.1 GCA_947626675.1 uncultured Coprococcus sp. | reverse complement strand
GTGCCTGTCCCATTTTTTCTGTTGTCACATCCTGCAAGAATGTTCATACTCATCACAAGGACAAGAAACACCGCTACGCATTTATACCAATATTTGTTTGGTTTACATTTTTCCATCATTCGTCTCTCTCCGTTTTCTGTTTATAGTAAGTTGCCTGTATACAAATTTCCTTTTGCAATATTTTTGTCATGTCTTCCAATATTTCCGACATTTCCCGCATTATCGACAGGATATATATGAAGATACACGATTCCTTCCGCGGCTGCCATTAACGCAAGTAAGGTATCATAACAGTCACTTGTATATTCACTGCTTAATCCAAAACCGCCGTCGCCATTCTGCGTACGCCATAGTTCCGTAAGGTAAGTCCCATCGTCCGTTCCCCACGATAAATATGCCAAAATATCATTATTCATACTGTTTTTATCCATTTCCGTTTCCGCCGCACCTGCCGTTATCACAGCCAGCATCTGAATAATCATTACACAAACGACTGCCAACGCAATCACCATATGACATTTCTTTTTTCCATCCTTCATCTTCTATTTTCTCCTATCGCAATTATCTGTTTTTTAATATATTCTATATGATAACATACCATTTAAGATTTCTTAAGGAAAAGTTACAAGTGGTCGTTTTCCATAGATAAACGGTCATATCATAGGCGTTTATTTACACAAATTTACCATCTATAACTATAAAATACAGCTGCCTCGCTATGAAATTGCAATTTACGAAAACACCCGCTTCATGTATAATGGGATTAACTATTTCAATATAAACAATGATTTAAAAAGACGGAGAATTTCAGCCTATGCTTCATAACATGGTGACAAATAATAAACATACGCACAGCAGAGCAGTCCTGTTACTGTTCTGCGTACTCTTTTTTTGTTCTTCCTGCGGTCAATCAGAAAGAACCCTCACGAAAAGCGATGCCGGCAAATCATATTCCGACTGGGAACAAAGCCCTGCCGGAAGCGCAAAATATTTAGACGGCGACACTGTTTTTATCAGTATTTTTTTAGATGACGGGGATGGCTGGACAGCTTCCGATAAAGCACTTGTTAAGAAAAATATGCAGATAGCATGTGATTTTCTAAAAGACGAAGGAAAGCGTTATGGTAAAGAAGTCAACCTTATTTATGATATCTCAAAACATCCCGATTTAGAATATCACTATAGCATGGATACGCCATTTGCCGGAAGCACCCTGTCAACTCATGAAGGGGATTTGGGCAAATCAGCAAAACAACTTCGTCAGAATATATATGAATATATCAAACGAAACATCAATATTGAATATGTAATGTCTAAGTATAAAGTAAACAGCATTGGTTTTCTTGCATTTATCGACGACGAGGCCGATGCAGCAACAACATACAGCTATTACTTAAATGCAGATATCAGCAGATATTACGAAATATGTTTTATTAACTTAAGATGGAATAACGCAGGCTCAGATGCGTTAAAACCTGAAACATATGCACACGAAATATTGCATTTATTCGGCGCAAGAGATTTGTACTACACCGATACCATGACCGGTATCACAAGGGAATTTATCGACCATGCCTATAACACCCATCCGGAAGATATCATGCTGGGAAATTCCAGAAAAGGAGTCAACTACAAGAATAAAGTATCAGGCAAAATAACGGATATAACAGCTTACTTTATCGGCTGGAAAGAAACGATTCCTGAGCTTTCCACATTTCCAACGATATCGACAGCATATAAAGCGTCCTTTGTATATTCAAGGAAACGACTTGATAATCATGATGAATACACGCTTCCGGAACGAACCATCCAAGAGGAGTCTTACAGAAAGGGCATGCTGTTTCGTGTTATTCGTATCATATGCTATGGTATTTTATTGATTACCTTTATTATTGATTTCAGGAAGCGCAAACATCTGAAACAGTCACTATCCGCCTATGAGGAAACGGAACGATACGAAGGAAACGACTAATGCTGCTATGTACAAAATAAAATACAAAAATTTCCTTATCCTTTATTTACTTTATGCATAGATTCAGCTATAATAACAAAGCACAATATATTGTATTTATCATTGTGTATAACACCAAATATCGTTAGATATTCTATTTATAAAACATATTTTTCATATAATTAAAGGGGAATGTTACATGGAAACAAAAGTAAAAATCAACGTAATTAAACGGAATGGCGAAGAGGTTACATTTGATTTATCCAAAATTGAAAATGCCATATTTGCCGCAAACCGGGAAGTAGACCCATTATACCAACTAAGCGATTATCAGGTTCATGCAATCGCTGATAACCTGTCCAGACAAATCGAAACAATGACGCATGCCATTAACGTCGAAGATATTCAGGACATGGTAGAAACCGGCATTATGGAAATGCGCGGATATGAAGTGGCACAGAAGTATGTCCGATACCGCTATAAGCGTGAGCTTGCCCGTAAATCAAATACAACGGATAATGGCATCCTTGCCCTTATCGAACACTTGAATGAAGAGGTCAATCAGGAAAATTCCAACAAAAATCCTGTTATTAATTCTACACAGAGAGATTATATGGCAGGTGAAGTCAGCAAAGACCTTACAAAGCGTATGCTTCTTCCGGAGGATATTGTAAATGCACACGAAGCGGGCATTATCCATTTTCACGATTCTGATTATTTCGCCCAAAAGGAACATAATTGTGATTTGGTAAACCTTGAAGATATGCTGCAAAATGGTACTGTTATCAGCGAAACTTTAATTGAAAAACCCCACAGTTTTTTTACTGCCTGTAATGTAACAACCCAAATCGTCGCACAGGTTGCAAGCAACCAGTATGGCGGTCAGTCATTTACGCTGTCACATATTGCACCCTTTGTCGATGTAAGCCGAAAAAAACTGCGGAAACAGGTAATAGAAGAACGAACCGAATGCGGCGAGTCTTTAGAGGATGAGATTATCGATAAAATAACAGAGAAACGTCTCCGCCTTGAAGTAAAGAGCGGTATACAGACGATTCAGTACCAGCTTATTACCCTGATGACCTGTAACGGTCAGGCGCCTTTTGTAACAATGTTTATGTATCTGGACGAAGTACCTGAAGGGCAGACGAGGGATGATTTGGCGCTTATTATCGAAGAGGTCTTAAATCAAAGAATTGCCGGTGTCAAAAATGAAAAGGGCATCTGGATTACGCCCGCATTTCCGAAGCTAATCTATGTACTTGACGAAGATAATATCCGCCCTGACACAAAATACTGGTATCTGACGCAGCTTGCTGCAAAATGTACAGCGAAGCGTATGGTGCCGGATTACATCTCTGCAAAGGTAATGCGCGATATGAAAAATGGTGATGTATATCCTTGTATGGGATGCCGCTCTTTCCCGACCTCTGAGGACAATGTACGAAATGCTGATGGTTCCAGAAAGTACTATGGCAGATTTAACCAGGGCGTTGTCACCATCAACCTTGTAGATGCTGCCTGCTCATCAAACGGTGACATGAACAAATTCTGGGAAATATTAGATGAACGTCTTGAACTATGCCACAAGGCGCTCCGCTGCCGTCACGAACGTTTGCTTGGAACTTTATCTGATGTTGCACCTATCTTGTGGCAGCATGGTGCATTGGCAAGACTGAAAAAGGGAGAAAAAATAGATAAACTCTTATATGACGGCTATTCTACGATTTCTCTCGGCTATGCCGGCTTATGCGAAATGTGCGTACGCATGACCGGAAAACCACATACCGCACCGGAAGGAAAAGAATTTGCGCTTGCTGTTATGCAGAAACTCAATGACAAATGCGCGGAATGGAAGGCTGCTGAACATATCAGCTATTCGGTCTATGGAACGCCTATGGAGTCCACTACCTATAAATTTGCCAAATGCCTGCAAAAGCGCTTTGGAATCATTCCGGGTGTAACCGATAAAAACTATATTACAAACAGCTATCATGTTCATGTTACTGAGAAAATAGATGCTTTCAGCAAACTGAAATTTGAATCCGAATTTCAAAAGCTGTCTCCGGGCGGTGCAATCAGCTATGTAGAAGTGCCAAATCTTCAGGATAATCTGGATGCTGTTATCGCTGTGATGCAGTTTATATATGATAATATTCTCTATGCGGAGCTGAATACAAAAAGTGATTACTGCGAAGCCTGCGGCTATGACGGTGAAATCAAAATCGTTACTGATGATGCCGGCAAGCTCGTCTGGGAATGTCCTAATTGCGGAAACCGCGACCAGGACAGACTCTCGGTAGCAAGACGTACCTGCGGTTACATCGGAACACAATTCTGGAATCAGGGCCGTACACAGGAAATCAAAGACAGAGTTCTGCACCTGTAAGTCATTCAAAAAAAGGATGATAACAACTCCCTCAATTATATACATCAAACGGTATATAACTAACCTGCATGTTATCATCCTTTTTTCATGACATTTTCATTTACGATTGCATATTCTGTGAAAAATACTGTGTACGGCGTTCCTCTACAATGCGTATCATTTCCTGACGATTTCCATTATAGAGCCGCGCAATCTCATTGGTATGACCACATATTATATATGGAAGCGCGGTTGCTATGTAATTCATTGTTTCTTCAGCCCGTTTTTTATTTTTCTGACCCATTGCTATTGAATTTCCATCTGCCAGCATAATATGAACAGCATATGTTTTTCCCGTAGGAATAAAATTGTACGAGTGCTTTGTTACTTCAAGATATACCCAAAGGATTTCCCTAAGCTCGGCAAATTCGATGTTCATGCCTTTTATACTGATAAAGTACCCATTTCCTATTCTAAGTCCATTGACAGGCGGGGCAGCTTTATAAAATTCTTCAAGCTTCTTCAGCATAAACTCCTTGTTGCCTGTAGAACTGCAGTAGGCTTCTATTTCCTTTAAGTTCGGACACGCAACCCCTCTATAGACCAGATATGCTGCAAGCGCTGCCATCACAGCCATCATAATGATGAATATAAAGCCGCCATCTTCCACCGCATCGCTCATCCAGAAAAAAAATACAACCAAAAGCAGCATGACGGCTGCCCAGCAAAATGAAAATACCCTCGTTTTCTTTCGTATTTTATCAAACATCACAATACCTCCGTTTTTCATTGTTTAATTTTATTATATTATATTAATATTCAACTTCCATAAGACATAGCCCGTGGGGCGGTGCAGTCACACCCGCCTTCGTTCTGTCCTTTGCTGCCAATATCCCACTGATATCCGATGGCATAATTTTTCCGCAGCCTACCTCAAGAAGTGTTCCGGCAAGAATCCTGACCATATTTTGCAGGAAACCATTTCCATGAAAACGCATATACAGATATCCGTCACTTTCTTCTATATCTATATGATAGATTTCGCGTACGGTAGATTTCTTCATCTTGTTATTTCCACAAAAGCTCTTGAAATCATGTTTTCCGACAAGGTACGCTGCTGCCTTTTTCATATTGCCGATATCTAAAATCTGCGTTTTACCTTTTATCCAATCAGGCAGTACCCATGTATACGCCCTGTCAAATACAGGTTTTTCTTTCCCTATATAGCATGTATACTGGTAACGTTTTCCTTTCGCATTCAGCCTGGCATGAAATCTATCTGCTGCCACTTTTACATGGTCGATACAGATATCATCCGGCAGATAGTGATTGGCATATTCCTTTATTTCTTCGGGTGTCTTATCCGTATCAAGCCGTCCGCTTGCCACCATCCCTTTTGCATGTACACCTGCATCTGTCCTGCCTGCGCCGTTGAGGCGGACTTCCACACCGGTCATTTTTGTAAAAACAGCTTCTATTCTTCCTTCTATTGTATCTACATCCTTTTTGCTCTCCCAGCCATGATATCTGCTGCCATCATAACATATATAAAACATATAATTCTTTATGCTATCACTCCCTATCACTCCCCTTGCTAATTAAAAACGATATGCTCTCCCAAGCGGGACTTAACCTGTTTAGTATACCATTAACAAAATCTTACATCAATGCTTTTTTACTTGTAATAGAATACATAATAAAATATAATGATTAAGTCATTAAAACTTGGGAAAAAATGCTATAATGACTATATTTATTTTATGAGGAGTAATACCATGAAACGCTTTACAAAACTGTTAATTCTACTTATATTCTGTACATTTTCCTTAAGTGCTGTTACTGTACATGCTGCGGAAAATAAAAATACATACGATACAAAGGATTTTGAAAATGAGCCTTCCGACGACACAGATGATACCATTCATATTCTGTTTATAGGAAACAGCCTTACTTCATATGGAACAAATAATCTGGGTACTATTCTTGAGAATATTTCCGAAAGTCAGGGAAAGTCCATAACGGCCAGAACCATTGCACATGGCGCTGCACATCTGTCCTATTATGCATATCCTTCAGAAAAATACGCTTCATATTATAAAGAAGTACAGCTTGCTCTTCTCACAGAAAATTGGGATTATATTGTCCTTCAGGAATACAGCAAAGGAAGCATCGAGTGTGCCGCTAAAAAAACACTTCCTGCCATTGAAACATTTCAGGAACTTATAAAGGTATATCAGCCGAATGCCGAAATACTCCTCTATATGACACATGGCTATGATAATGGCACTACGACATATGTAAATGGCAATCATGTATCGCTTACATCCGCCAGACTTCAGCAATATACCCAGATTGCATACACTTGTATCGGCGAACAGCTCGGACTTCGTGTTGTTCCCGTTGGTATGACATTTGCCCGTTTTGAACAACTGCACCCCGAAATTTCTTTGATAAGCGCTGATAAAAAACATCCCCGCTATGAAGGATACTTTCTTGCTGCCTGTTGTTTTTATAAAACTATCTTTGACGAAACGCCCAAAGCCACAGACTGCCTTCCAAATGGATGCATGCTTTCGGAAAGTTGCGTACAAAAACTCTATGACACCACCAATGGTTCACTCCGCCTAAATAAAAGTTCCTATATTATGAAAACCGGACAGACATACGACCTCAAAGCAACACTTGAAAATACTTCAGATACGGATACGGAAATAACATGGAAAAGCACTTCCCCATCTGTTGTTGACGTAACTTCATCAGGAAAAATTACCTCACACAAAAATGGAACAGCCCTTATCATCGCCAAAAGCAAATCAGGGCTTCAGGATATCTGCTACGTTACCGTTGAAGATGAACTTCTTCACAAAAGGGGGCTTTTATTTGCTACGGAAAGCTATGTCGTTGAAAAGGGCGATACATTACAGGTATCCCCTTCACGCAGCGCAGCCCTTACAACAAGTGTCCTGAAATGGTCCTCCTCCAGAAAGTCCATCGCAAAAATAGCAGGCGACGGTACTGTAACCGCTGTTTCACCGGGTAAAACCGTCATTACCGCAACTGATACGGAAACAGGAAAAAGCGCTTCATATACACTGTTTATACGCCTAACCGCGCCACAAAAAGTAACTGCCAAAACGGTAACTGCCGCTTCAAACAAATCAAACGAAGCAAATATCAAAATAAGCTGGTCGGCTGTAAGCAAGGCAAGTAAGTATACAATCTACCGCTCCTCCAGCAAAAACGGCACATATACTGCAATTGGGCAGACTTCTTCCAGACACTTTATTGATACGAAAGTAAGGACAGGCAGAAACTATTATTACAAAGTAAGCGCATCCAATGGAGATATCAGCTGCGAAAGCTGCAAGTCCTCTGCTTATGCGAGAGTCATTGCCCCAACGACTCCCAGTATTGAGAAAACGTCTGCAAACAGCAAAAAAGTCAAACTAACATGGACACGAAAGACATCCGCATCAGGCTATATCATATATCGTTCAACAAACAACGGAAAGACATATAAAGAAGTAGCCCGAACCACCTCCAATGCAAAGACAAGTTATATTGATAACAATGTCAGAAAAAACAAAAATTACTGCTATAAGATAAAAGCATACAAAAACCTTAATAACCTCGTATTCAACAGTAATTTTTCCAACGCAGTTAAAGTGAAAGCTGCACCTAAATCCGCCAAAAGCAAAAAATCATCTGCCAGTGTATCTGCTTCCAGATAACTTCGGACAAAAAAACAGAGGGCATGTTCCTATAAAACAGCCCTCTGTTTTTTTAGTAATGAAGGGATATATCACCCATATTGTTCTTTATATAGATAAAAGAATTTTTATCTCCATCCCTTCTATATTTCTTTCCATAATCTTCATCATTTACTTCTACTTCCCCCATATCACATGATATATCGATATCAAAGTCCGATAAATCCTGACTACAGTTAACTTCAATATCACCTAAGTCCATATCAACATTCAGGGATGTAAAAGTACATCGTTCGATATCGCAGTCACCAAGATTACAGGTAAAATCAACTGTACCCAACTGACTGTTTTTAATATCGATATCCCCTAAGTTACATGTTACATCGCTGCTGTCACATTTCACATTTGATATATCCAAATCCCCAAGGTCCATGTCTGCTTTTATCACAGACACATGAACATCATCCGGTATCGTAAGCACAATATTACACTCTCTGTTTCCCATAGACCATATTTTCTTCTTTTTCTGTGTTATGGTAATCTGTCCGTTACGAACCTCAAGAATCGGCCTCAGCTCCTCATTACAGGTATAATTCATTTCATATTTTTTCCCTGTTTCTATGCTGATATCCGCCAGGCTCAAATCGATAATGATTTCAATTTCTTTTCCGGCCTCAATTTCCTCTGTGTCTGATATCTTATTTTTCAAAGAATCACTCCATCTGAAGAACCAGCTATTCTTTCCGAAACCAAATGTATTATGCAGAATACCCACAGTCACACAGGCTATCGTAATGACTGAAATTGCAAGAAGATATATTTTTCTTTTCATACAAGTCACCTCCCATTTAAGACTGTTTTCCAAATATTGCTTTTACCATCATACAAATAATCCCTGCAATCACCCATACAATCCAGGTCATATACCATGCCCATGTAAGGAAACTCCACGACAGATAAATGCATGTAACGGTAGGCCAATATACCGACATGATTTTCGCAACGGTTTTATTATCGTAAGTTACTTCACTTTTATTTTCCGGAATATAGTCATATCCCGAAGCAGATTCTTTACTGATATGCAGAAGAATACTGTATCCCTGCCACTTTACCGCTGCATACACAATCATCAAAACGCCTGTCGCTATAAACAAAAACATAAATACCGGTGATGCCTCCTCCCAACCTAACGCATCCAGAAGTATGACAGGCACTACAGAGATAATACACAGCATAATTCCAATAATCATATATAACACATGACTAACCCTTGCATCCTCTCTTGCCTTTTTAATATAATCCGTCGTTCCAAAATCTATCTGACAACATTCCTTCTTTATATAACTCCATTTATCCATAAGCACGCCTGCAAATACAATCAGTCCGACGCCTGCTGCAATAAACAAAAACATAACTGTGACGCCAAGCCCCTCCGCTATGTCCTGATTTTTTAATTTGTAATATCCGGCATATGCATCTGCAAATATCGGAGCAGCTACTGACATAATACAAAATGCAATTCCAAGCGCCAGCATAAAGGAAAGCCTTCCCCTTGATTTAATAAAACGCTTTACCTCCTCAAGCGTTATTTTTCTTACCGCATCATTCTTTTCTTCTGCCACGATATTCTTTATTCCCAAATCGTCAGCCAGTTCGTCAATATTTCCAAACTCTGAAATTACAATTCCGATGACTTCATTTTCCGTCCTTCCTTCAGACTTTAATTCCAGATATTTGTCTTCCATCATCTGTAAAAGTTCCATCTTTGCTCTTTGTACTTCTGATGTATTCGGATAGCTCATAAACATATTTTCCAGATATGTTCTTATTGTTTCCATATAAATCCTCCACCTTTTTCATACAATCTTCTTACAACTATTTTTTTATAAATTTCTCTACGACTTCCTTTGTAAGTGTCCACTCCTCACATTTGTCGTAATAGTATTGCCGTCCGGCGTCTGTTATTCTGTAATAGGTACGGCGCTTTCCATTCCCTCTGTCTTCATCCGAAAATGATTCTATATAACCGTTTTTCTCCATTCTGGTAAATGCCGAATACAGCGTTGTCTCTTTTATAATATATTTCTCTTCAGACATACTTTTTATCAGCTTTGAAATTTCGTAACCATACGATGGTTCATTCAGTAATATATATAAAATCATGGTATCGTTATAGCCCCGGATTACATCACTGCTTATTGCTGACATAATTCCTCCTTTCTCCTACGACTATCGTACTATGTCTGTCGTACTACGGCTGTCGTAGTAAATATAACAAAGCCTGATTTACTTGTCAATAGTATTTGCCAAATAATCAAAAAAATCAGACGCAGCAACCGCGCCTGATTTTTTTGTCCGCTATATTAACTTACAATCTTATAATATGTCTTTGCTGTAAGTGCATATATAATGATATATATAACTGCAAATATCACATACACAATAACCGTACAGAGAAGGAACAAGCCTGTCTGGGTAAGTGACAGCACTTTCAGCAGTCTTGTAAGCATCGGAAATATGACCGCGATGTGGATACCGGCTGCCACAAGCGGAAGGAAGAACACCAGAAGCACCTGACTTCTGATAGAGCGTTTTACCTCGTTATGGCTCATACCGACTTTTCTCATAATCTGGAAACGTTCCCGGTCCTCATATCCCTCAGATATCTGTTTATAGTAAATAATCAAAATTGTACCGAACATAAATACAATGCCTAATATAATCCCAAGAAATAACAAGCTTCCATTTAAACCATATACTTCTTCTTTTCCATCTGCCCGAAGCATATATCTGTAACTGCAAGCACCATCGCTTTCTGTATCCTTAGAAATTACATCATTCACACTTTTGTCGAATTTGTCTGCCATGAAGCCTGCCGATGCAAGAATTTCTTCGTCAGTATTCTCAAAGTCAAACCAGACCTCGTGTCTGAACTCCATATCATCATCTCCGGTCAAATCCACTAAGGTATCAAAATCATACTGTGAAAAAACAAAACCAAATGTATATATCGACTCATATCCGCTCATTAAAATCGGATAATCCGGCAGCTTGCTCCTCATAACAAAGTCTTTGCCTTCTATTTGAAAATTGTCAGTAATAATGACGCCATTTCTCTCTTCCATCCAGCATGCTGCCTGCCCATCGGAAAGTTCAAGCCTGTTTCCTGTTAATCTGGTATACTCCTCCTCGGACATCAATATACAATATGCAAATTTTTTACTCATAAACTCTGCCACATCTGTTATCTCAGATGTTGTATCCGGTTTAAATGCACCATTATCATATTCATATATACTGTCACAATAATTTGTTTCACCTGTATCAGAAATCGTCAGTCCCTTTTCCTTTGCAGCCTCTTCTATCGTTTCTTTTATGATAGGCTGAAGCAATTTTCCTGTATCTATATTTTTATCTGTATCATAATTGGCGCTTACCAATAAATCATGCGGATACTGCTCATTCAGCGTATCCTCCATTCCCGCATAAAGACTGACTGTAGTTGAAACCAAAACAAGTACACCGGATACCAGAATACAGATTGAAGCCAGTCCGACTGCATTCTGCTTCATTCTATACAAAAGCCCTGATACCGCAGTCATATGTTTTGGATGATAATAAAATTTATTATTTTTCTTCAAAGCCTTTAAGAAAGCAATGCTTCCTGCTGTAAAAAGGCAATACGTTCCTACAATGACAAGCGCAATGGCAATAAAAATCATGAATATGACTGCCGTCGGGTCTTTTAGTGTAAGCGCCATATAATAGCCTGCACCCATTGTAATCAGCCCTATGATAAAAATCGGCCATTTTACCTTTGGTTCTTTTTCACCCACATGCACGCTTTTTAACAAATCAACCGTTTTCATACGCGCTAATTGTATTCTGTTAAACAGATAAGTGATGAAATAAAGTCCTGCAAATAGCAATCCCGTAGTCAGGATGGACTTCGGAACGATATAGTAAAATCCTAAAATAGTATCAACGCCCATAATACGGCAAATCAACAACAGGCATATCTTATATAAGATAACACCCGCCAGTAAACCCACAATAATCGCAGAAACTGATGAAATGATGGTTTCAAACATCATAATTCTTCCGACATGCTTTTTCTCCATACCAAGTACATTATATAAGCCAAATTCCCGTTTTCTCTGTTTCATCAGGAAACTGTTGGTATAAAGAATCAGAATAACAGAAAGAACAGCCATAACAATAACACCAAATATCATAACAGATGGCAGATATCGTCCTCCCCGCACACTCGACAGCTTATCATCCCGGCAAATCGTAAGCATTATATAAAAGACTGCTGTCAGTCCGGCTCCCGTAAATATCTGCGGAATGTATAATCTTCTATTTTTCCGTATATTGGTTACTGCAAGCTTTGCATAGAAACCATTACCCATTATTCTCACCGTCCTTTGCAAGCAGTGTAAGCGTATCCGAAATCTTCTGATACATTTCGTCATTTGTATTATTTCCCCGATAGATTTGATGGAACACCTCTCCATCCTTAATGAACAGCACACGTCCTGCATGGCTGGCCGCTTTCGTTGAATGTGTTACCATCACTATCGTCTGCCCGCTCTTATTAATCTCTTCAAATGCTTCCAAAAGACTGTCAGTAGACTTTGAGTCAAGCGCACCCGTTGGCTCATCAGCAAGTATCAGCTTTGGATTTGTAATCATGGCTCTGGCAACTGCGGCTCTTTGCTTCTGTCCACCCGAAACCTCATACGGATATTTGTCAAGAAGTTCTGTAATATTCAGCTTCTTTGCAATTGGTTCCAGCCGTTCCTGCATCACCTTTAATGCCACGCCGCTAAGGACAAGCGGAAGATAGATATTATCCCTGAGCGAGAATGTATCAAGCAGGTTAAAGTCCTGAAATACAAAACCAAGATTGTCACGACGAAATGTAGCAAGTTCCCTGTCCTTAATGTTGTTCAGTGCCTTTCCTTCTACATATACATCCCCATTCGTTGGCTTATCGAGTGCGGCTAAGATGTTAAGCAATGTTGTCTTTCCCGAACCGGACTCTCCCATGATTGCTACATATTCACCCTGTTCTACAGAAAATGACACATTATGAAGCGCCTGCACCTGATTGCCGCCAAAACGTGTTGTATATATTTTCTGAAGATTATTCACCTCTAATATTGTCATCTTTATTTTGTCCTCCTTTTAAATACCTGTCACAGCCAGGTCATATATCCGTCTGTCTGCATTCAATAATAACAAAGCAGCCGGACTGTCAACATCTGTTCATGTGACATTTCGGCTGCTTTATGTGACATTTTTGTAAGGTTTCCATTTTTTTACTCTACCTGATGCTCTTTTGTATATAAATTCAAGCTGAAAGTCGAGCCTTTTGACACATCGGATTTCGCAGCTATCCCGATTTTCAGTTTATCAGCTGCCTGCCTGCACAGATAAAGCCCAAGCCCCGTTGATTTTTTATCAGCTCTTCCATTATATCCGGTATAACCCTTTTCAAATATTCTGGGTAAATCTTCTTTTGCTATACCAATCCCGGTATCCGCTATGGATAAAATCATATCATCAGACAGCGAAATCGTAACGCTTCCGCCCCTTGTATATTTTACAGCATTGCTTAATAGCTGTTCAATAATAAACAAAAGCCATTTTTCATCTGTAAGTACCTTTGCCCGGGCAGGTTCATATATCAGCTTTATCTTTCTCCTGATAAACTGTGGTGCATATTTCCGGACTGCCTGTTTAATAATGTTATCCAAATCATATTCCTGCAACACAAAATCGTTTGAATGACTGTCAAGCCTGATATAACAAAGTACCATTTCCACATATTGCTCTATCCGGAATAATTCTGACAAAAGCGCCCTGTTCTCCTCGGTATCTTCACTTTGAAGCATCATCCGCATAGCAGCAATCGGTGTTTTAATCTGGTGTACCCATGTCGTATAATAATCAATACTATCCTGACGTTCATGGTCATAATCCGCTTTCTGTCTGCGATATGTATCACCTAACCACTTTATCATATTCTGATAATCTTCCTCAGCCAAAGTCGCTGCAGGCGGCAGCTCGTCATAAGAAAGAAGAAGATTATGCATATATCCAAGCCTGTCCTTATGCGCTCTATGATATTTTATAAAACCACAGACAAACACAATCAGCAGGATGACAGCGCATAATCCCGATGCATACCATATCGCCTCTGTCTCCAACTGGTATAACGGAAATATCAGCAAAAATATTCCGTCAAAAACTGCCAGCAGAACCAGGAATTTTATATTTTGCTTTATATATCCGATTAAGATATGATACCATTTTTCATTTTCCAACACATTCCTATCGTTACTCAATGATATAACCGCTCCCTACCTTTGTTGTGATAAATGCTTCCAGTCCCGCTGCCTCAAGCTTCTTGCGAAGTCTTGTTACATTTACGGTAAGCGTATTTTCCTCTACATAACAATCCATCTGCCACAGCTTTGTCATCAAGGTATCGCGGCTTACCACCTTTCCTTTATTTTCCATCAGTGTCTGCAAAATACGAAACTCATTTTTTGTAAGTTCTATGCGCTTATCTTTATATGTCAGCGACGTATCATTCAGGTTCAGTACAGCCCCTTTATGTTCGATTACAGGAATTTTTCCTGATAAATCATATGTACGCCTAAGCATCGCCTGAATTTTGGCAGTCATAACAGAGAGGTCTATTGGCTTTGGTATAAAGTCATCTCCCCCCATATTCATCGCCATAACAATATTCATATTATCTGCTGCCGAAGAAATAAATATAATCGGAACATTGGAAATCCGTCTTATCTCAGTACACCAGTGATACCCATTAAAAAACGGAAGCATAATATCCACCAGTACAAGATGCGGGTCATATTCTGCAAATTCAGCAATAATATTTTGAAAATTTTCCACGAGCCGGACATCATTTCCCCATGACGTAATCTGCTTCTGCATCGCTTCTGCAAGTGAAAAATCATCCTCTATAATAAATATTTTATACATATCATACCAGCCTGTCTCTAATAAACCATATTATATATTGCAAACCAGTGAAAGGTTGCACCTGCCAGTACAAACAGATGCCATATAAAATGGTCTCCTTTTTTATCGCGTACAAACGGAATCATCCCTACAGTATAAATGATTCCTCCAATTAATATCATCCACATCAAATTCCTGTCGTGCTTAAACCAGCCGGGAATAAACATGATGGCGCTCCAGCCTATTACAAAATAGAGCGTATAATGAACAGGGCGAAACCGCCCCGGCCCAAATACACATATAATGGTGATTCCAATCAATATCAAGCCCCATTGTACACAAAAAAGCACAATACCAAGTATGTTTCCCCAATACACAAGGTACAGCGGCGCAAATGTTCCGCCAATCAGCAGATATATTGAGACATAATCAAACCTCCGCCATAATCGCTTGACCGCAGAGCCATCTTTATATGCATGATACAGACAACTCATAAGAAACATTGTGATAAGGCTTATTCCATAAAAACAGGTTGCCATTATCTTTAGTCCTGTATCGGATTTTAGAAGCAACAGTATAAAACCTGCTATGGCAAGTCCCGCACCTATCCCATGACTGACTGCATTTCCTATTTCTTCTAAAAGCGTAAGACTGGGCGGTTCGTTCAGCGCCCTGTATTTCTCCCTTTGTATTGTCTTAAGCCTGAACTTTTCGTCATTAACATCCACCATTTATACCTCTTTATACCCATATTCTATAGCTGTTTTCAAAAATAAGATTACACCAATTTTGTTTTTAAGTCTACAACGAAATCACTTTATCCGCATATTCTACAGCTTTGTTATCCCAAGCATCCGGAGATACCGTTAATATAATATTCCTTCGTAATACTCCAAAAGCAGCAGTGTCACCTCGTCATAATTTGCCTCAGCTCCATAGTAATCAAGATAAGACTCTGTAAAGGTATTACTAAAGCTTTCCACTACATCCCTGTCTATCACAGGCTCTGTCTCCTCAAGCTCTTCCCATGTCTCTTCGGTATAACAGAGATTATCTGATAAAACCTGCTCTGATTCAGGAATATCCGAACTAAACAAAAAATAATTTTCAATATTTGCTTCATCTAACCTGTTCATCAGACAGTATGCTGTATACGCATCTCCTTCTATATAATCAAGTACCGACAAATATCCTGAATATTGAACGGATAAATCATCACTTTTTATACATGCCATAAAAGCAATGAAATTCGCTTCATCTTCATATATGTATCCTTTTAAATGCGACAGTTCATGTGCTATTACAGCAGCCTTATATGAATCAGATATATATTTATTGTAATTTGCTTCCATTGAAAATGGGAAATATTCTCCAAGTATACCTGCCTGATACATAATATATGAGGCCATCATAGGTTTTGCTTTCGGATAATATCCTGCAAGTCTCGAATAATCCTCTGATAATGACCTGAGACATTCCGGCAGTTCTTTATTAAGGTCTTTCGCATATGTAATATAGCCTTTTTCATCCCTATTAACAAGCGAAGCTAATTCATTGCACTTTTCTACAATATAATTTCTGACTAAAATCATTTTTTCCTCAGAAGATAAAGTATTCTGTGAACGGTTCTGCAATTCCCCCTCTGAAACAACCTTCAGCTTTGAACAGTTATACAGCATACTGCAATTTAACGTCATTACAAGTATCACACAAAGAAGAATCACAAGCAGACTTTTGAAATATCTGATACAAAATCGTTTATATCCTTCTTTTTTTCTAAGAAAAATCAGCAAAACAGCACAGATAACTGCAACAAATAAGATGATTATTCCAACAGCTATCAAAATCTCTCCAACCGAAAACGGAAACAATCCCATAAGCCTTCCATATGTTTCTGACCAGATGCCAAATAAATGATTCGTATAAAAATCACAGAATTTCTTCCACTTCGCCATACCGTTTAAACATAATATGATTGTCAAAAATATAATAACAAACAGCCAATATCTGCTTATCCTTCGCTTTTTCTGCAATGTCACTGCATCTCCTTTGTGTATTATAGTAATAGTTTAGCATATTTTACCGCATTTTCAAAAAGTATTTATAAGGGAAAATCAGGAAATGTGTGCCACCGGGCGCACCAACAGCACAAAGGCTGCATGAAAAATTCCATGCAGCCTTCGGCGGCTTATGCCATTGTGTAATTCTATGCCTCATTCTTTATAAATATTTTTAAATAATCAGCAATTCTTCATATACCAAAACCAAATTATACCGCACTCACCTCCACAAAAAATTTTTTTCTATATCTTTCCTGTCATATCAGAGGTGCTGTGTGAATATATTAATCATATGTCAGAGAAGATATATATATAGGACATCCTTCGTTATATTAATTCTTTTCTACATGGGAAATATCTGAAAAATGACTAAAAACAGATGTATGGATATAGAAATTATGGAATTATAAGATTTCACTTATGATGCCCTGTAAATATGATATTATAATATCAAGTTTTTGATTGCAATGCTTCTGTCCAATACTTCATAAAAGCTTTATCCTTTTATACATATTGGAGAACATTCGCTATGTATTATACATATTGTATATATGGGATACATCTTTCACAAAAATTTAATAATTTAAAACCATATTTTCATAAGATATCCTATTTTACTTATTCACTAAATATGTTAAACTATGTACACATCTTATGGATATGCTAGACTTTAAAGTAAAGGGGATGATCCTATTGAAGATTGAACGTTTAAGTGAAAACCAAATAAGATGTACACTTAACAAAGCAGATTTGGCAGAAAAAGAATTGAAGATTTCCGAGCTCGCTTATGGTACTGCCAAAGTAAAGGAGCTCTTTAAAGAAATGATGCAGCAGGCATCCATAGAATTAGGATTTGAAGTAGATGACATACCGCTTATGATTGAGGCTATCCCTGTATCACCTGATTGCCTAATCCTGATTGTCACAAAGGTAGAAGATCCTGATGAGCTTGATACCCGTTTTTCGCGTTTCTCTAAAGTAAATGAAATTGATATTGAGGACGATAGTGATGAAAATGAATATTACATGAGCGAAGATGACGACTTTGGTCAGGAAACTTCTAATGCAAAACAGGCAGCACCGGAAACCATATTTGATGCTATTGAAGGTCTTGTCAATACAATATCAGGTCTTGCTGCCGGAAAGGCTGATGCAGCAGCTCCGTCAGGCGCTGCAAAAGAAACTGCTGCAAATGTGGTTACTGACAAAACAAATGAAATATTCCGAGTCTTTTTATTTGACTCAATCAATACAATTATTAAAGCTTCCAAACAGATAGCAGGTTTTTATTTCAGCTACAACACACTATATAAAAATCCGGGCAACAACAAATTTTATCTTCTGATTAAGAGAGATAACAATTCGGCGCCTGAATTTTCAAGAGTATGCAGTATCTTAAATGAATATGGAACCAGCATCAAGACTTCGTACGCGATGTATTATCATTTCAATGAACATTACAAAATCATTATTGATGAAGATGCAATCCAGACTTTATCTGCCTTATAATTACTTTATTACAAATAAAAATACCGCACTATTCGTTTTAGATATCAAAACTTTTAGTGCGGTATCTTTTTGTCCTTCCTAATATCTTCTGTTTTGCTGCATATCGTTTCCACTCTGATATTGATTGTTCTGATAACTTGTGCGATATCCATGGTTCATCTCAGGTCTTAAATCATTCGGATACATCGTATCAGCATAAATATCTGTCTGCAAATCCTTCAGCATCGAAAACACCCTCTGATAATCAGAAATATCGCAAATCGTCAAACCATGTGATGAATGTGAATGTGAACCACCCGAAGTATTACCGGTATGATTGCATACAGATACAACATCACCAACACCTAAAAACTGGTCAAAAATACCCCTGTGGATATTGATGTGTGAAAGATCTGTAAAAGGTTTCATTTCATATGTATAGGTAAATGTACCACCAGAAACATAAATACCTCTGTCTGTAATAATATATTCCGTATTCCGATATTTTCTAAACGAAAATAAAACGCCAATCAGATAAATCCATACCGGCATCATATGCAATAAAAAGAATCCCACCATAAACAGTCCTAATCCGTTATCCGCTGCACCTGCTACTCTGACGCCCTTTAACAATGTCATATCCACAAGTCCCCATATCAGTGCAAACGGAAACATTGGATTAAATATACTTTCCAAAATAAAACATTTCTTATCAGGTTTACCCTGCCATAGTATGTTTTCATTCTTTCCTACCATTAATTTTAAATCCGAATTTCTCATTCTAATCTCCCCTGTCACGCATTACACATACTATAAATCTATATCATCATTTTCAATTACAGCCTTAGGGTTTATAAATAACAGTTCATTCATATATTCATACCCATATTTTCGTTCTATGTATTCTGCACACTCTTTTATAAGAGGTGCTTTATCATCTGTATTGGCTGCCCCGGTCGCCACAAAATGTACCAGTTGATTCTTCAGAAGCTTCTTAACAAAACTCCTGATATCATGTCCCATCTCTCCTGTTACAGAAGACGCTTTTATCTGTACATAAGCGCCGAGCTGTATTAACTCTTCTACTTTTTCAATATCCCCGTCAAGGCAATTATAAAACTCAATATCTGCCACTATCGGTATATACGAATCCATATTGATATCCCTGATGGCCTCTGCGATTGTATCAAAGTCTGTATGATAATCAAACCTCAGCATAACATATTTGCTGTCAGCCATCGATTCCAGTTTTCCCATGACGATTTTCTCATGAGAAGCATCAGAATACGCAACCTCACATCCAAGATAAATTTTCAGATTTTCATCAATCTCGCAAGCCTTCTTATTTAATTCTTTTACAAATTTATCCAGCTTATCCGAGCGTATGTCTGTCTTATCACCATTATATAATGGGGTTGCAACTATGGTTCTGATTCCCTCAGCATATGCCAGTTTCAGCATTTCTATGGACTCTTTCATATCCTGTGGCCCATCCGCCATTCCGGGCAATATATGGCAATTTATATCTATCAACCCATATATATCATGCCGGGGGGGAGTCGTTCCATCACTTTTCATATCTGTCTCCATTCCTTACCATCTATAAAACTGATTTCCCTTAAGCTTCCTTCTTTGCAAGGTACTCATTGATTTTTGCAACCAGGTCATCTGCTTCAAGTCCATGAACACCTGCTGCTTCTTCGAGCGTTTCGCCCGCTGCCGCCATACATCCTATGCAATGCATTCCCTCTGCCATAAGGATTGCCGCATTTCCTGCATCAACCTCTATAATATCGTTAATAAGCATATCTTTGCTAATTTGCTTTGCCATTGTTATTTCCTCCTGTATCTGTATATTCTTTAGGCAATTACCACACTATCCACTGATTGTGACATGCTTTCCGGCAGCACAACCTTGATATCACCATATTATAATATACACTTCCCATAAAGTCCACAACTAATACAATATCCTGATGTGATATTTCATCAAGCCACTGAAATGCTTATCATTATCGTTTGAAATTTTTTTGCAAAAACTGTCAAAATGTACATATTACCTTGAAAAATAAACACTTTGTATGAAAAAAAGTACAATATTTTTTTGCTTTTCAATTGACGTGTATACAATATCCAATTATAATGAAAGCATAGTAATTAGCAGAGGTTTATACCCCTTGCTTGATAGAGTTTTCTATTCATATAAATTACAGGATTAATTTTAAAGGAGGAATTTTCAAAAATGGAAACAACAGCATGGAATGGTTTCGCAGGCAGCAAATGGAAGAAGTTTATCGATGTTCGTGACTTCATTCAGAATAACTACACACCTTATGAGGGTGATGACAGCTTCTTAGCAGGTCCTACACAGAATACAAAAGATTTATGGGCACAGGTTATGGACTTAACAAAGAAGGAAAGAGAAGCAGGCGGTGTGCTTGATATGGATACAAAGATTGTATCAACTCTTACTTCACATGGTGCAGGCTACCTTGATAAGAATAAGGAAACAATCGTCGGATTCCAGACAGATGCTCCTTTCAAGAGAGGTATGAATGTATATGGCGGTCTCCGTATGGCTATGAAAGCCTGTGAAGATAACGGATACAGCATGGACCCTGAAGTAGTTGATTTCTTCTCAAAGCATAGAAAGACTCATAACGAAGGTGTGTTTGATGTTTATGATGCTGAAATCAGAAAATGTCGTACAAACCACATTATCACAGGTCTTCCTGATGCATATGGTCGTGGTCGTATCATCGGTGACTACAGAAGAGTTGCTCTTTATGGTACAGACAGACTGATTGAGGATAAGCTTGAGCAGAAGGAATCATTCGGAAGAGTATATACCGATGATGTTATTCGCGGTAAAGAAGAAATCTCAGAGCAGATTAAGGCTCTTAAGGAATTAACAAAGATGGCTTCATTCTACGGATTTGATATTTCCAAACCGGCTACAAATGTACAGGAAGCTATCCAGTGGTTATACTTTGGTTACCTCGGTGCAGTTAAAGAGCAGAACGGTGCTGCAATGTCACTTGGCCGTACATCTACATTTATTGATATCTATGCAGAAAGAGACCTTGCTGCAGGTACATTTACAGAAGAGCAGATTCAGGAATTTGTTGACCACTTCGTTATGAAACTTCGTTGTGTTAAGTTTGCTCGTACACCTGAGTACAACCAGATATTTGCAGGTGACCCTGTATGGGTAACAGAATCTCTTGGTGGTATGGGTGTTGACGGACGTACATTAGTTTCAAAGACTTCATTCCGTTTCCTGAACACACTGAACAATCTTGGTACAGCTCCAGAACCAAACATGACTGTTCTTTGGTCAACAAGACTTCCTATCGGATGGAAGCAGTTCTGTGCTAAGATGTCAATCAAGTCTTCATCTATTCAGTATGAAAATGATGATATGATGAGACCAATACATGGTGATGACTATGGTATCGCTTGCTGCGTATCTTCAATGGTTATCGGTAAGGAAATGCAGTTCTTCGGAGCTCGTGCAAACCTTGCAAAATGTCTTCTTTACGCTATCAACGGTGGTGTTGATGAATGCACAGGCGTTCAGGTAGGTCCTAAGTACCGTCCGGTTGAAGGAGATGGCCCTCTTGACTATGATGATGTAATGGCTAAATTCGATGACATGATGACATGGCAGGCAAGAGTATATGTAAGCGCATTGAATATCATTCACTATATGCATGATAAGTATGCATATGAGAGAATTCAGATGGCTTTACATGACAGAGATGTTAAGAGATACTTCGCAACAGGTGTTGCAGGTCTTTCAATCGTTGCTGACTCATTATCAGCTATCAAGTATGCAAAGGTTTACCCAGTACGTAACGAGCAGGGTATTATCGTAAGCTACAGAACAGAAGGCGACTTCCCTAAATATGGTAATAACGATGACCGTGTTGATGAGATTGCAACTTCTATCGTTACAACATTCATGAATAAGCTTAGACAGAACCATGTATACCGTAACGGTGTTCCTACACAGTCTATTCTTACAATTACTTCAAATGTAACATATGGTAAGAACACAGGTGATACACCTTGTGGTAGAAAGCATGGCGCTCCATTTGCTCCAGGTGCAAACCCACTTCACAAGAGAGATACTCATGGTGCAGTAGCTTCTCTTGCATCAGTAGCAAAGATTCCTTTCAGAGATGCACAGGATGGTATTTCAAATACATTCTCTATCATTCCAGGCGCTCTTGGTAAGGAAGATCAGGTATTTGTTGGAGATATCGATATCGACTTAAGCAAATAATTGTTTATTATATTTGGAGGTTTATTATGGCAGACAAAAATCAGGTAAATGACATTGTTGCGATGTTAGATAACATGATGGGTAACGGTCATGGTCACGTTAATGTTTCCGTTGATGAAACCGTTGCAGCAGGCCAGAAGACCGAAGAAACTTTAGGATGTCTTGACTGCGCAAAGGGGGATTTAGCATGCAGCGTTCCCACTTTGATGGAAGGAATGGACGAAGAATTATATAAAGATTAAGGAGGATTAGAATAATGGCAGCTAGTACACAGCAGGTAGATAATTTAGTAAATATGTTAGATGGTTATGTTGAAGAAGGCGGATACCATCTCAATGTAAATGTATTAAACCGTGATACTTTACTTGATGCTCAGAAGCATCCTGAAAACTATCCACAGCTTACAATTCGTGTTTCCGGTTATGCAGTAAACTTCATTAAGCTTACACCGGAACAGCAGGCAGATGTTATCTCAAGAACATTCCACGAAGCAATGTAATCCGAGAGATATATTCATTTACAAAACGATAAAGGCAGGGGCTTTTGCCCTTGCCTTTATTACAATAATAAGGAGATTTTTAATGGTAGGACACATTCATTCAATAGAAACCTGCGGTACAGTAGATGGTCCGGGAATGCGCTTTGTCGTATTCTTCAAGGGCTGTCCTATGAGATGTATGTATTGCCACAACCCCGATACATGGGATATGAAAGGCGGAGAAGAAAAAACCGTAGATGAACTGCTTGAACAATACGAATCTTTAAAACCTTTTTATACCAATGGCGGTATTACTGCTACAGGCGGAGAACCCCTGATGCAAATCGACTTTCTGATAGAACTGTTTGAAGCTGCAAAGAAACGTGGTATTCATACCTGCCTTGACACATCAGGAATCATGTTCAGACGGAATAATCCTGATATTCTGGCAAAATACGACAGACTTCTTAAGGTTACAGACCTTATCATGCTTGACATTAAGCATATTGACCCGGATGAGCATAAAAAGCTTACCAGACAGCCGCTTGACAATATACTTGACTTTGCAAGATATGCTGACGAGAAAGGGAATGCCATTCGTATCAGACATGTTATCGTTCCTGACATCACATACAAGCCTGAATATCTGAAACGTGTGGGATACTTCATGGCTGAGCTTAACAATGTGAAGCAGCTCGAGGTACTTCCTTATCACAATATGGGTGTTGTAAAGTATGAAAAGCTTGGTATCGATTATCCACTGAAAGATACGAAACCGCTTACAAATGATGATGCGATTAAAGCAAAAGAAATTATTCTTGGCGCTATGAAAGAACGCCGCGAAGAATTAGGTAAATAGATGAAATTTTTTATTAATACTTGATATATGACACATTTTGTTTTAAAATATATTTATGATTAATATTACTCAGAAGGAGGACATATCTATGGCATTTGTTATTGGAGATTCATGTATCGGATGTGGTTCATGTGCAGGTTCATGCCCTGTTGGCGCTATCAGTGATAATGGCGGTGTATTCGTAATTGACGGTTCACAGTGCATTTCATGTGGTTCATGTGCTGGTGCTTGCCCTGTTGGTACTATATCAGAGGAATAATATTTTATAAACGAAGAAAAGCCCTGAATTATACATTTTATATAATTCAGGGCCTTTTTTATATCTGTATGGATTTTATCAGGCGCAAACGGTCTGAAAAACGTATATAACCGCTGATATTTGCGCTATACGCGCAACTACTTAATTTGCCGCATAACTGTATGATACGTTTCCGCCGGCTTCCATCAGCGCTTCAAATTCATCACGCGACTTTACCACTTCTTCGTCTATAACAGGGTCATAATATCTGATATCGACACTATTATAACTTACTACCAATACATATCTTCCATCACTGATACGACAAATCACCGGAATCCCTTCTCCAACATAACCTACTAATAATTCTAAGCTGATACCCGATATATCTATCCCTTCATACATTCCATAAACATTCAGCGCTTCTACTGCATCTGTATACTCTGACAAATCATCATATGACAAGGTTACACCCTGATATGTCAAAACCATATATAATGCATCCTGCAATGAGCGCTCCACGCTTTTTGAACTATGGTGGAATATTGCCGAAGCAATCGTATTATACTCCTGACTTTCGGACTTCCTATATATTACCTCGCCTTTTTTTGAAATAACAATACCTGATATATCAATCGCATAGTTAATGGCATCGCCAGCCACAGCAAATATCCTCGAAAGTCCATGATTATCATAAACCATATAGTTCGCATTGTCATTTGGTATAGACACTACCATACTTGCGGTATCGGATTCCACCTTATTTTTCGTTATATTCAGATTTGGTATATATGTGAGATATATTCCTTCCGGAACAGTAAAATAAAGCTTTGTAAAGCCATCCCCGGAGCTTCTGAATGCAGTTGCTATGCCCGGATTTTTCTCATCCTCTTTAAATGTAATAAAGTCATCTGAAGCGGCATCAAAGCTATTTTCACTCTTCTTACACCTTGTAAGATACAACAAATCAGTTTCTATATCAAGCTGTGCTGTATAATATCCCTCTTTCCTGTATTCCTTTATCTGGTTTCCATTTTCATCTACAATATAAATCTCTTTTGCCGGTATTGTATCTGAAAAATCGTCCGAAAGTCTTGTATCCTTAAATGTCTTTAGATTTTTGGATATATTCTCATCTGATATGGCGGAAGTTCCATATACCATATCGGAATCCTTAAATCCATAACAAATCAGACATTCGCCCGATGCCGCATTGATATCATAATTCTTTCCTGTCTTCAGATTTACAAGCGTCAGCCTGTCATTTTCTTTCTGAACGTCGCTTACACCATATGCGACAACTTCCATGTTCTTAGACACATAAATATTATTTGCAGATATTCCATCTACAAGGTATGACAACTGCCTGTTTGCAATATCTATCTTATTTACTTTTCCGCCTAACATAAAATAAAAACTGCTTCCATCATAATAAGTCAGCTTAGACAACTGGCTTTTCATTGCCTCATATGGAATATCGTTTTCTACAAAAATCAGTTCAGAAAGCTCCAGTGTTTCTGCCTGAAACTCATAAAGCGCTATCCCAAGCTGTCCTTCATGTACCCCTCTGTTCATATATCCATATACAGAAAAGCATATATTGGATTCGTCATCCATTGATATGATGTTGATACCATAATTATCATAAGTGTTTGCGGCATTTTCAAAATCATCCATCCAAAAACTATATACCAGCGAAATCTGATTTTTACTATAATCATACATCCAAAGCTGACCGTTTCTGACAAATGCCAGTTTTTTATTATCTGTGCTATACTTATAGTCTATATCCGGATTTGATACAATTCCTATTTCATATACATTATTTAATGTATCAACATCATTCTTGCTGAAATATTCGTCCACATATCTGTCAAAGTTTATTAATGCCACCTTTTCCTCATTAAATGACACCTGATAAAATTCCTTTACGGCATAATAACTTGTTACATCTTCTGTTGTTGTAGAGGCTATTTTATAATCAAGCTCTATAACCGCATAATTGACATCAATTTCTTTAATACTCGGAATAATGGATGTAATTGTCATCGGATTAAGGCTATTCCACATAATTGCTTCATATGACGAGCCAAGATTGATATATCCCAGTCCGTAATCAGGAACTACCGCCTGCTTTCCATCTAAATATTCCTGTTGGCATAAATACACAAGCGACTCTTCTTTGTAAGCATCCTTATCGTAAGTCGCTGCATGAAACTCATTTACGAATTTCAGCAAAGCATCTGCATGATAATCTGCGTTCACCACCACTCTTGTATAGTATCTTACAAGCTCCTCGTTCACTCCTGTCATCTTAATGATAAGCATATATTCCATATCCGGCTCTATATTCATACGAATATTAACATCAAGCCTTTTATTTCCATCTGAACCTTCCACCGCTTCAAGTTCGCCATTTTCTACAAGAGAATCCCCTGCAATAGCCCGCAATTCATAAGCATAATTTTTACCAAAATCCTTATTATCATCCACTACTATCGTAATATTTTTGTTTTCATCAATTGGCGTTATATTATCTCTTAACAATGTTATGTCAATCGGCGCTGTATATCCATGCATACAATTGATATAACTGTCTTCATACATCACATATGCCGTCGGCAGCTCTGCTTCTTCCATCTCGGTTGCAAGATTTTTGTACCCTCTGTTCTCAAATTTATTTACAAAATGCACAGTAACAATAAAAGCAATTATCATTACTATCACTCTAATCAGTACATTTCTAATTTTCTTCACTAATAAAACCTTCTTCTTCGTCTCCTATATCTGTCTCGTCTGCAATAAAACTCATTACACACTAAAAGTTCCACAATATTTCTCATCATGCAGTTCACACATCCCGGCCCCTGCGGCACATATGGAGGCGGGTTATATGAAGCTGCCACATCATCATTCTCTTCTTTCATCTCTTCGTACGGAAATTCCACATCATCTTTTATATCTAACTTTTCATATACCTCTCTGGCAATCTTCCGCATCTGTTCTTTATCAGGATATTCTGCAAGCATCGGACTTCCATCATATTCCAGTTTATCACATTCTTCCTCCACCATAGCGCTAATCATTTTCAATCTTCCCGGATACATTTCCTTTATTGTCTTAAGATCACGCCATGCTTCGTCTATATCTGAATATGGTTCATCCGGCAGTAATATTCCAGACATGCCTTTTTTCATGTTAAACATATTTCCATTTTGTATCAAGCCCCTGAGATTTTCGTCATCAGGACTATATGGAACATATTTATAATCTTTATTCATACAAATCTCCCTATCTGCAATATCATCTATTATTTTAATATGCAAATAGGGAGCTTTATGTGATTAATTAATCGCCAAATGAAATTCCTAAAGTTCTTGCTTCTTTTACAATACCATCATCAGGGGAAACATATTTTAATTTTCCTGCTGACTCTGAGAGCGGTATGGCAGTTACTTCATTATTAAGCAAAACAACAAGCTTTCCAAAATCTTTTTTCTTTATCAATTCAGCCGCTTTTGCGCCAAATCTTGATGATATCACCCTGTCATAGGCATCCGGACTTCCGCCTCTTTGCGTATGTCCCGGAATTGCGATTCTGATATCCTGCGTTGTGAATGCCTTCAATTTATCAGCAAGCTCATATGCAACAGAAGGATATGGTCTGTTCGCTATAACTTCTTTTCTCTTCTTCTTCGGAAGCTCTGCAACTTCCTTTGATATCGCACCTTCTGCAACTGCAAGTATTGTAAATCCTTTGTTATCCTTCGTTCTCTTATCAATCGCTTCATACACTTTATGAATATCATACGGAATTTCAGGAAGAAGTATAACGTCTGCACCTCCGGCAATACCTGCATGAAGTGTAATCCATCCAACCTTATGTCCCATGATTTCTACTATGAATATTCTGTTATGGGAAGCTGCAGTCGTGTGAATACAATCGATTGTATTTGTTGCTATATCTACTGCACTTTGGAAACCAAATGTCATATCTGTTCCCCATAAATCATTATCTATCGTCTTTGGAAGCCCAATTACATTTAATCCCTCCTGACTAAGCAGGTTTGCAGTCTTTTGTGAACCATTTCCGCCCAGCACACACAGGCAGTCCAGTTTCAGCTTCTTATAGGTATCTTTCATCGCCTTTACTTTATCCAGTCCGTCTTCTGTCGGCTCTCCCATTAATTTAAAAGGCTGCCTTGAACTTCCAAGTATCGTACCGCCCTTGTTTATAATACCTGAAAAATCACTCCGTTTAAGCTTTATATAATTTTCTCTCATAAGACCTTTATAGCCCTCAAGGAAACCATAAATCTCAACTTCGTCAAAAAGCTCATAGATACCTTTTGCAATACCTCTCATAGTGGCATTCAGCGCCTGACAGTCACCGCCACTTGTCAGAAATCCAACTCTTAACATAAGTAACACCTCTTTCTTGTAAATTATAAATATACCCTGCCTTCAAGTGCGCGAAGCAAGGTAATTTCATCGATACATTCTAAATCTCCTCCTACAGGAACGCCGCTTGCGATACGGCTGACCTTTATCCCGGCAGGCTTTACCAGCTTTGAAATATACATCGCTGTTGCTTCCCCCTCCGGACCTGAGCCTGTTGCGATAATCAACTCTTCTATATCGCCCTCCAGTCTCTTCATAAGCTCTGCTATCTTTATATCCGCCGGGCCAATCCCAAGCGCCGGATTGATAACACCATGAAGAACATGATATACGCCGTCAAAGCTTCCTGTCCGCTCATATGCTGCCAAATCTCTTGGTGTTTCAACCACCATTATAACCTGATGGTTTCTGCCCCGCGCACTACATATCGGACAGACCTCTCTATCCGTTATCGTATAACAGCACTTACAATATTTTATGTTTTTCTTTGCCTGTATAATCGAATTTGCAAGTGAAACAGCGCTTTCTTCCGGCATACTGATGATATGAAATGCCAGTCTTTGTGCAGTTTTCGAGCCAATTCCCGGAAGCCTTCCCAGTTCCTCTATCAGTTTATTTACTTCTCCTCCGTAGACATCCATTAGAACGGTAAGCCTCCCAAATTCACACCGCCGGATATCTTGGACATATTATCACTATAATCTTTGTCCTGCATCCTAAGCGCCTCATTAACTGCTGATATAATAAGGTCCTCCAGCGTTTCGATATCTTCAGGGTCAACCACTTCCGGACTAATTTTTATCTCCATAAGTTCTTTTTTTCCTGATATTTTTGCTGTAACTACCCCGCCGCCTACTGACGATTCATAAAGTTTGTCCTCAAGCTCTTTGGTAGTTTCTTCCATCTGTTTCTGCATTCTCTGCGCCTGTTTCATAAGATTTGTCATATTTCCAGGCATCATTCCTACACTATATCCTTTTCCTTTACCCATTGTTATTATTCCTCCTTAAAATTCTACTATTTATAATCTATTTTAAAATTAATTTTTAACAAGTCATTTTCTGTGACTTCTTTTTTCACCTCGTTGCTATTGGAAACCACTCTTAAGGATATATTACATTTTCTTCCTGTAGCTTCCTCAATATGGCCTTTCAGTGTAGCCATTCTTTCTTTATCCTTAAAATACTCTATAGCGCGCTTATTTTCCGGCTCATCTATAAAAGTCAGCAGCAGCCCCTTTCCATCCTCATCAAGATTGATGCTCGCCTTATCCAGAAATGTTCTTGTAATTCTCTGGTAACCGGAAGCAATAATATCCCATTGTTCAACAAACTCCAAAAGCTCCTTGTAATCAGCTTCAGGAAGCGTTTTCTTCAATTTCTCGTTCAGCGCTTCACCTGTTCCGCCAGGTTCTTCTATCTGTGACGAAAGCGGCTTATCCCCCGATAAGAATATCTCTTTTCCTGCCATCTGTGACATCAACTGCTGCATCATTTCTTCAGACATTTCTGCAGATGGCGATTTTTGCTCCAGTTTATTCTCCAAAATCCTGATTCGGTCAAGCAGGCTTGCATAATCCGTCTCCATCTCCGGCTTACATAATTTTATAACTGCCAATTCTAGGATAATCCTTTTTTGTGCAGCATATTTTATACTTGCCGAAGTATCTGAAAATACATTGATGTATCTCATCAGCGTTTCCAAATCCAGTTTATCGGCAAGCGTTTTTATCCGTTTCAGATTTTCAGCAGACATATCAAGCTTTTTGTCCGCATCATCAGATACTTTCATAAGAAGTATATTTCGCAAAAACCATGTAAATTCACTGACAAATCTTGATAGTTCGCTTCCCTGCCATACCACCTCATCAATTACATCGACTGCACCTGATATATTCATATCTGTTACCATACTGAGAAGCCGGTCAAATACATCGATATCAACAGCGCCTATCGTTTCAAGCACCATATCATAAGTAAGCGATTTCCCAAGATGAAAGGCAATACACTGATCCATGATACTAAGCGCATCTCTCATAGAACCATCCGCCGCTTTCGCAATATAGTCAACGGCTTTCTTTTCTGCCTCTACTTTTTCTCTTCCGAGTAATGTCATCAGTCTGTCTGAAATCGTTTCTACAGATATTCTCCTAAAATCATACTTCTGACATCTTGACGATATCGTAATCGGAATTTTATGTGATTCTGTTGTCGCAAGAATGAATATAACATATGACGGAGGTTCTTCAAGTGTCTTAAGCAGCGCATTGAATGCCCCCGCTGAAAGCATATGAACCTCATCAATGATATATACCTTGTACTTTCCCTCTGTCGGAGGATATTGCACTTCCTCCCGTATCTGCCTGATATTATCGACACCATTATTGGACGCGGCATCAATCTCAATCACATTCATGGAAGCGCCGCTTGCTATCGCTTTGCAGCTCGAACATTCATTACAGGGACTTCCATCTATAGGATGCTCGCAGTTTACTGCTTTTGCAAACAGCTTTGCGATAGAAGTCTTACCGGTTCCTCTCGTACCGCAGAATAAAAAAGCATGTCCTATTCTGTCATTTTTTATCTGATTTTTCAATGTTGTAACGACATGGTCCTGTCCTTTGACCTCATCAAAGGTATCCGGTCGCCACTTTCTATATAATGCCATGTATGACATGGTTCATTCCTCCGAACTTTTCATCCGGCAATACTTTATAGCAATATTTACCGATAAAATATATTATATCTGAAAATATGCTTTATATCAATGAAAAAAGGTGCAAAGCCCCTAATAATTTGTAATATCTCATTAAGAGTTTGCACCTGCATCATATGCCTGTTTCATTGTTATCAATTGTCACACAATAACTGATATTCCCAAAGCTTATGATATCTCCCTGCTTTGCCATGCCCTTCTGTCCTGCTTTTAAAATGCAGTTATTGATATACGTTCCATTTGCAGAAGATAAATCTTCTATAATAAGCGTATCCTGCTCTGCACAGACTTTCGCATGAATCCGGCTTACCACCCGGCTGTCTATGATATAATCCGATTTTTCCTTATCGCGGCCTATGATAAAATCAGGCTTGTCTATTTCTACTGCATGATTTGCGTCTCCATTACATGGCATCAATTTGATTTTATTACCCGTTTGTCTTCCTGTCTTAAGAATGGTCGTCTCCGTATCTTCCCCGGACTGGCATTGATTAGAACAATCATACGACGGTATCTCCATTTTTGTTTCATCCCCATCTTTTTTACTGATTTGAATATATACAAAAGATTCCGCAGACATCAATATCAGTACCCCCATCAGCGGCTTGAAAGTTTCAATATGTCCCATACGCCTAAACTGCCCCAATACAATAAGCAGCCCCACCATTCCCGTTATTACGATGCTGCCAATACATATCTTTTTGTAAGCAGTCTGCAAATTATCATTGTTTTCCTGATTCAGAATATTCCGTTTTTGATGATGACGGTTTTCATCATCAGCCATTCCGCTCTTCTTTTCTGAACAGACGTCTTTTGGCTCTGCCTGAAACAACGCATCAATCATCAATTTCCTGTTGATATCACATTCTGCTGTATCGGTGTATATGGCTTTATTATCGTTCTTTATATCACACTCCGCCTTCGGACTATAAAAATCCATATGTGCTGATATTTCTTTTATATCATAATTTTGTTTCACTGTTATATCGTATATTCCATATACAAAATCTACGTCCTCATGCTTTCTATGATTTGTAAACTTGATACACTCCTCCGTTAAAACACGAATTTGTTTTCTTATGTCTTTATGATAACCGGGCAGATATGCAAACCGGAATACATGATTAATGGTATCATAATATACATGATTGATATCCGCTATTAGGTTGTCAGGACTTAACATATATAAGTTCAGCTCCTCTGCCAGCTTTATTATATTTTTCATCAGCAATTTGATATACCTGATTTCCAACTCACCATTTATAATAAGCTGTTTTATCTGAACACATCCGTTTATTCTGTAATAAATCATGTTATTTTCATTAATATTTCTAAACTCGAACGATAACAGACCGTCTATACTATTATGATGTATCATATTCACTTCATAAGCGTCTGTATCAATCTCTGCATTACGGATTATCATATATGAATGACATCCATCAGTTTGACAAGTCACTTCCATATATCTGCCACCTCCTCAGATTATTGCTTGTATCCCTTATCTCCTCTGCCGCCTCGTATTCATCTTTCAAGGTACTATTTGCAATCATAATAATCCCTTTACATACATTCTCATAATTTACGGATAGTTTATATTCACCCTTATCAAAAGACTCAAGATTATGAACAACTGCTCCCGCCTTTTCATTTTCCCAAATCTTTGCATTTATATTTTCAGCCAGCATCATCTGTTTCTCCATCGATATTTCGATGTTTTGCTTCACCGCCTCTTCATAATTCTCACCATAATTTATGATATACATTTCCTTCCCATACAGCATTTCATAAAGCGTACCCATCGCAATACTTTTGTTCATTATAATTAAGAAAATACTGACGGCAAATAATATACTTCCTATTAATATCGGCGCAATAAAGCACAATTCAATAACGGCACTCCCGTTTTCTTCTGACAATCTGCTCATAACAGATTTTCGTTTTGTATCTCGTTTTATATTATCCAATCTATTTCGTTTCTTTATCATATTGATATCTCCACAATTAATTTCCACAATTACTACATGCCGGTAATCCCTGACATTCACTTTTCTTTACCCTATATACCGTTCGTTTCAATCCTCTGCACGCTTTAGAATAATGATATTTATTTCCTTCACTGGTTACATATATTGCACTCGGAACATTTCCGTCTTTTACGCAGAAGTCACAGGGAGCAAGTGCGGAATACGCATGAGCAAGTTCCTGTTCCGATATCTGTATAACAGAAAGTTTTATATGATAACAGTTTCTTGTTGTATGATATACCGATTGATTTTCCGCAACATATACATACATCTCCTGATTTTTTTCAGACAGCATACTGCTTCCCAAATATGCCTTTTGCCTTATGCGCTCTGTTATTCCTTTATTCCAACTGCCAAGTATCGGTATATCAATTGATATCTGATACGCAATATCCATGCAGATATAGCCGTCACCATCTACTTCTGCCCTTGATACCATAATTCCACCTGTACTTCCCGATACATATTTATCAACAAATTCCTTATCGTCTATATATTCGTTCAGTTTCCTATAGGCAGTCACCGTATTCGCTGCACACGCTCCGATTGAACAATCTTCCACCGTTTCATACAGATATGCATATTCAGCCATATACTGAACGGTTTCCTGCATTGCCTCATAAACGACCGTTTTGGTACAGATAACACATCCGATACTGTATATGAACAGCATCGCAAATATGAATAAGGGTAATATCAAAGCAGCTTCCAGCACAGCGCTTCCCTCATTTCTTTTCAGAAAGGAAGTTATGTATATTCTCTTACTGCACAGACAGACATTCTGATATCTTTTTAAATGGGTATGTGCTTGGAGAGGCTTCAAATCCAATAATATTTTATTTTTTTTCATCTTGCTGATACAATAAGAGAACATACATAACCCCCCCTTCTTTTAATAACCTGCTTCCATTGATAAATGATAGCTGTATCCGTTTTCATCTGCCCATATGACATTTTTCCGGGATTTAATAAAATCTGCGTATTTTCCGTCACATTCCCCACTGATATCAAATGTACAAGCATAAATCATATCTTTCATTCTAAAGGAATCATTGAACTGTCTCATATTAAGCTGTATGATATCGGCGATTCTGTAATATAATTTACTCGTATGCTCCGCCATCAAAATCATTAAAAATCCTTTATAATCGATTCCTGCAGGGCCTTCATAATCAAGATTTTTTATATTGGCGAGATTTCCCAATTTATTGATATCCGTAAGCCATGTATCTTTTGTCTTTATATATGGTATCTTATTGCCTGCAAGCAATGATTTTATTTCAACTAAGGTTTCCGCATATGACCAACAGCCTATCAGCAGATATTTTACAGCCGCATAAGTGATTCCCGGCAGCAGTGCCAGTGTGATGGCGATTGCTTCTATCTCTGCTATCTTTTCTTTATCACTGATAAGATACATAAAATTAAACGGCATCCGATGCAAAACGATTTTATTAACAACAGATGAAAGATTATCATAATCATTATCTTTCCCGCATATCATATATTCCACCTCACATTTCATGGGATTATCATATATTTTGTCACATGTATAATAGTCAAAACATTCAAGTGCATAAGCCATTCCGTAATAATTTTCCTGAAATGAAGCGATACAGTCACTATTTGAAATTCCAAGCTGTGCTTCTAATATATCAATATCTTCAAAATTGATATTCATATCTTCATTTGCTTCTTCGGTATTGATTTGTGACGGAAAATCCTCCATATCAAATGCTTCCTTAGACGGAACTGTCCCATCCGGTGTAACAACCGCCAATAAACCTGTCCCTGTACTATCTTTTAGTACCTCCCTGGGGTCATCGCCAGCCCAGTCACTTTCATTCTCATTTTTCTCATTCTTCCCTTCCTCTACCGCACTTTGTACATCATCGACCATTTCTTCACCATCTGTAATGAAACGAATCAAATCATTTGCCGCGGATATCTCCGATTTGTACTTCATATATTCTGTTATCTGTTCTTTAAGCGGTTTGCACTCATCCTGAAGTATATCTGCACTTCCGGTTAATATAACATCTGTTACACGAACCCCCGCAATATCACTTTCACCAAGCGTATATTCCAGATATTCTTCTGTCAGCGCTTCCAAACCGGCTTCTCCTCTTCCATTGCAATTTTTGTCAAGCATCAGGAGATGATACGCTTCAAACAGTTCTCTGTTATACCCCGCCTTCAGATTTTCCATTGCACCTTTAGCAGCCTGCGATAACATTGCTCTTCCTGTATTAAGCCTTATCACCTCCAGTGATGTCAGACCTATAAGAAGCATACTTGTCAAAATCAGACACAGGAATACTGTAATTTGTCCCCTGTTATCCATCCGGTAAGCCTCCTAATATATTTTCTTTGCACTCTTTCCTATTGAGCGCCATATGGAATTTACAAGCTTTGTAATCTCATCCTGAAAAATGATTACCATTGCAATTAATACCACGATAATCAGCAGGATTTCTACAACCCCCATACCCGACTCATCTTTTAAAAATTCTTTTATTTTATTCATGTCTGATTCCTCCCTAATCAAATTTTATATTTACCGTTTTTATAACAGCCTGTTAAAAGCTTATCAACGCCGGCAGCACAACAATTACCATAACAACCGCCAGTAATACTATCATGGGAAAAAGCAATTTTGTTCCTGCCTCTTCTCCCCTTTTCTTCGCCAGTTCGCGTCTTAGCTGTATGGCGGCTTCCTCTTCCTGTGCTAACATATCCAGTACATTTTTTGTACCTTTTTTTACATTTTGTGATAATAGCGATGTCAATTTCAGATAAACAGAAAGATTTAACCGATGTCCCAGATTGAAATATGCCTGTTCCTCGGATATTCCTGATGAAATTTCATTTAGAGTATATTTGATTTCATCTCCCAGTATATTGTCATACCGATTTCCATACCGGTTTTTCTGCTTTTTTTCTTTACCCAGCTCTTCTGATATCTTGTACAATGCACCTCGTACAGATAAGCCCGCGCCCATATAAAGTGAAAGTTTATCTGCAAATTCAGGATAATTCTTTATCAACTGTCTGTTCCTGTACACGTTTTCCGCTTTTAAATCTTTATTACTTTTATATAGTATCAAAAAAGATACAACCCCCCCTATGATTATAATCAACATTACCGGGCTTGAAGGTTCAGGCTTGGAAATCGTATAACCATTAATCTCCTTTGGCAGTTCGAGTCTTTGCATATCATTATTTTCCTGTTGAAACGTTGTGATATATTTTTTGATTTCCTCTATTACAATTTCATAGGTATTCCGTTTTTTCCCCTTTACGATAAGATTGTACTTTTTCTTTTTCGTATAATCCTTATAGCAAAGCGCTGCCTCAAGTTCTACATTTACGGGAGACTCCAATACGGTATCCGCCAGCTTTCCCCTCGTGTCCATAATCTCATCATTATCTGATGTCCATCTCACCTCCACGCCCAATTCATCTATGCTGTCTATAAGATTCAGGTCGTCAACGATGTTCTCTTTTTCTGAATTATTACCGAGATATATCTTATCTATATATGCAAAGCCTTTTTCAAAAACAGCATCCATATCCTCATATTTATATTCCAACGGAAGCACATCCACACAAAAATCGTATTCTGTATTATCGATATTGGCAGAAAGCCTGCATTCTTTGGTGTCCTCACCATAACTTCCTCTGTCAAGGATAACCTTATCGCTGTTTTTATTACTTTTTATTATGACAATACCTGCAAACAATAATGTAATAACCACAACTGCCATAAGCCTCTTAATCACAAGAATATAATACTCGTGACAAAGCTTTTCCGCTTCCTGTTTTGAAACCGTTTTTATGCTTCTAATCAAATCATTTGTCCGGTTTATATTGAAAAATCTTTCCAAATGCCCATATATCTCTTCAGCGAACAAATCCATCAGACCTTTTTTCTTTCTAACCATTCTATACTTCAATATCCACAATCCGCCTTCCCCAGATAATCGCTGCCGCCATTACAATAAAACAAATTGTCATAACAATGATGCCCGCTGCATTTCCATAAACAGAATTCATATATCCTCTGTTCGCAATACGCATATAGAGAACAATTGCACATGGCATACAGCTCATTATCCTTTGCTCCATTTTCTTCGCAGCAAGTACCGTATTAATCTCATTCTCCACCTCCTGACGTTTTTTTATATTATCAGCCGTTCTTCTTATAATTTTAACCAGATTACCGCCTGATTTCTTTGCAACAGAAACGACTTCGGCAAATTCTTTTATATCAGCAACACCTGAACGCATACCAAAATCTTTTAATAATATTTCTATATCTGTATTTAAGGCTATTCCTTTTCTTATAAAGTCCAATTCCTTTTCTATATCGCTTTTCCCTCTATAAAGATTGTGAATTTCTTCATATACAGGCGCAAAAGCCTTTTCTAACGAATAGCCCGCACTCATATTTGCTGCCAGCGACTCTATCATATCCTTAAACTCTGCCTGCAGCTTTTTCCTGCACTCCTTTCCTTTTTTCCGTTCTGTTTCTTTAATAAGAAAAAGCTCAGCCGGCATCAGCATAATACATGGTATAAGCGAATTATAAAACAATATACTGACAGCGCCTATTATCATGGCATAGCCTGATACGGCCGCCGCCAACTCTAATTTGCTTAATTTATAGATACTGTAATTCCTTTTCAAGCTATGTATCCCTTTCTATCTCTATCAGACCGGAAAATTGCAGCTTTGCTATATTATGCAAATCATTCATCTTACGAAATTTTCCAACTACTCTTTCATTGTTCATGTCAGTTTCTACATATTCGTATAATTTATTTAGCTGCACTTCACCATTACCCATACCCATCACCTCGCTAATCTCTAATAATTTTCTGCTTTTATCCCTCAGTCTTCCCAGATGTATGATGATATCAACTGCTGATGCGATTTGTTTTCTCACAGCCTCGATAGGCATATCAGCGCCCATAAGCACCATTGTCTCAAGTCTTGAAATCATATCAAAAGAAGAGTTTGCATGTCCCGTAGAAAGACTTCCGTCATGTCCGGTATTCATAGCCGCAAGCATATCGATGGCAGCTTCATCTCTCACTTCGCCAACGATTATTCTATCAGGTCTCATCCTGAGACTGGACTTTATCAAGTCTCGTATCGTTACCGCATTTTCACCTTCCACATTTGCATTTCTGGCTTCAAGCCTTACCAGATTATCTACCCCTTCTATCATTAACTCCGCAGAATCTTCAATCGTGATAATCCTTTCATCCTTTGGCACATAACCTGAAAGCGCATTTAAAAATGTTGTTTTTCCCGCGCCTGTACCGCCTGAAATAAATATATTATATCCGGCGATTACCAGCTTTCTCAGAAATTCCGCCACCTCTTCTGAAACAGCGCCAAGCGCTATCAGCCGGTTCATCGTCATAGCCTCTTTCGCAAATTTTCTTATAGTAATGGTTGGTCCATTTAATGCAATCGGCGGAAGTACAACATTCACTCTCGAACCATCTGCAAGTCTGGCATCAACAATCGGCGATGATTCATTTACGATTCTGTTACATCCTGCAACAATATTCTGAATAACCGACTTCAGACGGTCTTCGCTTTCAAATGTCTGTTTCAGTTTCATCAGCCTGCCCTTTTTCTCAACAAATATGCTGTTATATCCATTTACCATGATTTCTGTTATACTTTCATCTTCTAACATATCTGACAGGATATCGAGCCTTCTAAGTGAATTAAAAAGTTCTGACTTAATCTCTAATTTATTTTTTAAGCTAAGCTTTCGATTACCTTCATACTCCAGGATATATCTGTCAATCAGAAGTCCAACCTGATTATCTTCAATACTGTCCGACATATCGATATCTTCTAAGACCTTCTTTTTTATTTCATTTTTTATTTCATCCTTCAGTAAGCAGACTCCTTTCTATTGTCCTTATCATAAGGCTGTGCGCATAATCGACATCCGGCAGCTCAACTTCCTTTATTCTTTCCGCAAGCTTATCAAGCTCATACGCCCTGAGCAACTCGTAAAATATCTTTTTCTTATGAACGGATATCTCATCCTTTAACACAGGCATATAAATATCATCAAATGCTTCCAGACATGACAAGTCTTGAAGTACAGAAGCATCAATATCACAGACAATCGTCGTATATCTGCCCCATTCCACAAGCTTCTCAATCATCCAGAACAAGTCGTCTGAATTTATCTGACACATGTCATGTATGGATGACACAGAAGGAATATATGCAATACTTCCTTCCTGCACAATATGCCCCTGCACATATTCAATAAACTCTGTACATCTGTTCTTAACCATATAAAATACATCTGACAATACATCCGTATGCTGCGCATCATATTCCATACTGCCAAATGCCTCCATTCCTATATACAAGCCTCCACGCACTTCATCAAGAAAGCATATTCCTTTTGAAAGTCTCGTCTTTCCACACCTGCCTATAGGTGATATCACAGCATAGGTATGACAAATAGAATGTCTGACCTTATCAGGAACTGTTTTTAACATATCCATTGCCTGTTCCTCTATCAGCCCCGCTCTTACATACTTAAATATATACCGCACATCTGAATCAGGAGCTGCCACCGGTGATTTCTCATCTGTCAGATATATCCTTTTAACACCAGCCAACTGTTCGTCATGAAGTGATGAAATATCAAAATCGGTTGGCGAAATCAACAATTCTATGCTTTTTTCTTCAAGATATTTCTCCAGCTTAGCCGCATCAGAAAATGCTATTGCATATAAGGGACTGTCTGTATTTGAATTGATATAATTCATAAGTCCGAACATATAAGCCTGTTCGTCATCAAATATCCCGATTTTGTGTTGTCTGATTACTATCCCCTCCTTTTGTTGCATACTACATTTTTAACCATAAATAACACACTGTTCCCAGCAATATGGCCAGTGAAAAATGAATTTTGGCTTTGCATATGCAATGTATATCCAAAGCTTCTCCATTGTTTTGATTTGAGTTTTTATTACGACTCGTAACTGATTTCATCAATAATCTTATAAGATAAATAAAAGATAATATTCCTCCCGCGACAAAGGAATATATGATAATGAAGCCAACATCAGTCCCAATAAATGAGCCTGCTGCCGAAAGCAGCTTTATATCACCACCTCCGATGGCCTTTGCAATAAATAGTATGAATAATATTCCAACAGGAATTATAATTCCCACAGCACTGTGTCGGCTGCCTGCATATATGCCCCTTTTCATAACAGAAATTACAAATCCTGTAATCATACCAACTGCCACATACATATTGGGTATACGCCATGTTTTAAAATCATATAAAACTGCAATCCCAATATATGTAATTAATATGAAATTAAAAATTATGTGTTCTGCCCTCCTTCATTTGTTTGCTGTAACCATACGTTATCACCTTCTGAAAGGCTTGTAAAGCCCTTTTTTCAGACCCTTTTCAGTCATCAGCACATATTATACGGATTGTATTTTTCACTTATTCTGCGCTGTCAAACAGCCCCTCACCTTTTTCCTGCAAATTCAATATATAAAAAGGACAACCTCCTCAGGCTGTCCTTTTCTCAACTATAAAAATTATACATTTTGTATAATGTCTTATTTTTTATATTTACTCCGCAGGTGTTTCCCCCTCCATAGCAGGCGAAGGCTCTGTCGGCTGCTGCGGTATATTCGGCTGTATCGGCGCTATACCCTGCTGCGGCATATTCGGCTGTATCGGCGCCATACCCTGTGACGGCATATTCGGCTGTATCGGCGCCATACCCTGTGACGGCATATTCGGCTGTACCGGTGTCATACCCTGCTGCGGCATATTCGGCTGTACCGGCGCCATACCCTGCTGCGGCATATTCGGCTGTACCGGTGCCATACCCTGCTGCGGCATATTCGGCTGTATCGGTGCCATACCTTGCTGCGGCATTCCCTGTTGTGGCATTCCCTGTGGCGGCATACTCTGTTGCGGATATCCTGTATAACCCGGATTTGCATTTTGCTGCTTTGCCAATGCCTCCTGCGCTTCTATATTCTGTATTTCCTGATTAAATGATGCAATATTCTTCAACGATATATTGATGTTATCGAAGAACTGTGCAACCTCAGAAGCCGGCTGCTCTTTATTAATATTATAATAATACCTTCCAATCTCGGTAAACTGTCTTTCGATATTACTATTTTCCTGATTGATGCGTGACCTGAGTTTTGACTTTTGCGCTGCATTTTTTGTTCCGTCTACAGCCTGATTTGCAAAATTTTTTGTCTTCTCAAATGCGTTTTGAAAAAAATTACCCATATTCTATCCCTCTCTGCTTATTCATAATTTTCTAATGATACCTTCACCCATCTGGTCATCAAAATGGTTAAACGGCCCATTGATAATATAATTATACTATCTAAATTATTCTTTGTCTATCATTGAAATAGCACAAAAAAGCGGAGCAGTTCTCCTGCTCCGCTTGCTCATGATATCGTATCTTAATCTTCTATGTACTTATTAAGCGTATCGACTACATCGTTCAAATTATATGGTTTTGCAATATAGTCATCCAACTTGTTTTCGAGAATCCTCTCCTTATCACCAAACATGGCTCTGGCTGTTACTGCAATAATCGGAAGTCGCTTTCTCTTTTCCTTCTTCTCAATCTCCCGAATTTCCTGCGTAGCAGCAATACCATCCATAACAGGCATCTGGACATCAAAAAGCGCTGCATCATATATCTTCTGTTTAAACAATTCAACAGCCTTTTCCCCATTTTCTGCTATATCATATGAAAATCCTGCCATTCCAAGAAGCTTTCCGATAACCTGCTGGTTTACAGGTTCATCCTCTGCCACAAGGATTCTCGCTTTGCTGTGTGCATTGACAGAAAATACTGCCGGGTCTTCTCTTTCAGGAACAAGGTCGTCTGCTGAATCAGCCGCTTTTACAATCTTCATCGGTATTTCAACAATAAAGGTCGAACCGATATCTTCCTTACTCTGAACCTGAATACTTCCGCCCATCAGCTCTACAATCTGCTTTGTAATCACAAGACCAAGACCTGAACCGCCATACTTTCTTGTATCAGACGAGTCTACCTGACTAAATCTTACAAAAAGCTTACGCATATTGGCTTCCGATATACCGATACCGGTATCTGCAACTGCAATTCTTATCTTTACCTTATCCGATTCTCCTTTATCCGGTGACATAGAAGCAATCTTTACTCTTACGCTTCCCTCTGTTGTAAACTTAATTGCATTGGATAAGAGACAGTTCAGTACCTGCTGAACCCTTTGTCCGTCACCCTTAACAAGCTGCGGCATATTATTTCCAAATGAACAATCAAGCTGCAAGCCTTTATTGGTTGCAATAGGAACCTGTGCTGCAACCGTATCTTCTATTGCTTCTTTTATATCAAAGGTTTCTTCTTTTATTCGATACTTTCCTGCTTCCAGCTTACTGATATCAAGAATATCATTAATCAGTCTTAAAAGTGTATCTGCACAGTTCTTGGCAGTAACTAAGTTATCTCTGTAATCAGCCTGCAAATCCTCTGCCATAAGCGTAAGCTGAAGCATACCAAGGATTCCATTAATCGGCGTTCTGATTTCATGACTCATGTTTGCAAGAAATTCTGCCTGTGTTTTATATGCTGCATTTGCATCCACGATGGCTTTGCTTAACTTATTCTCTGTTTCTTTCTGCTCTGTTACATCGATAACTACCATATTGATATAATCAGAGTCTGACATATACATAACCGTATTAAATACCTTTTGAAGTGATTCCATGGTAATCTCAACATCCATTAAATCACCCTCTTTTGTACCTGAATTACTGTATGCAGTAAACCAGGCATTGATATCCTGCAAAACCTCTATCTTGCTGTCCGCAAGAACCTTATTACTATAGTCACTTGAATCCAGTTTAAAATATTCACCAAATAAATCATTTGCATCAACAATCTGATATCCCGCTCCACTGACAAGGTCATCAACGATTTTCGCCTGCGCAAATCCAATAGGCAAATTCATAAACAGCTTTTTGTATTTGTCGTTCAGACTTCCCTTAGAATTATTTCCTGAATCACCGCCAGATGAAAATGCTGCTACACATACAACTATCGCCGCAGCAATCCCACACACCAAAGCTCCAACCGTTATCGTAAGCATACCTAAAATACCTGCTGCAAGTGCTAAAATTGCAGCCACAATAGCCAATGGTTTAGAAGCACTACTCTTTTTTTTCTCCATTGATGCACCTTCCATTTCCTTTTCATAATTTATATATACATTAAAAAACCAACTATTAACATTATATTATAAATGTTTATTAAGGTCAACGATGCAATCGTATTTTATACCAATTTTTACCAAATTTTTCTCAATAGTTTGTACAGATTAGACTATAAATAAATTATTTTTCATCATCTGTTACATCATTTTGTACTTCTTCAACCGCTTCGTCAGCCAAATTGCTTCTTTTCCGTTTCCCGCTTAATGTCATAAGAATTGCCATGATAAGCCATCCGATTATGGTTATGAGAAATCCAACCTTAAGCCCCGGCGGGTAATAATCAAACACTATTGTATGACTGCCAGCCTTAAGCGGAACTACAATAAATGCACCTGCAACCGTCCTAATATCTGTTTCTTCGCCATCAACAAATACAGTCCAGCCTGCATCATATGGTATGGAAGTAAACATCATACCATCTTCTTCAATATTAATCTTTCCCTTTACATAGCCGTCTTCAAAAGTTTTTATGCTCATCTGATTTGCTGACAGTATTTCATATGCCTTCTCAAATGCGGCCTGGTTAAAGGATGCTACATTCAGCTTTAATGTACCACTTTTAGGCGGCTTATCCCTGAAACAATACTCAACAGTAATCTTATCGCCTTTCACAACGTGACCTACATGATAAGTCTGATTTTGAAGTCTTTCATAATTTTCTTCCACATCATTGATGTATATTCTTATTTTATTAATTCCATTGCTGTTTGCAATGATATAGATATCATCTTTCTCTTCCGTTATTTCAAAGCTTAACTTCGGACTGCCTGCATCATCCTTCGTTCTGGAATAGGAATATCTTTCACTTAAATTGCTGTCATGCGTCACTTCATAGCCATTTGCGGCTGCTGCAACATCGGGATAGAGCTGACTGAACACGCCTGCGATACCGGATGCTTTTTCCGTAAATGCATTTACGCTGTCAAACATATTGCCATAGGATTCATCCCAGTCGAGAAGCGTATCTTTTACCATAAAGCCTGTACTCAGCGCATATTTATTCTGATATATATCAATCCCTGAAACCGTACCAATCAGTTCCAAATCATAAGGATTATATTCTGCATCACGTCTGAACAGATACCTTACGCCAAGCACCGACATAGACACCGGATTGGCCCCATCAAACAGAAATTCATTCGCCCCTGTATAAAAGCCAAGCCCATGCATCGCACTTACCAAATCGTTTGAAACGGTAGAACCAAATAACCCCACACTTTTGATGTTATAATAAACAGGCTCATCAACTACGGTGGTATTTACAAATTCCATCCGATATTCTTTATCCCGGCAATCAAGCGACTCTATAGCCGCTTCTAATGATTTTTCATCTCCAAAATACTGCTCGATATTCACATATCCATTGCTGTCATAGCCCTTTGCTCCATTTATAATCGTCTCCGTCAGGCAGACACATACAAGGATTATCGCAACAACCTTCTTTCCGACTCCCTTTGTGAGTTTTATCGCTATAAAGGCGGCCGCATAAACAGCAAGGAATATCTCAGTATACAGCATCGCATGATTTTCCAGTCTGAAATGTTTGTTGCATACTATAATAAACAGAAATCCCATAGCAACAGAGAATAAAATTCCAGGCAATTCCATCTTGTCAAGCTTACTAAGGGCTTCAAAACTAAGCGCCAGCAAAACAAATATAAACAGGAATGAAAATCGATTTGGGATTCCATACTGATTATGGAAACCATGCCATATATAATTCAGCAATTCATTATTAAAGCTTGCCATTAAAAACACAAGAAGCAGCACATTTCTTATCTTGTCCATCAGCTTTATCTTTGTATGAAGCAAATATACAAACAAAAGAATCATACAGATACTGCCGCAATACAGATTGACGCCGCCATCAAACTGCTGGCTTTTAATCGGTTTCGTCAGATAAAACATCTGCTTAATCATATCCCATATGCTTCCATACCATTCCGCTTCCGGGAATACCCTTTTCGCTGACGCCGTAGTATTCAGTCCCAGATAGGCAGGTATCAAAATAAATGCCGACATTGCCGCTGCAAGAATTGAACTTCCTGCAAACCGCAGTCCATCTGTAAAGAACTTTTTGACCTTATGATGATTTGTAAGGAAAAACTGCAATACAAGAAAGATACATATCATAAAGCAGATATAATAGTTACACATCAATCCATAGAACAATGAAAAAATATAAAGCTTTGCATCTTCCTCTTCAATCAGCTTATCATATCCCTTCATAATAAGCGGTAATATCATGAAACAGTCCATCCACATAACATTCCATGAATAACCGATTACATAATTGCAGAGTGCATAAGCCGATGCAAATATAATGATATATACATTATGTTTATTCTTGCACTTATACGCTGCATAACTTGCAAATGTAAACCCTGATAAGGCAATTTTAATCCCAATCAGAAGGCACATGGCAATATAGATATGCGACCTGTCAAATAAGATTACGAAGAAATTAAGCGGACACGCAACATAATAAGCAATAATCGCAAGCAGATTACTGCCAAGTCCTATATTCCATGTATAGAACAGACTTCCCTCATTCACAAGCTTATCATAATAATCTGAAAAAAACGGTAAATATTGATGAAGACTGTCCACCATCGTCAGACTATGACCGCCAAACGGGCCTATGCCTTCCGCTATCCATACTCCAAGCAGGAACACAAGCGGTATAAGAAATGACAGTATGATTACATAGTTTTCTTTTACCAATTCTTTTATGGAAACCTTATTTTCCTTAAATACAAAACATTTGCTGAATATATAATTCAGTACCAAAACAACAATCTGTATCAGTATTTTAGAAACCAACTCATTATATTTAAAGGAGTCGCACAGAAGATTTGTTCCAATCACCTCTACAAACATCGCAAACAGTCTCATTCCTACAAAGGAACAAAACTCTCTTACCAAAATCCATATACTCTTTTTTTCACTGATAAATACCAAAAATTTATTTGCAAAAAAAGCAAATATAATCGCCAGTGATATCGATATGACACTTACAACACTTCTTGGTAAATCTGTAATCAGTCTAAGTATAAAAAATGATATAAAATTTACCGCAGTGGTGCATGCACCAGCTACGGTATATCTTATTATTTCTTTCTGCAATAATTGTTTCATCTTGTCCATTATAAAAACCTATCTTTATTTTAAAGTTGCCAGTAAATATATAAGCGGTGAATTCCAGTAAATTGTAACCTCATTACACGAAAAGCTCTGTTCATTGTCCACATAGCAAAGCTCCGGCGCTTTATCGGAAAGAACTGCTTTTGCATAAGAGTCTTCCAGATTGCCGTCTGCACCGCCTACCAACATTCCCGGCATGGCCGCATCCTTTACCTGTGAAGGTCTGTGATGCACATGAACAGGCGACTGGCTTCCATATCCTGTTACATAACAATAACCGACCGCATTTCTTCCAAGCAGATAATCTAACTGATACTTTGCATATTCAACATAGGATATATCCTCTGTAACGTGATATGCCATCACAAGCAGCATACCATTATTGGCTATAGACATATTGCTTCCCCACGGATACTGCTTCCCAAGAGATGCTCCGCATCCGTCTTTTGCAATTGCTTCTTTCAGATTGTCCGCTTCTTCTATAAGAAGCTTTTCCATATCCTGATTGTCATCTACATACATACAATAATCATATATACCATAGTATCCTACATCACTCCAGCCAAGTCCGAAATTCATCTTGCCGGCATTTCTCATGGCATTGTCAATATATTTCTTATATCGGGCTTCATTTGTAGCAATATAAAGCTCAACAGCCGCCCAGAAATATTCATCCTTGTCATTTCCATCTGCATATTCGCCGGTTTCTATTCCGTCAGGATTTCTAAAACCGTTATCATCTCTATGTTTTTTCAGATATTCCCATGCATTTTTTGCTGCCAGCAGACATTCGGAAGCAAAATCTTTATCATATTCATTGTACATCAGCGCCGCCTTTGCCATAACTGCGGCAAAATCGGCTGTTGCCGTATTTGAGACAGGCGCAATCACAAGCGCTTCTTTCTCTTCCTCCGGCTTTACTTCTCCCGGAAATACCGCACATGTTACCTTGTGGTAAACACCGCCGCTTTCCTCATCCTGCATCTTGAGCATCCATTCAAGCTCATATCTTGCTTCATCAAGGATATCCGGGACTTTATTCTTACTTTCAGGAATACCTAAATCATCTGATTTTGCTGCCTCTGAGTCTTCTACTGCAAGGAACAAATCAGCTACGGTTTTCGCACCCGAAACGACATATCTGCCATAATCTCCGGCATCATGCCATCCGCCAGACACATCAATGCTTTTCTCGGTTCCCCATACAACAGCCTCTTCATTATGACATACGCCATGTGCAAAATCTCCTGCTATTGACTTCTTTGTTGAACATCCGCATCTCTGCTTATAAAGCATAAGGACTGTATCTTTATACAAGTTATCATATACCGCATCATTGATTTCAAATTCGTATGACGCATCACCTGTATCAGTGACAATCTTATATTTACCTTCTTTTACAATTTCGCTGAAATCAGCAATTTTATATCCCAAATCAGACGCATCATCATATTTCCTGTCTGAAAGCTTTCCGGTATATACGCTGTCGCCTGTTGCAACATCTATAACAGAAAATTCTGCTGCATTTTCATTCGTTACTGTTGCCTTTTTATAATCTGCCGGTTTATAGCCAAGCTGGTTTGCCTTAACAACAACAGGCTCCGGTAAAGGTTCTATCTTCTCAGCCTTTGACGCATCTTTAGCTACAAGGACAAGATTATCGATATACACCTTATGCTCACCTGTATTCGCCTTCATTCCGTCAAACAAACCCATGTTAAAGCAAAGTCTTGGTGCCGGGTCAGAATCCTCTTTCATCGTAAATTCTGCTTTGATATGCTGCTTATCCGGTCCTATCTCTATATCATCCATCTGATAGGCATGATAATCTCCGCCGTTTAACTGAAAACGCCACTGAATTTTCCTCTTGATATCACTATGCACATCAAACGAAACTTCATAAACACAGCCTTTATAAAGTCTGAACCCATCATAGTAAATCTGATTTGCATAATCCAGCCTGCCAATATCGGAAATAGCTGCACACAGCTCTCCCTTTTCTGAAGATACAGATACATTTCCTCCATTTACATATGTAAGAAATCCTTCCTCATCCTTATCAAATGTAAGATTGATGACTTTATCGCCATCCTTTACACCTAACGGTTCTTCTGTTGCCTCCTCTGTCGTCACAAGCTCCTCAGTTGTCGTTTCTTTTGTAGCATCTGTAGCTGTAGCAACTGTATTCTCTGTTGATTTATCATCTGCATTTTCTTTGCCGCATCCACAAAACATCGTCATCGTCATAGATACTGCCAATACTGCTGCTACAAATTTTTTAAGTTTACTCATAACTCTCCTCCATATAATTTATAACATCCTGATATTTCAGATTTCCTCCGAATATATCCAGTGCGCTACCTATTGTTACATCTATTTTGTTTTTTCCAAGCTTTTTTAAAATGTCCAAATCTTCAAACGAAGAAACTCCTCCTGCGTATGTCATAGGAAGTTTTCCCCAGTTTCCAAGAATATCTACAACTTTTTTTTCAATACCGGATGCTTTCCCCTCTACATCAACTGCATGTATCAAATATTCATCACAGCTTTCTGCAAGCATGGCAAGTGTTTCATTGTTCACTTTAACATTTGTATATTTCTGCCATCTGTCTGTCACGATATAGTAACCATCGTTTTTCCATCTGCAGCTTAAATCCAGCACAAGATGCTCTCTGCCAACAGCACTTACCAAAGACCTGAGGTTGTCCCGGTTAATCTCACCATCTTTAAACACATATGATGTAGCAATTACATGCGAAGCCCCCATATTAATAAACCGTTCTGCATTATCAGCAGTTATACCGCCACCAATCTGAAGTCCTCCTTTATATGCATCAAGCGCCAGTTTCGCCTGCTCGATGTCTTTCTCATAATATGCGCTTCCCACCGGGTTCAGTATAATGATGTGGCCTCCATATAGTCCGCTTTTCTTATAAAGCTCTGCAAAAAAAGCGCCATCCTCTGTTGAAACATAGTTTTCCTTCGCTTGACTTCCGGCATCTTTAAGGCTGCCGCCAACGATTTGTTTCACCTGTCCGTTATGTATATCAATACATGGTCTGAATTTCATATTCTCTCCTCCAAGTAAACCAACTCATATTTTACCACAAAGTTAGGATTTCGCCAACCTAAACAATTCATAAGTTGCGGAAACCCATCCGGCAGCCGAAAAAGTGTTGACGATTATGCTAACAATATGATATTACAGAAGTATGTCGAGAACGATACATTATCAGACATAGTATATTACTTTTAGGGAGATTATCATGAATTATTCACTTAAAGCAGAACTTGATAATTGCTATACATATGCCGATTCGTTAGACAATGACGGATACGGTGCACGCCAAAGTACCGGGATGAAAACAAGAGAAATGCTCCGTTTCGATTTGCTGCAGTTTCTTGCTTATTTATCCGGCAATGAAAACACTGAACTGGCGCTTGAAATACAATTTATCAGAACGTATCTGAACCATCAGTTTACGACAGATAAACTTAGAAGTTTTAAATATGAACGTACCGAAGGCAACAATTATGCATCCATCCCACCGCGTTCACTGACTTATTTTGTTCAGTCAGACCTTGCAAGGCTTAAGGCAAATCCAAATTCTATCCATCGTTCCAGAGATTATATAAGAACCTTTAAACTGATTGGTCAGGAATTTATCGCCTGCAATAATCATTCCAGTGAACTTGAGATAAGCAGGCTGACAGGATACTGCATGATGCTCGACAAGTATCTGAAATCCTTTAGCCTTTATGCAAATGACCCAAGCCCATTGCTTGACAAATACAATGCCCTGCCAAAAGATACGAACGCTGTAAACAATATTACTTTTCATCAGGCAAATCAAAACAATGCGCCGGAAACAAATATGGCACAACAAAAAAAACAGTCTGTATCAGCACCTCCAAAAGATGTTGACAGCTTACTGGAAGAGCTTCATTCCATGACAGGACTTGATAATGTAAAAAAAGACATTACAAACCTTGTAAACCTTTTAAAAATCAAGAAGCTTCGTGAGAAAAACGGAATGAAACAGCCTTCCGTTTCACTTCACCTTGTATTTTCAGGAAATCCCGGCACAGGTAAAACAACTGTAGCCAGACTTCTAGCGGATATCTACAAAGGGCTTGGGATATTATCAGGCGGTCAGCTAATAGAAGTAGACAGAGGCGGTCTTGTCGTAGGCTATATCGGTCAGACAGCAGTTAAGACACAGGAGGTTATCGACTCTGCACTTGGCGGCATCCTTTTTATTGACGAAGCCTACACCCTTACATCAGGAAAGGGTGATAATGATTTCGGTCAGGAAGCAGTTGACACGCTCCTGAAGGCTATGGAAGACCATCGGGATGACTTCATTGTTATTGTTGCCGGCTATCCTGATTTAATGGAGGAATTTTTAAGTTCAAATCCGGGACTTCGTTCCAGATTTAATAAATTTATTTATTTTGATGATTATAATGGCGATGAACTGATGTCCATATTTGAAAGTATGTGTGCAAAACAAGACTACAAATTGAATGATGAAGCGAAAGAATATGCTATTTCCTATTGGCATGACAGGGCCGCCCATCATGATGAAACCTTTGCAAACGCAAGAGAAGTCCGTAATTTTATGGAACAAGCCATATCCAGACAGGCGACGCGTATCGTTTCAATGCCTGAGATTGATGTAACAGCACTGGAAACCCTTATCGCAAGCGACCTGAAGCAGGACTAAAATCCGTTTCCGATACATATCGTCGTAAAATACACATTTTTTACTCCGGCAGAAATAAGGAGGCTGGAACAAGTGTCTATCGTAATGCCTGTCGTATAGATATCATCCACGAGCAATATATGTTCAATGCCATAAGGAACACGCTGAAGCCTTATGGCATTTTTTATATTATTTGCTCTCTCTATATGATTAAGGGACTTCTGCGGTGTCGTCATTCTATCACGCAGCAAGATATCCGTATAGACAGGCAGCCTTAACTTCTGACCAAGCTTCACTGACAAAATCTCCGTCTGATTAAATCCGCGCTCTTTCTTTTTCTTTTTATGCATCGGTACGGGAATAATTGCATCGAGTCTGATAAACTCCAGATATGGCAGCAGCTTCTTTTTCATTTCCTCTGCATAGAAATCACAATATTCCCGTCTATCTTTATATTTTATGGAGAGTACGCTTGATTTTATGGGTTCTGTATAATTGAAAACAGGAAAACCTCTGGTGAAATGCCTTGCATGTGTTTTGCAGTCATAGCAATATTCCTGACTGCTATCTGCAATCTCTTTTCCACATTTCAAACAGGCCGGATATCCTGCATACGGAAGTTTATCGTGTGTTTCACATGTGAAACCGGCGCCCTGCGCCATGACATTGTCACACACAGGACACCTTCTCGGATAAATCAAATTTAAAAACATATCTTTTATCATTATATCTCAGCCTCACGAATCTCTATAAGACGTTCTTTGAAAGATGTATATCGTTTCTGTTCAGATGTATTATCAATCATCATTTCGACCATCCCAATATTTCCTACAATTACGACACCCTGCTTCGCCCTTGTTACTGCTGTGTACAGCAGGTTTCTGTTCAAAAGTTTCGGCGGCCCTGACAACAACGGAATAATCACAACAGGATATTCGCTGCCCTGCGATTTGTGAATTGTTATTGCAAATGCATGTTCGAGTTCATCAAGCTGGCTATACATATATTCCACTCTTCTGCCATCATCAAACTCTACAATTACCCGCTGCTCATAATCATCTATTTCCTTTATAAAGCCAACGTCTCCGTTGAATACACCAATTCCTTCTTCCTTCACATACCCGGAATTTCCCTCCATAATCTTCCATTCGAGCTTGTAGTTATTCTTAATCTGCATGACCTTGTCGCCCTCCCGGAAAATGATATCGCCTCTTTCCTTCTCAGCCAGATTGCTCCTCTTCGGATTCAATATCTCCTGAAGACGATGATTCAAATTGTCTACCCCAAGTTCATACTTGCGCATCGGCGTCAAAATCTGTATGTTTATCGGCTCTACATGAAAGTACCCGGGCAGATTGCAGAGAATGAGCTGTTTCAGTTCTGCAATAATATCGGCGGAATTATTTCTCGGTATATAAAAGAAATCCCTGCTCTTATTTTTTATCTCAAGATGCATTCCTGCATTTATCTTGTGTGCATTTGTAATAATATCACTTCCCGCTCCCTGCCTGAATATCCGGTCAAGTGTTGTTACGGAAAATACATTTGAAGCGATAATATCCTTCAGCACATTTCCCGCTCCGACAGAAGGAAGCTGATTGGCATCCCCAACTAAGACAAGACGTGTTCCGGGCATAATCGCCTGAAGCAGACTATAGAATACAGAACTATCCACCATTGACATCTCATCAATAATAATAACATCTGTTTCTAACGGATTGCCCGCATTTCTGGCAAATCGATAGTTGCCATCTTCTTCGCCCGGCGCTCCACCTGTAAGTTCCAGCATCCGGTGTATTGTCTGCGCTGTATAGCCTGTCGCCTCTGTAATCCGCTTTGCCGCCCTCCCGGTCGGTGCACCAAGCATAATCGTAAGCTTCGCACTTTCAAATATTTTTATCAGTGCATTAATCGTTGTCGTCTTACCTGTTCCGGGCCCGCCTGTTATAACGGCAACGCCACTGTCAACTGCTTTCCGAATCGCTTTTCGCTGTCTTTCGTCAAGCGCTATTCCTTCCTTTTCTTCTATGGAATCCATTAATTTATCGGTACTGATATTGAGTCGTATACAATTTGCATCCAAATCATTCAGGATTCTTGCTGAGTTTAACTCGATATAATAATTGATTGAAGAATACACCGCTGTCACATGCTCATTTCCATAATCCGGCACTTCCTGCATCTCCTGCCTGATAACATTCTCCATAGCAGGTATCTCCTTCATCATCACCTTTCCTGCCATAGCTAATTCAACTAATTGATTACTGACCGATGAAATAAGTTCTTCATCATATTCCATATTATCATTTGTCAAGAGCGAACAGGTTTTATGAATAAGCATCTCTTTAGGCAGATACATATGTCCAAGCCTTGACGCATTTAAGAGTGTATACAAGACGGCTGCTCTGACACGAAAATCAGAATCAGGACTAATCCCCATTTTTCCTGCCATATCGTCTGCCATCTTAAACCCGACACCCGAGATATCCTCTGCTACTTTATATGGATTTGTACGCACAACCTCATACATATCATCGCCATATTCATTATAAATCTTAACCGCCAGATTTACTGATACCCCATATCCGGTCAGGAATATGATAGCGTCCTGCATATCTTTTTTTTCATGATAAGATACAGCTATCTCCCTTGCTTTTCTTTCGGATATGCCTTTGATTTCTGCAAGTCGTTCCGGTTCTTCTTCAATTATTCTAAGGGAATCCATTTTGAAGCGCTTTACGATACGTTTTGCCAGTGCCTCTCCCACACCTTTTATAACACCTGAACCTAAATATCGCTCCACGCTGATGATATCCTCAGGAAGCTTGATTTCACAAGAAGTGAATTTGAATTGTAAATCATATTGGGGATGTGTGACATACTCCCCCTCTGCCGATATGTATATTCCTTCATTGACACCATGAAGATTGCCTACGAAAATGTCTTCGCCGTCTTCACCTGATACAGTAAAAACGGCGTAACCATTCTCATCATTTTTAAATATAACCTTTTCAACGTAGCCTTCCCTAACCACTTGTTGTCTCCTTAGTCATTTTTTGAGCTAAGAAGCTCAATATACTTTCCTGTACCGATTGCCACTGCTCTCAGCGGGTCTTCGGCTGTCATCGTTGTTATGCCTGTCTTCTCCTCAAGCAGCTCTTCCAACCCATGAAGAAGTGCGCCGCCTCCGGTAAGAACAATTCCTCTGTCAGCAATATCAGCCGCAAGCTCCGGCGGTGTCCGCTCAAGTACGGAATGAACTGATTCACATATCTGTGAAGCCGGCTCACGAAGGGCTTCTTCTGTTTCATCTGATGTAACGGTAACGGTCTTTGGAAGACCTGTAACAAGATTTCTTCCCCTGATATCAAGCGTTATATTCTCCGGTCTTCTATAACAGGTTCCTATCTTAATCTTAATTTCCTCTGCAGTTCTCTCTCCAATCAGCAAATTATGCTTTTTCCGCATAAACCTGACGATTGCTTCATCAAAATCATCTCCTGCAACTTTAATGGATGCACTGACAACAGGACCACCCAAAGAAATAACCGCTATATCAGCAGTACCGCCGCCGATATCCACAATCATATTTCCGCACGGTCTGTATATATCTATGCCGGCGCCGATAGCCGCTGCAACAGGTTCTTCTATAATCGACACTTCTCTTGCGCCTGCCGCATAAGTGGCATCTTCTACCGCCTTTTTCTCAACCTCTGTTACCTGCGACGGTACACATACGCTGATACGAGGTCTCCTGCCAAAGTAGCTTCTGCCTACTGCCTTTTGAATAAAATATTTCAGCATCTTCTCTGTAACTGTATAATCAGAGATTACGCCTTGCCTTAACGGCCTTACTGCTACGATATTTCCCGGTGTCCTTCCAAGCATAAGCCTGGCCTCTTCACCGATTGCTACTATCTTATTCGTATCCCTGTCGTAAGCAACAACAGATGGTTCTTTCAGAACAACACCTTTTCCTTTAACATATACCAATATACTGGCTGTACCCAAATCGATACCTATATCTGCACTTGCCATTATTAGTCCCCTTTCTAATCATGTACGTCTCTTAATATTACTAAAGAAGCGTTCCTTCCGTCAAGCCATTTCATACTAATCTCTGACAAATCCATTATCTTGTCCAACTGTTTGATATAGCTTCTCCAGCTTATCTCTTTTCTTTCAGTAAGGAATGGTTTCTGTACGATTCCTATGCCCTTAAATTTATCATGAAGGTCTTTTATAAGAATTTTACTGTCTTTGCCACAGAATTTAAAGCCAAGCATCTCATCAAGCGGCTCATTTGAAAACAGAACCTCACCTGTTTCAACATCTCTTATAAATATTCCCACTTGAAGATAATTGTATGTATCAACAAGGAGTTTATTTATATTACTGATATTGCCATCACCTTCAATCCGTGTAAGTCTTCCCTGAATAACATTTTTGATATCAATTGCAAATTCCAAATCGTCGTCAGACCACAATTTTCCTTCGTCAATATTTGCCATAACGATTACGCCGCTTTCAAGATTGTTAATCTCTATCGGCAGTGCAACAAAGCTGGCAACGTCAATGCGTTCCATGTCCGCTTTAAATTTTTTATTTTTATGATTTTCATCAACTAAAATATATCCGATATCAGGAATTCTCTCATATCCGATGACCTGATTCCCCTTCTGCCAGCCATTTACATATTCCTCAGCAGACATATTCTGTCCCTTTGTCCATAAATAGCTGCATTCCAGTACGTTATCATCATTTCTGGAATAAATAACCATAACATCTATATCCAGATAGGCGCCCGTCTTAGACATAACAGCATTAATTGTTGCATTGCTGTCATCATCCATCGCATTAATAGCCTCTGTAAGAATTTTCTGACGCTGCACCTTCGTTTCAAGCATAAGCTCTATAGATTTAGAACGCATAGCCTCCTTATACAGAACTTCTGAGCTATATGCATATTCTGAGAATATTCTGCACAATTTCCATTGAAGCTTATATACATTTGACATACTTTCCACATCATTTTCATCATACGCACATGCAATCCATGTAGCCACATGCTTTTCGCCCATCAGTATCGGCGCTCCGCATATCATACTTCCCTGTATTCCATCATCCATCTCCATCATAACAGGAACGTTATTCCGAAGTATCACCTCATTCAGTTTCATATAAATCTCTTTATACTTCGGTTTTTCAAACAAATCATAAAATTCACCCATATGTTTCTGAGGGCCTGCCGGCTCAGTAAATTTCTGTCCATCCGCAGTAATAACGGTTGAATACAGCCCGCTCAGTACGGAAAATGCCTGTACGATTTCATTCCATTTATCAACATCCATCTGATATCCGGAATAGTCTGATTCCGTACCATCATTCATAATATATGACAATTTATCTTCAAACTCTTTCTTCGCTTCGTGGACACTATCCTCAAGCCTTTTCTTATCTGTTATATCCGATATGAGATGTTCTATTTTGTATAGATTATTGTCCGACTGTGTAACACTGCTCTGACATTTTACCCATAAGACATTTCCCGCATCATTTACAATACGGAACTCACTTTCATAATCAGACATACCGCTTTTTACAATATCTTTCATATGTTCAATCACCCGAAGCCTGTCCTTTGGATGAATGTAATCCTCCACAAGCTTATTTCCACACTTTAATGCATCTACATTAATACCCATATTTTTTGCATTCGGACTTACATATTCAAATTTTGTTTTTCCATACCCATATTGCTGCACAAAAACGAAGCTTTTAATCTTATTCATCGCAGACAAAATATATGCATACTGGGATGTATCCGTCTCTTCATGTTGGTTTCCCGTAACAAAAATAAGCTCTATTCCGTCTGCTTCCCCTTCAGAAGTTCTCACAATATGACATTTAAGATTCGCCTTTCTGATTGATTTATCTGCCGCAACAATACGAACAGGCATCTCAAAATCATTGTTTCCTGTATTTTCAGCCTTATATAACTGACCTATCAGCAGGTCATAATCACTCTTCGTCAGTAAATCATATAACCCTAACTGACCTTTGTAAAATCCACCCTCCGTATAGCCATAGTCCGTAATATTCTTAGAAACATACCGCGTCTTCCATGTTCCATCCGGTCTGTACAGATAAAGTGCAATCAGCCCGATATGATTGATAATTCTTTCCAGACTGACACTTCCTATCGATACATCAGAGCGCAGTTCAAAAAGCACCATATATGCTTTTCTGCCATCATATTCAAATTGATTTACAAATCCACTTGTTATGAAGGTCTCTTTAGAATTTACCACAAGTCCCAGCCTATGCCATATAATCGTCTGTTTCTGTGAAAGTGTAAGCCAGAAATCATCACTTACCATGAACTTGTCCGGCTCCATCCGAATCGTTTCCACCTGGCTTCCCATAATCTTCATCGCCATATTGTTTATTCCCAAGACTTCACCATCTTCACAAAAAAGTACAGCCGGATATTCTATAATTCCCAAAAAATCGGAATAATTTTTTAATTTGCTGATTTCCATTATTACACCTCCCCATAACTAATTGTATATATACATAAAACTTTTCTATGCCGCCATAGAAAAGTTTTATCTAATAGAACAATATAAACCAGTAACTATTGCGTTACTGCTTCTGCAGCCTCTTCAGCTGATTCTTCAGATGTCGCCATTACATTGCTTTTAAGCCCTGTAAATGCTTTATCGGCAACCTCCTTTGTTGAAGAACATGCCGCAACAACACCGTCAAGTGATGAAAGCAAATCTGACATATACTTACTTACACTCTCACACTCTTTCTTAACATTCATTCTAAGTCTGTAAGCTTCGTCCGTAGCAGTATTTACAGTATTCTCTGCTTCTTTCTGTGCTTCTTCCTTCATTGTCTTACATTCATACTCTGTCTGAGCCGTTAAAGCCTCTGCTGCTTCATGAGCCTTGTTTCTCGTTCTTTCGCTTTCACTATATGCCTGCTCCTTCATATTATTGCACATCGTTTCCGTCTCATCATGCATCTGCTGGCACTGAATATCAGTATCTGTCTGAAGCTTATTACATCTCGCTTTTGTTTCCTGCTCTAACGCTTCACATCTTGTTCTTGTTTCCTGCTCTAATGCTTCGCATCTTGCTTTTGTTTCCTGGTCCAGCGCCTCGCATCTCGCTGTCGTTTCCGCTTCCTGCTGCTGGCACTTCTCGTTTGTCTGTTTTGCAAGTAAATCAGCGCTCTCTCTGGCCTCTAACAAGGTTCTTGATATAGACTCATATCTTCCTGCAGACTCATATTCCTTTTCTTTATAAACATTAAGCTGTTCCTTCAGCGATTCAATTTCTTTTTCATAGTCAACATTCGCGTTTTTCAGTCCTTCGATAGTCTTATTCGATTCATTCATGTTGACTTCTCTCATAGTCTTCAGACTAAGCACAGCCTCACTCAGTTTATTAACATTATCTTTCAGTTCTTCGACCTCTTTCGCATGTTCCGATTTCATATTCTCAATATAATAATCCACTGAGCTCTTTTCATAACCACCAAATTTTACGGTTTTAAATAAATCTGTTATAACATCATTGTCTCTTGCCACAATAATACCTCCAAAAAAGTCAATTTATTTCACTCATTCGTGTGTGAATATTGTACTGCCACAACCAGTCTCGTCTCATTCGCAAGTTGTCCGATAAGTGTTCACATATACTATACCACACATGTTTTCTTTTGCACAGACATTTTTCAGTTTTTTGGTTACAAAGATTGAAAAATGTGTTATATTGTAATACATTGATAACGTTATAGGCATGGGGGTATATTTTATGAAACGCAAGACCAAATTTACCATTGTCGTTTTGGTAATGACATTTTTAATTTTTTCACTGACAGGGTGTGCTCATAAGAAAAAAACAGCTTATCAGACATATGTGCAAAATCTTCTTGACGTTAATTACAAAGGAGATTTTGATAATTATATAAAAAATACCGGTGGAAAGGAGTCCGATGCTGTCAGTATGCATGAGGACTGTATCTCTTATCTGGCAAACCAGCTTATTACCCATTATTCCTTAGACAACGCAAAGTCAGTTGATATCAATGATACTTACCGCGAACTTGCCGCAGAAATATACAGTAAAACAAAATACGAGGTATCTGAAGGTTATAAAAAGGGTTCTGAATATTATGTAGATGTCACCGTACATCCTCTTAATATTCTCAACCAGGCATATGATGAAATCTTCAAATATATCGATGCATTTAACAAGAGCGTAACCGCAGGTAAATACAACAACTACACAAAAGAGGATTATGAAGCAACCTTTGCCGAAGGTATCGCCGATATATTAAATTCCAAAATTACAAGTATCGAATATACGGAGCCTGTAACAGTATCCGTAAAAATGGTAGATGATGGTGAATATTACTATATTGACACAACGGACCTTGCCAAACTCGATGCTTCCATGCTGGCGCTCGAAGAACAAACGCTTCCCGAAACATCAAGTGAGGAAACGAAATAATATTGAATAACATAAAAACAGGAAACTGTGCAGTCTGCAATGCACAGTTTCCTGTTTTTTACACTTTGTATCCCTATCGCTCTTTAAAAGTAAATTCTTCATTTGCAAGTTTAAAGCGGCTTCCATCTATCAGCATCATATCTGTATCGCTATCAATCACTTTTTCGCCAAGATATGTATGATTTGTCGATTTATTATCCCTTAAATAATACACGCCATTTACATTAATGATGTATGCATGACGCCTGCTGACAGAGTTATTATCCTCTATCTGATAATCAACTCCCTGTGCTGACTTTCCTATGCAGAATATTGGCTTATCAATACGAATCCGCTCACCTGTCCTTGTCCTTATGATAACAGGCCCGCCCTTCGAGCGTGACATACCTGTAAGCACTGTCGTAGAGCTGTCATCATCTTCCATATCAAAACCAATATCAACTTTAGAATAATCTTTCTTTTCCTTTGCAAGCTTAAACATCGAACCGGCCTGCGCCGCATGTTCTGCAACTTCAATATGCGCCGAAGCTTCCTTCCGCTCCAAAAGCTCTTTTTCATCTTCAGGATGAGCAACATTGTCATTTTTTAAATCTACTACAAATTTATAAAATTCTGACAGATAGAACACCTTATTGTGGTCAAAATATTTTATCAGTTCATATCCGCAATCGGAAGCCTTTTTATTTGCAAATGTACAATGGCTTATCAGTTCTCTTACAAACTTTTCCATATTGCACTTATCCATCGGCTTATCAATAGGCAGAAATATTAATTGTACTGCCATATTTTCAAGGTTCATATGCATATATCCCGTACTTAAGATAACCTTCCCGATAGACAGCTCATTTGCTTTAAGGTACATAAGCTGATCCGTTATGCTGAACATAATATCAATCAATTCGTCTTTATGAATTTTCTTGCTTATGAACTGCTCCATGCTAATCATCGCCGGAATCGAATATACAAGCGCTTTATTCCCCGCTATATACTCTTCATGGCAATAGCTGTTATTCCCTACAAATGATGTATTGTATAATTCAAGTTCATCATGCAATACATCTATATCGTTTTCTATTTTAAAATATAATTTATATTCATCACACAAATATGTTTGTTCTGCGCTCATAAAAACTCCCTCCGATATCGTCATTTGCAGCTAATTATTCTACTGTAACTGATTTTGCAAGATTACGCGGCTTATCTACATCAAGTCCCTTTGCATCCGATGTATAATATGCAATCAGCTGTAATATAACAGCCGCTGAAAATACAGTAAACAGGCCTTCCTGCTTAGGGAGACGAATATGCTTGTTGCATATATCGGAATCAGTGACCGCTTCATCCATACTAATCAATATGACATATGCTCCCCTTGCTTTTACTTCTCTTATATTAGAAATAACCTTACCATATACCGCTTCCTGTGTTGCAAGCGCTATAACAGGAACATTCTCTGTAATAAGCGCTATCGTTCCATGCTTAAGCTCTCCCGCTGCATATGCCTCTGCATGGACATATGAAATTTCTTTTAGTTTAAGAGCAGCTTCCATCGAAAGTGTATAATCAATCCCTCTTCCGATAAAGAACGCATCCGGCGCCATCTTGATAAAGTTCGCTACATCCTTTACTTTATCTGCCTGTTTCAGCGTTTCTTCAATAACAGGAATTACGCCGAGAAGCTGACTGATAAATTCCTTCGCTTTCGCCTCTGTATATATCCCTTTTACAAATCCGATTCTGCATCCAAGCAGATACATCGCTGCCATCTGTACAGAATATGCTTTTGTACTTGCAACTGCAATCTCCGGACCTGCATGTGTATACAGCACATAATCGCTTTCCCTTGCTATCGTAGAACCCTTTACATTCACTATGGACAATACCTTTGAACCACATCGTTTCGCCAGCCTTAAAGCCTCTAGCGTATCAATGGTTTCACCCGACTGTGATGTAACAATAACAAGTGTTTTATCGTCTATAAGCGGTTCTTTATATCTGAACTCCGAAGCAATCTCTACATTTACAGGTATCTTCAGTTCTGCTTCAATCATCGCTTTGCCTACCATACCTGCATGCATTGCCGTACCACAGGCAACGACCGTTATACTCTGAAGATTTTTAAATACCTCATCATCGATTCCATCTTCTGTAAAATCAGGAAGTGCATTCACGATACGCGGCATTATGGTATTCCGAAGCGCTTCCGGCTGTTCGTATATCTCTTTAAGCATATAATGCGGATATCCGCCCTTCTGGGCTGCTGTAATATCCCATGTAATCTCCATCATCTTAGGCGCTACGACATTTCCCTTCATATCCTCTACCTTAATCCCCGCTTCTGAAAGCGTCAGGATATGATATTCCGGAACGACAAAATATTCTTTGGAAAATGATATTACTGCTGTAAGGTCGGAGGCAATAATTGCGCCATCATCACTATATGCCGCTACCATAGGGCTTACATTTCTTACCGCATAGATAATGCCCGGTCTGTCAGCAAACATAATGCATAAGGCAAATGAACCTGAGATTATCTTTACAGCCTTTCTGATTGTGTATATCGGGTCGCCCTCATATAAGGTATCTAAAAGCGCCGCTACGACTTCTGTATCCGTCTCTGAAACAAGTTTGTCTGATAAGCCGTATTCCCTTATAATATCAGCGTAATTCTCAATGATTCCATTGTGTATAATGGCAACATTTCCACATCTGTGAGGATGGGCATTGATATCTGTAACCCCACCATGCGTCGCCCATCTCGTATGTCCAATTCCGCATGTGGCAGTATCTTCATCGTTATTACAAAGCTTCCGCAAATCGTCAACTCTGCCCGCTTTTTTCTTAATAATTAGTGTATTATGGTCGTTTAAAAGAGCAATTCCTGCACTGTCATACCCTCTGTACTCCAACTTCGCAAGTCCGTCTATCAGGATATCCTTTGCAGGTTTCTTTCCTGTAAATCCAATAATTCCACACATAATTTTATATTCTCCTTTCGGCTATGACCAGCATCAATCTGGTATTTGTCATCTTCTTACATCTATGCTATGTGCTGTAAAAAGATACTATTCATCCGGTCATGTACATTTGTTTTGAGGTTACCCTCATATTTGAATACATGTGCGCATCCGGAGCATACGTGGAGACATCCGCCGAATTTTCGATAATCTCCATCCTCGTCACCCCTGAAAATATATTCCGATACCCAGGGTTCATGGCGCTAAGATTTCTAAATCTTTCCAAAATCATATCCTCCCAAAATATGACTGATAAAATTTTACCATACATTTTTGAATAAATCAACGAATACAAGGAGTAGTTTTTGTTTACTTGTAACAATCCGCCAGTTACAGCCGCCAGACTGTAGATACAGTCTGGCGGTCGCAAATAACTGAACTGTTCATAAACAGTATTTTTAATATAAAGAAATATGATATCTGAAACTAACTGATTAAAGAACCTCCAGGCAGTCCTTTTTCTGTCGTAAGAAGTGATAAGTTTCCATCTGCATCCTCAGCGCAAAGCAACATTCCTTCCGAAACAACGCCGGCCAGCTTACAAGGTTTCAGGTTTACAACTGCAACTACCTTTTTTCCGACCATTTCTTCGGCGCTGTAGTATCCCTTAATTCCTGATACAATCTGCTTTACGTTATCCTCACCAAATTTCACTTTTGAACAGAGCAGCTTTCTTGAATTCTGAACTTCTTCACATGCAATAATCTCACCAATCATAAGCTGCATTTTTTCAAATTCATCAATACGAATCTCCGGCTTATTGATGACCGATTTATCCTCGTTCAACGCGGCAACTTTTTTCTCTGCCAGCTTTGCTTTCTTTGTCTCCGGTGAATTGGCGTTTTCTTCCTTCTTTCTCTTTGCTTCCTCATAAATATTTTCTTCTTTTACAGGAGAAAATTCAGCAACCTTTTCCATTACCTCTTTTACATCAAGTCTTGCAAATAAGATTTCAGGTGTCTCTGTCACTTTATTGCCCGAAGGATACAGTCCAAAGCTTCCAAGTTCTGTTACCTTTCTCTTAACAGCATTCAACTGATTTAAAATCTTGATTGAAGTATCAGGCATATAAGGTTCAAGAAGCGAAGCGCCGATTATGATACTCTCAACCAGGTTGTAAAGCACCGTATTCAGACGGGATTTTTTGTCTTCTTCCTTTGCAAGAGCCCACGGCATCGTCTCATCAATATATTTATTGCATCGCTTAAACAGCGCAAATATCTCAGATATGGCATCAGCCACCTTAAGCTTATCCATACATTCTGCCACTTTACTTCTGCATCCAAGAACCACTTTTTTAAGTTCTTCATCTACTTCTTCATTTACTTCTGTATTTGTAACCACACCGCCAAAATATTTATTTGACATGGATATGGTTCTGTTCACAAGATTGCCAAGTGTATTTGCCAGTTCCGAATTAATTCTTTCTACAACAAGCTCCCATGATATAATACCATCATTATCAAACGGCATCTCATGAAGAACAAAAAACCTTACGGCATCCACACCGAAAAGCCTTACCATATCATCCGCATACATAACGTTTCCTTTTGACTTACTCATCTTGCCATCACTTTGAATAAGCCACGGGTGTCCAAATACCTGTTTCGGCAACGGCAGGTCAAGCGCCATCAACATAATCGGCCAATAAATCGTATGAAATCTTAAAATGTCTTTTCCAATCAGATGAAGGTCGGCAGGCCAATACTTCTTATACAAGTCATCATTTTTTCCATCTGCGTCATATCCAAGTCCGGTAATATAATTTGAAAGTGCATCTATCCAGACATAAATAATATGTTTGTCATCAAAATCTACCGGTATTCCCCATTTAAACGATGTTCTTGATACGCAAAGGTCCTGAAGTCCCGGTTTCAGGAAATTATTCACCATTTCATTTTTTCTTGATTCAGGCTGAATAAAATCAGGATTTTCTTCAATATGCTTCATAAGCCTGTCCTGATATTTTGAAAGCTTAAAGAAATAGGCTTCCTCCTTCGCCTCTTCTACAGGTCTTCCGCAGTCAGGGCATTTTCCATCGATAAGCTGTGAATCTGTAAAGAATGATTCACATGGCGTACAATACTTTCCTACATATTCCCCTTTATAAATATCGCCTTTATCATATAATTTCTTAAATATCTTCTGAACCTGCTTCTCATGGTCCTCATCTGTTGTTCTGATAAATTTATCATATGATGTATTCATCAAATCCCAGATATTCTTAATCTGAGATGCAGTATCATCTACAAATTCTTTTGGTGTCTGCATGTTCTCAAAAGCCTTATTCTCAATCTTCTGTCCATGCTCGTCTGTTCCTGTCTGAAATCTTACATCATATCCCGCAAATCTTTTATATCTTGCGATACTGTCAGCCAGTACGATTTCATATGTGTTGCCTATATGAGGCTTACCTGAAGCATATGCAATCGCCGTTGTAATATAATATGGTTTTTTCGACATTTCAAAAACCCTCCTTCAAAAAAACTACAGACACAAATGAAATGCCTGTGCAATAATAGTAGAATTATAATTCTCCCTTGTATATAATGTCAAGAAATTACATGCTTTTTATTGCCTGACGGCATCAATATGTTATTTCAAATATTCTCGCCATAACCACCTGTCTGAAAGTCACATTCAGATATTTTTTGTCATCCGACAGCTGATAATCCACGTTCTCATGCAGTTTCTCTGCCGGATAGGCAAGACTGATATGAATTTTTTCATTGTCAATATCTGATTTTACAAGCTTATCAATCGGTATGCTACATGTATCCTGCTCACCATAACGTCTCCAGACTGCAAGATATGTTTTCTCTTTAACCCGAAGCGCAGATGAAAGCCATGTGTCCAAACTTCCGGCAAGTCCAAGCGGCCACGCAGGAACAGCCTGTCTGATATCACTTCTGATTTTTTTATAATATTCTATTCCTTCTTTCACAAGTTCTCTGCGGGAAGGCGATATCTCCACTATATGTCCGCTTTGGTGAATACGGAGAAGAAGTGCATTTACCATATTATAGATGGTTTCCTCCATATCTCCGTTTTTCATTGGGTATGACCATACTGCCGCCTGTTCAGGTGTAAGCGCCGCCGCCGCATTTGCTGCTATCGTTGCGTAGTTCCTGTAATCCTCCTGGTCGGACGTGGACTGGATGCTGTATCTCGAAAGCATTGCATAGTCTGTACGAAGTCCGCCGCTTGAGCAGTTTTCAATCACAAGCCCCGGATATTTCTGAAAAATGCCATCAAGCCACGCAAGATATGCACGTTCATGCTCTAACATCCCTTGTCCGACACTGTCTGCATAAAGTTCTGTTCCGATACCCGGCTCTATATTATAATCCATCTTGATATATCCGACACCATATTTGTTTACAACTCTGTCAATTACTTCATCAACATGCGCTATAACTTCCGGATTACGGAAATCAAGCTGATACCTGCTGCGGTCGAAAACCCTTTTGCCATGCCGCACAAAGAACCAGTCATCAGGCGCTTTTTTGGCTTTCTCGCAATTGATTCCCATTACCTCAAGCTCCAGCCACAGTCCGGGAACCATACCCTTTTTTCTGATATATTCCGTCACTTCTTCTATTCCATTTGGGAAACGTTCTATGCTGGGCTGCCATTCGCCTACACTGTCCCACCATTCTCCCGGCGCATACCAGCCTGCGTCGATTACATAATACTCACAGCCGATTTCTGCCGCCGCGTCGATTAACGGAAGTTCTTTTTCTGTCGTCGGAGCGCCAAACAGACAATTCATATAATCATTAAAGATAACAGGGAGATTTTCATTGTCAGCATTTGGTCTTCTAATCATACGACGATATTTTGTAAGCTGCCCCATTGCTTTATCAAAATCTGCATCTGATACCCCGACAGCGACAGGTACGGAAGTAAATCGTTCTCCGGGCTTCAAACACTGAAACCAATGCGACTGTATCTCTGTAGGACCGCTTAATGCCAGATAAAAATGATTGTTTTCGTCACTTATTTCCGTATGCCACGAGCCATTATGCTCTATCTGCCAGTAAAGTCCCGTACCCGCCTCAGTATTTTCAAGATATCCCATCGGAAGATACCGTTTTGTAGACCAGTTACCTGTATTCGTCAGTTCAAATGTAGACGATGTACGTTGCAATACGGTTGGCTGCGTCTGTCCCAGTCCCATGTCCGGAAAAGTTACGGTTCTGAAGTTCATCTCCTTCTGCCAGCCATGACAGGCATATGTCAGTTTCATTTTTGTATCAGAACTTTCCTTTCCTTCTTTTTCTATTCCGAGATAATAAAAGGAAGAAATATATTCCAGCGTCTGCTCCGTATCCCCTTCATTGATGACATCATGATACATACGAATCGTCGAAGTTCCTTTATAAAACTGCATATAAGAAATAACCTTTGCGCCGGTTCGTTCATCTTTCTGCGTAATGGTCAGTTTTCGTCCCAGCTCATTATATTCATCTTTCATATCGATAAAAGCAAGCATATATCCCGGTGCTGTCACGATATGTTTGTTTCCGTGCTTCTCATAAGGTCTGTTATATCCTGAAAAACTCACCTGTACCAGTTGAAAGCCTTCCTCAATAAACTGTCCTGTTTCATCTGTTTTATATTCTCCGTTTTCATCCACATACTGATATGGCTGTGATGAAAAATGCATCAGTTTTAGCTGTTTTTCATTCGTAATGCCGAATAAAATGTAAATTCCGTCCTCCTCGATTGGAATCCACCTTTTGATATCTGCCATAATATATGTCCCTCCCATGTATCATTCTTTTCTCTGTACGGATATAATGTGAACAGAAAACCACCCATCACTTGAGCCAAGTTACGGGTGGTTTTCCAGTATTCTCATACATTGTATTTTAACATACTATTTATTTTCTTACAATATTTTCTATTTTTTCATTTCTGCCAAGTATGTAGGCTTACAATACATTTGTTACAACTGAATAATTAAAAAGCAGAGATGCTGCCTTTGTGTTATGGTTTAATCACCACAAAAAAACAAAACGTAAAGGAGTTCCCTGCTATGAATGCTATAACACAAGACATGCGTGACCGTTCTCGCACACCGCATCACCATCCCAACCAGCATACACAGGATGAAATCAAGCTCATTATGGATATGCGCAGACGCAATCCCCTTGCCTGCCTTAACCAGTCAAGTCCGCTGTTTCCGAAGTTCTTTGCAAATTCACTTATCAGTTCATCTGACAATCCAAGCTTCTTAAGGTGTAATTATAATTGTTCTACCATATATCAATTCTTGATACAATAAATTGCACATATGTCTCATTTTCTATATCCCCAGGGATTTTTCCTTCATCAATATGCAAGTCAAAACCATATACTTCAATGATTCCATTTTCTTCATCTCGCAATTTTCCCTTTATTCTATACTTAAATACTCCTTCGATTTTTTCAATATCATTTTTCTCATTACACAAAACAATATCGTTTACATCTAAACACTCTAACAGATAAGTATAATAAGGTTATAGGGAAGCGCGCCCCCTCAAAGAAAGGAGGACAGAAGGGGAACACTTCGTAAGGAAGTTGTTTCCCTTTCGCTTTGTAATCAGCCAGAATGATTGAATTGTAGGGAAAATTCAAATCATATGGAGGAATTATAAAAATGGCAAAATCATTATTTGAACAGTTAGGCGGCACATATCACGAAGAAAATGGGTATCTCATCCCAGATTTGAGATTACCCGCCGAAGAAGAACAGCCCATAGGCGTATGGGGAGAGTGTCACTTACACTATCTCAAAGAGTACCACAGAGGTACATATATCAATCTGCTAACAAGCGGCAGGCTCAACGCTTACCTTGCGGAGATTGATAAACAGGCGCAGGAACGCTTTGAAAGGCTTGTAGAGGGTATGAAACAGGCACAGGGTATCACAGAACAGCTAAAGGAAGAAAACGCTTTAGAATGGATTGGAAGAATAAATAACATACGGGCTTGTGCGAGGGAGATTGCGGTTCATATTCTGGATATTTATAATATATATGGCACTTTTATGATTGTTACATTGCAATTCCATTCGTGGAATATGATAAAAAATTTTCGCTGTAACATTTCACGGACATTTGCCTGATATACTATCGGTAAAAAAGCAAAGGAAGTAAGGACATGAAACACATTTTAGTTGTTGAGGATGACAGCTTTTTAAATAAAATGCTCTCCTATAATCTGGCTGCGGACGGTTATGACATAAAATCTGTACTGAATGCAAGGGAAGCAGCCGAAGCACTGCGTTCAAGGGAATATGATTTAGTACTGCTTGATATTAATCTGCCAGACGGAAACGGATATGATTTATGTAGGCTGATTAAGCCAGAACACCCAAATACTATTGTGATTTTTCTGACAGCTAACGACCAAGAAAGCGACCAGATACGAGGATATGAAGTAGGGGCGGTTGATTATATTACCAAACCATTTGTGATAGGGGCGTTACAAAGAAAAATTAAAGCCATGTTTTCTATGGTAGAATATCATAAGCCAGCACGGGATATTTACGATGATGGCAGACTGTTCCTTGATTTTTCGGAACAGAAAGCTCTCTTGAATGGGAAAACACTGATGCTCTCATCGATGGAATATAAAATGCTGAACCTGTTCCAAAAAAATCCTAAACAGGTTTTAACCCGCAGACAGCTTTTGGAAAGGCTGTGGGATATTGACGAGAAATTTGTTGATGAACATACACTGACAACCACAATCAGTCGTATACGAAGTAAAATTGAATCAGACGGCGGTACACCCTATATTAAAACAATTTACGGTATGGGGTATCAATGGACGGGAGGCGAAGCAAAATGAAAACAGGAAACCTCTCTGTGAAAGGTCTGTTCCGATGGATTTGCATAGGAGCATCACTTTCTATGCTGACCATTACTCTTATCATATTTGCTGTAACGCTTGAAATTGCAGTATTAGCATTCGGAGGCGCATTGACTCTTTGTGCGCTTATCTGGCTTTTTATACTGACTCAGGCTTTCGGGAAAAGACTTTCCTTGTTTACCTCTGATTTATGTAAGACTCTGGATGATATGATAAATGGCGGTAAAGAGCTAAAACGGGCTGATGACAGTGAAACCTTGTTTGCCCGTATTAGCCACCGACTGAACCGTTTGTATCAGATTATGCAGGAGAACCGTCGCAAAGTTGATGAAGAACATCAAGAATTACAAGCCCTCGTATCCGATATTTCCCACCAAGTAAAAACACCAGTAAGTAATCTGAAAATGGCAACGGATACGTTGCTCACAAACTCTGTAACGGAAGTAGAGCGTATGGATTTTATTCAGGGAATCCGCACTCAAACGGATAGACTGGATTTTCTTTTCCAAGCCCTTGTGAAAACTTCTCGGCTGGAAACAGGCGTAATACGCCTGGAAAAGAAAATGGGGCATATCTATGATACTGTAGCTCAGGCTATGAGTGGGATTGTTTATGAGGCGGAGAAAAAACGGATTAGCGTTTCAGTAGCCTGTCCCGAAAACCTGACGGCTGCCCACGACAGCAAGTGGACAGCAGAAGCCCTTTTTAATCTGTTGGACAATGCGGTAAAATACACACCCGCAGGTGGTAAAATTGATGTAACCGTGGAGCAACGGGAAATGTATCTTGAAATAAAAGTAACTGATACTGGCAAAGGCATATCTGAAAGCAATCAAGCCGCTATCTTCCGTCGTTTCTATCGGGAAGAAGAAGTACACGAACAAGCAGGCGTTGGTATCGGTCTGTATTTAGCTCGTGAAATTATCACACAGCAGGGCGGCTATATCAAAGTAGTGTCGGAAGTAGGGAAAGGTTCTGCCTTTTCTATTATGCTCCCCATGAGATAAACTATCCATCGCAAAAGTTTTTTTGAAATGTCCGAGTCTTGTAACATTTCAGCCCGTTTTTCAATCGGATTTCTTACACTTTCGGATATTTCTGCGACATTTGGGTTTTACACTATCCTTATCAACAGATGGAGGTCTTGAAAGGAGTTTGAAATATGAGCATTTTACAGACGATTGAATTGAAAAAATATTATGGAGACGAACCAAACATTACTCGTGCCCTCGATGGCATAAACTTTACTGTAGACGAGGGGGAGTTTGCTGCTGTTGTCGGTACATCTGGCAGTGGAAAATCCACTTTGCTTCATATAATGGGCGGTCTTGATACACCTACAAGCGGAACAGTCATTGTTCGTTGCGAGGAATTGGCGAAAAAGAACGACGAGCAGCTTACAATTTTTCGTCGCCGCAACATCGGCTTTATCTTTCAGAACTATAACCTTGTCCCCATACTAAATGTGTATGAGAATATCGTGCTGCCTGTTGAATCGGATGGCGACACAGTAGACAAGAAGTTTATGGACGATGTTGTCAATATGCTCGGATTGGACGATAAACTTAACAGTATGCCGAATCATCTTTCGGGCGGTCAGCAGCAGCGAGTAGCCATCGCCCGTGCTCTAATTACGAAACCAGCGATTATTCTTGCAGATGAGCCGACAGGTAATCTGGATAGTAAGACAAGTACCGAAGTGTTGGGGCTTATCAAACGTACCAGTGCAGAATTTCACCAAACTGTAGTTATGATTACCCACAATGATGATATTGCCCGTCTTGCTGATAGGATTGTCCGCATTGAGGACGGAAAAATCGTAGGGGGTGAAATGTTATGACATGGCCGTTTGAAAATGACACCAGTTCCATCGAAAAGAAATTGGCAACTCGCAGTTTCCATCGCGAACGGCAGAGAAATTTGTTTGCTATTATTGCTTTAACGCTAACCTCGTTTATGATAGTCTCAACATTCAGCATTGGCTTTAGTTACTTCGAAACCTACCAAATGCAGCAAATTCGGTTAATGGGCACTACCGCAGATGTCGGGATTACAAATCCAACGAAAGACCAGTTGATTGAGATTGAAAAATCGAGCTTTGTCCTTGATGTAGGCATACAGCAGCGTTTAGGCAGCGTTGATACAAAACAAATGCAAAACGCAAGATTGGGTGTGTCATGGTTGAATGATACAGAGTGGGAAAACCATCGTCTACCGACCATATCAGATGTAGTTGGCGATTATCCGACAAATGAAAATGAAGTAATGCTACCTACTTGGGTACTTGAACAGATGGGTATTTCAAATCCACAAATAGGGACAGAAATTGTATTGTCGTATCAAATTGGCGATAATTACAACTATGTTTCTGATACTTTTTTGTTATCAGGTTATTATACAGACTATATCTCAACACGCACCAATAATCGCGGTTATGTTTATGTTTCGACTGCTTTTAAAGATAGCGTTAATGTTTCACTGGATAATAGCGTTACTGCTATGATTCGTTTTCAAAAAAACAGTGATGTAGAAAAAAGCTGTGAAAAGTTGCAACGAAAGGTTGATTTTACAGAAAAGCAAACATTTGAAATTGTGCCATTAGGGCAAGCAAACGGTGGGGCTATTGTTTTAGCTGTAGTTATTTTAGCCGCTTTTATATCCTTCAGTGGTTACCTGCTAATTTATAATATATTCTATATCTCTGTCGTAAAAGATGTGCAATTCTATGGTCGCCTTAAAACGATTGGAGCGACCAAGAAACAGATTAAGAGAATAATTTATAAGCAGGTAATAAAAACTTCTTGTATTGGTATTCCGATAGGTCTGTTGCTCGGTGCGGTTGTTTCTTTTGGCGTTGTTCCCTATTTCTTGAATATGATGTATTCGACAAACTCTGATGTGGGAACAAAAGTATCTTTTTCGCCGCTTATTTTTATTGGAGCAACTCTGTTCACATTTATAACAGCTATGGTTGCGAGTATGAAGCCTGCCAAAATTGCCGGGAGTGTTTCACCCATAGCGGCACTCCGATATACAGAGGTAGACACAAAGACAAGCATTAGAAATTGCCGAAAAATGAAATTATCCAGAATGGCTTGGAACAATGTCTTTCGGAATGTTAAAAGTACAATCCTTGTTTTTGCTTCACTGTTTTGTGGGCTTTCCTTGTTTCTTGTCGTTACAGGGCTACTGTATGGTTTAAGCCCAGAGAATTTTGTTAGCCAATGGGGAGAAAGTGATTTTGCAGTAACTTATAGTATCCACGAAAGTGAGGATTTAATTTCTAGCGAAATAGTTTCAGAAATCAGTCAGATTGATGGTATTGAGAATTTGCGGTTGACTTATGTAGCGTCTCCCCAAGTAGTAACAGATGTTCTATACGACGATGCCGTATTTCACGACTTTCTAATGTCTTTAGATGGAGTAAGCGGTATTGATTTTTCTGATTCGGCAAAGTTAGAATCTTATCAGCAAAACTTTTACAGTGGGATTTATGGAATTGACAGCACATATGTAGAAGAAGTCAACAAAACCTTAAACTCACCTATTGACATTGCAGCCTTTGAGCAAGGTGATGTTGTACTGTTGTCTGAAATGGTGGGTGATGATGGGAATAATATTATTCAACCGGGACAGAAAATAACAATTCAGACGCAAACCGGACAGCACTCCTTTATCGTAGCGAATGGTTTTCTGGATTCCGATTTTCAGGCGGGGCGTGGTAATGAGCGTGGAACGGCTCCTGATTTGTATATCAGTCAAGCGGCTCTGCAAGAACTTTTTCCGCAGTATAGAGTATTCCGTGTTGCCTTTGATACAGATGGGCAACAGGACGAAAATATATTGCAAGAATTAAAGCTAATCACCGCATCGCACCCTAATATTGATATTGTATCCCGGTATGAGCGGCGAGAAGAAATTCGGGATTATCTTGTTACAGCGAATGTCTTAGGAACAGGGCTGTCAGTAATCTTGCTATTGATTGGTGTGATGAACTTTGTCAATACAATGGTCGTCAATGTAAGTACGCGACACTATGAATTAGCTATCCTTGAAAGTGTTGGAATGACAAAACGGCAAGTCAAGCGAATGTTATCTATGGAAGGATTTTACTACTGGGGCGTTTCTATTTTTCTTGTGGCAACAGTTGGAACAGCAATCTATATCATGTTATATATGATATTTAGCCGATTGGTTTCTTACGCTGTTTTTTCCTATCCCTTTATTCCACTATTACTGGTAGCCGGACTGGTGTTGCTTATCTGTCTTGTTGTGCCGATATGGACATATAAAATAGATAGTAAACTTCCGATTGTGGAGCGGCTACGTTTGACGTAATAAGTTTAACTAAGTGACAAATATTCATAAATCAATCTAACTTAATAACTTAAAGCGGAGCAGTTTTTAGCTGCTCCGCTTGTTATTTGAAAAAAATTTAAATCTCCGAATTTTGTAACATTTCAACCTGTTTTTCTGAAGAAAATTAGTGTTGCTCGGACAATTTTGTAACATTTAAGTTGTACATTAAAAGAGAATAGTATAAGGGAAATATGTGATATACACTTAAGTGGAGTAAGTCCGCCATATAAAAAAACGGAGTTTGGGCGGACTGTATTGCTATACCCTAACTTCCTCTAAACCCGTTTTGGGTTTGGAGGAAGTTTTTGGATTCATCTGTATTTGCCATTTTACCGCTACTTCGTTTGGTGCTTTACATACTATCAGACAGAAACGAGGATAGCCTGTTAAAAAAATTTTTGTTCTGATATGGCTCTCTTATGCGCTCAAAGCAGATGGCAAATATCTACATAAAAGAATTTTAATTTCTCATAGCCGCAAAGGTGTGACAGCCTTTGCGTTTTTTCTTTTGTCGTTTTTTGTCAGCAGGCAGGACAAGCCTGCTTCGGGTGTTGGCTGTCGTTCCCCGCCTGCCAGTCTGAATTTTCACTCAAAAAAATTCAGATTGGAGGTAAAGGACGTGGCGTACAATCACGGACGGGAAGAAAGGAAATGGCGGCTCTGGAAAGAAGCCGAGGAAAAGATTTTAAGAAAGTATGGTGTTGATGAAAGCACGATTGAAGAAATCCGCATTTACGACAGAGCGGAGTTTAATTCCAACAGGCGGTTTTACCGCTACATGAATGATGTTGCGGAGTATCTGGAAGAAATGGCGGATACTGAGCCGCAGGTGGAGGTACGTTCCGTTGAAGATTTGTTAAATGAAATCAACAGCGAAGTACTGTATCGGACATTGCTCACAGTGGATAAGCGTACCCTGCTCATTCTCCTGCTGAAAATGCAGGGATATACCACAAAAGAGATTGCACCGATTGTCGGCTTAACGACGGGAGCAATTTACGCAAGGTTAGACCATCTGCGGAAAAAACTGAAAAAGATTTTATAACATCTAAGATAAGTGCTTTCCTCCAGAATAAATTGGGTGAGAAGTCAAAGACCTCTCACTCAATTTATTCTGGAGGAAAGACAATGGCATACCGAACAAGGACATACACGCTGAAAGAGGAAAACGTGGAGAATGGCGCACGGTATTTTATCAGCTTTAAGGACGGGCCGGGCAAATATCACGAACTGGAGGTTTCCCATGCGTTCTATCTGACGTTCCGCAGGCTGGAACTGGACAACCGAAAGTTGCAGAACTGGGACTGGCGGCACAGTGATTTTTTTGTAAAATACCTTGGACGATGTAACATAAATGCCATATGGTCGGTAAAATTTTTCAATATTCCCGGCAAATGCCCTTGAAAACACGGAACTGAAAAGATAACTGCATCGCTTTCTCCTATCATATCCATGAGGGGCTGTATTTTTTTATTATGAGGACAGGTTGCGTGTCCTTTACGAAAGCAATTACTGCATCCCGTACAGAACGGAAGGTCAATATCCGCTAAATGTATTTCATTGAACACAATGGTCTTATCACATTTATATAAAATCTTTTTTACTATCTCCGTCAATCGCCACGTATTTCCCTTGTGTGGTCCACCATTTATAATAAGTATTCTCATATTTTTTCCTAACCTTTACAAAGACAAATTCCAGTTTGTTGCTTTGTTAATCAGCTCTATGTTTTTATTTCAACCTCTTTAATAACTATTACTTGTAAATTCTTTGCGTTAATCAAATTTGCTTGTTTGCACTTTGGACAATAGAGAGGAAAATTCTTTAATTCTGTATCTTGCCTAAGCTGCAACCTTGTCTTATTTCCACAAACGGGGCAGCGTACCCATTCATTTTTAGTCAAGTATTTCTACCTCCTTTGACTTTTGGAAATCTAAGTTTATCCGAATAACAGTCGCAAGCCACACAGCAGCAGCGAACACAATAACACCTCTTACACATTCAGCAATCAATAACGCCGTTTCGTCCATTGCGACAATTTTTGTTTCAAAATCAAAGAAAAAGTGTAGCAAAATGGCGGGCACAATGTTTTTTGATATAAGTTCTATTTCGATTGCCAACCAACCGAAAAGAAAAGCGTTGAAAATTGTTAAGCAAACTTCCAAACCATTACTTGCAGTAAAAGCAGTTGCAATATGTCCTATTCCAAAAATAATCGCAGAAAACAAAATTACTCCTTTAACCGAAAACTCTTTTCTTAAATACTTTGGAATGATACCCCGGAAATATACTTCTTCCGCTATTCCTACCGTTAAGTATAAAAAGAGATTACCAAATACATAAATTGCGGATTTAAAATAAAATCCTTGAATTGTAACAGGGAAAAAAATAGCAATTAAGGGGAGAAAATGATATGCTTTTTTGCTACAATCAGCGTCATATTTTCTAAAGCCAATTTCCACCCATTTCCATTTACCGTTTAAGACAAAAGTCAATGGAATCGCAAGAGAAGAAAGCATAAATAAGCCTTGAAAAAATAGTGTTTCAGTTTTTTCTAAGGACAGAATTGCTGATAGTATACCTGTAAAAACCGGAAAGAGTAAAATGCACCCTCCCCATAAAAAAGATTTACATAAAGCGGCTATTTTTCTTTTATCCATTTCAATTTCCCTCATACTTTTATACTACTTTTTCTAACGGAACACCCGCTTGAATTAGAAAATTATCCACTGCTTGTTTTATCAATATCATTATTTCTTTTTCAGATATATTCATTATACCTGTTGCAACAAAAGTAGCTAATCCATGTGTATATATAACAGAATTTTGAAGGTATTGCCCTGCATTTTGTTCTGGAATTTGAAATTCTTTTGCTATTATCTTAATCAATTCTGCGTGGTCTTTGTCCTCTATAAGCATACTTGCATTTCCGGTAGGATAGCAGCCACTTCCGTTAAGAAATACAAATTGAAAAAGGTTAGGCTGATATAATGCCATTTTTATATAAGCCCGTCCAACTTGTTCAAAAGTGTTGATTGCACCATTCGTAGATGGACGCATTTTTTCATTCGCATACATTAATGCATAATTAGCCAATGCCTTACGAAGTCCGTCCATATTTTCAAAATGCCATACAAGGGGTTGTGTAGAGCAGCCAATTTCTTTTGAAAGAGTTTTGATATTGATAGCTGAATATCCATCACGAATAAGCATTTCTAATGCCGCTTGCAAAATGACATCTTTAGATACCTGTGTTTTTCGTCCCATCTAAATCCCTCTCTTACATAATTTAATTTATATAAACACATTTATATTATAACCTTTTGAAGTACAAAGTCAAGAGCTATGCGTAAATTTTCACCATTCCGAAAGGCGGTATAACAGTAATGTGAATTATTTTGGCTAACTAATAGAACAGTATAGACATATCCAAGAAGAAAGAGGAACAGTAGAATGTAATAGGGTGAATAATTATGGCAAAAAGACCAGTACCACGACACAGCACATGGAAAAGCTAAAGAGCAGCTTTCCCACGTCCTGCAAACAGAGTTACCCACAATTCCATAAGACAGCCAGTTATACACATTACGGCACAATGCCGACTACTACGGAATCCCTCTCTTTATATCTTTAATCCAATAGATATATTTGCGTTGATATGATAAAATCATAGAGATACAACAACTGATAAAACTGGGAGGTAATCGACGTGAAAGTACGTGACAGTTATACATGCCCACTGGAATTAACACATGATATTATTCGTGGGAAATGGAAGCCAATTATATTATGGCAGTTGGGAAAAGGTGCAAGTTCTCTATCTGCTTTACAAAATGACATAGTTGGAATTGGACAAAAAATGTTACTACAACATTTGGGAGAATTACAGGATTTTGGAATGGTGCAAAAAGAACAGTTTGAAGGATACCCACTAAAAGTGGAATATTCTCTTACAGATAAGGGCAAACGAATGTTAAATGCTATCATTACTATGCAGGAAATTGGCATTGAGTTAATGAAGGAGGACGGAAAGGAAGATTTTTTGAAAAATAAAGGATTGATATAGATACACACAAAAAAGTGTGTAATGTACAAATAAACCTCTCCCTGTTAGAATGAAAATAAAAACGGGAGGGGTTTTGTAATGATGAAAGATTCAGAGCAAACAATAGGCAATTTAGTAGATAAATCCAGCACAGCTTTTATTAGTTATGTTGACAATGAGGGCTTTCCTGTTACGAAAGCAATGCTGAAACCGCGAGAACGTCAGGGAATAAAAGTATTTTTGTTTAGCACAAATACATCATCAAATAAAGTGAAATTTTTCCGCGAAAATCCAAAAGCAAGTATATATTTTATGGATAGGCGTTTCTTTCGAGGAATCAGTCTAATAGGAACGGTTGAAGTTTTAGAAACAAGTGAAGCAAAAGAACGGATATGGCAAGAAAGCGATACTATGTATTACAAGGGTGGCATAACAGACCCAGATTATTGTGTGTTGAAGTTTACAGCCATAAAGGGAAGATATTACAGCAATTTTCATTCAGAAGATTTTGAAATCTAATAATTACTAAAAGATAATCAGTGGGGGCGACAGTAGGGAGAAAGGTCTCGATTTTTCTATGGCTTGCACTTACCATCCTTAAACCCTTTGGCTGCATCGTCTCCATATTTATCTATAATATCTAACGCATCATCACCGTATTTACCAATGGCATCTACTGCATCATCTCCGTACTTTCTGACAGCTTCCGCCGCCTTATCGCCATATTTAATCAGACACTCCGCTACCTCATCCGCGCTTCTTGATGACCGCTTTGTAACATCAAGGATATCATCCATATTATCAGCAAATTCTTCAAGTTTAGAAAGTTCTGTTATAATATCTGCTGATACACTTAAACCTCTTGCCCGCCTTAACCAGTCAAGACTTAATATCATATTTAGAATATATTATGTTTTGTCAATAGTATTGCGACAAATTTTTCAAAAAAATTTATTATGCTAATTTCTGCAATTCTTCAGCGAAAA
>CANQTC010000010.1 GCA_947626675.1 uncultured Coprococcus sp. | reverse complement strand
AGGTTCAGTATCATGAATTACAGGCAGGCTTATCGCCTTGTTTTCGAGTATATCGAAACCTTTTACAACACTATTAGAATTCATAGCCATAACAACTATATGTCTCCAAATGAATTCGAAAATCTATATCTATCTGTATCCGATGATGGAATACAGAAGAAAGCGAGTTAATTATGAGAAATCTCCCATTTTAATTTGTACTAAATCTTGACAGAGGACCAATACGGCGTAGTCAAAAGCCACACTCCATATTTCTTATCATTTCAAAATCCTCTCTATTTTTCCTACCCTATTGTAATATCTAAGTCTTTTCCTCTATACAAAAAAGAACCAGCACATCATAATACCAGTTCGTTTTCTTCTTATACAAACTCCTTTATTAAAATTCTACATAATTCCTGACTCTCAAGTTCAATATCCTTACTATCATCTCTCTTATAAAATAGATAAAAGAAGTCATCTCTATCTTTAACTTTTGCATTTAAAGAAGATACAATCTGACCAACTTTTGCAACCTTTTCTTCACTATCACCCATAGGAAAGGATATATTTGTATCTGTAAAATCAGGTTTACCAAATCCGCTATTAAACTGTGTTGCTTTAATAATAATAAAATCGCATTTCATATTCTTTTCAGAAGCATATTTCTGCAAGCAATTAACTACTTTTAGAATTCTTTCTTTATCTTTCTTTTGTACTGTCTTGGACATTTCGTCTAAATCCTGTCCATCTATTTCAGCAAGTTCAGTTTTAACTACATCTACAAGTTTTTGGTTAATTGTCCAAATATCCGAACGCCCCCCAAGATATTTTGCAGTTGCTGACATTGCCATTTCAAATTCCTTAAGGATTTCACCCCCTGATGTTTTACCCAGAAAAAAAGTTTTGTACTCAGCTTCTGATTTCCACACAGGATGACGTCTGTCAACACGCCTAAAATATTCAGCACTCAACTCATTTGGAAAAACATTTTTCATCAAATAGATAATATCATCATCACTCATAAGGCTAACTCTAACATTTTCTTTAATTTCTTGTCCTTTATCCAATAAAGATTCTAAACTAAAAAGATTCTTTCCAAGTGCCTTTACCTGTGTACATAAATGACCTATTATATGCTGCAATATATATGTTTCATATATGACAATAGGATGACTTTGTATCCATTTACGTTCTGCATCATGAGCATATACAACATTTTCAATTACACTAACAGCATTTTTGTAATATGCTAATTCATATCTATCATCATTTTTTATAACTGTTAATGCGCCCAACAATCTTTCATAATCTATACTAACAGTATCAAATCCTGTTATATATGCATCTCTTATTAAATAATCTAACCTATCAACATCTATTACCTTTGAATTCAGTAATTGAATAAAGCAATTACGAATATCATTCTCCACACTTTTTTCAGAATATTTGTAGCCTGTAATACATCTGGCAAAAAACTCTCTTTCAGACTTATTCAAAAAGAAATCTGAAAACGAAATTAGACCAACTATTGAACTCATAATCTCGTGAGGAGCGGCTGCAGCAGTTTTTTCTTGCGGAACATCCAGTTCAAACTTTTCTGTTGCAACTAATTCAATTAACTTATTATGAATTCCCGTAAATCTTTTGTCATCATCTAAATAAAATTCTTCACCTGTATGTGAAAATGGTGCATGCCCTACATCATGTAACAAACATGCTATCATAAATAATTCACCAACTCTTTTTATATCAAACTTAAATTTATACTTCTTATCAATTTCTTTAATAACTTGATTTGAAGCAATTTCTCCCAAATGAAAAACTCCCATAGAATGAACAAATCTGTTATGTACTGCAGACGAATAAAGCGGAGAATAACTCGTCTGTATTATCCTCCGCAATCTTTGAAAACAAGCAGTATCAATAATTCTATTCATATATTGCGTCGGTATATTAATATATCCATATATTGGATCTTTTAATCGTTTATACTCTTTCAACGCCTACTATACCCCCAATTCCCGAACAGAATTATCATTAACAAAAGCCATCAAAACATCTAAAGCCAAATAGCCTCTGAACTGAGTTATTAAATTTTCTAAAGTAACATCTTGTTTTAATTCAATACCCATTTCACCATTTACATTCTTTTCAAGAAAAAAATCCGAATAATTTCTAAATAAAGCATTTGTACTTTCTCTCGACAAAATTAAAACTGCTTTTTCTCCTTTTCCATTTAAAAGTTCAACAACTCTTGAACCATAATTTTCTATCTCTTTATAGGTCAAAAATGTCTTCTCAGCTCTACGCATTGACTCTATTAAAGCATTCGCTGCTAAATCTTCAATCCCAATGTAGAAACACATATTTTTCACCCTTCCTAATAAAATAGATTCGACAATCTTCTAAATATAAAATTTCTCAATCTATTATTCAATATTCAATTAACTTTTATTCTCCACTAACATTATATGCTACTTTTATTAAAAACTTACACACGTTCGGTTCTTAGCAAAATCATAAATCTACATTTTTTAATCAACAAATTCAAATATTTTCTATACGACACATTAAAATTTATCTTATAAATAAATACTCCCACAACCCCTTGAAAAAACAAAGGATTGTGGGGTATCTTTTTATAAATATTCAGTTATAAAACACCGATTATTCAATAATAGTAGCAACACGACCTGAACCTACAGTTCTACCACCCTCACGGATAGCGAATGTAAGACCCTGATCCATAGCGATTGGGTGAATCAGTTCGATTGTCATTTCTACATTATCACCAGGCATGCACATTTCTGTACCAGCAGGAAGGTTACATACACCTGTTACGTCTGTTGTTCTGAAGTAGAACTGTGGACGATAGTTGTTGAAGAATGGAGTATGACGACCACCTTCATCCTTTGTAAGAACGTAAACCTGAGCTGTGAACTTTGTATGACATGTGATTGAACCTGGCTTACAAAGAACCTGACCTCTTACGATATCTTCTCTCTTAATACCACGAAGAAGCGCACCGATGTTATCACCAGCCTGTCCTTCATCAAGAAGCTTTCTGAACATTTCGATACCTGTTACAGTTGTCTTCTGTGTTTCTGGCTTAATACCAACGATTTCAACTTCATCATTTAAGTGGATAACACCAGCTTCTACTCTACCAGTAGCAACTGTACCACGACCTGTAATTGTAAATACGTCCTCTACAGGCATGATGAATGGCTTATCTGTATCTCTCTGTGGATCTGGGATATATTCATCAACAGTAGCCATAAGCTCCATAATCTTATCGCCCCACTCGCCGTTAGGATCTTCAAGAGCCTTAAGAGCTGAACCCTTAATGATTGGGCAGTCTGTGAAGTCATATTCTTCAAGCTGCTCTGTAATTTCCATTTCTACTAATTCAAGAAGTTCCTCATCATCAACCATATCACACTTGTTCATGAATACAACGATATAAGGAACACCTACCTGACGTGAAAGAAGGATATGCTCCTTTGTCTGAGCCATAACACCATCAGTAGCTGCAACAACAAGGATAGCACCATCCATCTGAGCTGCACCAGTAATCATGTTCTTAACGTAGTCAGCATGTCCCGGACAGTCAACGTGAGCATAGTGTCTCTTCTCTGTTTCGTACTCTACATGAGCTGTTGAGATAGTAATACCTCTTTCTCTCTCTTCTGGAGCCTTATCAATGTTAGCAAAATCTACAGCGGCATTACCAGCTACTCTCTCTGAAAGAACCTTTGTGATAGCTGCTGTAAGAGTTGTTTTACCATGATCAACGTGTCCGATTGTACCAATGTTACAATGTGGCTTACTTCTATTAAACTTTTCCTTTGCCATTTTTTTAATCCTCCTTAATATTATACCCTTTCTCCGGGTTTACTTGGCTAAAAACAATTATATTAAAAATATTACATATTTTCAACTGTTTTTTATCACTTTATAACGACAGGTCAAAATCCATTTGACCTGTATCAATTTTCATACCAAAACAAATTATTATTTTGACTTATCAGCGATAACTTTTTCCTGAACGCTCTTTGGACACTGTGCGTATCTCTCAAAGAACATTGAATAGTTACCACGTCCCTGTGTTGATGAACGAAGCTCTGTTGAATATCCGAACATCTCTGAAAGTGGAACAAATGCTCTGACAATCTTACCGCCGCCGATATCATCCATTCCCTCAATCTGTCCTCTCTTGGCATTGATGCTTCCAATTACATCACCTAAGTATTCCTCAGGCATTGTAACTTCAACCTTCATGATAGGCTCAAGAAGAACAGGATTTGCCTTAGCCATAGCATCCTTAAATGCCATAGAACCGGCAATGTGGAATGCCATTTCTGAAGAATCGACTTCATGGTATGAACCATCGTATACATTTGCATGTACACCAAGAACAGGATATCCGCCAAGAATACCAGCTTTTGCAGCCTCTTCAATACCTTCGCCAACAGCTGGAATGTATTCCTTCGGAATTGCACCACCAACTACTGTTGATTCAAACTTGAATGTCTCTTCACCGTTTGGATCCATTGGCTCAAACTTAACTTTACAGTGACCATACTGACCACGACCACCTGACTGTTTTGCATACTTGCTGTCAACATCAACAGCCTTTGTGATGGTTTCTTTGTAAGCAACCTGAGGAGCACCTACGTTGGCCTCAACCTTAAACTCACGAAGAAGACGGTCAACAATTACCTCAAGATGAAGCTCACCCATACCGGCAATAATGGTCTGTCCTGTTTCTTTATCTGTATGCGCTCTGAAAGTAGGGTCTTCTTCAGCAAGCTTAGAGAGTGCCTCACCCATCTTGCCCTGGTCATTCTTTGTCTTAGGCTCAATTGCAAGCTCAATAACCGGCTCAGGGAATTCCATAGACTCCAGAATAACAGGATGCTGCTCATCACAAATTGTATCACCTGTTGTTGTAAGCTTGAAACCTACAGCGGCAGCAATATCACCTGAATAAACCTTATCAATTTCATTACGCGAATTTGCATGCATCTGTACAATACGTCCAACACGCTCTTTCTTATCCTTTGTAGCATTGAGTACATATGAACCGGAGTTTAATGTACCTGAATAAACTCTGAAGAATGCTAACTTTCCTACAAATGGGTCAGTCATAATCTTGAATGCCAATGCTGAGAATGGCTCATCATCTGAAGAATGACGAACAACCTCATTACCCTCAGGATCAATACCTGTAATATCAGGAATATCTGTAGGAGCAGGCATATACTCGATAACACCATCAAGCATTTTCTGAACACCTTTGTTCTTATAAGCAGAACCCAGGAATACAGGAACAGCTTCACAAGCTATCGTTCCCTTACGAAGAGCAGCCTTCATGTCTGCTACGGAAGGTTCTTCACCTTCAAGATACTGCATCATTAAATCATCATCTAATTCGCAGATTTTCTCAACAAGGTTCTCATGCCATTTATCAGCAAGTTCCTTTAAATCATCAGGAATTGCTGTAATTTCAATATCTTCACCCTTGTCATCTTTATAATAGTAAGCTTCCATCTCGAATAAGTCGATAAGACCAATAAAATCAGCCTCTTTACCGATTGGAACCTGTACCGGAATTGCATTTTTGCCCAAACGATCAATAATTGTCTGAACTGAATAGAAAAAGTCTGCACCCATCTTATCCATCTTGTTAATGAATGCCATACGAGGTACATTGTATGTGTCAGCCTGACGCCATACATTTTCTGACTGAGGCTCTACACCAGCCTTTGCATCAAATACACCAACGGCACCGTCCAGTACACGAAGTGAACGCTCTACCTCAACAGTAAAGTCAACGTGACCTGGAGTATCAATGATGTTGATTCTGTGTTCTAAAGCACCAGCCTTTGGTTTGTGATGATCCTCTAATGTCCAGTGGCAGGTTGTTGCAGCAGAAGTAATTGTAATACCTCTCTCCTGCTCCTGTACCATCCAGTCCATGGTAGCTGTACCATCATGAGTATCACCAATTTTATAGTTAACACCAGTATAGTATAAGATTCTCTCTGTAAGAGTTGTCTTACCGGCATCGATATGAGCCATAATACCAATGTTTCTTGTTCTATCCAATGGATATTCTCTCTGAGCCAACGGATTTTCCTCCTTTTATTATTATCGTAACAGTACAGATTAGAATCTGTAGTGAGCAAACGCCTTGTTTGCCTCTGCCATCTTGTGCATGTCTTCTTTTCTCTTCACAGATGCACCTGTGTTATTCGCTGCATCCATAATCTCTTTTGCCAATCTCTCTTCCATTGTCTTCTCACTTCTTGCGCGTGAAAATGTTGTCAGCCAACGAAGTCCGAGAGCCTGTCTTCTATCCGGTCTTACATCGATAGGCACCTGATATGTTGCACCACCGATACGTCTGGCCTTAACCTCAAGTAATGGCATAATATTGTTCATAGCTTCGTCGAATACTTCTAAAGCGTCCTTGCCTGTTTCGTTTGCAATACGCTCAAATGCACCATAAACAATCTTCTGAGCTACACCTTTCTTACCATCTAACATAATGTTGTTGATAAGCTTAGTAACCACTTTATTATTATAAATTGGATCCGCTAATACGTCTCTCTTTGCAATATGTCCTTTACGTGGCACGGTTCTTCCCTCCTTAATATATTTTTATTAATTCTTCGGTACTCACATTTTATTTCAAATGTGTTCGTGCTGTTATCTGTCTTAATGTATATCTAAAATGAAAACATTACCTGACCTTACCAGCACATTTGGAATGATTTGTTCCGGTATGATTTATTTAGCATCCTTTGGACGCTTAGCACCATACTTAGAACGAGCCTGACGTCTCTTTGCTACACCTGCTGTATCAAGAGTACCTCTGATGATATGGTATCTTGTACCAGGTAAATCCTTTACTCTACCACCACGGATAAGAACAACGCTATGCTCCTGAAGGTTGTGACCTTCACCCGGAATATAACTTGTAACTTCAATACCGTTTGAAAGACGTACTCTGGCAATCTTTCTAAGAGCTGAGTTAGGCTTCTTAGGAGTAGCTGTCTTAACTGCTGTACAAACGCCACGCTTCTGTGGTGAGCTTGATTCAATCGGCTTCTTCTTAAGTGAGTTAAAGCTTCTCTGAAGAGCTGGTGCAGTTGACTTCTTTTCTACTGTCTGTCTTCCCTTTCTAACTAACTGGTTAAATGTAGGCATGTTTTCACCTCCTGTTTGAAAATTAATAATATCAAAAACATGCATTAACCAAATTAACGCATGCTCAATTATTATATTCTGTCCTCATTTATATGTCAACACCCTATTTTCATAATTTTATAATATTTGCAGCAGCAATCCTAAAAAAACAGACATGGTATCTTTGAATAAATACCATGTCCATTTCAGCAAATTTTATTCAGTGATTGTTTCAGTACCGTTATCTGCTAGCTCTCCGGCAAAACCTCCGATATTGTCATCACTATCCATTTCCTCATCATTTTCATATGTTGCATATTTGTCATAGTCATCATCTTCATCCTCTTCATCATGACGACTGTACCTGTTTTCATATGCATCCTCTTCATATTCGTCCTCTTCCTCAAGGAAATTGATTTCATTCATTTCTGTATTCAGTTTTACTGAACGGTATCGCTTCATACCTGTACCGGCAGGTATCAGCTTACCGATAATAACATTTTCTTTCAAACCGATAAGTGGATCTACCTTGCTCTTAATCGCTGCATCAGTAAGAACTTTTGTTGTTTCCTGGAACGATGCTGCCGACATAAATGAATCAGTTGCAAGGGATGCCTTTGTGATACCAAGCATAACCTGTGAACCCTCTGCCGGCTTCTTGCCTTCTTCCACAAGCTTCTCGTTTGTATCCTCAAAATCCAGAATATCAACAAGCGTTCCCGGAAGATAGTTTGAATCACCATTATCCTCTATTCTTATCTTCTTCAGCATCTGTCTTACGATAATCTCAATATGCTTATCGTTGATATCAACACCCTGAAGTCTGTATACTCGCTGAACTTCACGCAGCATGTAATCCTGAACAGCACGAACACCCTTAATCTTAAGGATATCATGCGGATTTACTGAACCCTCTGTAAGCTCATCGCCGGCTTCAAGAACCTGGTCATCAAGCACCTTGATACGCGAACCGTAAGGTATCAGATATGCCTTTGATTCACCCGTTTCATTATTTGTTATAACAACTTCACGCTTCTTCTTATTATCCCGAAGCTGTACTTTACCGCCAAATTCAGCAATAATTGCAAGACCTTTCGGTTTTCTTGCCTCAAACAGCTCCTCAACTCTAGGAAGACCTTGTGTAATATCATCACCGGCTACACCACCTGTATGGAATGTTCTCATCGTAAGCTGCGTACCCGGCTCACCGATAGACTGGGCTGCTATAATTCCGGCTGCTTCACCTACCTGAACAGGAAGACCTGTTGCCATATTCGCTCCATAACATTTTGCACATACGCCAAGATGCGACCGACATGTCAGAATTGTTCTAATCTTCAGTTTTGCATCATGTCTTGCTGAACCGGTTTCAGGGTCAAGGAACGGAACTCCATTCGCATCTACACCCTGCTTTACAATCAGTTCTGCCCTCTTCGGCGTAACCATATGATTTATCTTAACAAGCATATTGCCGTCTTTATCAAATACAGATTCCGCAAGATAACGTCCCGTTATTCTCTCCTGGAAATCTTCTATTACTTCTTTTCCTTCCATGAATGCTTCTACATCCATGCCCGGAATCGTCTTTCCAACACTACAATCCGGCTCTCTGATTATCAAATCCTGCGATACATCTACAAGTCTTCTTGTAAGGTATCCTGAATCGGCTGTACGAAGCGCTGTATCTGACAAACCTTTACGAGCACCATGAGCAGAAATAAAGTATTCCAAAACATCAAGTCCTTCACGGAAGTTCGATTTAATAGGCAATTCAATTGTACGTCCTGTCGTATCTGCCATCAATCCACGCATACCGGCAAGCTGTTTAATCTGCTGATTCGAGCCACGGGCACCGGAATCAGCCATCATGAAGATGTTGTTATATTTATCAAGTCCATCCAAAAGCGCCTTTGTAAGAACCTTATCAGCTTCCTCCCAGACACTGACAACAGAAAGATATCTTTCCTCGTCTGTAAGGAGACCTCTTCTGAACTTCTTTGTAATTCCATCAACTTTTTCCTGTGCATCTGAAAGAATTTGTTTCTTCTCCTCAGGAACTTTCATATCTGAAATCGATACCGATATCGCACCAACTGTCGAGTATTTATAACCGATAGCTTTAACACTATCGAGTACTTCCGCACTCTTTGTAGCGCCATGCACATTGATACATTTATCAAGAATCGGTTTCAACTGCTTCTTGCCTACATGGAAATCAATCTCAAGCTTTAATGCATTTTCCGGTTTTTCTCTATCCACAAATCCAAGATCCTGTGGAATAATCTCATTGAATAAAAGTCTTCCAAGTGTTGTATCAATAACACCGGTAACAACTTCTCCGTCATTTGCAACAATGCTTCTTCTCACATGTATTTTTGAATGAAGTGTAATCTCCTTATTCTCATATGCAAGAATTGCTTCGTTCTTTGATTTAAAATATTTTCCTTCACCGATATCTCCATCTTTTTCAAGTGTCAGATAATAAATACCAAGAACCATATCCTGTGATGGTACTGCAACAGGCGCACCATCAGAAGGCTTCAGCAGGTTATTTGGTGAAAGAAGAAGGAAACGACATTCTGCCTGCGCTTCTACTGTAAGCGGAAGATGTACAGCCATCTGGTCTCCATCAAAGTCCGCGTTGAACGCTGTACATACAAGCGGATGAAGCTTAATGGCCTTACCTTCTACAAGAATAGGTTCAAATGCCTGAATACCAAGTCTGTGAAGTGTCGGGGCACGATTCAGCATAACCGGATGTTCTTTTATTACATCCTCAAGTACATCCCATACGGCCGGTTCAAGCTTTTCTACCATCTTTTTGGCCGCTTTGATATTATTTGCCTTTCCGCTGGCGGTAAGTTCTTTCATAACAAATGGCTTAAACAACTCAATCGCCATTTCTTTTGGAAGTCCGCACTGATATATCTTAAGTTCCGGTCCTACTACAATAACAGAACGTCCAGAGTAGTCAACACGTTTACCAAGAAGGTTCTGACGGAAACGTCCCTGCTTTCCTTTTAACATATCGGAAAGCGACTTCAGCGCCCTATTACCAGGACCGGTTACCGGACGTCCCCTTCTTCCGTTATCAATCAGCGCATCTACCGCTTCCTGAAGCATTCTCTTTTCATTTCTGACAATAATATCAGGCGCACCCAAATCAAGCAGTCGCTTCAAACGGTTATTTCTGTTTATAATTCTTCTATAGAGATCATTCAAATCTGATGTTGCAAATCTGCCGCCGTCAAGCTGTACCATCGGTCTGATATCCGGCGGAATAACAGGAATGACATCCATAATCATCCATTCCGGTTTATTCTCTGAATTTCTGAACGATTCAACAACCTCTAATCGTTTAATGATTCTCGCACGCTTCTGTCCGCTTGAATTTGCAAGTTCTGCCTTCAGCTCCTCTGATTCAGCGTCCAGGTCTATTTTCTTCAAGAGTTCCTGAATTGATTCTGCGCCCATTCCTGCACGAAATGAATCATATCCGAAATCTTCTTCTGCTTTTCTGAACTCCTGTTCGGAAAGTATCTGCTTATAAGTAAGATTTGTATTTCCCGGGTCAAGAACGATATAGGAAGCAAAGTATAATACTTTTTCCAGTACTCTCGGTGATATATCAAGAATTAATCCCATTCTTGATGGTATCCCTTTGAAATACCATATATGTGATACAGGGGCAGCAAGTTCAATATGTCCCATACGTTCCCTACGGACATTGGACTTTGTGACCTCAACACCGCATCTGTCACATATAATGCCTTTATATCTTATCTTTTTATATTTACCACAATGACATTCCCAGTCTTTGCTAGGGCCAAATATCTTTTCACAGAACAAACCATCTTTTTCCGGTTTTAAGGTTCTATAATTAATTGTCTCCGGCTTTTTTACCTCACCATGTGACCATTCTCTAATCTTATCAGGAGATGCAAGTCCGATTCTGATAGCATCAAAGCTTAATGTCTGTTCCTGTTCTGGATTATTACTTTTATATTCTGGCATCTTACATTATCTCCCTTCTTAATATTCATCAGAGTCATCCGTATCGTCTGAATCATAATATTCATCATCAAAATACTCATCCTCATCGTCTACTAAAGATGTAAGCTCGTCATTTTCATTTGTAGCAGAGAAACCTGCGTTTTCAAGTTCTTCATCATCGGCCCTGTTCTTATCATTATAAATCATGTCTTTGACACTCTCATCATAAGATTCGATGGTTTCTCCTAAATCAACTTCCGTCATATCATCTTTTACAACTCTTACATCAAGACCAAGCGACTGGAATTCCTTAAGAAGAACTTTAAATGATTCCGGAATACCAGGTGTAGGTATATTTTCACCTTTTATAATTGCTTCATAGGTCTTAACACGTCCGATTACATCATCAGACTTCACTGTAAGAATTTCCTGAAGTGTATACGATGCTCCATATGCCTCAAGAGCCCAAACTTCCATCTCACCAAAACGCTGTCCGCCGAACTGTGCCTTACCACCAAGCGGCTGCTGTGTTACAAGTGAGTATGGACCTGTTGAACGGGCATGTATCTTATCATCAACCAAATGATGAAGCTTCAGATAATGCATGTATCCTATTGTTACAGGACTGTCAAATTCCTCTCCTGTTCTTCCGTCACGAAGCTGAACTTTACCGGTTCTGTCTATCGGAACACCTTTCCATTCCTCTCTATGGTCTCTGTTCTCATAAAGGTAATTCATAACCTCTTCTTTTACGATATCTTTATATTTCTCATAGAAATCATTCCACTCTGTATTGACATAATCATTCGCCATCTCAAGTGTATCCATAATATCAAACTCATCTGCACCATCAAATACAGGGGTTGATACCTTAAAACCAAGTACCTGTGATGCAAGTCCAAGATGAATTTCAAGCACCTGTCCAATATTCATACGCGAAGGAACACCAAGCGGATTCAACACAATATCGAGTGGTCTTCCATTTGGAAGGAACGGCATATCTTCAACCGGAAGCACGCGGGAAATAACACCCTTGTTACCATGACGACCAGCCATCTTATCTCCTACCTGAATTTTTCTCTTCTGCGCAATATATACACGAACAGACTTATTAACACCAGGCGGAAGCTCATCACCGTTTTCTCTCGTAAATATCTTTGTATCCATGATAACACCAAAAGCACCATGCGGAACTTTAAGTGAGGTATCTCTAACTTCTCTTGCCTTCTCGCCAAAAATAGCTCTAAGAAGTCTTTCTTCAGCAGTAAGCTCTGTCTCTCCCTTAGGAGTCACCTTTCCTACAAGAATATCCCCTGCACGAACTTCTGCACCGATTCGGATAATACCATTTTCATCCAAATCCTTTAACGCATCATTGGAAAGTCCTGCCAGGTCTCTTGTAATCTCTTCCTGTCCAAGCTTTGTATCTCTTGCTTCACATTCATATTCTTCAATATGAATAGAAGTATATACATCATCCCGTACAAGTCGTTCACTGAGCAGTACCGCATCCTCGTAGTTATATCCTTCCCACGTCATGAAACCGATAAGCGGATTTTTACCAAGCGCAATCTCGCCGCCCGATGTTGACGGGCCATCAGCGATAACTTCTCCGGCTTTTACTTTATCCCCTTTAAACACGATTGGTCTCTGATTCATACAGTTTCCCTGATTGCTTCTTGCAAATTTAATGATATGATATACATCTTTTGTACCATCTTCATCTGCTCTGACACATATTTCCGTACTGTTTGAATATTCAACAACGCCATCGCGTTTTGCTACTACACATACGCCTGAATCTACAGCAGCCTTTGCTTCCATACCGGTTCCTACAACCGCTGACTCTGTAAGCATCAGCGGAACTGCCTGACGCTGCATGTTTGAACCCATTAAGGCACGGTTCGCATCATCATTCTGAAGGAATGGAATCATGGAGGTAGCAACGGAAAATACCATCTTCGGTGATACATCCATCAGGTCAACCTTTGACTTTGGAAACTCCGTTGTATCCTCTCTGTAACGACCGGATACTGTATTTTTTACAAAATGTCCATCTGCATCAAGCTGTTCGTTCGCCTGAACAACCCTGTAATTATCTTCTTCATCAGCAGTAAGGTATACAACCTCATCTGTAACGATAGGATTTGCAGGGTCTGTCTTATCAAGCTTTCTGTACGGTGCTTCCACAAATCCATATTCGTTAATACGCGCATAGGTTGCAAGCGAGTTAATAAGACCAATGTTCGGACCTTCAGGTGTTTCAATCGGACACATTCTTCCATAATGCGTATAGTGTACATCCCGGACCTCGAATCCTGCTCTGTCTCGTGACAGACCACCAGGACCAAGTGCCGATAATCTTCTCTTATGTGTCAACTCTGAAAGCGGATTATTCTGATCCATGAACTGCGACAACTGTGAACTTCCAAAAAATTCTTTCACAGCAGAAGTTACCGGTTTAATATTAATAAGCGACTGTGGTGTAATTGTTTCAATATCCTGCGTTGTCATTCTTTCTCTTACGACTCTCTCAAGTCTTGACAAACCGATTCTGTACTGATTTTGAAGAAGTTCACCAACGGCTCTTATTCTTCTGTTTCCAAGATGGTCAATATCATCTTTTGTTCCAATTCCATATTCAAGGTGAATGTTGTAATTTATAGAAGCGATAATATCTTCTTTTGTAATATGTTTTGGAACAAGATCATTTACATCTCTTGCAATTGCCGCTTTTAACTCTGCTTCGTCATCATATTCATTTAAAAGGCCTTCCAGAACAGGATAGTATACGTTTTCATGTATGCCGACCTCAGCAGGAGCAAATCCTACATACTTTGATAAATCAACAACCATATTTGAAAGAACTTTTACATTTCTTTCTTCTGTCTGAATCATTACATATGGTATGGCAGCATCCTGAATTTCAACTGCAAGTTCCCTTGTAACGGTCGTTCCTGCTGTAGCAAGAATCTCACCTGTAGCAGGGTCGATTACATCTTCAGAAAGAACATGACCGGTTATTCTGTTCTTAAGCGCCAGCTTCTTGTTAAACTTGTAACGTCCTACTTTTGCAAGGTCATAACGTCTTGGGTCAAAAAACATTGCATTAATAAGACTTTCTGCACTCTCTACTGCAAGAGGCTCGCCCGGACGAATCTTTTTATATAACTCTAATAAGCCATCCTGATAATTATCAGATGGGTCTTTCTCTATACTTGCAAGAATCTTTGGTTCTTCACCAAAAAGCTCTAATATCTCTGCGTTTGAACCAATACCAAGTGAACGTATCAGAACTGTTATCGGCACTTTTCTTGTTCTGTCTACACGCACATAGAATACATCATTAGAATCTGTTTCATATTCTAACCATGCTCCTCTGTTTGGAATAACTGTACATGAATAAAGCTTTTTACCAATCTTATCATGTGCTATATCATAATATATACCAGGTGAACGTACTAACTGGCTTACAATAACTCTTTCTGCGCCATTAATTACAAATGTACCCGTATCTGTCATAAGAGGAAGATCACCCATAAAAATCTCATGCTCAGGCATTTCTTTGGCGTCATTTGCTCTAAGCCTTACTTTTACCTTAAGCGGTGCAGCATATGTTGCATCTCTCTCTTTACACTCTTCAATCGTGTACTTAATATCATCTCTACATAACTGGAAATCCACAAAATCCAGACTGAGCTGTCCTGTATAGTCGGATATCGGAGAAATATCCTTAAATGCTTCTTTGAGTCCGTCAGTTAAAAACCATTGATAGGAATCTTTCTGAACCTCAATGAAATTAGGCATCTCTAATACGTCCTTCTGCTTAGAATAGCTCATTCTAATTCCTTTTCCGGATTCAACAGGACTAATTCTGTTCTTTTCCATCGACACATTCACCCCTTGGAATTTATTTTTAAAGCTGTTTGTCACATTACGCTGATTTTTTCGTAAACCAACCCACAATAGTGACATTTTATCATGCTAGCACGAAGTTATTTAATTGTCAATAATTATTCTGGAATTTTTTTGAAATTTTATAAAGTTACTTTTTGAATAATGCTATACAGAAGTTTCTATATCATATATGTTTTTCAAACAACAAGCCTTTCTTCCTATAGATAAAAACGGTTTGACCGATATTACATCGGTCAAACCGGATTGTTTCATAAATATAACGTCTGAATTACTTTAATGTAACCTTAGCGCCTTCAGCTTCTAACTTAGTCTTAGCATCTTCAGCCTCTTCCTTTGTAGCGCCCTCTTTGATAACCTTAGGAGCACCGTCAACAGCGTCCTTAGCTTCCTTAAGACCTAAACCTGTAAGCTCTCTAACAACCTTGATAACCTTAACTTTGTTAGGACCTACTTCTGTAAGTTCAACATCAAATGAATCCTTCTCTTCTGCTGCTGCACCTGCATCTCCGCCTGCTGCTGCAACTACAACGCCTGCTGCTGCTGATACACCGAACTCTTCTTCACATGCTTTTACTAAATCATTTAACTCTAAAACTGATAAACCTTTGATTACTTCAATAATTTCCTGAGTTGTCATTATTATTTTCCTCCATTAATATAAATTTTGTTTAATACAATTATTTCTAAATAATCCGAACAGCTTACTATTAAGCTTCCTTCTGTTCTGCAATCTGCTTGATAACACGAGCAAAGTTTGCAATAGGTGACTGTATGCTTCCGAGGAACTTGGAAATAAGCACTTCTCTTGATGGAATCTTAGAGATTGCTGTGATGCCTTCTGCATCATAGAATGTTCCTTCAACAACGCCGCCCTTCAGTTCAAGAGCTGGAGCATCCTTCGCGAAATTTGCAAGTACTCTTGCTGCTGCCGTAGCGTCATCCTTACAGATAGCAAGTCCTGTAGGACCTTCAAGGCAAGCTTTCAGTCCTTCAAACTCTGTTCCTTCAATAGCAAAATTAATCATTGTATTCTTATATACTTTGTATACAACACCAGCTTCTCTTAATGACTTACGAAGTTGTGTATCCTGCTCAACTGTAAGTCCGCGGTAATCAACAACAACTGCTGTTGCTGCACCTTCTAAGTTCGCCTTGATTTCTTCAACTATTGGCTTCTTAATTTCTACCTTTGCCATAATGCGCCTCCTTATTTTACTAATGACTGCACATATAAGAAAAGCTCTCAAATCCAAAGACCTGAGAGCATATAGTTAAATCAAAATTAACGATATCTTTCCTCGGTAGGCGTTTTAATCCTTATACCTTACGGTACCTACTGTCTTCGGCAGTTCATCGGTAATTACTCTAACATTAATTGTTTTTTCTGTCAACTACTTTTTTATTATTTATCCAACTTATTTTTATTTATATTGTTTCCTCAACAGCATTCGCTATGGCATCCGCTATTTTCTCAAAATTGTAATCGTATAAATAATTATCATAATCACTGTTGATAAATCCTGTTTCTATAAGAATAGCAGGCATATTGCTTCTTCTAAGTACCGCCAAATCTTTCCTTTCTTCTACATTTATATTTTTAAATCCCAGCTTTTCAAGCTCCGAATTTACTGCCCTGGCTAACCTTCCCTGCACTCCTGAGTCCGTATAAACAAGCGTCTGAACCCCATTATACTGATTCGGATATGAAGCAGAATTCCTATGAAGCGATATGAGATAATCAGCGCCTGCCTCATTTGCAATCTGCGCTTTTCTTGTTGGCGAATCATATACATCTGTTGTCCTTGTGTATTCCACATCATATCCTCTTTTACTCAGCTCATCACCAAGTGCAAGCGCCAGATTCAGGTTATCCGCTTTTTCTGTCCGTCCATTGTGTACTGCACCATTATCAAATCCGCCATGTCCGGCGTCTATCATTATTTTCTTAGCCATATATACCTCTTCCTTTATTATATATTTTATTTTATGAATCATCGTAAAAAATGTTATCTGTTATCCTAATTTGCTTGAAACATTCTTTTCATTGAACTATTATAGAACTGTATTATAAAAATCAGTAATTATGAAGGGAGACTACTATGGATTTTAGAAAAATCAAAAAATTATTTTTAAGCGTATGCATCTTGGTATTTGCCGTTTTATGCACCGGCTGTGGCGCAAAGACCAATTCAACTATCAAGGTGCGCTCGTCATCAACCGCTGACTATTCTTTTTCTGTTGGTTTAGATGATGAAATGGTGCGTGCTTTCGCATCTACGGCGAATGTTTCCAAAAAGGAGCTTATCAGCGAATTCAAATCAGAAGGAGCAAAATACGCTGTGAAAAAGGAAAACGGCGTAACGTATCATGTATTTACATTCAGCAAAAAGAAAGCGAAATTCAGTGAAATTGAAAAGGTACTTGAAAGCATGGGATATACAAATGTCTGCATCAAAAAAGATTATTTTTTTGCAACATATAATGCCGGTGACAAATCTGCAGGCAATAATTCTGCAATTGCTACTGACGACTTCCTAAAAGAAATCAGTAAGGAAACCGGCATGGATACATCGAACTTCCATTATTATCAGACTTTTTCAATCCAGCTTAATGGAAATATAAAAAGAACAAATGGTAAAATAAACAAAAATAATAAAAAATGCGTAACATGGACCTATAAAAATTACAACAAATCAAAAAATTTCTACGCATCAACCTCCTCTGTAAAGAAGAGAGCAACCGTTAAAAATATAAAAAACGGTAAGAAATACAAGCTTGGTAAGAAAGGCTATATACTAAAGATTGCAAATGCTTCAAACGCAGCGCGTATTACTTTAAACGGAAAGAAAGTAAAGAATGGTACTGCAATCAAAAAATCCGGCCGGTACACACTTACTATATGGAGCAAAAACGGTCAGTGCAGGACAGTAAAATTCGATATCGTAAAATAAACAAATATAAAGGAGACTGATTATGTGGGCATACGAAAGTAATTTTTATCAAATTTATCCGTTAGGCTTTACAGGAGCGCCATTTGAAAATGACGGAGTTCTTACTTCAAGAATATTGAAAGTGACAGACTGGATTTCTCATATTAAAAAGCTCAACTGCAACGCCATATATTTTTCACCGGTATTTGAATCAGACACACATGGTTATAATACAAGAGATTATACAAAAATTGATTGTCGTTTAGGTACAAATGAAGATTTTGCAAAAGTCACCAGCGAACTTCATAAGGAAGGAATAAAGGTCGTTCTTGATGGTGTATTCAATCATGTAGGCAGAGGCTTCTGGGCTTTTCAGGATGTCCTTGAAAAACGTTGGGACTCTCCATATAAAGACTGGTTCAATATCAGTTTTGATGGAAATTCCAATTACAATGATGGTCTTTGGTATGAAGGCTGGGAGGGGAATTACGACCTTGTCAAATTAAACCTCCGTAACGAAGAAGTTATACAGCATATATTCTCAGCCATCAAGGGATGGATTGACGAATTTGATATAGACGGACTAAGACTGGATGTGGCATACTGCTTAGACCATGACTTCTTAAGAAGACTTCGTCAATACTGCGACAGTTTAAAACCTGATTTTCTGTTGCTTGGCGAATTACTTCATGGCGATTATAATGTATTTGTAAATGACGCCATGCTTCATAGCTGTACAAACTATAATTGCTATAAGGGCCTTTACTCCAGCTTCAATTCAATGAACATGTTTGAGATTATCCACTCACTCCTTCGTCAGTTTGGGCCTGAACAGTGGACTCTTTATAAAGGAAAACACTTCCTGAATTTTGTTGATAATCATGATGTAACAAGAGTTGCAAGCATATTAAATAACGAAAAGCATCTTCCTCTTATCTACGCACTCTGCTACGGCATGCCTGGTATGCCTTGTGTATATTACGGAAGTGAATGGGGCGCAAAAGCAGAGAAAAGTCAGGGTGACCCTGCACTTCGTGCATGTTTTGATGAACCTGTATATAACGAACTCAGTGAATGGATTAGCAAACTTGGAAATGCCCATATGAACAGCAACGCGCTTTGTTACGGCGATTTTCGTTCCGTTCTCCTTACGAATAAGCAATGTATTTTTGAGAGAAAGACAGATAGCGAACGTGTCCTTGTTGCGATAAATGCAGACGAAAATGAATATACTGCCCATTTTGACGCCGGATGCGGAATGGCAGTTGATTTGATTACAGGAACGCCGCATGACTTTGGCGGCGGCAGCAAATTACCGCCATATTCAGCCTTCTTCTGGAAAATGGAACGATAAATGAAAAGAGGATGTTTATCCCGGCATTATTGTACATGAGTGATAAACATCCTTTTTTTAATTCATTCTCTGTTTTTTTCTGAGGATTTTATTATCGTACATTCTCTTATCCGCTGTACGGAGCGCATCTTTAAGCTGATGTTCCGACTCATAGGGAACAATACAACAGCCTATGCTTGCAGAAAGTTCATATGCCTTAGCGGAGGTGCTATTATATTTCTGCAGTAATTCAGACATCAGTCTGCAGCGTTCCTTCTCTTCATCTCCCGGATAACTGCCGACACCTATAATATAAAATTCATCGCCACCGGCGCGTACACACAATTCATTACTTTTGGTAATGGTATTCACAATATTTGCAATTATGCCAATTGCAACATCGCCTTCATCATGACCATATACATCGTTTATATTTTTCAGTCCGTCCATATCAATAACACATGTAAATAACTTCTGATTTGAATGTACATGCTTAAAAATACTGCCTAATTGTGTTTCCATTCCCCTGCGGTTGTATAAACCGGTCATAGCATCACGCTCTGAAAAAATACGCAGTTTATTTTGAACAACTATCATTTTCAAAGCATTATTGATATAACGTATCCAATTTCTGAAAACATGGTTAATCTTATATTCCTGCGTCAACGGACATTGCAAAACAAAATAGCCCAACGAATCTTCAATAAAATGTACCGGAGCAAAATAAAATACAGAAGCCTCCTTGCGCTCATCATAAATCTGCGGAAGCATTTTCTCCGTATCAAATATTTCTTCGGAAGCATTTGTAGCATAATCCCCTTCAGACATGATATCCATATCTCCACATTCAGTAGCCCGTATAACCATCTTCATCCGCTTTGGATATATTCCTTCCATTCCTTCTTCAATATCCAACCAGTCTTCTCTCAGGCAAAGGTAATAGTGGCTGAACGGTTTAATCAGGTCTGAGCTGTGATAAATTTTTTCAAAACACTCCTCAGGCTCCATCGTACCTGTCAAATCTTCATACAGATAGCTTTCAAGAAGTCTGCTGATTCCCGCTCTCTGCTTCACTTCTTTATCATAAAAGTTCTGATGTACATTATACAACGAATCATTTAATCTTGATTTTACATAAGCAACATTTTCCTGACAGCCACAGCTCGCACAAATACGAATACCGTTCTGCGAAGTGCTTGAAATCTCCTCAACATATGCATCCGGCTCTATCTGCCTGCGTATGGCATTTACCGCTTTCCTTGCCGCAATGTCTACGTCAGGTCTGTATGTGGTAATAGACAGTTCATTAATCGCAGCTTCGGCTGTTGCATCAAAACCGGTTACAATAATATCTTCCGGCACTTTAATGCCATGCTTCATCAGCCGATTTGCTACGCCAATTGCCATATGGTCACTCGCACATATAACCGCATCCGGCATATCCACCTCATGCGCCGCTATTTTCTCTGCCAAATCTTCCCCGCTGTTATACCAGAAATTGCCATAGAAAATATGGTCTTCCGGAACCGTAAGGCCACGTCTTTCCATCTCCTTTACAAATCCTGACAAACGCTCCTCCGATACATCATACCCTTTCATACCGGTAAGAAAATAGATATTTTTACAGCCATGCACATCTAAAACATGTGCTGTTATCTTTGATAATGCAGCGCAGTCATCTGTATATACCGTCTCATAACCGTCGAGCGGCAAATCAATACTGATAACTGGTTTTTTATAGTCCTTTAATTTTTCAAGCAGTACATCAGCAAGCCATGTAAGACCATCCTTGCAAACGGAAAGTGTTCCCACTATTATCCCGTCAAGTTCATCCAGATTCATAATATCATATATTGCCGCCTCCCCTTTCAGATACTCCTGAAAAGGATGACTTACTGAAACTAGCGTTGAAAAAACAGCAACGTCATAGTCATATTCATTACACTGTTTAAATATACCCTTCATCAGTCTATGCTGATATGCCTCTTCCGGACTTGGCAATACCAGACCAATCAATTTTCTTTTTTTCATAACCCGTACCTCAAACTGCAAACCATATATACTTTATATTATGCCATGACACCCTATTTATCAACATGAACATTCGTTTTATCCATATTTTTTTAACTATTTAAACCAAAGGTTCACATCTACTTCCCCTTCTATTCCGGGTACAGTCCCCTCACTTGTATACTGCCATCCCCTAAACTTATATGGGAAGTTTGGAACATTGGAATAGTGGGCAAGCCACAGTTCATATTCGCCAAGCCTGTCCATATCAAGGCTTTGGGCAAACCAGTTTCTGCTTGCATATATCATAGGCGTATAGCCTGCTTCCTTTATCGTTTCACAAAAACCAACGATTCCGTCCGTCCGTTCTTCAACAGATATATCATTTCCGCGGGCATTTTCAGCTTCTACCTGTTCCGTATCGATTATTACAGGATATTTGATATTCATTCCCTTTATCTCGGAAAGTACATATTCTGCTTCTTCCACACCCTCATCATAATTGATTGCCTGGGAAAAGAAATAAACACCTGTATTAATTTTATATTTTTTCACAGCCGCCTTATTGGTTTCAAACGAAGAGTCCATATCAAGCGCACCTGAGCCATATCCCCTGTAGCCTACGCGGAGTATCACAAAATCTATCTCTTTTGATTTAGACAATGTTTCCCAGTCAATTTCCCCCTGAAATGTAGACACATCAATTCCTACAAGTGTATCATCAACTTTATCGCTTGAGTAATGCATATATCCGTCATCCCCTACCGAAAACCTTTCCAAATCATAGTCATGGCGTTCTACCTTATCACTAATCTTATAAAGCTCTGCATCCTCATAATCTCCGCCAATCATAATATAACTTGTAGGAATGAAATTCCAATAATTTTCATATGCAAGACGTGTAAGTTCTCCGTCTTCCAGGTTAATTCCCGGAGTGTATTCACTGACAATCGCAGGCTCTGAATAGGTAACATTTAATTTCGTTCCTATCATGATGCCTATTACCAATCCTGCCAAAAGTCCGCCCACACCAAATACAGCACACCAAATCCTTGTATATAATTGTATTTTTCTTGTTTCCATATGCTTTTATATTTTATCTATGAAATGCTCTGTTCCAAGTCTTAAATGTATAACTTTATCATATTTCTTTTTAATTGCCTTTTTAAATTTGTCAGCTTCTTCTTTAGAAAATATGTATTCCAAATCATCATAATTAAAAAGCGCGCCATCATATAATATTTTATATTTTATATTCCAGTCATACAAAAGATTCGTACAGTTATCGATGCTGATTTTCATAGAAGCACCCTTGCTTTTCCCCTTTCGTATTATTCTGTTCCAACGTTTTTTCCCTTTTGAGTTCTTTACATCAAATACAATCTCTGAACCGGGAAATTTTGTCCATATAATATCCAGAAATTCTTTGAGTCTGCTTTTATCAAAGTATTTCATCACATCGCAGCACACAAACAGCATGGCCTGATTTTGCTTTTTCTTTATTTCATCCAGCCAGCTATAGTCAAATATAGACTTATCAATATTCTGTTCCCTGTCTCTTGAGTCCAGATACTTTCTTCGCAAGTCTATTACTTCAGGCAAATCAACATTATACCACTTTATTCTGCCATTATCCACCCTGGAAAACATGGTATCTAATTCAGCTCCTACATTTACAACGATTCCATCAGCATATCTTCTTATAAATTGCCTTACCCGCTCATCTATTGCAAGAATACGTTCCAGCATAACAGCTTTTCCATATGTATTGTACTGCGCGCTTATCGCCTTATGCTGAATCCCCAGTTTCTCCGCCAGTTTAACCACTTCATTGTCTGAAAAAATCTTTGAAAACCGCTGTGTAAGCAACCCCCTCGCCCATACATCCCGAACGATTTCTTTATTTACAGTCTGGTTTTCATCCGTAATATTTTCCCTTATTTTCCTTATAATCATACGACATTCAGGAATATGCGGATGTTCTATAAAATTATGCACAACTGAATAAAATTCATAATAATGTACTTTTATCTGAAGCCTTTTCACCTTTTCATAAAGTTTTCTGGCATATGTATTCATCAGGTCATCCGAAATCGTAAATATAGCCATTTCGTCACATATATCCGTCAGGTCTGCATATACCGGACTGGTATACTCCACTTTTCCTGCCATATCCTTAACCCAGAAAATTCTTAAAAACGTCTTCACCTCAGGTGTATAATAATATTGATACGCATCAAGTTTATGATTTTGAAGTGATTTTTCCAAATCCGTATCAATAAATTCCGTATCAATGACGGGTGATATCAGGATAAGTTTATTCGGTCGTCTATATCCTTCATTCCATGCAAGAAGAGCCATAGAAAGCACCATTCCTGCACCGCTTTCTTCTCCCACTAAGATAATTCGGTCTATAGACTCTTTATTACACACCTTCCGATAAGCCCCCATCAGCATCTCCATAGCCTCCGATACGGAATGTTCCGGTGCAAGCGGATATATCGGAACTGCAGCTCCATAACCGGTCTTTTCAACCATATCAAATACAAATTCCCACTGTCTGCTATTTATCTGTTTGCAATATCCCCCGCCATGTATATAAAAAATGTATTTATTGACATCTTTATTCTTTGGTTTAATATAAAAACATACCCCACCTGTTTCAAATACAGATTTTATATCAAACTTTCCATTATTCGCCGCAGGCGGATTATAATCCTCCCTGCGTCTTTTCCTGAGAATACTTTTCTTTATGTCCCCGGCCCTCATATGCTTATCATCAAGCATAATATCTTTTATCCGTTCAATTTTTATCATCAAATTATTCTGACTACTCATATTCCATTCCCATCCCCAAACACCCGGATACCACAAGCTTATGTGTTGTCCCGGTTCGATATTTATAGCTGCCATAAAATATATATTTATTTTCACATAACTTTGAATTATTATCAAGATATAGTTGCAATAAATTCATTTTGTGATATCATGTGACATAAATTGTTGTATTTTTTTGAGGTGAATAATATATGAACATTACAATGCTTAAGAGCAAAATACACAGAGCTGTAGTTACACAGGCGGAGCTGAATTATGTCGGCAGTATCACTGTCGATTCCGATTTATTAAAAGAAGCAGGTATTCTTGAATACGAAATGGTTCAAGTCGTTGATATTGAAAACGGAAACCGGTTTGAAACCTATACCATAGCAGGAGAACCCGGCTCAGGCGTAATGTGCCTTAATGGAGCTGCTGCCAGACAGGTACAGGTAGGCGACCACATCATACTCATGTGCTATGCATCTATGACCCCGGAAGAAGCGTCAAGCCATCTCCCTAAAGTACTATTTGTAAACGAAGACAACAGCATTTCACGCATAACAACATATGAAAAGCATGGTGAGATATGCAAATAAAATAACAAAAGCAGTATCGGCTATTTTTCCGGATACTGCTTTTTATTGTACAGACAATCAAACGGCATGACCGAAGCCATGCCCTGTATTTCTTTTTATAATTGTTCATTAATAAAATTAGCCAGTGCAGCTTTCGGCTGAAATCCTACTGTTCTTGATACTACACTACCTGATTTCATAATCAAAATCGCCGGTATATTCTGTATGCCATACGCGCTGGCAAGCTGCATATTGGAGTCTACATCGGCATTATAAAAATCCACTCTCCCTTTCATTTCCTCTGAAAGTTCCTCAATAACAGGCGCTAACATATTACACGGGCCGCACCATTTTGCAGAAAAATCAATTACAGCTATATTGCTTTCTTCCGCTTCTTTCATATTATTATCCACTATTTTCTTTACCATACTTTTTCTTTCTCCTATTTTTATACTATTATTTTATCCTTTGTCTGTCTAAATATTCCGCCGCAGAAAAAGCTGCCACATTCCCCTGGCCTGCTGCCTTTATATACTGATATGGTCTTCCAACGATATCCCCACAGGCAAAGCATCCGGGCAAATTTGTTTCCATCTGACTATTTACCGCAATATGATTTTCCTGAAGCGCTATTCCCGGAACTAATTGTTCCGGCATAATGCTGTCCCTTAAGATAAACACGCCGTCTACATCATATGCATCCTGACTGGTAACCAGTTTCTCCGCTTTTGTACTGCCAGTTATCTCTACCGGCACTTCAAGCTTTACAACCAACTTGTCCGACAGCTCATGTGCATTTCCATACATTGGGATATAATATACCTTTTTTGCTATGTCTGCAAGGAAATATGCCTCTTTTTCAAATTTCCGGTCATACCCTATAACGGCTACCGTCTTATCTTTATACATCAGGGCATCACATGTAGCGCAATAGCTCACTCCATTTCCTAGAAATTCTTTCTCACCTGATACATATTTCCCGGGAACCATCCCTGTTGCCAATATTACTGTAGTCGCTTCATACATACGTTCTGAAGTCTGAATTGCAAAATAATCTCCCATTGCATATACGACATTTACCTTTTCATCGGTTACGCAGATATTCAGATTATCCAGATGCTCTGAAAATTTCTCCGCAAGTTCTTTTCCCGTAATCTCCGGCAATCCTGTATAATTAAATATCTGATATGCCCTTCTTACTTTTTCACTCATGTCCTTTTTCCCAAACAAAAGGATACTTTTATTTCTAACCTTTATCGTGACAGCCGCTGACACCCCCGCCGGCCCGGTTCCAATAACTGCTACATCATATCTCTCCATATTATAAATCTCCTATAAAAAATGCGAAAATACTGAAGCGCCTACAACAGTCAGTATGCCCGCTACCGCAATGGACAAACTGCTCATTGCCCCTTCTATCTCGCCCATCTCCATCGCTTTCGCTGTTCCTACCGCATGTGAAGACGAACCAATGGCGATTCCTTTTGCGATTGGTTCTTTAATCCGAAACAACCGGCATATCAATTCTGCAAAAACATTTCCCAAAACACCAGTGATTACAATGACTGCAACAGTGATTGTAACATAACCGCCCTGTTCTTCTGATATCCCCATTCCAATCGCTGTTGTTATGGATTTGGGAAGAAGTGTTATATACTCCTTATGGTTCAGTCCCATTACAAGCGACAATATGAATATCGTCATCAGACTTGTAAAGACACCGGAAAAAATTCCCGCAAATACCGCTTTAAAATTGGCTTTTAATAGCTGCATCTGTTCATACAGCGGAATTGCAAGACAAACGGTAGCCGGTGTTAAAAACCAGCTTAAATATTTTGCCCCCATATTATATGTATTATAGCTCACTTTCCCTGTTATTAATACCAATATTGTCACTGAAACAGAAATTAATAACGGATTAAAAATACCACATTTTAGTTTTTTCTTTAACCACACTCCTGCCATATATGCCAGAAGGCTTACAGTTACACCTGCAAACACCGAATTTTCAAACAAATCACTCATCCGTCCGCTCATCTCCTGACTGATGTCTGATTATAAACTGTGTAACATGTCCGCTTACAACCATAACCAGTATAAACGATACTACTGTAATAATACTGATTGGAATTAGCAAAGGCTTCATAATTCCCCAGGATGTCATAAGCCCTACCCCCGCAGGAATAAACATAACAGGCATAATCTCAACCAAAAATTTACCGGTTTCTTTAACCGACTCCAGCTTTATCATTCCCGTAATCAGACCAATAAAGAGAATTGTCATCCCATATATACTGGCTGGTATAGGCAGAGGAATCAGGGATTTCAATATTTCTCCCATAAATGAGATAAATAATATAACAAAAAACTGTTTTAAGTATTTCATTTGTACGCTCCTATCTTTTGTGCAAACCGCCACCACTCATTATAGGTCGTTTTTATCATGTGTCAATAATTGTTTTCAATAAAAAAACTATCCGTTCAGATATCTGACCGGACAGTTTTTATAACATTTTATAAATTATCCTTCTATTGAAATATATTGTGTCTTTTCAACCTCAGGTTTTGCCTCTACCTTCGGAATTGTAAGCTTCAGCGTACCGTTTTCAAACTTCGCTTTAATATCCTCCTGCTTAATATCCTCACCTACATAAAAACTTCTGCTGCAAGTGCCGCTGTAACGCTCTCTCCTGATATATTGGCCTTTTTTATCCTTCTCGTCATTTGAAGTATTCGTCGTTGCTGTAATAGTCAGATAACCATCTTTCAATTCGCCTTTTACATCCTCCTTTGCAAAGCCGGGCAGATTCATAATAACCTGATATTCTTTTTCCAACTCTTCTACATCTGTCTGCATAAGACCATTGGTATTGCTTGTTGTCCTTCTATAGTTCCCATTTGTTGGAAATCCAAAAAAGTCATCCAATAAAGTGTCCCCAAAAATACTAGGCATCAACATAAGTCATCCTTCCTTTCCATATAACGCTATTGGCTCTATGCCAATATGCTTTCGCACCTTCATGTTATTTTGCCTTTTGAACAGATATAAGCATTTCTCATCTTACTTTTATTGCTTTTTTCTTGTTCTGATTATGTTATACCACTTTTGTTAGCACTCGTCAATAGAGAGTGCTAACAATTTTTGTGAACTTTCTGTGTCTCAAAGATTTGCCAGTGTGCGTACCTTTATTCTGTTTCTCAAATCCTCCGCATCCGAAAAAACGCCGTTCATAATTTCCTTTTTCCTAATTGTGATAACTTTGGGTTCACTATCCGTAAGCATAAAATAATTATCCGAAAAAATCACATCAGCATCATCAAAATCCAATTCAACAAATGCAGCAAAACAATCCGACATTAAGGATATTGTATATTCCTGTTCCTCTTCCTTGACAGAAATATAAATCTGAGGTACTGGTAAATTCATATATTTATATGGCAGCAAAGTCTCTATGCTTTGAAGTACCGTTCCATCCTCAAGCAAAATCGTTCCTTCCAGAAATGTCTGTTCCTCAAATTTCCTGACTTCCTTTGGAAGCGATAACATATCGGCGTATTCTTTTATCTCTTTCAAATCAAAAGAAAGCGCACAGGAAGAAGAGAACGGTTCTGTACTTCCATTTGATGTGCTGGCTGCTATCGTCCGAAAATCCATCGTTTTTACTGATATTGTCGCTGTGTATGTTTGCTTCTTCTGCGTTTCATTTACAACAAACAGTCTGACGGTATCCTCCTCACAGAGCATACTGGATGCCACCGGCGCATAAAAACGGCAGGCGAAATAATGAAGTGCCTTCCACCTTCCGAAATAATCAATACTGGACCATGACGGTGCAGGCCAGTTGTCATTTACCTGCCAGTACAGTGTTCCCATACATCTTCCCCTGTTCCTGCGCCAATGCTCTACACCATATTGTATGGCACACCCTTGCAGAATCTGACTGACATAAAGTAAATCATCAAATTTTGACGGATATTTGAAATTCTCAGACAAATAGTAAAGCATTTTACCATTTGCCGCATCATTCTTCTGATGACTCTCCATAACTCTCGAAAAAATATTCCAGTCCTTTTCTTCCGCAAATGCCGCAACCGTTTTCATACCTGGAAATGCCTGAAAGCCAAATTCCGAACAAAAACGGAAATAATATTTCTTATAATCGGTAAATGGCTTCTGTCCATGCCATACATCCCAATAATGTGAGTCTCCCTGATTTTCATCATCAGGACTTGCAAAACATCCGCCGGAAGACGGTGAAGACGGCCAGAAGAACGTATCGGGCGCAGCTTCTTTTACTGCTTTCGGCAGTATTTCTTCAAACAGTCTGATATAATCAGCGCGTAAATACATGGACTCTGTCTGAAAATCAGGCCAATGAGACCATGCCGACTCAATTTCATTATTTCCGCATATTAATCCAAGACTGGGATGGTGATGAATCCGCTTCAGATTATCCAGCACCTCCTGCCTGCAATTTGCAGCAAATTCATCTGTTACATCATACACATTACATGCATACATCAAGTCCTGCCATACAATAAAACCCATACGGTCACAAAGTTCATAAAAATTATCACCGGGATAATAACCTCCGCCCCATATGCGCACACAATTATAATGTGCTTTTTTCATTGATGACAATAAATACTCCTGTTTCTCACTTGTAATATGCGAATATACGCAATCTTCAGGAATATAATTGCCGCCCATTGCAAATATCTTCAATCCGTTTACACAAAATGCAAACTCCTGTCCGTAGCAGTCGCTCTCCCTGCTGACAGTCAGTGTGCGAAGTCCTATCGTTTTGTAATGTTTTTCAAGTTCTGTTTCATTTTTATCCGATAAAATAATTTCAAGCTCATATAATGGCTGTTCTCCATAACCATTCGGCCACCACAATTTGGGATTTTGTATGGTAAGCAACATATCGGCAGCTTCACTTTCAACCGATATATTTTGACATGCCGCAATCTTACCGGTTTCTTTTTCTCTCAAATTACACATCAGTTTTCTTTCGGATGGTTCTTTCAACTCTTTATCATGATTGGCAAATAACACTTTAACGCTAAGTCTGACACATTCTTTTTCATGCTGCTGGCGAATGGCAATATCAGAAATTCGGCTTCCATTCCATGCCTGTAAGTAAATATCCCTGAAAATACCGGCATCAACAAGCTGTGGGCCCCAGTCCCATCCAAACATGGAATGTGGCTTGCGAATAAGATGATTGCCGTACATCGCGCCACTGGCAGTATAATTCACATGCCTGTTCTCCCTGTACGAATATTCTTCTATATATTTCAGCACAGAATGAAAAATAATCCGTATCGTATTTTTACCATGATTCAGATACTCTTTCACAGGGAAACGCCATGTACGATGCATATTATCCACTGAAGAAATAAGCTGTTCATTAATATAGATATCCGCAAGCGTATCAAGCCCCTCACATACCAGTTCTATCGATTCACGCTCCAGGAAATCAGGATACACCTCAAAGCTTCGGCAAAAACTGTACTCGTCTCTAAAAAGCTCCCTTGTCCGGTATTCGTTCATCCCCCAAAAAGGATTCTCTATTTTTTCTTCTTTCATCAGTCCTGAAAGCACAGAGCCCGGTATCATAACCCGGCATGAATATTTTTCTTCTTCCGCTTCCATATTCCATGTTCCATTTAATAATAATGTCTGCATCCACGTTTCCTCCTTATTCATTAATTTTAGATGATAACGAAATTATTTATCTTTTATGATATCACATTCCTATTTTTTGTGTCATCCATTTATTTTAACGAGCTAAATGGTTATAATAATATTCATTTCAGCAACATCTATATATTGACAACAAACGCAAATCATACTATTCTGATTTTATATAATTTCAATCCATTTGATGTATATACACCATTTTTTTGACCATCATATATAAAAAGTATAAAGGAAGTTTTAGTATGGCAGAATATGTAATAAGCTGTTGTTCTACAGCAGATTTAACAAAGAAAAAATATGAAGAACGGGATTTATCTGTTATCTGTTTCCACTATGAACTTGACGGGAAACAATATAAAGACGATTTTGGTGAAACAATCCCTCTCGATGAATTCTATAAACGAATGTCAGAGGGTGCATCAACAAAAACCTCACAAGTAAATGCTGATGAATACGAGAGCTTCTTTGAACAGTTTCTGATGAACGGAAAGGATATCTTACATGTATGCCTGTCCTCCGGCTTATCGGGTACTATCAATTCAGCAATGATTGCAAGGGAAAACCTTCTGGGAAAATATCCTGACAGGAAAATTTTCATTGTAGATTCTTTATGTGCTTCTTCCGGTTACGGATTATTGATGGATAAGCTGGCGGATTTGCGTGACGCGGGAAAGCGTATTGAAGAGGTATATAACTTTGCAGAAAATCACAAGCTTTGTATGCAGCACTGGTTTTTCTCTACAGATTTAACCTTCTACATCAAAGGCGGAAGGGTATCAAAAACATCCGGTTTTATCGGAAATGTCCTCGGTATCTGTCCATTACTGAACATGGATTATGAGGGACGGTTAATTCCCCGCGAAAAAATACGCGGAAAACATAAAGTAATCCGCCGTACTGCCGAAAAGATGATAGAGCATGCGCAAGATGGTACAGCCTATTCCGGCAAATGCTACATCTGTCATTCCGCCTGCCTCGATACTGCAAATGAGCTGGCAGCGCTGATAAAGGAAACATTTCCAAACATCGATGGCGATATTGAAATCTATGATATCGGAACAACCATAGGAAGCCATACCGGCCCCGGAACAGTATCTCTGTTCTTTTGGGGAGATAAAAGAGTTGATTAAAACAGGTAAAACAACGAAACCGTCTATCCTGCATATGAAATAGACGGTTTCGTTGTTTCTCTCTGCATATTATTTAAAATCACCCATATACCTTTTCGTAAATTTTTCCATAAGCAAATGTGCAAATTTTAAATTCGATAAAACAGCAACAATGCCAATAAAACTGAATAATACAATTTTTATCAGCGGACAGCCCAATATGACAATACACTGAAAAAGTATCCAAACACTAACCGGCAAACAGATTATACTGGTTATCAGCGCCGGAATATAAGACCTGATTATGATTGCCTGCCCGATATGTACAATAAAATGCAATATACAGGCAACAAATGCCCCCAACCATAAAAGCATAAAACATTCTACATTTGTATATAGTGCCAGGGCCGAAAAACCAATGCAGACGATTAATTCTTCAAATACAGCAAGCGCAAGTCCCTCTGTACTGAAATCATGATATGTTTTTAGAATAAAGGGATACTTCTCTGCAAGCATTTTTCTATTTTTTTGAAGCCATAACCCAAATCCAATAATTTCCTCTATATCATGGAATATAAATATAATCGGAAACAGCCATATATACTTCTCCATTACATTTCTCCCCGTACTGTATTTATAAAATCATGGATTTGCCGAGATTGTTTCTCAGAGATTTTTCCACCCTCTAACCCCAAAGCAGCATGTCCGCGCAAAAACATTCTGATAAGCAGTTCATGCGCACTGACGGATATTTCTTTCCGGTCGGCTGCCTTTCTTATCTGCTTAAGCGTACTGTTCATAGAACCGGTCGTAGAAAACGCAACAATCTGTCCAATCTTATCTGAGGGTAATTGCATCATAAAGGTCTGCAAACTGTTATCCATTTTTCCTCCATACACGCCGCCACCCAGAAACAAAAACTCCGTATATTCTTCGATAGGATTATTTACTGTAAGCGCTTCTGTATTAAATGCTTTTGCAATGATTTCAGCTACTGCTTTTGTATTTCCTCCACGCGATTGGTATCTGACAGCTATTCTCATATAAATCTCCTTTCAAAAAGTAAATGTTTGTGTCATATTTAGTTTTCACAATATTGTTCACATGATATAATGTGAACACTTAACGAGGTGAAACCGAGTTTAGTGAGAACTTACATCTGTGACCTTAGTGAATACAAGCGAAGCACAGTATGAGCTTAGTTCACATGATATAATAATAGGAAATCATCCACAAGTATCATTCGCGAAGTGACACAATTTTAAAAATAAGTGTCAGAAAGGAAGCCTTATGAATCCATCACAAAATCCAAGCGCCCTGCGTTCCAAAAAAATACTTACTGAAACGTTATTACATCTCATGACACAACTCCCCTATCATGAGATAACAGTAAAACATATATTATTGGAAGCCGGGATTTCAAGGAAAACTTTTTATCGCAACTTTCTGTCCAAAGATGATATATTAAATTCTTACATTGATACTATTTTGCGCCAATATCTTGAAGCCATTAAGGAACAGGGAGCGTATTCCCTGATGAAAATGCTCGATATCATATTTTCTTTTTGCGAAAATAACAAAGCTTTGTTATTGATACTTCGCGATAATGAAATGCTGTACCTGTTACTGTTAAAATTAAATCGGCTGATACCTGTTGAACACCGAAAAATAACTCAAAATATTTCAGAACCCGCGCTTTCACAATATATTCTATTTTTTAATATCGGTGGAATATGGAATATTATCTCCGGCTGGATTGAAAATGATATGTCAGACAACACAACCGATATTAAAAAAACGATTGTCCATTATCTGCAAAATATAGGGATGATAGACTTACGGAATGTATAATAAGAATCATGGAAGTATATATGATTAAATGTTTTGTAAAAAGAGTTTTACAATTATCATAAAATCCTATAAATACGCTGTTTGTCGCTTTTCATAAGTCATCACAAGATGGATTTTTCCTGTTTTATCGTACCGTTATGCCTCCCGAAATTCGCTTTTTTGGCGCATCGTGCGCTAATTCAAGGAAGTGTATTGACTTTGTTTTCCCTTTGTTTTATGCTCGTTTCTACCAGCTGGAATATTTATTGCAAAGGAGATTTTTTTACGGCTTATACAAAAGAAGATGCTTTAAGGGAACTTGCCATAATGAACATGGCTGATGACTTCATGTTTGGCAAGGTGATGCAGGATAAGGATATTTGCAGAGGGGTGCTGTCCGTCCTGCTTGATATGGATGTCGGGAAATTAAGAGACATCACCACACAGGATACCATTAAACTTTTTTATGACGGCCATGGCATCAGGCTTGACGTACGAATTGTCAATGCCGGCAACGAGATTTTCAATGCTGAAATGCAGCAGACAAACAGGAGTATTGCCAGAAGAAGCCGTTACTACCAGTCCATGATGGACATTGACATACTTCCGCCGGGAAATAAAAACGGCTATGACACTCTTACAAACTGCTACATTCTTTTTATCTGTACTTTTGATCCGTTTGGCAAAGGTCTGCACCGCTATACCTTCACCAACACATGTCTTGAAGTTCCCGGTCTTAAGTTAAATGACGGTACTTACAAGATATTCTTCTATACGGATGCTTCTGCTGATGATGTATCTGATGAGGTGAAAGAATTATTATATTACTTCACACATTCAACAGATACTGTTGCAAATAATACAAAAAGTGATATGATAAAATCAATCCATGAAAAAGTTACCTACATCAGAACGGACGAGGCCATGGGAGGTGAGTTTATGAAACTGAGCATGCGGTTTGCAGAAATAAAAGCTGAAGGCAAGGCCGAAGGTATTGCTGAAGGTAAGGCCGAAGGTATTGCTGAAGGTAAAACTGTCGGCAAGGTTATTGTCTATTATTATGATATGAACTTATCTGTTGATGAGATTGCAGAACGTACAAAACTTCCGGTATCCAGAATAAATGAAATCATAGAGGCAAACAGGAACTGAACAGATTCTGCTGATAATGTTACTCTAATATTTCTATTACAAAAAAAGGGGGCTACACACGAATCATTTAGTGCGTCAGCCCCTTTTTCAATATTCTGTAATTCTAAAAATTCTATTGTCCCCGTACACTCCTGATAAATGCGCTTACTTTCTCTTCATCTTTTCCCGGTCTGTCTGTATATTCCACACCGGATGATACATCTACCGCATCAGGACGAACATACTCGATTGCATCTGCTACATTTTCAGGAGTCAGACCTCCGGCAAGAATAAATAACCTGCCATCACGCTCTACTTTCTCCAGACTGTTCCAGTCAAATGTCCTGCCGCTTCCCGGCTGTCCTGCATCAAATACATATCCTGCTATATTGGAAAGCTTCTGATAATGCTCCAACGTATTCATGTCTGAAACATTAAATGCACGAAAAACCGGAAGTTTTGCGGATGTAATCAGCGCATCCTCTACTTCTCCATGAATTTGCAGGTAATCAAAGCCCAGGCTTTCTATAATCGCAATCTGTTCCCTTGTTGGTGAAACCGTAACAGCAACCTTCCTGATATCATCTGACAGAGCATTCATAATATCCGCTGCCGCATCCGGAGAAACATTCCGTTTACTCTTTTGAAAAAACATAACGATTCCTATATAGTCCGGCTTATATTTATTAATAAATTCTGCTTCGCCGGCACTTGTAAGCCCACAAATCTTGACTTTCATAATATTTCATTACCTCCATCATTGAATGTAGTCTCCTCTGTCAACCACAATCTCATATCCGACTGACTTTACACGCAGTTCAAGACACCCTCTGCACTGTGCCGATTCTTCCCCGGTGCAGATTTTGTTATCATACAGCATATATTTTTTTCTGACAGCTACAGGCGAAAGATTTGGCATAACAACATTTGCCCCGTATAAAAAGCCCTGTTCCCTGCCATCAGGCGCTATCGTACCAAGTGATGTCGTAGATGGTATCAACGCTTTCGGAAACATCAGCCTTAATAAGGCTATCATAATCAGTGTACACCTCAGACTGCCTGATGCCATCTCTGAAAACGGCGTATCTTTATGTGATATATATGGACCTATTCCTATCATCTGTGGTTCAAGCTTTGATAAAAATATCAAATTCGCTGCCAGATGAGAAGTCGTCTGATAAGGCGAGCCGACCATAAATCCACTTCCCACCTGATATCCTAAGCTTTTTAAATTATACAGACAGTTTACCCTGTTTTCATAGCTCATATCAGCAGGATGCAGCCGCTCATAATGCTGTTTATCTGCTGTTTCATGTCTGAGCAGATATCTGTCTGCACCGGCATCTTTCCATAACTTATACACATCATAGCTATGTTCGCCAAATGACAATGTAACGGCACAGTCGTCATATTCTGATTTAATACGTTTTACTATCTCCTCAACAAAGTAAGGCGTATATGCGCCATCTTCACCGCCTTGAAGTACAAAGGTTCTGAACCCAAGCATATATCCTTCCTTACAGCAGCGGAGAATATCGTCTTTGTCAAGCCTGTACCGCTCTATATGCTGATTACTTTTTCTAATGCCGCAATAATAACAGTCGTTCTTACAGATATTTGTACACTCGATAAGCCCTCTGATATAAATCTTATTGCCAAAGCTCCTCTTTGAAGTTTCACATGCAAGTTTCCTCAGATATTCCAAAGGCTCTGCATTTTTATCAAGCATCAAATCCGCTATCAGCTCCGCAATTCTGTTGTTATTCACTTCGACTTGTTTATCAAAAGCACTTATCTGGTTTATCTTCCTCTGCCCATATTCGTATATTTCCTCTATTACCTTATAAACAGACGCATTATCCATTCTAACAACCTCTGACTGCTATCAGCTCCCTGACCTTATCAAGTCTGTTATCAAACTGCCGGTAGAAGTCCTGTTTCTCGTCATATATCCCCATAAACATTACATTCAGTATCAAAATCGTAAGCTTTCTCGCTTCCTCTTCCTTTTCTTCCTGAAGCATTTTCTTCAAAATCTCCTGAACCTCTTTCTGGAAGCTGTGCCAGTCATTGATATACTTTGTATATCGCGGTATATCCGGTGTATCAATCCATTTTGATACCTTCACCTTTGTCCTTCCGGCACGCTCACACTCATGTATCTGCAGAAAGTATTTGAATCCGTCCCCCTCGTAATATCTTCCAAGCGGAAATAATCTGCAAAATCCCGGTCTGCTTTCATGTATACTGCAGCGCCCCTCCTGATTTAAAAACGGACAGGCATTGTTATTCATTTTTATATTCGGAAGAACCAGTCCGTCAACAACATTCAGTTCTATTTCATGATTCAACATGGCCTCAAAGCTTTTTCCTGATGCTGATGTCAGCCGCATCACATCAAGCGGATCAAGAATAATGGAACTTCCCATGTCCAAACAGCAGGCATGACAACCCTCACATTCATTGCAATAAGCCTTAACCATATCATTTACATCATATAACCTTCCATCTGAGATTTCCTCAAGACTGCATTTTCTTATCATATCAAATCCTCGCAATCCTCAATTATCTAATTCGCTTAGAAACTCCTATTCATCCATTGTTTCACAATCATCCCTATTTGTTACTATCCTTACTATACATCATTTTCTCATAGAAACAAGCCCATATTTAATCCTTATCCTGTCGAGCTTCTCAAGAAACGGTCTGGCAGCAATCCACAGGAATATGACCGTTGCCACTCCCTGTACCACATCAAACGGAAAACCCGTTACATAGGATGCAATAATCATCTTCATATTAATCGTTCGCTGCCACATCATAACAGACGCCGGATTCATAATCGCTCCATAGATGATAATACAGGACAGTCCGCCAAATACACAAAGTCCAAGCTTTGTAAGCATTTTTGTTCTTACACCTTTATGTGCAAAAAGCAGACCTGATACAAATCCCACAAGACCAAGCGAAAACATCTGCCACGGTGTCCACGGACCTTGTCCGAATATCATATTGGATGCAATCATGGTGACAGCACCTGTTATAAACCCCGTTTCCGCGCCAAATGCCACACCCGATATAATGACAAGCGCGACAACAGGACTGAAGTTCGGAAGCATGGAAAATGCCGCCCTGCCTGCCACAGCCATCGCACACAGGACTGCTATCGTTACCAGTTCTCTGGCTTTCGGTTTTCTTTTTTCAAATGCAATAAAAAATGGGAGAGCCGCTTCTATCAGTACCAGTAATGATATAAAATAATACTTTCTATCCTGCAGCTTATCATATCCAAGCCATATGGTAAATGGAATGACAATTAAAACGATACAGGACGTTATCATCGTTCCTTTTGTCAACCCACGCTTTCTGTTGTCAAGCTCTATTTTCTCATCAGCCTGTTTCCCCAAAGGCTTTAATATAATAAGCAGCGCGATAACCGCAATGATAAATACAGCATATAAAACAACATATTTTATACCTTCTTTTGTTATTGTCATCCCGTCTAACAGACTGCTGAGGTCAGACTGTGATACTGTCTTTATAAAACAATAAATAATGACTGCCGCTAAAGCTATGATTAAAATCAATCTGGGTAAAGACAATTTTTCTATGTGCCTGTCCTTCCTCAGTTTGATACCGAGTCCTTCCATTTTGTTCAAATCAGACGCCTTGTTGGTTTTATCTGTTTTACCTGCCTCATGCTTTTTCTCACGATGGTCTTTTTTTTCTATATATGCGTTTCCCTTATACGCCGAAATAATCTCTTCCACCGTCACCGCACCGTCTACAATACCTCCTGCGATTCTTGCAGCCGCTGTCGTGTAAAAACTGTTGCCTGTAAAATAATCCCTGACGCTGCCGATTGCTGCACATTCACCATCAAATAAAAGCGCAATCCGCTCTCCCGCCTCTCCGCAAAACTCGATATCATGACTTACGATTACAATCGTTTTCCCCTGACTTTTCAGTTGCTTTAAGATATCAATAAACTCCTGCTTAAATCCATTATCAAGTCCTTTTGTAGGTTCATCCATCAGAATAATGTCAGGATTATACATAAGCACTCTGGCAAGCGCAAGTCTTTGCTGCTCTCCCCCTGACAAATCATAGGGATGTCGTTCTAACAATTTTTCAAGATGACAAAGCCCTATGATATATTCCAGTTGTTCCATGCTGTCTGCAAAACAGAGTTCACTTCGGACAGAATTTCTCGTAAATAATGTCTTTGGGTCCTGCGGAAGCATACCGACTGTTTTGCCGCCTGCCACCTTAATCTTTCCTGCATATGGCTTGCGAAGTCCTGCCATCAATGATAAAAGTGTTGATTTTCCGCTTCCATTGCTGCCATTTATGATTAGTATCTCATTTTCATATACCGCAAGGGACAATTGCCTTAATATGTCGCCTTCATCCACCTTATATCGAAAAGACACTTCTCTTAAATCCAATACAACATCCCCATGCACAAAACAGTCACTTCCATTCACATCCGAATGTGGCAGACTATTATCCCTGTCAGCACACCTCTGCACCTTCAGCCTGTCCTTCATCCCTTTAGAAGCTCTGTAGCTTCTGTCATATTCCATAAGCCAGTTTCTTCCATCACTCACAGTCAGCGGCATCTCTAAAGAATCCTGTAGATTTTCTGCAAGCCCCATGTAAATCCGGACTGCCGCCGGCATTGATGACATCAATTCATATGAATTGTCCATCCTGCATATTCCTTGTGCAAGCGCCGCCACCCTGCCATCCGCTATCATATGACCGCTCTCCATAATAACCGCCCTGCTGCACACAGGCAAAACCTCCTCCAGCCTGTGTTCGGTAAGAATAATCGTCGTTCCAAGCTCACGATTAATCCTGACTAAGCTTCCGATAAATTCATTTGCCGCTATCGGGTCTAACTGACTTGTTGGTTCATCCAGAATAAGAACGTCGGGATTTAATGCCATCGCCGATGCCAGATTGACAAGCTGTTTCTGACCTCCTGAAAGTGCGGATATCTTCTTGTGAAATATTGGCGTAAGTCCAAAAAAAGAACTCATCTCAGCCACCCTGCGCCTGATATAAGAATTGTCATATCCCAGACTTTCCAGTCCGAACGCCAATTCATGCCATACTTTATCTGTCACAAGCTGAGCCTCCACATCCTGCATGACAAATCCTATATGCTGCGCCTGTTCTCTGTCTGTCAGTTCAGAAAGCGTTTTTCCCTGAAAGCTGATACAGCCCCGGCGTTTCCCCTGCGGCGCAATCATTGGTTTCAACTCCCGAAGAAACGTTGTCTTACCACAACCGGAATTTCCAAGTATAACAACAAATTCACCCTGATTTATCGTAAGATTTATATCAGATATGGCATCCGGCAAATACGATTTTCCTGTTTCATCTGCCATATCAGGATATGCAAATCTCAAATTTTCTATTTTAAATATCTCCATATAATCTTTCAGTCTCCATCTGTCTGTATATTTTTGCAAACCGATGTTTCTCTCCCAGCCGGAGAAAAACCGGTAAAATAACAAGTAAACCATAAACAACAAATACCGAAACTGTATACACACCTGCCATACTTCCTGATACAGCCGGATAATACCAAAAACTTACCGCACCTCTTACTGCTCCTGTCAGCACATACCCGCCAAAAAGTAACAGGTATACCAGACATATTCCATCTCTTTTCGTAAATCTGTATATCGAATAGGATTGTCTTCCTTTTAAACCATAACCCCTGCTCTTCATACTGTCCGCAGTTATCACAGCACGCTCAAGCGCCCACGTCACAACTGTCGAAAAAACCCGAATCGCCGTTCGTATTTTCTTAAAATATTTCCCATTCCATCCATAGCCTGCTGCCTTCTGCGCCCTGTATACCTGACCGAATTTCTCTGCAAATTCAGGTACAAACCGTAACGTCATCGACAATATCAACGATAGATACGGCGCAAATCTTCCGAATAAATATAACATTTTATCTGAGTCCATCACTTCATTGAAACAAACAAACCAACATACAACCGTCACAAGCATAAATGCCGCCGATATGCCATATAAAATGGACTCCAGCGTAAGCGGATTCCCGGATGGCAGATACGTCAATATCGTCACCCCCTGATGGGAAAACGCCGGATTCAGTACTGCGGTTAATATCAGAAGCGGTATCATATAAATCAGATTTTTTTTCAATCCCTCATACCCTCTTAAATAAACAGAATAAATAAATGTGCCTATAAAAGATATGCCAAGGCATACCGGATTGGTAAATGCCATGGCAAATCCTATAACACATATAAAATAAATAATGTTTACCAAAGGATGGTATGACGCAAAGGTATCCTTTTGCCTATTTTTCATATCATTCTCCATTTAGTACGGATTTCCCACATCGTCTCCTAAATCACATGTGTAAACCCATTCTATCACATCTCCGTCTTTTAAAACATACTTTGAACACCCAAAATTTGGGAACTTCCCATTTACAGCATACATCCAGCCCGACAAATTGCCACAGTCAAATTCATATAAATTATATAACCCTTCTATATAGTAGCTTCCATACATCGGCGTATATGAATATTCCAATTGTATACCATATTTTTTCGTTACACGTTCCAGTACTTCAAATACAGTCTCACCGGAGGTAAATTCTACTGTAACCGTCTGAAGTATCCATCCATCTTTTGGAACAATGGACTTCTTTGCCTTTTCAAGCATCCCCATATTGTTCAGTATGGTTTTACATGATATCGATATCGTACACTTCGGATATGATGAAGGTATTTCTTCCTCCTTTGATGTCTGCGTGCTTACCTCCGTAGTGGTATCCGTCTCTTCAGAAGGTGTCACCACATCTTTCGTATCGGTAGGTTTTTTCTCTGACGGTTTATCGGATGCCGGCTTATCAGGCGATGGCTGTTCAGAATCCGCGTTCTGATTCGGCTTTGGTTTGGCAGGATTGTCCGTTGTTGTCCCTTCTGACTCTGCACGAGTATCCTTATCCTTACCCGCAGATACATCATCCCCTGCAGCATCCGCATATCCGGAATTGTCCCCATCTCCGGCACCTGATTCATATGCCATATCATCGTCATATGAATGATGGCCTTCCGAAGAAACAGCGTTCGCATTTGAGGCTTCATTATCTGCGCGATTACCATCGTCAGCTTTGATACCATCAGCATCAGCGCTGCTCTCCTCATCACCAGCCGTCATCTGCTGCGAAACATCTGCTCCGCCATCCCCATTCTCCAAAACAGTCGCCGACTCCTCTGCCAGCGCAGCATCTGTCGTCTTCTCCTGTGAAAATCCTTTTGTACCGGGGGCATTGCCCCCATACCAGTACACAAATACCAGTATGACGGCAACCACCAGAATACCTGTTAATTTTTTCCAGTTATTCTTAAAAAATTTCATAATATTATTCATTATTTCTTTCTATTTGTATTATTATTTGTTTCTATTGTTCCTTAATCTTTATTACTATTTATTGTCCTTCCCGGTGCTAATCTTTTTTGCCGCGCTCCAGCTTCCATAATAGGTTCTGCCGCCTGCCTGAATATAGCTTCGTACTCTGACATAATATCGTTTTCCGCTCTTAAGACCGGTCAGCTTTGCATATTTTGTATTTTTACCGCGATAGGTCTTCTTCTTCGCATTTTTAAAAGAAGCTTTTGTTGAATACTGCACCTGATAGCCTGTAACCTTGCTGCTTCTTCTCCACGATACCTTGATGGCATGCTTTGAACTTTTTGTTTTGGTTATTACACCTCTTGCTACATGATATCTTGTAATTTCACTATAACTGCTCTCGTTATTACCGGAAATGGCGCTGACAGCATATGTGTACTTTGTTCCATGCTTCGCAGTCTTATCTGTATATGAAACAGTTCCCACCTTAGAAATAACGGCAATCGTTTTTCACGTCTTTGCATTCCCGGCTTTTCTAAGAACTTTATATCCTTTTGCCCCGCTCACTTTATTCCATGTAAGCTTTATTCCGTTATTTACGCTTTGGGCTTTCACCTTTGTCATCACAAGCCTTATAATGGTACTCTTATTTGACGCCTTACTTTTTGCAGAAGAATTATAGCTGTATATTTCATATGCGTAGCTGCTTCCTGCCTTAACGTCTGTATCAGCATACTCTGTAGTATTTCCATTTTTTATCGTTGTTAAAAGGACCTTTTTGCCATTGCCCACGCTTCTGTAGATTTCATAACCTGATACATTATCTACTTTCTTCCATGTAAGTCTGATACCCTTTGTTTCATTTGAAGCGTTCAATGCTTTCGGAGTATCCGGTGTAATAACGTCCTCTTTTACTTCATAAATCACTTTGGCATCACGCATATCGTAAAGACTGTTTTTGTCATGCAGATACCGGTCATAAGCAGATAATGCATATGCTGCCTGTTCCGTAGCCATCAAATCAGGCTGTGTTGTATGACGGAATGAATGTGTATCTGCATCATAGAAGGAAATCAGTGCATCTAACGCCGAATTTCCATCCTTTACAAATCTTTTATCCGTATCAGGATGAATGCCGACTGCACAAAGTGCCGTAACCACCTGTGCTATGCTCTCTGCATTACTCTCCAATTTCTGTTCTTCTCCCTGCCTGTACATGAACGAACCGTCGCTCTTCTGATTGGATGAAAGTACCGCAAGCGCCTTATCTACAGCTTCTTTTACGCTATTGCTGCTATTATAATATGGTGCAAGCGCCTGTATCGCCATCGCTGTTATATCCACGTCAAATTCATCCTTTAAGCTCCATCCGCCATTTTCAAGCTCATGATTCAGTATATATTCTACAAGACCTTCTCGTGTTGTCTGCTCACTCTCATTGTCTGTTACCTTCGGAATATCATAATTTTTTGAATCCAGTGCAATCAAGGCAAAGATTGCACCATTGATGCCCTGCTTCGTCACATAGGCCATATCAGCAAGCGGTTCAAATAAATTATACCCTGCTATTTTCTCCGGATTTGCTCCTATGGCTGTGAGTCCCAGAATAACTCTTGAATTATCTGTACTCTTTGCATTATGAAGCTTTGCGCTTCCCTTTTTCGTTACATATTCTTCTACATTTTTGTAATATGTATTGTACCATTTTTCATCAATAATACCCGAACGTGCAAGCCCTATTACAGCCCACTCGCCTCCTACGGAAGCTACTGTCGGATTTGTTACGGTATCCTTAATATACTTTAATGTATCTTTACTGATATCAGCATAGTTATCTGAATTTTTATTTTCTTCCGGCTGTTTAATCTCTATACGGATATCCGGAAGTGAACCCATAACAGCAGGTATCATGCTCGCTGTAAAGTTTGCAGGCTTCCCTTTTTCGTATGTCACAGAACGATGGTCACCGATTGGTGAACCATAAAATGTTGTAGTCAGTACGCCATTTGAAATCGTATATTCAGAACCACTGTAATCCTCTGGTATTGTAAATGTCAGCTTCTGACTGTTTTCATATGATGCAAAATTATACTGCGCCGCTTTACCGCTGATTTTAGTTTCACCTTCAGGCGCATCATAGCGGATTGCCGCCATGAAATTGTAATAACCTGACAGTTTATTAGCCGGATGATACAGCCTGTCAAAAGTAATTGTAACACTGTCTCCCGGTCTGATACTGTCATTATCTACAGTATAACAAAGCTTCTTGGCACGAATGACCTGATATGTCGTCTGATTTCCATACGTCAATTTCACAATATTCGGGCCTTCCATCAGCCCTTTTAACGTAATACTTCCGTCTGCATTATAAGATATGCCTGTATCTGTAAATCCATGATATGCCACACTTTTTCCTGATACCTCCGGAACGGATACCTGTGCCTTTACCCCCTGTTCCGGTGTAAAGGTATATTCTGCTCCGGTATCTTCTGTATAGTAAAGTACGTCACATTCTGCATCGATATAATCGCCTGCAAGCTTTGTCATAACTACTTTTCCGGTTTTCTCATTAAGCTTATTATTCTGACCTTTATTAATGGTCATTCCCGTTTCAAATTCTGCCTCAGCTCCTACATTGACTACGATAACACCTGTATTTTCAGGCCAGATAGCCGAATATAGCTTACGGTCTGCTGATGCTGTTTTACCCATGCCCATATCATGTACCATCGCATCATAAGTAACAAGGATAATGGCTGTTCCCGGTTTCTTTGCTTCTATCGTAGCGCTGTGTCTGGATGTTGTATAGGACTTATCCTCTGTAACGGCAACAACACTGTCTGATATGTTACCATTTTCATCAAGAACCGTATAATGGAAATCCGGTTCTATAACCTGTGCATTTGAAATACCTTCTATCGCCAGCCAGTTACGAAGCGGATATAAAGTATAGGTGTCATCCGGTGAAAGATTGATACATCCCTTTTCATTTGCATTTAAAAAGATATCTGCAACATCGTATGTATTCATCGAAAAGTCTTTGATAACCGTATCCTTATTGTAATCTGTACCAACACACAGATTATCTTTTGTTACCTCTATTTCTTCTACACCTTTAATATTTTTGTAATTCCCATATGTAACCACTTCAGTATCATACGGATTGGATACTCTGTAGAAATATTTCGTATTTTCTGATACTTCATAAGATATTGTTTCTTTTTCCAAAGTTCTATCAACGATATCATCGACAGGCTCTTCATATCGATATATATAATATGTGCTTAACGTACCAACCTCAAGCTCATAATCATTTATATTATCTGCATTTTCATCTGCATATGGTATCGTTACCTTTAAACCTGCTTTCTGTGAAGGCGTGATAAATATATCATTATTTGAAACAATCGTTCCCTCTTTATATGCTGAAAAATATTTATCCTCTTTGTCTCCGACAGGTGTAAAATTAAAGCTGAATGAATCCCCATTCAGAGTCAGGAATGTTATCTTGTCGCTATTGGAAGCACGCTTGCCGATTGTAACATTCTCCCGTTCCGCTCCGGATTTTTCACGCACTTTAAGGTCATCGATTCTGTAATCACGCTCATACGCCCAATCGGCAGTACTGCAATTGATTGTCTGTGTAAATATATTAAAGCTTTGTTTTTCATCCTCTGTAACTATAATGCCTATCGTTCCATTGACCGTCTCACCGTCAGTTCCATATGCCGTAAGGATATACTTTCCAGGAGTAACTGAAAACGTATATTTTCTTGATTCAGGCTCTCCGATATCTACCGGATTTCCGTTCTCGTCTGCAAGCGTCATGGTCGGTGATACGTTATTCATTGTAATTTCTGATTCTACAGACTTTTTCTTTTCCGGTTCATCCTTTTCATCAGGCTCAGACGGTGTTGCCGAATGTCCTGTCAGTCCTTCGTAAGCCGCTGCAATTTCATCTTCAGTCGCATCCCAGTCTGCAATCACATCAATCGCGTTTTTATATTGAATGTCTGCCTTTGTTCCTTCATAATCGGCTGCCGCCTTAATCAGGCTGTCCTTATCCGGAAAATCTATCAGTGTATGACTGTCCCAAAATGCATTGATATCCTGTCCGTAGCCATATACCGTAAACTGAAGACGGACAATATCGCCATCATCAAACGTATATGTGCCGCCCTTCTCTGAATCCTTCGGATAATAGGAAGCTGCGCCAGCGGAAATACCCTTGTTATTTAATGCGAACATCCAGCCTGACCAGTCCGAATAATCAAACTCTCCAAGCTTTGTTTCCTCTGCCCGCTTTCCAATCTCATCATCATCCATCAGCTTATCATAAATCAGCTTTGGTATATCCGATGATGTCCAACCGGCAGGCTCTCCTCCATCTTCCACATACTCGAGATAGTAACTGCTTTCTACTGTACCGGAATAGGTCGTTTTTCCCTCAAGCGCCCGCTCTGTTACAGCCGCCAGGTTTTCTGAATTGTAATAACCCACTTTTACAGGCTCTACGACCAGCCCCTGACCAATTGTTGATTTCTCAACAGTAAAATACACATATCCATCATAATCCTCAGCAGCAGTAACAATCTCTGCAAATGGATATGCTGTTCCCATATTCGGGAAAATAATTGTTGCAATCATGCACATCGCCATACATAATGCAATCAGTCTCTTCTTCATGATTTTAGTCTCCTTTCTTTTTTTCTTCATGAGAACAGTGTTGTTTTTTATTTTCTTAAGACCAAATAAAAAAGCTCCCTTTAAGGAGCAAAAAATCAAACCAAATGAAGCACCTCTGATTTTAAGACGTACTTCTATCTATCAATCTTCTGTCCTTAAAGACTTCATCTGCCCAAGCCTTAAAAAACAACATGGATATATAGCAAGTAATCTGACTTAATAGAGTCTGCGCTCTAAATACAGTAATGGCTGTTGCGACGGATTCTCACCGTACTTCCCTTTTTTCCGGACCCTGCCGGGACTATATATCCAATTGGATTTATCCAATCTAAATCATTTTATCAGTCATGTAATTTTATGTCAAGAAACGCAGAAAAAAGAGCATATCATATATTCCATATGACATGCCCTTACCTGTATCTGTTTATGAACGGTTATTTTATTTCGCTTTTGACTGTTTCAGCAGTTCCTTAAACAGCAAATCCTTTTCAGGATATCTCTTTCTGACAAAAAGCAGTTTGTTTCTGTCAGAAAGCAGACAGTGGGAAGTGCTTCCTATACAACGGATTTCCCCTGTTTCCTTATCCTTCATCTCATAGGAAAATCCAATACGCACACCTGTATATTCAGTAAGTTTTACAGATATCTCAACGGTATCTCCAAATCTGCACATGGTTTTGTATTCCGCCTGTGCTGAAAGTACCGGTATAATGATTCCATCATCTTCAATAGACTTATAATCCCAACCGATTTGCGTCATCCAGTCAAGCCTTGCTTCTTCCATCCACCGAATATAGTTTGAATGGTGAACGATTCCCATTTTATCCGTTTCATAATACAATACCTTTCTCTCATAAGGCGTCACATTCTCTATATCCATCATTTCTTAGTTCAATCCTCTTTCATTCAATATGGTCTGATTCGTTCCAGTCTTTTTCCTTGATTTCTACTCTTCGTACCTTGCCGCTGATTGTTTTTGGCATTTCCTTCACAAACTCAATCACTCTCGGCCGCTTGTAGCTTGCTATATTTTCCTTAAAATAACGTTTCAGTTCTTTTTTCAAATTCTCGTCGCCGACTGTTCCATCCGTTAAAACAATCGTTGCCTTAATCGCCTGACCTCTTGTTGCATCCGGTACGGATGTAACAGCACATTCAAGCACATACGGAATCCGCATAATTTCATTTTCAATCTCAAACGGTCCGACTCTGTAACCGGCAACTTTTATGATATCGTCAACACGACCGACAAACCAGAAATAGCCGTCTTCATCCATATACGCCGTATCACCGGTATGATAGTATCCATCCCGTTTCACTTCATTTGTCCTGTCGGCATCTTTATAATATTCCATAAACAAACCATTTGGTTCGCCATTTTCAATATTGATAACGATTTCTCCTGTTTCCCCCGGTTTTGCAATAGTGCCGTCGGACCGCATGATTTTCACATCATACATCGGACTTGCTTTACCCATTGAACCCGGTCTTGGCATTGTATTTTCCAGATTGCCTATCGTCAATGTTGTTTCTGTCTGACCGAATCCTTCATATATTGTAAAGCCTGTCTTTTCTTTAAATATATCAAATACCTCCGGATTTAATGCTTCTCCTGCCGTTGTACAATACTGAAGGGATGAAAGGTTATATTTGCTCATATCCATACGGATTAATATTCTGTACAATGTAGGCGGTGCGCAAAATGTGGTAATCTGATACTGCTCAATGAGCTTAAAAATATTATCTGCACTGAACACATCAAAATCATATACAAATATGCAGGTTTCGCACATCCATTGTCCATACAGTTTTCCCCAAAGGGCTTTTCCCCATCCTGTATCTGAAACAGTAAGATGAATACCATCCGGTCTGTTGCAATGCCAGTATTTCGCTGTAATATAATGTCCCAATGGGTACAAGTGATTATGTGCAACCATCTTCGGATGCTCTGTTGTACCTGATGTAAACATAACAAACAAGATATCATGGGCATATACGGCATTTTCACCTGTCGGACGTGGGAACTCTGTACTACATTCCATAATTCCTTTGTCAAATGCGTGCCATCCGTCACGACAGCCATTTACAATAATCTTAATCAGTTTTCCATCTGTATCAATTGAGTCCATCGCATCCGGTATCTGAGCGTCGCTTGTACATACAACCGCCTTAACATCAGCAGCTTCTATTCTATACTGATAATCTGTGGCTTTTAAGATGTTGGTAGCCGGAATCGCAATCGCGCCTATCTTATGAAGGGCAAGCATGGTAAACCAGTATTGATAATGCCTTTTCAGCACCAGCATCACTTTATCACCCTTGCGAATCCCAAGACGCTGATAGTAGTTGGCTGCTCTATTTGAATATTCTTTCATTTCCTTAAAAGTAAATTTTTTCTCTTCCTTTTCCTTTGAAACATAAATTAGCGCTGTCTTATCAGGCGTTTTCTCTGCCAAAGCATCCATTACGTCATAGGCGAAATTAAACGTATCATCGTTTGTAAATTCAATTTTACTTAATACGCCATTTTCATCGATTGCGCTTCTTACAAATTTTCCCGCAATTCCCTGTTCCGGTTTCATTTCCATCGTCATGTCAACAATCCTCCGTATATATATTTATAGCCAGATATTGGAATCATAATCATTATTCAGCACACTTTTTGTCTGATTATATTTGTTTTGCATACTTCAAATAAAGCTTTTCAAAAACACTGCATGTAGTTTTTAATACCACATTACAGATATTACCATATTTTATCCCGGTGTCAACCCCTTTTATAAGATTCCTGTCAGTACAAATTTTATCTGATAAAATAAGCCGCTATCCATTAATTTGTTCCTGCCTGTATCACATGAAACATATCAATCAATAGCGGCTTACAATTATAAATGCCTGCCAGTCTGTATTTTTTCAAATTTTTCTGATTTCACAATCTTCTTCGGACTGTCTTCCTGTATATTGCTGTTCATCCGGTTTCTTCTTATTCAGCTTATTCTTTACCGTAATCACAAACGTTATCGCCGAGCTTCCTATAAACAGCACGAGCAATATTACTACCTGCCACCATGTAAACATCTTTGTTCCTACCTTCTGCAAATCACCTTGACATTTGTATGTCTTTTGCCCCTTGTTTCTTCAAATTATCAATGATATTGATATCCGTTGATTTATCAAGCGACGTCTTTCTGTCTCTCATGGAAAGCTGTGGGTCACGATGCCTTGACGGACCGCCTACACAACCTCCCTCGCAAGCCATTCCTTCCATGAAATCTTCCTGAAAACGATTAAATTTCATCAGTGTCAGCGCTTTTTTGCAGGCTTCTACCCCATCGCATTTACACACACTGACTTCATCTGTACATCCAAGTTCTTTCATGCTCTCCAAAACTGCAGCAGTAACCCCGCCGGCATTTGCAAATCGCTTTCCGAATATCGAAGACTGGTCATTATTCTCTTCTTCCGGTTCAAGCTTTACATCCTTCGCACGAAGCATTGCTCTGATTTCGCCATATGTAAGTGCATAATCTGCTGTACCAAATTCTCCCGACACCGACTCTGCTTTTTTTCCTATACAAGGGCCTATAAACACTGTAACAGCATCTTCATACTTTTCTTTTATATACCTTGAAACAGCGCACATCGGTGATACGGTATCCGATATCCGGTCTGTCAGCTCCGGAAAATGTTTTTCTATCAGTCTCTTAAAAGAAGGACAACAGGATGTTGTTTTCTTCACTCCATGTTCTTTTGCGTCAAGCCACTCCTTCGCTTCCGCCATCGCCGTCATATCTGCGCCAAGTCCGACATCTACAGCATCAAAAAAGCCAATCTTTTTCATGGCAGTTCGCCAGCTTGCCATTGTAATATCCGGCCCAAACTGTCCGAATGTTGCCGGTGCAAACATTGCAAATACTTTTTTGCCTGCCTGCATTTCTTTTATAATATTGACAATATATGTTTTTGAACCAATTGCGCCAAAAGGACACTTATGTATACAGGCGCCGCAGGAAATGCATTTTTTATCATCGATAACCGCTATACCTGTACCATTTTCAGCAACGGATATAGCGCCTACAGGACAGCTTTTAATACAAGGCCGCATCAAATCTGCAATCGCATTATACGGACAAGCCTTTGCACACTGTCCGCACTCCTTACATTTCGATGGATCGATATATGATTTGTCACGTCCCATACTAATCGCCCCAAAACGGCATGCCTGCTGACACGCTTTTCCCATACATTTCTGACAGTTGTCTGTAACTACATAACGAGAGATGGGACAGCCCTCGCAGGCGGAATTAATGACCTGAACGATATTCCCGTCATCTTCAGAGCCCGGCGCTTTTCCTTCTGCAAGCCTGATTCTCTGACGGATTACTTCCCGCTCTCTGTATATACAGCATCGAAATGCCGGCTGCGGCCCGGGAACCATCTTATAAGGCAGGTTATCCCGTTCCTCCTCAAGCTTCCCTTCATATGCTAATTTTGCGACTTCATATAATACTTCATGTTTTACCTTTAACAGGGTTGCATCGTTTGTAATCATGCCTTATAATCTCCATTTATTTTATATATTATCATTCTTCCTTTATATCCACTGATAATCGCCGCCTGTTATTGCCAGACTCAGAAGCGCATCCATCTTTTCGACTTCTTCCTTCCCTGATACTATCGATATCAGCCGCGCCGTTTTTTCTTCCTCCGCCATAACCTCATCAGGTCCTATCTCAGCATCATATTCTGCGGCACAGTCAGGACATACCACCTCTTCTGATGTTTCTAAATCAAGAAAACGTGTTCCGCATTTTTTACATTCGTAATATCCGCATTTTTTTGTTCCATCCGGTACATAATACATATCCAGTCTCCTTCTCTTCATTACCTAATCTTCACTATCCAATGCATCCAGTGAATGATTACATGACCACGGACTTCCTACATCGCATCTGCCATGATGGTATTCTTTTTTGGTGGAAACCTGTTCCATATTTTCTGCCATTCTTAATTTCATGCGCCCTTCATTTGACTGGGCAAAATTATCAAGCATCTCAACAATATTTCTTATATCTTTACTATTTGGTTCTGCCATAACGTCATCCTCCATATCAGCATCTCCCGATTATCTGTTATATATATATTCGTAATTTCCTATTAATAGGTATACCACATTTACCACTTAATATGAAGAGTTTATTAACGCAATTTTTTACGAAAATAAAGTATCTGTCTCATCAATCTTTCTTACTCTTTTTATCAGCCCTGCAACAGCATACATACATAATATGATTACAATTACGATTATACCATACACCAGCAGATATATGCCATATCCATATTTTTCATATATGCCTTCAAACGGCGAATTTCCTGACGGATTGCTTAAAAACATAAAATTAGTCCCCTGCCATATATTTATGAAATATATAAGCGGAACTACCACCGCAAAAAATATCAAAATTTTGTATATATGAACAATTTTTGGTGCATATTCCCCTGACAGCATCATCATAACCGGAAGCATAACAAGGATTCCATGAATGATAAAACTATGGATACTCATAAAATTGATGACCGGATACCGGAGCCAGTTAGGAAACAATAATGCTGCCAACGCCCCCGGCATAGCAACAATACACATAAGCTCCCCTAAAAAACTGCATGGATATATTAAATATATCACTTCAATTATCGCTGCAAGACCACACAGATGCAGCGGCAGATGCTGAAATCCTATATTTCCGGTTACAGCAAGAATGATATATTTATAGGCTTCCATTATCATGATAATTCCCGCATATATATACCGCTGTTTCTTCCTGTCCGCACGTTCTCCTATATATAAGTTTACACCAAAATATATGCCTGCTCCTATCACAATAAGCCATATGATATGCGGCATACTGTAAAGGCTGAATCCGGAGTCTTCAGGCAAATCATCCCAATACGTAAAATAATAATCGAACATATTTCTCCCATCATTTCCGTTATAATTTTATTCACAGCTAAATAATTCTACTAATATGATACTCTTTTTACTAATATTTATAATTTTAATATCAATTTCTTAAATACCGGAAGTTCAGCCTGTTATAGTCACACTGTTTCTATTTCATTTTCAGCAGCAGTATGATATAATATAAATTATTATCAGGTGCAAATCTAAACTATCAGACATATTTAGTACATATAACATATAATAGATGCACTGTGAAATATATTTAGAAAGGCGAAATACAAATGTATAAAATTGATTTTACAAAGCCAATCCACATTCATTTTATAGGTATCGGCGGTATCAGTATGAGTGGACTTGCCGAAATTCTTATTTACGAAGATTTCAAAATTACGGGTTCTGATACGAATCCTTCGGAAATTACAGACAAATTATCTACAATGGGCGCTCTTATTAACATCGGTCAGCGTGCCTGTAATATATCAGACGATACTGACCTCGTCGTATATACAGCAGCTATCCATGAAGATAATGTAGAGTTTGCGGCTGCCCGCGAAAAAAATATTCCTATGATTACAAGAGCGCAGCTGCTTGGTCAAATCATGTTCAACTACGAGTACTCTGTGGCGGTAAGCGGTACACATGGAAAAACGACAACTACAGCGATGCTCTCACACATATTTTTGGAGGGTGACTTAGACCCTACCATATCCGTAGGCGGTATCATCGATGCTATCGGCGGAAATATCAGAGTAGGCAATTCTCAATATTTTCTGACAGAAGCATGTGAATATACCAACAGCTTCCATGAATTTTATCCATTTATCAGTATTATTTTAAATGTAGATGCCGACCATCTGGATTTTTTCAGCGGTATTGATGAGATTGCAGAATCCTTTCATGTATTTGCCGAAAATACCCACAGCGCCGGTCTTGCTGTTATTAATGGTGACATGGACTATTTTGATACAGTTGCAAGTAACCTTTTCTGTCGTGTCGTAACATTCGGCGAAAAGGAAACCAATACTTATTCTGCAAGAAATATACGTTTTGATGAATTTGGTCATCCTTCATACACATTATTGATTGATGGCAAAGAAGTAACCAATATCACTTTAAATGTATTCGGCAAACATAATGTTTACAACTCTCTTGCGGCTATAGCCGTTGCCCGCGAGCTTGACGTTTCAATGTATGCCATAAAGGCCGGACTTCGTGCCTGTAAAGGCGCCAACAGACGTTTCCAATATAAAGGTACGATTTTAGATAATGTTACGGTAATCGATGATTACGCGCATCATCCGACAGAAATAAGCGCTACGCTTTCCGCCGCTAAGAATAAAGACTACAATGAGTTATGGTGTATCTTCCAGCCTCATACATACACCAGAACCCATGCTTTACTGAACGATTTTGCAAATGCCCTGAAGGTATGCGACCATGTCATTATAACCGATATCTATGCGGCAAGAGAAAAAGATACAGGACTTGTATCCGGAAAAGACTTAGCTGATAAAATAGCAGCTTTCGGTACAGACGCTTTTTATCTTCCTTCTTTTGATGACATTGAAAACTATATTTTAAAAAATTGCAAAAAAAATGATTTGTTGATAACTATGGGCGCCGGAAACGTCGATTCTATTGGAAATGACCTTATAAAAAAATAATTATCCACAATATCCACAAGAGACGGTTTGATTTTTTCCAATCGTCTCTTGTATTTTTTGTTTACATAATGCTTTCAAAAATTTATCAAATTTCCCGGTTTTTCAACACTTAAATTTTACATAAATATTTTTTCAAATAATATCCACATTTTCCACATTCCCCACATTATCATTTCTTTTTCTGACCGACTATATGTTCTGTTTGCAATTTAGAAAAGTCGTGTTATAATGCATTTGCACTTGAGGCACAAGTAACATTTGAGGAATAATTTAAAGGAGTTTTATTATGAGTTACATTACGATTTCAACAGAAAAGAACGAAACATATTCCTCGATATCTAATTTATTTATCGATTATTACATGACCCATGCGAATGGGGAATTTGTAAAAGTATATCTTTACCTCGTCAGACTGATGTCCCTGAATACACCTGTTTCCATCGCCGATATAGCCGACCATTTTAACCTTACAGAGAAAGATATTTGTCGCGCGATTAAATATTGGATTACGCAGGATGTTTTAAAACTAAGTTATAATCAGGCAGGTGAACCTACAGGTATTACACTTCTTCCGCTTAAGGAAAAGAAAAACAGCACAGACGCTGCTGCAATTGATAATATTACATTTTTCAAATTACCTGAAAAGTCTGCTGCAAAGAAGGAAGACAAGCAAGACGCTGTTACCGGTATGATACCGGAACGGACAGAAGACATTACGCCGACACTTCCTGTAAAGAAAACATTTTCTCCTGACATGGCGGACATCCATAAAGATGATGAAGCATTTTCAGATATCATATTTGAAGCAGAAACATATTTTGGTAAAAATTTATCAGCAAAAGACATGGAAACACTGATATACATTTACGACCAGCTTGGTTTCTCCTGCGAGCTTGTAGAGTATCTGATTGAATATTGTGTTACCATGAATAAAAAAAGTCTTAGATATGCCGAAACAGTTGCAAATTCATGGTATTTAAAGGGTATTCATACGAAAGAGGATGCAAGGCAGGCAAGCCTTAAATATAATCCTTTATACCGTTCCATATTTAAACAGTTAGGAATAGACCGGGCAGAGCCTACATCTATTGAAACTGCTTATATCGAGACATGGAATAAGGATATGGGCTTTGATATTGCCATCATTAATGAAGCATGTCAAAAAGCGATTATTGCCAGACCAAATTCAGCAAATTTCGCATATGTAAACGGAATACTTGAAAATTGGTATAAAAATGGTGTAAAATCCATCAAGGATATAGAAAAACTGGACAAGGAGTTTCATCAAAAGAAATCCCAGCAGGGGGAATATGAGAAACGGCCTTCCGGCAAACCCAATTCGTTTGCTACATTTGCCGCAAGGGATATGAAAAATGAGATTGATGAGATGGAACAACTGTTTTTAAGCGAGATTAACAGCCAGTAGCCTGTTAATATAAAATTATGAAGAATATTAATTATGAGGATATATTACGAAGCCTTCAGCGCATAAGACTTCATAATGTACATATATATGACAATAGAAAAGAAGAAATATATAAAGCAATTCCCCGCATTCAGGAAATTGATGATACCATAGCAAATAATGCCTTATCTGCTGCAAAAGCGCGTATCCTGAAACGGGATATCAACAAATCGTCTGTTATAGAAAGAAAGACTGCTTTAATACAGGAAAAGGAAATGCTGCTTAGGGAACATGGCTATCCTGCCGACTATTTGCAGCCTATATATAACTGCCATAAATGCAGTGACACAGGATATGTCGATAACAAACCATGCAGTTGTATGAAACAGATGATGATTGACCAGCTATATTCCCAGTCAACGATTTCTGACCTGTTATCAAGAGAAAACTTTGGCAGTTTTAAGCTTGATTACTATCCTGACATTCCGGATGGCAGGCACAAGTACACACCATACAATAATGCAGGGAATATTTTAGAACGAAGCAAACAGTTTGTTGCAGAATTTGATGAAAAACGCCCCGGCATCCTTATCTATGGGGAAACCGGACTTGGCAAAACCTTTTTGTCAAACTGTATCGCAAAGGCTTTACTGGATAAAGGACATACCGTTCTTTACCTTTCTTCTATAAATTTGTTTGAAAATATTCTTTCAGATATTATAATGAATAATGGTCGTGAGCAAAACAAGGTTCTGCTCTACGACTATATATATAGTTGTGAACTCCTTATAATTGACGATTTAGGCACTGAACTGACCAATTCATTTGTCCAGTCTCAATTATTTGAAATCATCAATACAAGAAACAACAAACAGTTATCTACGATTGTATCTACCAACCTGACACTGCATCAGCTTCAGGACAGATACACCGAGCGAATTATGTCTCGCATAACTGACAGTTATCTGGTATTTAATTTCTATGGAGACAACATCCGGTATACAAAGCGTAAGCAGCGTATATCGAAATATACAAATACATAAGTACTAAATCATTGCGCAACCAGCAAATGCAGAAATTTTATTACGGAGGATTTTATCATGCCAGACGATAGCAAATTAGAAACGATACCCGTTGGTAGCTTAGGAATTGTTGCTCACAAGAGCTGCACTGAATTAGGAAATAAGGTAGACCATTATATTGTAAAATGGAGAAAAAATCGTCAGAACGAGCACAAATCTTCTATAGTTTATCACGGCTATGAGAAGGATACCTATCTGATTGATACCGATTGTCCGCGTTTTGGTTCAGGAGAAGCAAAAGGTATCATTAACGAGTCCGTTCGCGGTAAGGACATCTATATCATGCTTGATGTAGGTAATTATAGCTGCACATATACGATGGCAGGTCAGATTCAGAGAATGTCACCTGACGACCACTATGCTGACTTAAAGCGTATTATATCTGCCATGACTGATAAACCTAGAAAAATCACTGTTATTATGCCTTTTCTTTATGAAAGCCGCCAGCATAAACGTTCTAACCGGGAGTCTCTCGATTGCGCCGTTATGCTTCAGGAGCTTAAGAGCTATGGGGTTGATAATATTGTAACATTTGATGCCCATGACCCTCGTGTGGTAAATGCGATTCCTAAGAGTGGATTTGAAAATGTAAGACCAACTTATCAGTTTATTAAGACTCTTCTTCGTACCACACCTGACCTTGAAATTAATAATGACCATATGATGGTGATATCACCTGATGAGGGCGCTATGCACAGAGCAATTTATTTTGCAAATCTTCTTGGCGTTGATGTGGGAATGTTCTATAAACGAAGAGATTATTCAAGAGTTGTAGACGGTCGTAATCCGATTGTTGCCCATGAATTTCTCGGTGATTCTGTTGAGGGCAAAGACGTTATTATCATCGATGATATGATTGCCTCCGGTGAAAGCATGATTGACGTTGCAAAACAGCTGAAAGAGCGGAAGGCAAGACGTGTCTATGCCATTGCTACCTTTGGTTTATTCACAAAAGGACTTGAGCCATTTGATAAGTGTCATGAAGAGGGACTTATCGAAAAGGTTATCACAACGAACCTGACCTATCAGCTTCCGGCGCTCTTCACCCGCGACTGGTATGAGTCCGCTGATATGAGTAAATATATCGCTTTAATTATAGACCACTTAAACCACGATGCTTCTTTAAGCGATTTACTGGACCCAACGGAAAGAATTAATGCAAGAATTGCAGAATACAAGGTAAAGCATACGATTTCAGATAATTACGAAATATAAGGTCTTTTCAGATGATGATAAAAAAACAGCTTCCATACTGTAGATACAGTGTGGAAGCTGTTTCTTTAATCAATAGAAGCATTGATTTTTATTCCTTACAGCTCTATATAATTATAATCCATCGATAAATCATCTAACATATCTCCTATCGCTTCATTGGACGTTAAGATAATAATCTGGTCTGTTTTAATGCGGCTCATACAATAAAGCGTATTTCTAAGACGCCTTGAGTCATATGCAGTAAAGATATCATCTACGATAACAGGCATCTTGTCCTCACACAGTAAACTGGCGATACACAGCCGGACAGCCAGATAGATTTGCTCCATCGTACCGCTGCTCAAATACTCGATTCCCATATAATGGTCTCCGTCAAGAACGGAAATATGCATTGTATCATCAAGCAGTACCTTACTATATTTCCCATCTGTTATTATGCTGACCATTTCGGATATGCTTTCATTTAACTGGCTTCCAAAATCATTGTATATATCGACCGATAACGTATTAATCGTATCAATGGCGAGGTCGATTGCACGTTTTTCTTTCTCAAGTGTTTCATATTCTTCGCGCAGGATATCCCGTTTTCCTCTCAGTTCATAATACCGCTCCCGTTTCACAACTGCATCATGCTCCTGAAACTTCAGGAGTTCCAGCTTCGCATCATGCGCTTCCTGAAAATTCTTATCGATTTCGATTCGTACCGTACGCGACTCGGTGGCTCTTCCGAGTTCGTACACCATCTTATGAAATTCCTCTTCATCAGGTAATTTTTCATCACCATCAAAGAATCCCTTCCTATACATATCGTCTATCATTGTGATTGCGACAAAAGCAATCGAACAAATGGTAAACAACTGCCGGATGGATTTCTGGAAATGAAGCCAGTGAACAAGAAATGTAACAAGGGCTACTACAGCAATTCCGGTCAGTAATATGATAAAAATATTATCTGTCAGTTTCCTGTCTTTTTTAAAGTTCTTAGGTTCCTCCTCCGGAAGCGCTTCGACATCAAGAAATATACGGCTTCTTTCCCTGTCCTCGTCTTCATCAGGTATTGCTGCGTCTGCTTCATTTACCAACTGTCTTGCCTCACGCTTTAATCTGGCGATTTCCATATTATAGGCATCCAGTTCTTCCCTTCTTTTCTCGCGTATTTTTTCCAGTTCCGCATCCACATCACCCAGCGCTGCCATATCTGCCTCATATTTTTCTATCTGAGCAAGCTGTTTTCTATTGTCATAATGCTTCTTCTCCTGCTTAAGATAGTTGATGGCTTCCGCTTTATCAATATCCGCATTTTTCGTAGTCGTCAGATTCAGTACATAATTACCAAGCTCGTCAGCCAGTTCTTTCCCGGGCGCTGCACCATGCTCACCGATACATAAAGTATTGACATAAGTGCTTTTATCCACATTAAATAATATTCCCTGAAATGAATTCGGCTTTTTCAGCCGCACTTCTTTTCCGGTTTCAATCTCTGTAAGCGCAGCATTTTTATTTGTCCTTAAGAAACTTCTTTCTATAAGATGACTTTTTCCCTTATAGCTCACATACGCTTTACCGGAATACCCGTTTCCATTAACAGGCTTTCTAAGCTTGTAATTATCAAGTTTTGCACCAAGTCCCCTTGATTTATCGATTCCATACAGCATCCCCACGATAAACTCTTTTATCGTTGTCTTTCCTGATTCATTCGGTCCGTATATCAGGTTCAAACCCGGATTAAGCCGTATTTCTTTATTATTAAATTTTCCAAATTCCTTTAAAAGCAATTTATTTATATACATTATCTGTACCAATCCTCAAGTAAAAGTTCGTATCTTCCTACCGCTTATCTCCAGTTGCAAGCATCGCTTCTACGCCATATTTCAATGCTTTCCGACTTATTTCATCATCTGCCTCTGATAATGTTTTTATGAATTTTCCCATCAGATTATTTTCATTATCCAATAAAAGCTTGTCCATATTATACTCAAACATGGTATTATCTGAAATATCATAAATATTGTATTTCAGCTTAAGCTGCGAAAAATCCGGCTTCACGCCATTTCCAATATTCCCCTGAAGAAGAATTCTATATATATTTTCTGTTCCCATCTTCTCAATCTGGCGGCAAAGAATATCAATAATCTGCGCACCGCTGTATTCCGGCTTTACCTCAAATCCCAGATTGATATAGCTTCTGCAATTAAGCGGCTCCCACTTAATTCTTGTTTCACCATTCAGACACTGACCATATATAAATCCTCTTCTTCCCGTTTCAGTACAATCAAGCGGCTCAAGAGAACCCGGATATGCCATCCTGTTTTTTACCATATGTTTTGGCTTATGAATATGACCGAGCGCCACATAATCAAAACCGGCTTCAGCGATTTCTTTAAAATCAATCGGTATATGCGTTTCATCGCCTCCATGAACCAGGAAAATATTAATCGCATCTTCCATCTGCGCTCCCATATTCTCCGTTACATCCTGCGTATACTCTACCATCCCATAACTAAATCCGGTAACGCATGTATTGATATCTTCCATATATGCGTTGCTGAAACAATCTCTCGGCAGTAAAATCGTATTAGACTCAAAACTATATATATCGGATGCCGAATCTTCTTCTATATAATCATGATTTCCCGCAATAATAATCGTTCGTGTAGCTGTAAGTTTTGATAATCTGTAGTCAAGATTTTTTAATTGTGCCATATCCGGCGGCGTATGAAAGACGTCGCCTGCTAAAAGCAGCAAGTCCACCTTTCTTTCCTCTGCTATATCGATTAATTTATCAAATGTGCTTTCAATCTCCGCAGCACGCATTTCGCTCCATGCTTTATCCTTATCCGGTTTCATACCAAGATGTATATCTGCCGCATGTATAAATCTCATAAGCTATCCCCTTTTAATCAAACGGTTTGTCCGTAAGCACTACAGACTGTATGTATTTATATTATATCTGTGCTTCCTATTATAATGCAATATCAATAAAATGTAAAATAAAGTATCATCCATTTTATCGATGGAAATATATTCATTTCTCAAAAGAAATACGGTTACAAAATAAAATCTCTGAAACACCATTTTAAGGCATCTCAGAGTATTTATCCATTATTGAAACCTGACTATTTGCATCACAATTTGTGCTGTTGCAATCAAAAATCATAAAGCTTCATTGTTTCAGGATTTCTGTATTCATGTTTTTCATCCTGATTTAAAAACATTGTACTCGAAGTTGTCTTTAAAATCAATGTCAAAAAAACAGCAGCATACCAGTCTTACACAACCCGATATCCTCTATATACATATCACAAAGAGCAGGCGAACCTGCTCTTTATGATATGTTTTTACTTTATGTAAAATACGCTTATACTAAAGATGAGCCTAATGATTTGCAGCCGGCAAGCCCTTCCTCATCAGGCGCTTCATGGCAGATAACACTCGGACAGGCAAGCACAGCGCCAATTCCGGCACAGGTCTGCTCCCAAGTTTCCATCCATTCTCCGCTGCCCCAACCGTAAGAACCAAATAATGCGATTTTCTTTCCTTTTAATCCGGACTCACATTCTGTAAACATCGGCTCAAACTCTGATTCCTCAAGCACCTCTGCACCCATAGCCGGACACCCAAATGCAATCGCATCAAATTCCTCTATCTTTTCTGCTGAAAATTCCGATGCAAAAAAGAGCGTTCCTTCTCCGCCATTTTCCTGTATACCCTCCATAACTGCTGTTGCCATAGCGGCTGTATTTCCGGTTCCACTCCAATAAACTACTGCTACTTTACTCATTTTACAATCCTCCTGTTGTATTTTTTATATGTCAAACAGCTACGGTTAGCTGCACAACACTTCTGCCCTGATTCCACATATTCTGATAAATGGTTTTACACCTTTTAAACTTTGCAAACTGCCGTTTTGCAACATCCTCATCTCCATATACCTTCCAGTCCCCCAGACATTTACAATTTTTTCCGGAATTATTAATAAAGCCTTTTACATCCTCTAACGGATATCCTAAAAATACGCCTATCTCATGAGGAAACCGCTCGTTGCGCAAAAGCTTTAACTGTAACTGATGCAGTACAGCACCCACGCTCATATCCTGATAACCATATTGTTTCAGAAATTCCTCAACATCCGGTTTGTGTAAATCCTTCTCAAGAAATGAACGGCGATATACATAAACCAGTGCTGAGGCTTTTTTTTGCGATAACACCAGAACACGAATTCCTTTTTCTTTCATCATGTTATTGCACCGGTTTATACTATCTGAAAGTTCTTCCTCCGATTGATATGCATAGCTAAACAAACTCGCCGTTTTCAAAGATGCCAGCGTTGGCGAACAATGCTCTATCAAATATTCTTCTATCACAATCTGTCTCTCCTTTCTTATGAAAGTTGCCTGAAAAACCGCTTCCCTGTCTCACTGATTTCCATACAGCTTCTTATACGAATAGTATTCAATAAAATTTTTACTTCTATGAGCATCTTTTCTATATTGGGAATTATTTAATAAATATAATAGGCGCATGGTTAGTTTTAACTAACCATGCGCCTATTATAAGCTCTCTGTCATATAATTACAAGACTTCCTATTGATAGGTTTTCTCATAAATTTTTTTTGATATCTGCATTTTCATTTCATTGGAAATGACATAGACAAAAGAAATGTATCCTCTTTATTTTCTGCAGAAATCGTCCCGCCAAGCAGCTCTGTAAATTGCTTTGCAATGGCAAGTCCCAGACCGGTGCTGCCTTTTGTTCTTGAAATATCGGTGGTATAAAATTCATCAAATATATGCTCCGTATCAATATCCTGATAATCCTGCGCATTTTCAAAGCTGATATTCACATTTTCGTCAACATGAACTTCAATGATAAGATTCCCTGTTCCATGCTTCAAGGCATTATGAATCGCATTATCCAAAATTCTCATAAGCATATTCTTATTTGAATTCATCAGCAGCCTGTTCTGTCTGCACTTTAATATAATTTCTCTGTTCTGACTGCTGTAGTCATCATAGTAATGAACCACAGACGCCTCCAAAACAGCGACGAAATTCACTGCTTCTTTATCCGGCTGCCTGCCGACTGAAATAATCTGTGAAAACTCAAAAAAAGAATTAATCAGTTCTTCAAGACGTCCAAGCTTTTTTTCTACAATAGCCAATTCACGTTTTTGTTCTTCTTCATCCAAATCAGAATGTTGAATGATATGGATATACCCCATCGCAGAAGTAAGCGGTGTTCTTAAATCATGTGATATATTCGTCATCATCTGTTCAAGGTTATGCTTTTTCTGCTGGTACAAAATCCTGTTATCACGCGTTTCTTTTAACAGCTTATTAATCTCATTAATCATATCGCCGAAACTGCCATTATCAGATTTCACAAGGGCATTTGTATCTTCACTGCCGATTTTACGAAGCTGCTTTGCAATACTTCTCAGCGCCATCTTCTGCAAAATAAGAAAGAGCAGAAGAATACAGACCATCATTACCAGAATAATCAAACATATACGCATCTTCTACTCCTCCTTTCTTTTATACGATATCCGCTAGGTCCGCAAAACTTATACTTCCGATTTTTTAAACAAGAAGCATCCAAGCATCGTACAGAGCAATATTTCTGCAAAACCAATACACATACAGGTAACTGCATATTTACTGTCAGGAAAATATGCAAGCTTCTTAAGCGCGGTCTGCAATTCATACTTGGACATAAATTTTACAATCACATCTGCTTTTGTAATAGCATATACCGCCTGTGCCAGAAGCTGAAAAACCATAACAAAACATATTGATACCGCATTAAAAATTGCAGGTTTTTTGAAAAGGAAACCTAATAATACAAGGAAACTGACGATTCCTAACAACAGCGGCATCTGAAGGAAGGTTGCCTTAAAAATATTCCCTATCGGTTCTGTATATGCTTTGCCATTTACGATGAAATTAACTGCATAAGTATACAAATTACTAATCGTTACAAATATTATGGTGCCGAATAGACACATCAGCATTTTATACATAAAGTATTTCTTTTTACTTGTTGCCGAGGTCAATGTATTTTTAATGGTTTTATTTGAAAAATCTGCCACTAACAATACAAATACAATAATAATCAAAGGATAATACAGATTCATATTCGTGGAAATAATACTCCGCACCAGCAAACTGCTTTCGTCAGAACCATCGCCGGTTATCTCGTAGCTGATAGCCTCATCAAATGCACTGTCACTTCTTCCAAGCTGCCCGGCATCCTTCATCTTTATACTGATACCGGACATCAGCACAATCAGGATGATTGCAATATAAATACCAACGCCTTTAAAGATACGATATAAATCGGCCCTCATCATATTTATCATAACTGCACCTCCCCAACAAGTGATTTAAAATAATCCTCCAATGATACACCGGATTCAAAGATACCCGATACATTAATATCATTTTGTATCAGCACTTTATTCAGTTCGGTGGCTTTTACCTTTTCATCATATATACGGATTTCATTGTTATCAATCACTTTATAATCAGAGATATTCATTTTACTTTCAAGAACCGTTGCCATATGCCTGATATCATCTGCCTTTACAACAAGACAGCGCATACATTCAAGGTCCAGCTCTTCTTTTGTAATCTCTTTCAGCACTTGACCTTTATCAATAAACAGAAACCGGTTCGATACTGCATAAAGTTCTGAAAGAATATGGCTGGAAATAATAATGGTAATACCACATTCCTGATTCAGCTTATGAAATGTTTCCCGCAGTTCACTGATACCAATCGGGTCTAGCCCATTAATCGGTTCATCCAGTATAATCAGGTCAGGATTGTCAAGCATGGCAAATGCAATTCCTAAACGTTGTTTCATGCCAAGAGAGAATTTACGGAATTTTTTGTTTTTAACATCTGTAAGCTGCACAAGCGCCAATACCTCATCAATGCGTTCTAAATTTGTAATGCCTTTTTGCAGGCAATAATACTTTAAGTTCTGATATGCAGTCAGATTTCCAAAAAAAGCAGGATTTTCAATCATACATCCCATACGCTTTTTTTCCTCAAAAACAGCTTTCCCTTTCTTCGAGAAAATCTCAAACTCACCGCTTGTCGCTTCTGTAAGCCCTGTTATAATCTTCATAATCGTTGTTTTACCTGCACCATTTCTGCCGATAAATCCATATATATCACCCTTATATACCGTCATATCAACATGATTCAGTGCCGTAAAGTTTTTGTATCGTTTTGACAAATTTTTTGTTTGCAATACAATTTCATGCATAATGATAACCTCCTGTGTTCTATGTCCTTAGCTGTAATTATGTCATGAAAGTATTAAGAAAAACTTAAATGAACTCTTAAAAAAGTCTTAAATCAGGATAATCACTTACTTTTTCAGACGATAACCGATTCCCCAGACCGTTTCAATATATTCTTCATCAGGGTTGCACTCCTTCAGTTTTTTTCGAAGCTTGCTTATATGTACATTTAAGGTATTATCATCAGCGGAATTTTCATAGTCCCACACCGTATCATAAATCATACTTTTTGTACAGGTCCGCAGCGGATTTTCCATCAGCATACAAAGCAGGGCAAATTCATGTCGCGACAGCTCTATTGCAATCCCCCTGCACTGTACTGAAAAATCACTTTTGTCAACAACAATATCTTTATAACAAAGCTTCTGTGATATACTCGTTTCTGCGTGATTTCTAAGTCTTGCGGCAATTCTTGCAAGAAGTTCATCATTATTAAATGGCTTTGTAACGTAATCGTCTGCTCCCAGTGAAAACAAATCAACTTTCTTACTGACATCGCAGATTGCGCTAGTTACAATAACAGGAACATGATGCTTTTCTTTCAATTGCTGAATAATTTCCTCTCCGCTTTTTCCCGGCAGCATAAGGTCAAGCAAAATAAGACTGACATCCTTATTATGGGCAAGTATTCCTTCCGTCCCCGAATATGCGCAGACCGGATGATATCCATTCTGACTTAACAAAACCCGAAGCATATCGTTAATTTCAACATCGTCCTCTATGATTAAAATTGTCTGATTCATATTGTTCTCCTTTTTTAAGAAAAAATACTTATACCAATTCACCTAAAGGTGTAAGCACTCATTCAGTGTTCACATTATAACACAACTTCGCGCTTCCAACCACCAGCCAATTATTTATGATATTTTCTATACATTCCATATCCCATTATCGCAACGAGAAATTCCGTAATCGGATATGTCAGCCATATTCCTGTCATCCCCCATACAGATGACAAAATAAATACCATTGGTATTATCAGGATAAAACCTCTTAAAACAGAAAGAATCTGTGCCGGCAGCGCTTTTTCCAGCGAAGTAAAGAACATCGCTAAAATGATATTATATCCTGCAAATATGGAGGATAAGAAATAAATCTTCAATCCGTTTACCGCAATGTTTTGTAACGCCTGATGATGCTCACTGTTAAAAACGGAAGCAATCGGCTGTGCAAAAATAAAAATAAGTGCATACACGATAATAGAAATCGCCGCCATTGCAATCATTGCATATCGAAACACCATTTTTATTTCCCTGTCATCACCCTTTCCATAGGCGCTGCTTATAACAGGCTGAATTCCCTGTGCAATTCCCGTATATATCGAAATCAGAACAATTGATATATTGGCTATTACACCATATGCGGCAACACCCGTATTTCCTTTTAATTGTAATATAAGCATATTAAAAATAATCATTACAATACCCGCAGAAACCTGTGCAACAAAAGAGGGAAATCCTAAGGAAAAATTCTGCCATACCATATCCGCATACATCTTCGTTTTGATAAAATGGAAATGATTTTTCTTCCGCATCCAATGTGGCAGCATCATTAATATACTGATAAGCGGTGACAAGCCGGTTGCAAATATCGCGCCAAAAATACCCATTTTCATTAAAAAAATAAAAATATAATCCAAAATGATATTCACAAAGCTTCCTGTAAGCATCGCCATCATAGAAAGCTTAGGCGCTTCGTCATTCCTTATAAAGCAAAGAAAGATATCATTCAAAATAAATGCCGGCGCGAAAAGAAGCAGCCACCTTATATAGATATCCGTCATTTCCAGAATATTTTCATCCGCCCCTAACATCAGCGCAATTCTGTTTGAACCGCAAACACCAAGCAACACAAAAAACACCGAAAATATGATTGCAAGATAAATCGTATTCGTATAAATTTTATTTCCCTCATCGCTTCTATTCTGGCTCTTATATACTGAAAATTTTGTAGCGCCGCCGATACCCAGCATCATTCCAATGCCATAAATAAAATTGTAAACAGGAATAGCAATATTTAAAGCGGCAAGACCGTTTGTACCTAACCCTTTCGACACAAAAAATGTATCGGCTAAAATGTAGCAGGACACCCCTAATGTTCCTAACAGGCTCAGGACTGTATAATGAATAAATTTTTTGAAACTCGACTGCATTTTCATCCTCCCTTCTCTTTTTCATCAATTCAGTTGATTATCGTTTCCGATATGCATAAACTGCGCAAAAAAATAGCATCAGCACTTTCTATCTTCAAAGGCCTAACGATAGAAAGCCTGACGCTTAGCTTTTCCACCCGGCGGCAGAAAAGTGCCATTCAATTCATACAAGGAATCCTTACCGATTTATCATATATTGCATCATGCTTTTTATCATGTCCATATAAATAAGCGTGATAACGAACAACAATAGGACTGTTATTAATCCCCCCATAAGCGTTTGTCTGTTTTTTCTCATCCTGTCAATTTCTACATCGTCCTTATATTTTCTGTCAGACATCTGCCTTGCATAGAAAATTCCCAAAATCAACCATATGACAGTGGGCAGAAACAATAACAAACCTAATATTATAAAATTCCCACCTGCAATGAAATAATGATACCAAAACCATATATCATAAATAAACAGACAGATGACTATAATTGCTGCCATACCGGCAAGGAGCATACTATCATGATTTTTGCATGATTTTCCGTTTTTATCTTCCCATGATTTTGTTCTGGGCAGCTCTTCCAGATTTTTATGAAACATTTTCTTATCGTACGGTTCTTCATATCCATACTGCTTCAATCGTTTCAAATACAATACAGCATCTAAATACAGCATAAATGAAGCAATGGCTAGTATTCCCAACGGATAAACGGCACATAATAATATTGCTCCTGTCGTAGCCGAAAATTGCTCTGACAAATGTTCATATGACAAACAGCCAATATCTAGTACAGTCAAAATGGAAGCTATCATTGCGATTATAGCATACGCCTTCTTATCCCTTGTATCATACTTAATTCTAAACATGATTTCCCCTTCTGTTACTTTCCCCTTCTGTTACTTCAGCTTATCTGCCCAATCAGCCTCTTTAAATCCAACCAATACATAGCTGTCACCTATTACAAGCGGGCGTTTCACGAGCATACCGTCAGATGCCAGAAGCTTCAACTGCTCTTCCTCTCATTGGAACTTTACAACTTAGTTTGACTTTAAAGCTAACGTGTCATTGAAAGAAATTCAGAAGGATCAGGATAAAGCTCATAGTTAGGGATATTTATACCGGTATTAGTCTTATAATCTAATTCAACCCTTACAATCTCACCAGTCTGATTTTCACCATCCGCATCACGCCAACCATCAGTTCCAACAACGAACCTACATTTCGGATTTGATTTACTTATAGGAACCCTGCCAAGTTCATTAAACAAATAATCCTCGTACGTATTCAGGTTTGACCCATTATAACCAGCCGGATAAGTATCGCAATTCCATGAAAAACCTATGACAATAGAACCGTCATCATTACGAAATAATCCATTATCTTCGTCTGCCAAGATACGTTCCATTGCTTTAGCAATCTGCTCTGCTGCTTCCACATCAGCTACTCGTCTGCACTTTCTGATATACTTTATAAGTGCCGGTGCTAAAGCACCTGCCAAAATCGCCATAATGGCAATTACAATAATTAACTCTACCAAAGAGAAACCTTTATTTTTGTTTTTCTTGACTGCATCTGTTTGAATATTCATGCTAAAAATCCCCTTTTTCCTTATATATAATTACTAAATATTACCATAAGCATATGCTAACATTATATACACAGAAAATCAACAGTTTGTTTAAAGAATATTCATATTTCGTTCATTTTTCATTTATGACAGATGCCTACATCTCATCAATAGATTCCAGAAACTTTTTAAACTCCGCTTTCGCCTGCTCGATTTTTCCATTATCATAGGTATCAAGCGCCTTTTCGTATTTATGAAGTTCCTGCTCTATCACATAACGCATATCGCCGAGACTTTCCTCATAGACGCGTTCGCCAAGATATAAGAGATATTTATTTTCTTCCCTGTCTCTTGGATGAATTTTCAGGTAGGCCAGTTCTTCAAATCTCGCCTTTATTTCTTCCTCTGACATATCTACATCTCTGCCTTTAAACACACGTTTTACGACCTCGTCTGTAGATACCACCTTGACCTCAACTTCAAGAATGGAATTGACATCATAGGTATATGTGATATCAACCGCTTCTTCCCCTGCTTTCTTTGCCGGAACATTCACCAATATTTCACCGAGCGACAAATTATTTGCTGCAAAACGGCTTTCCCCCTGAAGTACATTGACACGAAGCTGTTTCTGATTATCGTGAGCCGTATAGACTCTTTCGGTACGGCTGGTCGGAATAACGGTATTCCTGTCAATAATCGGACAGAATACGCCATTTTCAAAATATCCCTCTTCCCATTCTCTTACAACCTCTGTACCCAGCGTAAACGGGCATACATCCGTAAGGATAACCTCTTTTATCGAGTCCACTCGTTCCTTCATGGCTGCCTGTATCGCCGCACCCATTGCTACTGCCTCATCTGGATTGATATTCGTATCAGGAATAGTCCGGAACAGCTTGCTGACAAAACGCCTGACAACAGGGCTTTTCGTTGCACCGCCTACTAAAACCACCTTATCAATATCTGCAAGACGGATATGTGCATCCGACAGACTTCTCTTTACCGGCTGACGGATTTTATCAAATAACTCACTACATGCATCCTCATATTGTGCAAGTGACAACTTATACTCATACGCCTGTTCTCCAATTGTGCAGGTCATCACCGCAGTTTTCTCATCTGTAAAACTCTTTTTCATGCGCTCAGCCTGTTTATGAATATGATTCATCGTTTTATTGTCCATTGAAAGTCTGTCCAGCTCCGGATATGCCTCAAAAAACAAATTCTCTATTACATGCGTAAAATCCTCTCCGCCGAGGAAATTATCGCCCGCAACAGCCCGAACCTCAAGGATATTATCAAACAATTCCAAAATCGATACATCAAATGTACCACCGCCTAAGTCAAATACAAGATATCTTGCATGGTCTCTGTTCTGATACAATCCATATGCAATCGCCGCTGCTGTCGGCTCGCTTATAATTCGTTCAACCTTTAATCCGGCAAGTTCGCCCGCCATTTTCGTTGCTCTCCGCCTTGCATCATTAAAATATGCCGGCACACTGATAACTGCTTCCGTCACTTCTTCTCCGAGATATTTTTCAGCATCCTCCTTTAGCGCCCTTAAGACAAAAGAAGATAACTCTTCTGCTGTAAATTCCTTATTCTGCAGTTTATATTTTTTACTGCTTCCCATATCCCTTTTAAAAACGCTCGCTGCGCTTCCCGGATACAGAAGATTACGTTCTACTGCTGTCTCTCCTACATAAATCTGCTCATCCTCATCCATACTGACTACTGATGGCGTAAGATTTTTACCAAAGCGGTTTGGAATAAGCTTTGGCCCATCATCTGTATAGTACGCTACAAGACTATTTGTTGTTCCTAAATCAATTCCTACTATCATTTTTTTCTTTCTCCATTATATTTCTCACTATTTATGCACAATTCTACGCTATTTTTCTGTTTTCTTCAGCATCTGTTTTGAAAACGCATCATGTGGATTACGTTTTATTGCTTCTTCAAATGCTTTTCTTGCTTTCGCAATATCCCCCTGTACGAAATAAATCACACCGAGATATAGCTGCGCCTCATAACAGCCACGATGCTTACAGTTCTTACAAAGCGAACCTTCTTCCATCTTTTTAAAATAGGTCTTTGCTCTTTCTACATCACCAAGCCCCAGATAAATCCAGCCAAAACGGTACAAATCAATAGACTGATATGATACAGCCTGGAGATATTCCTCTTCTGATACTGAATATTCTCTCTGAAATGCTGCCATCGCTGCTTCTGCACATTTCTGTGCTTTCTTATACTTTCCGGACATATAATATGCCTTAACCATATCCACATTCGCCCGAATCTGATTATCATTTCCGCCATCTGCGTTTTTTGATTTTTCATAACAGGCAAGCGCTTTTTTATAATTCTGAAAGTTTTCCAGATAAAAATCTCCAAGCAGTACATACCGGAACCCTAAATCTTCCATATCCTCCTTCGGAATTTTCTGAACGGTTTTTTTGTAATACTGCTCAGCCTTCTTATAATCGCCCTTTGCATACAGTACCTCAGCGTAATTGGAATCCATATCACGTTTATCTGCTTTTTGGTATGCCTTCATTGCCTTTTCATATTCTCCAAGATATCGGTAACAATCCCCTATATCCTGCCAGATGCTTTCCTTATATGATGCAAATTCCAATGACTGTTTATAGTATTGAATCGCCTTTTCATATTCTGCCATCGCTTCATAGCAGATTGCAAGATTGATATATGGCTGAACTCTCTTTCGTCCGTCAAGTTTTTCTATACTCCTTTTCAGACACTTTTCTGCCTGTTCATAGTCCATCATCCTTCTATAGCAGTTTCCAAGCTGCTGCCATAAGATATAATCATCCTTGCTCAGTTCCACGCCCTTTTTATACAATTCAACTGCCTTATGAAATTCCGTTCCATTCTCATAGACCTTGCCCGTAAGCCACAGGCTGTATCCGCTTTCTTCATTCTTTAATTCAATATCAGCATATTTCATTGCTTTATCAATATATGTCTTATCATGCGTATTACTATACTGTTTAAGATAGTAATCGACAAGACGTTCGCATATATTCTCATATGGTGCCTGTATCGATAGTGCCTTTTCATAACAACGGATACCCTCTTTCATATTATCCAGTCTTTCATAACAGTATCCCAATGAAAAATACAGCCACGGATTATCCTTTATTCCTTTTGCTTCTGCTTTTTTATAGCTTTCAATCGCTTCTGCAAACCGGGAATTATTTCCCGCATAATTATCTCCGGAAAGGATATCTCCTTTAACAAAATGATAGCCTGCGTCATCCTTTGCTTTGATTGCCTTATTAATCTCTATACGGGCTTTTTGGCAATCATCCATATCTCTGTACAGCAATGCTCTTTCATAGTATATTTCATCTATAGCTGCCCTATCGCCTGCATTATCCGATTTCTTATCAGAACTGTCCTCTTTCGCCGCCTCTGTCAGCTCCGCCTGAAGTTTCTTCTCCACATCGTAAAGTCTTCCAAGCAGCTTCTCCCGTTCATCGTCAGATTCCGTTATGCGTCTTAAAATCTGAACCTCAATAAGCATCATCTTTGATGTGAAATCAATATTATTTTCATGTGCGTCTCTTAGTACACTCAGTCCGTCCTGATATTGTCCATAATAATAATATACCAATGCTGCATACATATATGGCTTATAATAATCTGATACAATCTGCACAGCACTGCGGTAGTCATCAACAACCTCCTGCCCTTTCTTCAGTTCAAAGCAGGCTTCCTGATGCATCAGATATGCAGGGTAATATCCGGCATCCATTTTTATGATATCGTCACACACGTCAACAACATCATTATATCTTTTCCATTTTAAAAGGATTGCCGCATACTGCTGCATATATTGCAATTTTTCTGCTTTTGTCTCTGCAAGACTGACAGCCTGCTTCAGATTTTCCTCCGCCGCATCTGGTTCACTTAACTCATACAAACAGCTTCCTATATAACTGCATGCCAGCGAACGCCGTTTCAATCTTATCTTGGTTTCCTCCTCATCAAGTCCCTCTAGCTTCCATAATAATTCTTTCCATCTTCTAAGATATGAAATAGCCCGTTTATATTCTTTATTATGATACAAAAGCCGTCCAAACAAATTATTATAGCCATATTCATGCTTCTCATCTGGTTCAAATGATTCTATCAATTCGATAGCATCTGATATATGCTCATTCTGCCACAGCTTCCATCCCAGTTCCAACTTCAGCTCCTGCCCCGGATGTTCACTGTTTTCCTCGCCGCGTTCAAGCTGTCCTCTATATTTTTTTATCAGTTCTTCATTGATTTGAATCAGCAGATTATAAAGCTCATCATCAACCTGATTAGACTGGCTCAGCTCTTCAACTCTTTTGGCTGCTTTTTCGTATTGCCCCTGTTCATACCAATACCTTGCAATACAGAATTTGGCGCGATAGGCGTCAGGACGTTCTTCAAGAATATTGTTCCATACGGCATATGCCGCCTCCTTCTGCCCCATATACCACATCGCCTCGCCTGCATAAGTATGTGCATAGATATACTTCATCGGAAGCTCTTCCAACCGGTCGATAATGGTCTGACATTCTTTCTTTATTTTCTCCTCATCCCCGATATCATGGTTTTCAAATTGATGAATATATATTTTCAGTCTCTCTGCATCCTCGTATGGATGGTATACATCATAATCTTTCAGATTATCCAGTTCTTCCATACATCCATCAATTTTTCCCTCATCAACCTTACGTTTAATGCTGAAAAGCTGCCTTATGTATGCATCCGGCTTTGCATCCTCCCCATCCAGGCTGATATATTCAAACAATTCATATGGCATAAAGCTTTCATTTTCAGCATTATATTTCACATACTCCAAAAAATCCGATGGAAATTCGTTCTCAAGCTCTGTTATATCTGCTGATATCTGAAACGTATCATCAATCTCTTTCCAGACCGCATGCGGTAAATAGCTGTTATCCAGCAAAAATACAAGGATTCTGACTCTGGCATCTATTGAAGTGTCAAGGTCTACACAAATATCGTCACTCAGAAGCTGCTTCCATTTTGATATGTCCCCCCTTGACAAAATATCATTATAAAGCGTTTCAATCTTTTTCATCCAGATATCAAGCTCTGTCTGGGGTGCATCTTCTTCCTCTTCTTTTTCCTTTGTTCTGGCATAATTTAATGCAGTCTCATATGCAAGTCTTAAATTCTTAAAACCTTCCGCATCATCCTCCGGGTTATACTTATGCAAAAGAGTCCTGTATGCCCCGGATATCCTATCCTCATCTTTTGTCCGTTCAATCTCTAATATTCTAAAAGCGGTATTTATCTCCATGCCGACTTCCTCCACTATCATAAAAAAGAATTTTAAATTTCTTATCTATCTATTTTAACAAAAATATACTGCAAAGACAAATCAATATTTATATCAGCGATTATTTGAAAGAAACATTAAAAAACCCCCATATGACAGCAATTCTTCTGCCATATGAGGGTATTCGTAAAGAATAATCTATTAATGAAAAGCGTTTATTGAAAATGTAACCTCATCGTCTATCGCCTTTGCGGTATTTACTGCAACGCTTCCCATAACATGAATACCGACTGCCGTTCTCCTGCCTTTATAAATTACCATAACAGGCGAACCGCTATTTCCCGATGACGTACTTATTTTGTAGTCCAGCGTCTGGCTTGATGAATAATAGCTGTCGATTAAACCTTCTGCCTGCCACATATCACAGGTTTCAGCGCCTTTTACCACACCCGGATAACCCGCTATTAATCCATCTCGTAAAGCTTCCGCCGATACATCTGCGGCTTCTGCCACATTGATAACCCCTATATCTGACATCGGCTCATTCAGTTTAATAAGCCCCCAGTCATAATGTCCATCATCGGAAGCTTTTCCGACATACTCTAAAGGTACACTTAGTTTACCGCCGCATCTTACATGTGCTTTGTCTTTAGATTCTGCAACGATAAATACTTTATCAGCAGGACACTCCTTCTCCTGACTGTAAAGATTATGCGCTGCTGTAAGCACTACATTGTCTTTAACCATAAAGCCTGTGCCTCTATACCATGCATCTCCGTATTTCATAATCAGAAGCACTATAGACTTATATGGCGCTACAGCAGTATCAGATACCCTGACTCTTGTATCAGTACCTATTACTGCACTTACATCCTCTTTCTCAACATCGCTGCATGTGTTAAGCGGTATCTCCATTCCCCCAAGTTTTGATATTGCATGATTATTCAACATCCCCCTGTCATCTGCAAATCCTCGGGAAATAAGATATGTCCATATCTCATCCTCCGTAACAGTTTTTCCGTCTAAATCCCTTTCATATACACAGTTACTCATATATTCTCTCTTCCCCCACTCTTATCTTTATCTCATTTTACTTATCATAACAAATGAGACCTTGTTTTCCTGAGCTAGATAACAGCCCACTTTTCATTCTCATACCGGATACTGGCACTGTTTTTCTGTGTCAAATCCACTTCAAAGCCTTTTGTCACTATATCGGCAAGCATGGTACTTGTCTCTACATTTTTCTCAAACCATATCATAATTTTTTCAACAGGCTGAAGCTTTGCCTTTCCTATCATGCACTGGTCTTCAGAAACATAAATCGGCGTAGAAATTTCTCTTCCGTCAATTCCTATCGAAAGCTGTGAAACACCAATGTGTGTAGCTTTATATTCATTATCTACATTCAGTGCAGTCACATCTCCGCCGGTTTTTGCATCTGAAATAATACCATGCTTATCAATTGTAACAAGCTCTCCAATACCAATATTCTTCGGATTGGAAGCTACTTTAACGGTCACGCCTCCTCTGAATGTATCCGTTCTGAATACCTGATACTTCGGTATCCATGAAAATGTGTTATTTTCGCTGAAATCTACATATGACTGCCATATTACATTGTAATTTTCATTACCGATTTTCTTTGCAAAACACATTCTATAATTATTGTCCTGCAAGCGAATAAGGTCATCCGCATTAATCTCAACATTAACGGTCTTTGTCACCGCGTTTACTGCTTCCATTAAGGCCTTTACATTTGAAATATACGCACTCATCATTTCATCCTCTTTTTTTAAATTGAACTGTTTCATAATAAAATCCCCCTGAATATTTATAATTTTTATTTTTTCTTTTCGATGTGACGTCTCATCTACACTATTCATCCGTTTTGGCAAACATATGTTCTATATTTTTTTTAATATTTTTATTCGATATGCCACTGGTATCCTTTAAACATAATTTTTATAGTGTCCCTGTCTGTCAGCTCAAGACTGATAGGGTTGCTTGCAGATATATTTTTCATTCTTTTTCCTATATAAGAGCTAATCATCCCGCTTTCCGCCCCCTGCTCAAACCATACTACTATATTTTCTGTAGGTTCCGTTAAAAATGTTCCGGGAATACATTTGTCATCACACAAAAAAAATGGAGAAAACTGTGTATTTCCTCTTATATCTGTACACTTCTGACACAATCCGGGATATACCGGAATATATTGATTGAGCATCCCTATGCAGTTCTTATCCTGTAACGAACTGATTTCTCCAAAGCAGCCTTCCGTTTTTAATAAAATCTGTTCACCGGGTGATATTGCCTTTGGCGAAACATTGGCAAATACCACCTCCCTGTCTTTTCTTGTAAAGCTTGCAAATATTTCATATTCTGCTTCCCATTTAATTGTATTATTGGATGCAAATTCATGATATGCCTGCCATATTACATTAAATCCGCAATCCTTCACACGCTTTGCAAGACAAAGGCAATACGCATTTTCTTTTAAAACACGAAAATCATCATCATCTATTTCAATTATTAATTGTTTCATCTCATATACCCCCCACTTTTATTTTGCAATTATTTTTATTGTTGCTATTGACAGCACCAACCATTTTTGATAGTATCATTATAGAACATATGTTCTGTTATGTAAAGAATAATTTTCTCTACTCACATACATATCCCTTTTATATCCATTTTACATCCCCGGATATCAATACTATCAGTCATTGCAAAACACATAAAACAAATTGTTTCACAATGACCTGTATATCAATAATAAGAAGGAAGGAAATACAATGAATAATTATTTTATATGGATGAACCAGCATCCCATATCAGTCAGTGAAGATGTCTATAAGGCATATTGGAAAGGTCAGAGAAAAGAACGCTATTTTTCAGAAAGCGATATCCATAATCATGTTTTTTATTATGATGCATTAGATACAGAAGAAACAAACGGAAGTGATATCTTTCAGGATGAGACCTGCCTCCCGGTAGAGGAACAGGTACTTAAAAATATCGAAATAGACAGACTTCATGATGCCATGAACAAGCTTTCTGCTCATGATTATGAATTAATTACCCGGCTATATTTTTATGGAGAGTCTCTTCGTTCCATCTCCAAAACTACAAATATTTCATTATCAACTCTGCACTACAGACACAAAAGTATATTAAAACGGCTTAAGAAACTTTTAGCAGACAAATAGCGGATTTCCTGTTAAAATAAGAAAATACAGCATACGATAAATACACTTACCTGACAGGAGGAAGAAACGTCATGAATGAAAAAATCATGATTGTTGATGATGAAAAAGAGATTGCCGATTTGGTTGAGGTCTATCTGCGAAATGACGGATATGAAGTCTTAAAATTCTACAATGCAGCAGATGCACTGAAATGTGTCGAACAGGAATCGTTAAATCTCGCTATTTTAGATGTCATGCTGCCGGATATGGACGGTTTTTCTTTATGCCAGCATATAAGGGAAAAACATTTTTACCCTATTATTATGCTGACTGCCAGAGTAGAGGATATGGATAAGATAACAGGCCTTACATTAGGTGCAGACGACTATATCACAAAACCGTTTAATCCGCTCGAGCTTCTCGCCCGGGTAAAAACACAGCTGCGTCGCTATATAAGATATAATACGGCCGATGCACAACCGTCAAACCATGAACTTGACGAATACAGCATCAAAGGGCTTTATATCTCAAAAAGCAGCCACAAATGTACCATAAATAATAAAGAGCTTACACTTACGCCGATTGAATTTTCTATTCTCTGGTATCTCTGTGAGCATCAGGGAAATGTAGTCTCATCAGAGGAACTGTTTGAAGCTGTATGGGGCGAAAAATATCTTGATAATAACAATACTGTCATGGCTCATATCGCACGTCTGCGTGAGAAAATGCATGAACCGGCAAGAAAGCCAAGATACATCAAGACTGTATGGGGGGTAGGATATACAATTGAATAAAAATAAATCCCAAAGAAGATACTTACAAATATCACAACGCATCTATAGGCAATATATCCTGTCCGTACTGGGCGTACTGCTTGCATTACTTGCAATCTATTATATCGCCCAGCTTATCTGTTCACAGTTTGTTTGGTATGAGGAAAATCGTCTATATGGATTACTTAAAACGCTGCAATATGCTTCACCTGCAATTATACTCATTGCAATTATTTCCAGTATTGTATTTTTTGCAGTAAAAGCCATAAAAAAGCCGCTGAGATATCTGGATGCCCTTATTGATGCAGGAAAAAACCTGTCAAATCCAAACAGCCCTCCTGTCAGTCTTCCCGCCGAACTGAAAGATATAGAAAATGAACTGAATCTTGTACGGGAACAATCACTAAACAATATCCGCCTTGCAAAGGAAGCGGAACAAAGGAAAAACGATTTAGTTGTATATCTGGCACATGACCTAAAAACGCCGCTTACAAGTGTAATCGGTTATCTTTCCCTTCTTCGGGATGAAACGGAGATATCCGCCAGTCTTCGCACCAGATATACAGGCATTGCTCTCGAAAAAGCAGAACGGCTTGAGGATTTAATTAATGAATTTTTCGATATTACACGTTTCAGCCTGACAACGCTTACATTAATGCCTGAACGGACAAACTTAAGCCGTATGTTAGAACAAATCACAAGTGAATTCTATCCGATTCTGACAGAAAAGGAGCTTACATGGCATACGGAAATCGCACCTGATGTCAATATGAACTGTGACCGGGATAAGCTGGAACGGGTATTTGATAACTTAATCAGAAATGCAGTCAACTATAGTTATCCCGGGACAGAAATAACACTTCTGATGAGACCTGATGGTACTGATATCCATATTATTGTAAGTAATCATGGAAAAACAATACCACCTGATAATCTGAAACGGATATTTGAACAGTTTTTCAGACTGGATTCCTCACGTTCTTCTTCCACAGGCGGCTCCGGTCTTGGCCTTGCCATTGCAAAAGAGATTGTCGAACTGCATGGCGGCCGGATTACGGCAGAAAGTGAAAATGAACGCATCACCTTTATCGTTACACTTCCTGTGGGATTGTCATAAAATCGTAAGAAATTGAGCATAAAATGACAAGAATATTCAAATTAAATACGAAAAAATCAAGCGCTTTGCTTTGGTACACTTTTAGTATCAAAGCAAAGCGCTTTTTTATTACTTTTATTACGAGGAGTGAAAAAAATGGACAATTCAAAAAGACCGAATATTGCAATTTTATTTGGAGGCTGTTCTTCGGAATACGGCGTGTCTTTAAATTCGGCTGCTACCGTTATCAGAAATATCGACAGGGAGCGATATAATCCTGTTCCTATTGGCATTTCAAGAAAGGGCGACTGGTTTTATTATACCGGAAATGCCGATGATATTCAAAACGATACCTGGCAGGATGAGCAGTTTTGTACCCCTGCACTGGTTTCTCCAAACCGCAGCCTGCATCAGCTTTTCATACTGAAAAATAGCACTATCAAAACCATTCGGCTTGATGCCGCCCTCCCTGTTCTTCATGGAAGAAATGGTGAAGATGGTACTGTACAGGGTGCATTTGAACTTGCCGGAATTCCTGTAGCCGGATGCGATACGCTTGCTTCTGCCCTTTGCATGGATAAGGACAGGGCGCATAAGATGGCAAGTCTTGCAAATGTACGCGTCCCTAAATCATCTGTTTTTAATTCAAATTACAACGTATCGGAACTATATGACTTTGCCGCAGAAATAGGATTTCCCATCTATGTGAAACCTGTGAAAGCAGGCTCTTCCTATGGCATCAGCAAGGTTACTGATAAGGATGCTCTCTTAGATGCTGTTTCAAATGCCTTTGAATATGACAATGAAGTCATCCTTGAAGAAAACATAGACGGCTTTGAAGTCGGATGCGCCGTTCTTGGCACTACAGAACTGATAACAGGTGAGATTGATGAAATTGAACTTTCTGATGGATTTTTTGATTTTACAGAAAAATACACCTTAAAAACTTCCTCTATTTATGTACCTGCCAGAATAAGTCTGGAAAAATCAAAAGAAATCAAAGACACCGCCAAACGTATTTACAAAATTCTTGGCTGCAAGGGTTTTGCCAGAGTGGACATGTTTTTAACATCGGATGGCGGTATCGTCTTTAACGAAGTAAATACCATTCCCGGCTTTACAGCGCATAGCCGGTATCCAAACATGATGAAAGCGGCAGGCTTATCTTTTACAGAAGTTATCACAAAAATCATAGAACAGGCGGTGACATTATGAAAACATTGACACTGACAAACAGACAAGTCCATAACGGAAATCTCATTCTGGTAAACAGTACGCACAGGCTCTTAAAACAGACTACTTCTGAGCTTGTTCCCACTGCTTTACAATCAGGCACATTACTTCAAAGACAGGCTGCCGCCCTGCTCAACAGTCTGATGCAGCAAATAGACGGCTGGAAATATATCGTTCCTGTCAGCGGATGGCGTTCATTTTCTGAACAACAACAAATATGGGATGACTCGTTAAAAGAAAATGGCATGGAATTTACGCAGACATATGTTGCAGTTCCCGGTCACAGTGAACATCAGACAGGTCTTGCCATCGACCTTGCCCTCAAACAGGAACATATTGATTTTATCTGTCCTGAATTTCCATATGACGGTATTTGTCAAAAATTCCGCATGCTTGCACCAGCTTATGGTTTTATCGAAAGATATCCGAAGGGTGCTGAAATGATAACAGGAATCGGTCATGAACCCTGGCACTTCCGCTATGTCGGCGTTCCGCACGCTCAAATCATTACGGAAAACGGTCTTGTTCTTGAGAGCTATATGGACTTTATAAAAAATTATGAATATGGTTTCAAACCTTACATTACCACTGTTGACAATTGTGAACTATATGTATCCTATCTTCCTGCATCCGGCGTTTCCGGCACAAGGGTTATGATTGATGATTCCATGCTCTACAGTATTTCGGGAAATAATATTGACGGTTTTATTATGACAGAATGGAGATGTACTCATGAAAATAAGCCAGGCCTCAAATGGGCTTAACATATCAAAATCAAATACTGAAACTACAGCTTCATCAGACAGCTACTTATACGGACTGGATTTGTTCCGGCTTATTGCCGCCTTTCTTGTTATTGCAATCCATACCTCACCATTGATGACTTTTAGCGAAGCCGCCGACTTCTTTTTCACAAGAGTTGCTGCAAGAATCGCCGTACCTTTTTTTCTGATGCTGACAGGATATTTTATTGTTGCTGATTTTTTGCCACATCCGGATATGACGCATGGATATATTTCCGGTAAAAATCCGGGTAATTATTTAAAAAAGCTGATTTTGATGTATCTCATCTCAATGCTGATATATCTTCCAATTGGTATCTATTCGGGGCTTTATCGCCATTTGTCATTACGCCTTCTCCTTCGTATGCTGATATTTGACGGAAGCTTTTATCATTTGTGGTATTTCCCTGCCTGTATCCTCGGAATACTGCTTATTTATATACTAAGCCGCTTCCTGCCGATTCCTGCCATAACAGGAGTATCCATCCTGTTGTATCTTATAGGACTATTCGGTGACAGCTACTATGGTCTTACACATTATATGCCTGTTGTTCATAACCTGTATGACCGCCTGTTTTCAATATCTTCCTACACCAGAAATGGACTGTTCTTTGCACCCGTTTTCCTGATGATGGGTGCCTCAATCGCTAGAAAACACCGATTATTCCCAAAAGGAAACGATACTCCTTCCGAAGCAGATACCACAACTGCCGCTATCGGATTTATCCTGTCTTTTATCTGCATGACCTCCGAAGCTTTTCTGCTTCACACAAAACAGTTGCAGCGACATGACAGTATGTATCTCATGCTGATACCGGTTATGTACTTCCTGTATATCTTCCTGCTTGGACTCACAAAACCGAGGGATAACCGGATAAACCAAAGAAAAAATCATCCGTCTATCAATCTGCGAAAGACTGCGACATGGATTTATATTATTCATCCTGCTGTCATTATATTCGTGCGATTAATCGGTAAATTACTTCATATCACAAATATACTTGTATCCAACAGCCTTATTCACTATATCACTGTATCCGTATTTTCTTTCATACTCGCATGGCTATTAACAGCTATAATACGATACAGCAAGATACATTTTAAAGCCCTCAAGGTATCGGATAAACCGAACATTACCAGCCGGGCATGGATTGAGCTTGATATGACAGCCCTTGCCGATAATGTTTCATACCTTCGTTCAAAGCTTGCCCCCACATCCTGCCTGATGCCCGCAGTAAAGGCTAATGCATATGGACATGGCGACATACCAATCGCAAAGGCGCTGAACCGGCTTGGCATAAAGCATTTCTGCGTTGCCTGTGCAGACGAAGGCGTAAAACTCCGCCAAAATGGAATAAAAGGAGAAATCCTGATACTTGGCTATACGCATCCGGATTCGTTTTCTCTTCTTTCAAAATACAGATTGACACAGACCGTTGTAGATTACGAATATGCAGGGCAATTAAACAACTTTGGAAAAAAACTTCATGTCCATATAGGCATTGATACCGGTATGCACCGTCTTGGCATCCGGAGTGAAAATACGGATAAGATATTTGATATTTTTGAAATGTCTAATCTGAAAATAGATGGAATATTGACGCATTTGTCGGTTTCCGACTCCATATCCCCAAAAGAAAAAGCTTTTACAACGTTACAGGCAACGCGTTTTCAGGAAATATTATCCCACATCCGAAGAAATGGCTATGACCTTCCCAAAACGCATCTTTTAGCAAGCTATGGCCTACTGAACTATCCGGAACTTGGCGGTGATTATGTCAGGGTCGGCATCGCCCTTTACGGAATACTCAGCACCAAAGAAGATACCTGTAAATATGCTGATATGCTTACGCCTGTTTTGTCAATAAAAGCCCGCGTCGCATCTATCCGTACACTTCATAAAGAGGAATCCGCAGGCTACGGCATGGCATTTACCGCCGCCCGCGAAACCAAAATAGCAACCCTTGCCATCGGCTATGCCGACGGTCTTCCCCGCAGTCTGTCAAACGGCGTTGGCTCCGTTCTTATCAATGGCCGCAGGGCTAAAATCATCGGACGTATCTGCATGGACCAGATGAGCGTAGATGTAACTGACATTCCTTCTGTAAAATCAGGTGATATCGCAACGATAATCGGTACCTCCGGAAATGAAACAATCCGCGTTACGGATATTGCCGAAGAAACACATACCATTACAAATGAGGTGCTGTCAAGGCTTGGCACAAGGCTTGAGCGTGTGGTTTCCCACGAAGCCCCCACAAAATCAGTAGTTTCACGATGATTTGCCATACTTCTTATATGCCCTTTTCTCCATAACGCAGCTCATAAGAATCAGCAGGACTGATACACCCGCTATCATGCAGAAAATCCACACACTCATGGGTACATCCTCCAGATTATAGCACCTGACATTAATCCACATCTGATTAATTGCTTTATTGGCATCATCATCAAAATACTGCATAATGGCGCTTCTGTTTATTACATCTTCTGTCGGATACTGGGCATACAGCTGTCTTTCTGTCTGTTCGGAAGGAACCGTTATCATGTATGCCTCATCCGCCGGCTCTCCCGAAAAGAAATATCCAAGCTGATAATCCGTTACATCCTCCTCTTCCTCCTCTGCGCCATAGCACCAATCCAGATATTCAAATACCGTATCATCATCGGCAGCGCCTGCAATCACCGATGTATAACCGATATAATACATATTTCTTACTGCATTATCCGGTCTTGAAAGAAAATTGACAAATGCTTCCGCCGCCTGCTGTTTCGCTTTATCTTTACCGATACCGGCTTTTAACATAACCCATCCGTCAAAATAAAGATTTGTACACTCATCCGGTACAGCAAATTCCAGCATAAAACCATCTTCCTCTGCCTGGTCCATCGTATATACTGCATCCCCTGACCACTGATAATTTGCCAGTACCTTTCCTGACACCATATCCGCTTTCCCGCTGTCTGTTTCAAACGAATATACATTATCCCTCGAATCCTGAAGAACATCCTGTACAAGCGCTATCATTTCAGGAGAAACATCATTCATTTCCTCCGCAAGCCTTTCGTGATAATCATCAGAATTTACAAAATCAGGATTTGTCAGCAAATCTTTTTTTTGTATTCCAAGCGCTGCAAAATAGGAATCTCTTACATTATCCTTAATCGTAACACGTCTGCTGTATTTTGTATTATTCAGTATCGCCCATGTGGAAGCTTCCGCCCTCGTTATCTCCGCAGGATTATATACAATTCCGGTAACGCCCCACATGTATCCGGCAGCATATTGACTCCATGCTTCGCCATTGATTTCATTGCTTTCAAAACGCTCTTTAATAAATGGGGATACCCCTTTTATATAATAATTCAGGTCATTATGCTCATCAAAAAATTTCTCTGAATAAGGTACTAACCTGTCCTCTGCCATAAGTTTCATAATCAGATACTCTGACGGACAGACCAAGTCATAAACATCGCCAAGCGTAAGCATATTATACAAATCTTCATTTGTTCCGAAACATGAATATTCTACCTTAACACGAACACCATATGTATCGTAATACCACTCTTCAAAATCTTCAACCATACTGTTTCTGCCTATGATTTCTGTTCCATCTTCCAGGTCAATCCGTTCATCCTCATCCCAGTCGCCGAGGTCAATATATTCCTCCCAGTTGCATACACGAAGCGTTATCTCTTCATCCGAAGACATCGTTTCATCTGACGCTTTTTTACTAACATCTGCAGCACTGCTACTTTTATATCCACCTGCCATAACCCTGTTTCCAACAGGCAAAATCAGACATACCATACAAAGAACAGCCGCAACGAAAATCCTCACAATCCTGTTTACAGATTTTTTCATCATTTTGCCGCCCCCTTTCTGCCGTCTTTTTTATTCCGTTCTGTCAGATTAATCATTATCACAACAAGAATTACGATAAGGAATATGAGCGTAGAAAGCGCCCATAATGCCGTTTTTATCTCTGTCTGTGAGCCTTTTGTCGCGTTTACCACATAGGTGCTTATCGTGTCAAATGTGGCAGGCTTCGTATACGTTGTTATAAAATAATCATCAAGCGACAATGTAAGCGCAAGCGCAAAGCCCGACACGATTCCCGGCATAATCTGTGGTATGACCGCCTTCATCAACGCCTGTGCCGGAGATGCGCCCAAATCCATAGCCGCTTCATAAAGGCTGCTGTCCATCTGCTTCAGTTTCGGTACTACAGCAAGATATACAAACGGAGAACCAAGCACCACATGACCTGCAATAAGCGGAATATAGGTACTTTTATCTACACCCAATACAACAATCAGCAGTATACAAATGGCAAATCCGGTCACAACATCTGCATTCACAACAGGAACCTGATTCATCGCACCTACGATACCTGCCGATACCCTCTTTGAATAAAAAGCGCCAATTGCCCCGGTCGTACCAAGTATCGTAGATATTGCCGCGGAAACTACTGCAAGAATAACCGTTCCAAGTATCATATTAGAAAGCTCCGGCTTTGTAAAAAGCGTTACATAATTTTGAAATGAAAAATCATGTATTGCCCCTATATTTGCAGACGTCGTAAAGCTGTATACTGCAAGTATCAGTATCGGCAGATAAACAAGAAGCAGCATCATGCAGATAAATGCACCTCTAAAAAATCTCTTCATTATAGCAATGCACCTCCTCTTCCGTTTGAAGTTTCATCTTCAAAGCGATTTGTAAGAAGCGTAAATACAAGAATAATAAGCAGCAGAATAAGCGCTATCATCGAACCGTTATGCCAGTCGTATGCAGAGAAATAGCTGCCTATCAGACTTCCCATAATGTAAGTGCTGTTATACAGCATATCCAGTACAACATAATTTGTCATAGATGGAAGGAATACCATAACGATTCCACTTACAATCCCCGGCACAGAAAGCGGTAATGTAACTTTAAAAAAGGTCTGTATACTGCCTGCCCCCAGGTCATTTGCCGCTTCAAGAAGGCTGTTATCAAGGTTCATAAGCGTTGTATAAATCGGTAAAATCATAAACGGCAAAAAATCATATGTCATTCCTATAACAGAGTTCAGGAACGGATGATATGCCAGATTTCCTTCGAGCAAAGTCAGAATTTCTTTTAAAGCTGTAATTCTTAATGTAAAATTAATCCACATGGGAAGTACAAACATCATCACAACAGCATGTTTCTTTTTCATATTGCTTCTTGCAAGAATATACGCTATCGGATATGCGGCAAACAGACATACGCCCGTCGTAACAATCGCTATCCCAAAGCTGTATGCAAGCGTTCCGATTGTATTCGGACTGGAGAAAAATCCGGTCAGATTAGCTACGGTAAACCTGCCCTCCCCATTTGTAAATGCATAATATATAATCACAAACAGCGGTGCTATCACAAAACATATAAGAAATAACGCATAGGGTATGCACAACTGTTTTCTGGTAAAATGAATTCCTTTCATAACATATCCCTTTCTCTATTTCTTCAGTGTATATGTGATTTTTTCCTCCGGTATAATAAGACTTACTCTATCGTTCATATTCCACAAATATTCATCATCAACAATAAAGTCTTCCTCTTCATCCGTTCTCACTACATAACTGTAATGGTCGCCTTTATAAATCAGATTGATGATGTTTCCGCATACTACTCCTGCATTTTCGTCATCGCTCATCTCAATGTCCTCCGGGAAAACCGATACAATCACTTTCAATTTTGATATATCAATCTCATCCCCATTATTATCAACAAGGATATCGTTTTCATTGTATTTTGAATTTGGAATAATTGCTGTTAAGTCACAATTTAATGCCCCCTCAAGAATATCAAGCTTATAACTCTTATCAATGCCTGTTTCAATATTGTTCTGAGCAGTCTCGGATACCATAATATGGATTCCGTCAGGCTCGATAAGAAGTCCTACTTCATCCCCGACTTTGGCAGATTTTGTAGACTGTATCACAATTTCATTTTTTCCTGATACTACCGTTATCTCATAGTGTACCCCTTTAAATATAACGGATATGACCTTTCCTTTTACTGCACCCTTTTCAGGAGTAGTAATGATTACATCCTCCGGTCTGACTACGGCATCTATCTTCGTTCCATTTTCTATATCATCAAGGCACTCAAATTCAGCGCCGCAAAAACGCACCCGCAACTTTCCTGTCATAATTCCATTGAAAATATTACTTTCCCCTATAAAGTCCGCTACGAATGCATTTTTAGGCTCATTATAGATATCCTCCGGTGTCCCTATCTGCTGTATCTTTCCTTCACTCATAACCACAATCTTATCAGACATCGTAAGCGCCTCTTCCTGGTCATGTGTTACATATATGAATGTAATGCCAAGTCTGTCATGCATCCCCTTCAGTTCAAGCTGCATTTCCTTACGCATCTTAAGGTCCAGCGCACCAAGCGGTTCATCCAGCAGCAATATCTCAGGCTCATTTACCAAAGCTCTGGCTATCGCAATTCGTTGCTGCTGTCCTCCGGACAAAGTTTGTACTTTCCGGTCTTCAAAGCCTTCAAGGTCTACCATTTCCAGAACTTTTTTTACCTTTTTTACAATCTCCGCTTTAGAAAGTTTCTTAAGCTTCAGACCAAAGGCTATGTTATCAAAAATATTCAAATGGGGAAAAAGTGCATACCTTTGAAAAACCGTATTAATCGGTCTTTTATTTGGCGGCAATTTACTGATATCCGTCCCATTTAATAATATTTCTCCTGAAGTAGGAATCTCGAATCCTGCTATCATTCTAAGCGTGGTGGTTTTTCCGCAGCCTGAAGGGCCTAAGAATGTAACAAATTCACCTCTTTTTACTTCGAGATTGAATTCATTTACTGCTGTGAAACTGTCATCATATACCTTTGTGATGCTTTTCAGTTCAATAATATTTTTGGAATTTGTATTGTTTTTTTCCATTTATTTCCTCCTCAAGTATCGTAACCAGCTTTTTCTGATTGCTTACTTACAGTGCCCCATAAAGATGTACTGTAAATTCCATCATACGTATCACTGCTGTAATTCTCACCATCCCGGGGAGCAAATAACGAAGAGTCTTATCTGGAAACTCTCCTTGCATGAGTTTTATTTTATTTTGTCCTCATACTGTCGGGGAATCGAAAAACAATTTGAGCAAAAACCCCTTTCATTATACCGGGCGGTGGTATGATATGTGGTTAGTAGCCCCATGTACTTTGTGTCAATCCGGTATCGAGATATCCCATTTTTTCACATTTTCACAGGGTAAAATAGCTAACAGACTTCCTATTTTTCCCACAAATCATAAAAGGTGATTTTCCTTTTACGGAAAAAATCACCTCATTTTAGCATATATTTTATTGATTGAATATAGTTTTTTTACTTTTCATAATACTTTTATAATAACAATAATATTTCTTCGCAAATATAAAATCATACTTCAGTGTGTACATTAAATATGAATGCGACGGCACACATAAAGCACCCTGTGTATATCCACCGTTTAATCCTCTTGATATCCTGTATATACCGCTTCCACTGTTCATATCAAGAATGATGTAACCCGTTCCATTCCTGTCTCCGATATGTACATCTTCTTCAGGCATTATAACAACATGCCCTCCATTTACGGAACTCTCTATCTCCGATACGATTTCATCCGCTGTTTTTAGTAAAGACAAACGCTCCTCGAGGTTGGCTTCATGGATAATAAGGCTCTCTATTCCCTGCTCCTTCACTTTTTCAAATATACTTATTGTAGAAACGGCAGGCTCTCCGGTGAGTTCTTCCCATATGCTACTTTCATATGTTGAACCCATGATTCCGGTTGCAAATACATATTCCTTTTTGGCTTCCTTATCTCCGGTAAGGCTTATTACACTGTGGCTGTCCGCATCCACATCAATATACATTCCGCCGAAATCGATTCCGCTTACCGTTCCGTAGAGATATTCCCTCTCCACCGCATATCCTGTCATGGCTTCGCTTATGTTCCTTGTTATTGCCACATCATAGCTGTCTGATGCCATGATGTCTAAAATGTCTAACTGCGCAAAATAAAGCTTTCCCGCAAATGCAAGATACCTTCCCATATAGTCGGGGCTGTAGACATTTTCCCGGGTGGCATTTTCAGCATATGCCTCCGCCTCATTATAACTGCTTTCAAGCTCTGCCGCACTGATACTCTGTACATCAAGCGTAACCGCATAGACTGAACCTGTCGTTATCTCATCTGATATTTCTGTATCCCCTGTATTTGTATGAAATACTATATTAAAACTGCTGTCACTTCCAAGCGCCTTATACAGTAATTCCTCATCCTTACCGCTTACTGCCTGATTATCAACATAAAGTACAGGCATCATATATACTGCATCGTTTATACTTTCAGTATCTATTGTAATGATATAATATAGAACCTGCTGTTATTTTTAGCCCGTCCGTTTCCGCTATGTGTAGAATATTCTATACTAAACCTGTCCCCAATACTTCTTTTGCATACAAAATATCTTGCTCTAAATTTAAATCTGGATACTTTATAGACAACTGTTCTATACATTCAATAAATCTAGAACTTTGTAATATTTCTGAAACATCTTCAAATATTTCACTTATCCAATCTAGTTTTTCTTTACAACAACTATTTAAATACTCTATAGTACTTTCTTCATTCTGAATAAAAATCTGTGTTAATTCATTCCATTTTTCCACAACCCGCGGGTCATCTGGATGCATTTTTTTTCTTTCTTCTATAATTTTTTCAATTTCGTTATTATCTATCATGTCATTATCCTTTACATATATTCTATGGTTGCTTAGAATTGTCAGGTATAATTGTACCTATTTCTCCATTATTTTTAATAACTCCTACACGTACACCATTATACTCACCAAAAAGCCAAATTCCGTCTGGAGCATTTACATTTTCTGGAATATTCGCAATGTACTCACCAGCATTTTTTACGTCCATTTCTGTCCAACTCTCTGGAAACCATGCTTGACCCGTCCCAGTCCTCTTAAACTTATTTTTATGACTAGGAATATTGCCAACTCTTACACCATTATCATACACTTTAACAATATTATATTCTATATTATTTTGATTCAAAAAATCGATATTAGCTTGTCCATGTCCTCCATTAATCAGTCTTCCATTACTATTAAATTCTCCTAATACTGAGTGTTGAAGCCTATCTTGCGAAACAGTAATAAATTTACTCTCACCAGTCTTACCTCCAAGCTCCTTCTCGACCTCTGCAGGCGTCTTGCCATCCTTAAATCCATCAACGGCATCACCTCCATACTTTCCTATAACATCTACTGCTTCGTCTCCATATTTGCCGATGGCATCTACTGCTTCGTCTCCATATTTGCCGATGGCATCTACAGCTTCCTGTCCATACCGTTTTATGCTTTCCAGTGCATTATCCCC
>CANQTC010000009.1 GCA_947626675.1 uncultured Coprococcus sp. | reverse complement strand
TCCGGGTCTGCGTCGGTCTGGCGGCACACATCGGGGTGCTGCTCGGCATAGGCGGCAAGCCGCTTCTTCAAGTCGGTGTTGTGGGTACGGATATGGATCAACGGGTCTTTCTCATCAAACCAGATGTCTGTGATCTTTTTTTGCTTGGGAAGCCCTGTTCGCATAAACTCTCCTTTCTGCGCCCTCGTTTGGAGAGAGGGGCATTTTTGAGGGAATTTTCCCGGCTCTTGACTTGGGGAAAATGGGGATTTTCAAATAGAAACCGCCCCGGCGAACCATTCTTCGTCCGGGCGGTTCCTATCGCGTGATTTTCGTTTTTTCCGGCTCTTGACCGTCCTGCAAGCTGTCGGCAAGTATCACTTTGAGCAGCTTGTCGCGGAATGTTTCTGTGCCGCTGTGGTTGAAAAACAACTCCGCAACGATGGTCTGTCCGTCCCTCTGTGTCGTGATAACACTGTCGGGGGATTGAGGTGTCCCGTTCTGTTCTGCCATAGGCGGCTCCTTTCTCTGGGTGCAAAAGAGGGATTTCCCGTAGCCCGGAAAATCCCTCTTGGTTGTCAGTATTCGGTTTTACTGTGCGGGTGCTGCGGCGGCTTCCTGTGCCTTTTTCTTTGCCCGGTATTCCCGTGCTTTCATGCGGTCATACTCCCGTCGCTTTTCAAGGTTACGCGCCCGGTACTCCCTTGAATACTGCCGGTGGTAGGCGCGGCTCTTTTCCTTTTGGGCTTCCTCGATTTTCTCCCGCATTTGCCGGATTTCCTGCTCCGTTGGCTCTGTAAGCTGTGTCACTTCGTTCTCAAATTTGCCGATATAGTTGAAATATATCCCGATGTGCTGAATGGCTTGTTTTGCCCTTTTCTTGTCGCGCTCATGCACTTCAATCCGGCTGATAAACTCGTTGAGAATGGCGGGGGTCAGGTCGGTAAAGGCAGCGTAGCGTTCCGTCAGCTTCAAAAACTTCTGCGCCCGTCCGCCCGCGTTCTCAAAAGCGGATAGCTGCTCTTGCAGCTCGGCAAGCTCCGCTTTCAGCGCATAGTATTCTTCTGAATACTTCTGCGACATTTGCTCATAGCGGTCTTGCGGGATCGTGCCGAGGGCGTTGTCCTCATAGAGCTTGTTCAGCACCTTGTCAATCTGTTCAAGGCGTGTCGTGATTTGCGGAATACGCTTCTGCTGCTTTTTGGTCTGGTCGGTCTGCTGCATGGCAAGGTTCTTTTTCACTAAGGCTTCAAACTCCGCCCGGTTGCTGATAGAATAGTCCTCGATTTTCTTCAGCACTTCCGCGACGGTCTGCATGAGCAAATCCGCGTCAATGATGTGCGGGGAATGGCATTTGGGGTTTTTGGCTTTTCCCTTGTGGTACTCGCTGCAATAGGCAACGTGCCGCTTGCCGCCGTTTCTGTAATCTATGCGGATGTGCATTTTTGCGCCGCAATCCTTACAGAAAAGCAAGCCCGACAAAGGGTGGATTTCCCCGTCCCCGTTGGGGCGTCTGACGGGCGCGTTTTCCAAAATCCGCTGTGCGGTTTCAAAGTCGGCGCGGTCAATAATCGGCTCATGCACATTTTCGGTTATCTGCCATTGGCTCCGGTCTACATAGTGGTTCCGCTTGTCCCGGAAATGCTTTGTAGTCTTGAAGTTGACTACATCGCCGCAATACTCCTGCCGCGTGAGGATATGGGTCAAGGTGACTTTGTTCCACTTATAGCGGTTGGCCTCATTGAGCGCCCTGTTTTTACAGGTTCCCCGCCCGCGCTCTTTCATGTAGAATGTGGGCGTTGGGATTTGCGCCTGCGTGAGATATACGGCAATTTGGTTTCGGTTTTTTCCGTCCAGAAACAGGCGAAAAATCAAACGAACAACTCCGGCGGCTTCCTCGTCGATAATCCAAAAATCCTTGTTGTCCGGGGATTTGACATAGCCATAGGGGGCTTCGGTGGCAATCGGCTTTCCACTCATGCCCTTCGTCTTAATGCCGGTCTTTACTTTCTTGCTGATGTCCTTTGCGTACCACTCCGACATGATGTTGATAAAGGGCGCAAACTCCAATGTATCGGGCTTTTCGCTGTCTATCCCGTTGTTGACTGCGATAAAGCGCACATTGTTCCGTCTGAATATCTCCATCGCATTGCCGACTTGGAGATAGTCACGCCCCCAGCGTGTCAGGTCTTTCATAATGCAGACACCGATTTTCCCGTTCTCTACATCGTCCATCATGCGGGAGTAGGCAGAACGGTCAAAAAATCTGCCGCTTTCGTCATCGTCAATGTAGTGCCGGATATTGGTTAAGTGCTGCCCTCTGGCGTAGTTCTCCAAAAAGATTTTTTGGTTCTGTATCGAGTTACTCTCACCGCCGTCCCTGTCCTCGTCGCCCACGGAAAGGCGGGAGTAAAGGGCTGTAATTTTACTATAATCAGTCATGTGCATAACCTCCTGTGCGTCCATATAGGCTTCCTTTACACTTAAAATTATGCACTCCAACGTGCAGAACCGTATTCCATGCCTTTTCGGTACTTCTTCGCGTTCTTGCCTTTCATGTAAACGGCAAGCCGGATAATGACCGCCCCCGCAATGCCGATAAGCAGATCGGCGGGGTGCAGGCTCGGCGCGATACTGGAAAAGGCGGCGGCAAAGCCCGTCCCAAGCTGCAAGAGCTTTTCGCTTGCGTCTGCGCCGGGGGTAAGGCGTATTGCTGCGCCTATCTTGTCAAACAGATAGACAAAGAGCAGATAGGGCAGGTTGAGGATAAGCAGCTTTTTGACTTCCTGCTTCATAGCGATACCTCCCTGTCCTTGTTCTTTACCTTGTCCCGCTGCGCGTTCAAGCCCGCCGCCTTTTCTTTCAGAGAGGAAAGCAGCTTGCGGATAGAGGGCTTTTTCTCCTGTGTCAGCTTCTTTGCGGAAAACTCCTTAAAGGCTGCGGTCAGCACGTCAGCGTCGCGGCCTTTGAAAAACACAAGGTAGCGGGGCGGGTTTTCCGTCGTGTCCTTTTTCAGCGCAAAGTCGATACCGTACTTTTTCGCCGTACTCTCAAAGGCTTTGATATTGCCCTCGGTAATCTCAATGTTGGAAACTCCCGCGTTCTGCTTCATAAGCTGCTTTAAGGTCTGCTTGCCCTGCGGCGTTTTGTCTTTCTGCTTCTTCATCTGTGCAAGCAGCGTTTTCATAGCCTTTTGAAGTGTCTGCGCGGTCAGCTTCCCGGTCTTGATGTAAAGGGCTATGGTCTTTTCGTTGATTTCATCTTGCATTTACCGTCCTCCTTTCGCGGTAGTCTGATAGTGTTAGGGTGGTACGCCGCTGCGGTAGCCGCCCATAAGCTTTAGATACGGACGCGCAAGCCGTTCAAATCCTCGGCGCGGATACCCACAAGGTACCATTCCTGCGCCGCGCTCATTTCAATGCGGGTCGGCTTCCATTTGCCGCCTGTGAATACGTCGAAACACTCTCCGCAATGCAAGCCGCCGTAATAGTCGGCAATGTCAAAGCGAATGTCGTAGCGGTCGGTCTGTTCGTCAAAAATCAAAGCTCCTGTTTTCTGTGCCATGTGGTAATCCTCCTTTAGATTTTGCCTGTCGCCATGTCGTGAGCGACAAGGGCGGTATAGTAGCTGTCAATGGTATTCGGCGCATTGAACAGCACCGCTTTAAGGTACTGTTTGATGTTGCGGATTTTGGTGGTATTCTCTTTCATGCAGTCAAAGACAAATTCAATGTGACTGCTGTTGAGCTTCATAAACTTTGCCTTGACAAGCTCTGCCGGGTAATCGTCCCCGGCGATACGGATTGTCTTTCTCTTGCTGCATACCGTTTCAAGGATAATCGAAACAATTTCGTCCAGACGGTCTTTGTCTACCTGCCCGTAGCGTACAAAATGGTCGTACTCGATATTGTCCTTGATGATTTCCTCATAAACGCTGTATGCGTCTGTCGCTTCCTTTCGTTTCCGTTCCGGCGGCTCTGCCGCTTCCCCGTCGTAAGGCAAGGGATTTAGGGAATGGATAGGAATGGAATCGGTACTTGATAAATCTATATTTGATTTTTCTTTTTTGGGTAAGTTAGTCTTTTGTATATCTTTATTTAATTGCGTTGGATTTTCCAACGTAGGTTTTTTCTGCGTAGGTTTTTCCAACGTTGGATTATCCAATGTTGGATTTTCCAATGTAGGTAAATCCGATACAGGCGGGGTCTGCGGCTGCTCAAAAATCACATAATCTGCGCCGCGCAAGCGTCCTTTCTCGTCGCGTTCCCTTGAACGCACGATATACCCGGCGCGTTCCAGTTCCTTAACGGCTTCCCGGATAGCGTCGATTTTCTCCCGGTTGATAAAGGACAGCCCCGCAAGGGTGTAGTCCCAATCCTCTGGCAAGGACAGCATTTGCGATAACAGCCCTTTTGCCTTTAGGGATAGCTCCTTATTGCGTAAGTGGTGGTTGCTCATAACCGTATAGCCCTTGTTGCGCTCCACTCTGAAAACTGCCATAGCTTCATCACTCCTTTGCTGCATACCTGTTACGCAATAGAAACGCGATTTTGAGGGTTTAGGTATCAATCCCTTATCCGCTGAAAACCGCGTCCGCAAAGCCGCGTAAATCAAGGGCTTTTCCATGCCTACTGCGTAACAAAGGGCATGAAAAAAGCGGCGTTCCTGTTCTTCCTTGTGGGAAGTGAGAAACGCCGCCTGTGCGGTGCGTTATTCTGCTTCTTCGGCTATGAGGTCTTGTATGACTTCGCCAAAGTCTGCCGTAAAGGAAAAAATGAAGTATTCCAAAACGGCGGGGTCTGCGTCCATAGGCTCGGCTTCCTCGGAAAAGGGCAAGCCCATAAGCCCATAGAGCATTTTTATGATTTTGAACAGCTTCCCCCGGTCGGCGGGGGTGTTCATGGTAACAAGTACGTCGGTCAAGCGGTTTACGGTTTCCATGTCGCCGCCTGTCGTTACCCATACCATTTCTGCGAATGGCTGCGTGATTGCTCCGGTTACAAGGTTTACCTTATCCTTGCTGATTTCGCCGGACGGGAGTATAATACCCTTGTCTAAAAGTACGTTTTTCATGTCGTCCTCCTATAATTTGTGGTGCCAAAATGGTGCCCGGTCTTACAAAATCATCTTATACGGAGATATGGCAAGATAAATGACGATATGCAGAAAACCTTGATTTTAAGCCATTTTCACAAGGTTTTATAAACACTTGCGCGGGCTTATAAGAAGATTTCCGTCTATCAAATCAATAAAAAATATATACTGTATGCTGACCTATGCCTTTCAGTCCCTGCGTCAGTCAAATTATGACAAGGTGGCTGCAGAGGAGTTTGAGAATATTCATGATATGTTTGCGGCCATCCTAGGCAAAGGCGTTGCAAGTCAGCTAAAGCAGGGATTGTATCGTGAGTATATATTGCAGGAAGAGGAGCTTTCCGTACTGCGTGGCAAACTTAATATTCAGGGAACAATTAGGAACAAGATTCAGCATAAACAGAAGCTGTCCTGTGAATATGATGAACTTTCAGAGAACAATCTGCTCAATCAGATATTAAAAACTACTATGCAGGTTTTGGTTCGACAGAAGACTGTGAAGCAGGAGCATAAGATAGTATTGAAGAAAAACCTTGTATTCTTTGATAATGTAGATGTGATAGAGCCGGGGCAGATTAAGTGGGACAGGATTCGGTATCAGAAAAACAATCAGAGTTATAGGATGCTGATGAATGTATGTTATCTGGTAATTACCGGGCTTATATTGTCAACGGATAAAGGAGAAGTGAAGCTTGCTACCTTTTTGGATGACAGAGCCATGCACAGCCTTTATGAGAAGTTTATACTGGAATATTACCGGTATCATCATCCGGAATATAAGGCTAATCCGGATACAATTCCTTGGGATATTGATGATGGTATGATTGAATTTCTCCCTGCCATGGTTACTGATATTACACTGAAGCATGGTGGTAGAACTTTGATTATTGATGCAAAATACTATGCCCATACCATGCAGAGCCAATATGACATACAGAGTATTCATTCCGGCAATCTATATCAGGTGTTTACCTATGTGAAAAACTTAGATAAAGATAATACAGGAAATGTTGCAGGAATGCTTCTATATGCCAAGACGCAGGAACAGATTACACCGAATAATAAGTATTCTATGGGTGGCAATACCATATGGGTAAAGACTTTGGATTTGAATCTGCCATTTTCACAAATAGCAGAACAGTTGGAGAAAATCGCAGGAGATTATTTTGGGAAGAATGAATGAATCGCAAAAATGGATGGAGATTATGAAAAGATTTTCTAATACCGGTGAAACCGGAAGATGCCCTAACTGCGGATATGAGGAAAATCTAGAGGTAATTATAACAGAAGATGGCTTAGGGTCAGTTACATTCCATTGTAAGGGATGCAACCAATACACACATTTTGATGGAAGAAGGATTTGATTTTGGAGCAAGAGTATCATTCAGAATTATTTGATATCAGGCGTGTTAGCGAAAATGATAAGGAACTGTTTCGTGAAGTCGCTAAAGCAGAATACTTATTTGGCAGGCTTTATGATGTGGAACCGGATATTGGATTAAAAGTATATTGGGAAAGCATGACTGAAGATGATACAGAGATAAACTATTCAGTTTTCCTTAAAAATGGAGATTTGCTTGGGAGAGTAGCATTACAAGGTATTGATAACAAGTTTCCAGAGTTGGCAATAATAATCGTGAAACAATATCAAGGGCAAGGATATGGTGAATTATTATTAAAAGAATGGCTGAATTGGATTTGCACAACAATGGGATATCATAGGATAAATATAAGGATTGATAGTAGCAATACTAGAAGCATAAAGCTGTTTCAGAAACTTAAGGCTATAGTAGATAGGGAAGAAGACCTTATATATTGTCATTTAGATTTACCAATGGAATAGGGGTGGTTAAATGCACGATTATAATAATAATGGTATTTCTGATAAAGAAGACTTAATAATAATGGAAACTGACGAAGAAAATATGCGTAATGATGCAAATACTGCAATTCCGGCGATAGTAGTAGGGATTATTGTAATAGCAGTCATTTTGTATTTCACAGTACTATGAACGGAGGGAATATGGCAGATACAAAAAAATCCAGCTCTTTAGAACAGCAGATGGCAGAAGATGAAATATTTTGTATGGTTGAAGATTGGCTGGGGTGTAAAGTAAGTAGAAATCCCAAGGTAAAGATGAGTAATAATGACTCAGTACATATCGAACCGGATTTCTATTCTGAAGAATATAGTATCATAGGGGAAATATTTGCTCATATCGGAGGGAATAAGAGAGGGCAAAACACCAAAATCGCCAATGATATTCTTAAAATGCTTTTGATTGAAAAAGATCGGTGTAAAAGTTATAGAAAAATAATTGTGGTTTGTGATGAACAAGAAGAAAGGACTCTGTCAGGAAAATCGGCACTTGCAGAAAGTATCCGACAGTTTGGAATAGAGTTAAAGCGAGTAGAGATATCGAATGAATTAAGAGAAACTATTATATCAGCACAAAACAGACAAGTTATGATAAACGGGTAGGTGGAAATGCTATGGAAAAAATCGAAGCCTTAGAGAAGGTTGGAAGATATCTTCTTTCGGGAGAACAGGAAACTGCAAAGATGTTGATAAATGAGCAGTATCCCTTTAGACATATAGAAGCAACCGGAAGGGCATATACGGATAAACAGAAAATGCAGCAATTTAAAAAGGATGGTTTTATAGATAGGTATAGTGGACAAAAACTGGTGAATCCCGGATTCTTGAAGGTTTTATCTCATTATATGCCGGAGGAATTTCCGTATCACTCGCATTGGAAAATGGAAGAGTGTCATAATGCATATTGGGAGTTCATTCCAACGGTGGATCATATATACCCGGTTGCACTTGGCGGTTCCGATTCAGAAGAAAACTGGGCTACCACATCCATGTTACATAATTCCATCAAGAATAACTGGACTTTGGAACAGCTAAACTGGAAATTGCACGATGCAGGTAGTTACGAAGAATGGGATGGACTGACCACATTATTTGTCGAACTTGTAAATGCAGATAAAACATTATTGGAAGATTCATATATCAAGAAATGGTATAGATTATCGTGTTAATTGAAGGAATGGTAGCATGAAGATTTTTGTAGATGCAGATGCGTGTCCTGTTGTGCGTATTGTAGAAGAAGTGGCAGAACAATATAGAGTCGATGTTACATTGCTCTGTGATACGAATCACATTTTGACTTCCGATTACAGTGAAGTCATTGTGGTTGGTGAAGGAGCAGACGCAGTTGATTATAAATTAATTAGTATTTGTCATAAAGGAGACATTGTTGTTTCGCAGGATTACGGAGTAGCAGCAATGGCACTTGGGAAAGGTGCGTATGCAATTCATCAATCAGGAAAGTGGTACACAAATGAAAATATTGACCAGATGTTAATGGAACGACATCTGAATAAGAAAGCAAGGAGAGGTTCTCATAAGAATCATTTGAAAGGTCCTAAGAAAAGGACGGAGGAAGACGATAAGAGATTTGCACAGTCGTTTGAGAAGCTGGTGTTAGTGGTACGGACACAAGAAGGAGATTAATCAATGGCAAAGAGCAAGAAAACCAAAATACATAAGAAAATAGATGGACAGCTTTTGCAGATGAACAAGTCTTTTAACAATCTTAAGTTGAAGCAGAAAGAGAAGATTACTGCATGGGTATATGAAGAATACAAAAAGTATGTAACTGAGAATGAAAAAGTTCCTGACTCAGAAGCGGATGAGCATATTATTGATGCGGTTCTTGATAAGATTAATGAGGCACAGATATGGATACCGTCGGGAGAAATTGTTAGTTATTATCACAGAAAGAAAACACATTTGCAGAAACGACTGGATAATGAGAAAAACATAAAGTTCAAGTCGTATGTGAGTTTTTATAAGAGTATCGTTGATCAGGATAGATGTGCAGTAGTAATATGCAATTTGAATCATGAAATTATTTATATGAATCCGGCGGCTGTACTTAACTATGAGAAATGGGGCGGAGAAAAGTTGATTGGAAGAAGCCTCATGGAATGTCATAACCAAGCGTCTAGAGAAAAGATACAGCAAGTGGTTGATTGGTTTATTGAAGATGATAACCACAATATTGTATATACTTTTCACAATGAAAAACAAAATAAGGATGTATATATGGTTGCTCTTAGAGATGAAGGAAAGCTGATTGGGTACTACGAGAAGCATGAATATAGAAATACAGAGAAAATGAAACTTTATAATTTATGGTAGGTGAAGCAGATGAATATCCAGATTTTTGGAACTAAGAAATGTAATGATACAAAGAAAGCAGAACGCTTCTTCAAGGAGCGTGGCATTAAATATCAGTTTATTGATATGAAAGAAAAAGGCATGAGTAAGGGAGAGTTTACTTCTGTTGCTCAGGCTAATGACGGTCTTGACAATATGATTAACTGGGAAGGAAAAGACCAGGATATACTTGCTCTTATTAAGTATATTGCAGATGAAGATAAACTGGAAAAGGTACTTGAGAATCCGCAGGTAATTAAAACACCAGTAGTAAGAAATGGAAAACAATCTACACTTGGATATCAGCCTGATGTATGGAAGGGATGGAATTAATGGTAAAGAAGATAATGCATGATCCGCTGTTTCTGGCACAGAAGTCAGTGGATGCAACAGAGGCAGATAAACAGATTGTGACTGATTTGCTTGATACACTTAGGGCAAATTTAGAGCACTGTGTTGGTATGGCTGCCAATATGATTGGAGAAAAAAAGAATATCATTGTAGTAGCAGCCGGACCATTTCAGTTTGCAATGATAAATCCAGTAATAACAAAGAAATCCGGAGCATATCAGACTGAGGAAGGATGTCTTTCTCTGAAAGGTGTAAGACCATGCACGAGATATCAGGACATAGAAGTGGACTATCTTGATCAGAACTTTAAGAAACAGCATGGAAAGTATTCAGGATGGACAGCACAGATTATTCAGCATGAGATTGACCATTGCAATGGAATAGTAATATAAGAATCAGGCAGGTGGTAAAATGTATTTAATAAAGACGGTAAAAGGTGATATTACGAAAATTACAGATGTTCAGGCAATTGTAAATGCTGCCAACAACTCTCTTTTAGGAGGTGGTGGAGTTGATGGTGCCATTCACAGGGCAGCAGGACCGGAACTTCTGGCAGAGTGTAGGACTCTTCATGGTTGCGAGACAGGTCAGGCTAAGATTACAAAGGCTTATAATCTGCCATGTGATTATGTGATACATACGGTGGGTCCGATTTGGAATGGTGGCAGAAGTAAGGAAGAGGAACTTTTGGCAAGCTGTTATTTTCATTCTATGCAGGTGGCACTTGAGCATGAGATAAGAAGTATCGCATTTCCTTCTATTTCAACCGGAGTATATAGTTTTCCGGTAGAACTTGCAGCAAAGATTGCGGTTAAGACGGTCAGCCGATTTTTGGAGGATAACAAGAATAGCTTTGACCTTGTAGAATGGGTTTTGTTTGATTCTGTGACAGAATCAGTGTATGAAAAAGAAGTGGATAAGTTGTATTCATAAAAGTATTTTGAGCAATACGTTTGTGTGGGGGGTTAAATAGATGTGAATTTTAAGTATCAAGTAAAAAATATAATAACATTGCGAAAAGTAGACTGATATTTTAGCCAGTTTACTTTTTTATTCTTGATAATTTTTATTTTAGGAAGAGTTTTTATAGATTAAAACTGAAAGATATGCTATAATCAACATATGTCGGAAACGAGAGGTGATAAAATGCCAAGACCTAAAAGATGCAGAAGAGTCTGTAGTGAACCGGAATATTCATGTTTTGAACCTGAAGGAGTTACGAATCCGGAAAGTGTGGTTCTTTCCGTAGATGAATATGAAGTGATAAGGCTTGTAGACTTTGAAAAACAAAATCATGAACAATGTGCTGCAGCTATGGATATTTCACGCACGACAGTCACGGAAATATATGAAAGAGCAAGGTACAAAATTTCGGACTGTATCGTGAATGGGAAACAATTATTGATATCCGGCGGAAATTATAGAATCTGTAGCGGAAAACACAAATCTTGTTGTGAAAGACCTTGCCGGAAATATAAAGAAAATTCAGAAAAAAATGTAGTAGCGAAAGGAAGAAAAGATATGAAGATAGCAGTAACTTATGAAAATGGAGAAATTTTTCAGCACTTTGGACATACTAAGCAGTTTAAGATATATGAAGTTGAAAATGGTGTTATTACGAAATCTGAAGTAATGGATTCCAATGGAAGCGGTCATGGAGCACTGGCAGGTTTGCTTTCTGAGTCAGGAATAGAGGTTTTGATTTGTGGTGGAATCGGCGGGGGAGCACAGATGGCTCTTGCAGAAGCGGACATCAAGCTTTATGGTGGAGTGTCCGGTAATGCAGATGAAGCAGTTCTTGCTTTAATTAATGGAACACTTGGCTATAATCCGGATGTACATTGTGACCATCATGACCATGAGCACGGAGAAAGTGGACATACCTGTGGCAGTCATGGCTGTGGTAACAACTGTCATTAATCTATGAAGATAATTGGATGGTATAAATGATGGATATCAATGAAGTTATAAAGCAAATACCATTTTGGAAGAATCTTTCGGATGAAGAGAAAAAACAATTGTTAAGTGGTGCTGTCTTACGCATTTACAAAAAGGATTCCTATATCTATGGAATGACAGATGCGTGTCTCGGAATGATTTATGTGCAAAAAGGTTCTATTCGAGTTTATATCACAAGCGAAGAAGGACGTGAAATTACTTTGTTCCATATTGGAAGCGGAGAATGCTGTGTTTTGTCGGCTTCCTGTGTGATTGCAGGGATATCGTTGGATGTGCAGCTTCTGGCAGAAGAAGACACAGAGATTGTGGCAATTCATTCCGGAATGATTCAAAAACTGATGGATAGCAATATTTACGCGAGATGTTTTGCCTATGAACTTGCGACGAAGAGATTCTCTGACGTGGTATGGGTTATGCAGGAAATAATGTTTGCAAGATTTGATGTGAGAATGGCAAGATTTTTACTTTCTGTTTATGAGAAAACCGGCGAAAATAAGATTCAAATGACACAGGAAGCCATTGCAAAAGAAGTCAATTCAGCAAGAGAGGTAGTAGCGAGAATGTTGAAACAATTTGCATCAGATGAGCTAATAGAGCTTAATAGAGGTGCAATTGTTATAAAAAATATTGAAGGTTTGAAAAAAATTATTGAATAATGAGACTCAGTCACAGAAGAGAAAACTCCTAATGTATATAATGAAATTAGAAATCAGGAATGATTACTGAAATTAAAAATAGGAGGGCTAACAAATGGCTGAATTAAAAATAACAAGAGAAAATTTTGAAAATGAAGTGATGAAATCCAATATCCCGGTACTGATTGATTTTTGGGCACCTTGGTGTGGACCATGCCAGATGATGGGACCAATTATTGAACAGCTGGCAGAGGAGTATGAAGGAAAAGCAAAAGTCGGTAAAGTTAATGTGGATGAGGAGGGTGAATTATCACAGGCGTTTGGAGTGATGAGCATTCCAACCATTGTACTCGTTAAAGATGGAAAGGTTGTAAAACAAGCTGTCGGTGCAAGACCAAAGACAGAAGTGGAGGCGATGTTACAATGAGTATTTTCGGATTTTTTAAACAAGCTGATATCAATGCAGGAGTTCAGGAATTTTTGAAAACAGAAAAAGCTGTATTATTAGATGTTAGAACAAAGGAAGAATATGAATCCGGACATATTGAGAATAGTGAGAATATTCCTCTTCAACAGATAGAGAAAGTCCTTGCAAAAATAACGGATAAAGATACACCTCTATTTGTATATTGCCAAAGTGGTGCAAGAAGCAGTAGTGCTACATCTGCATTGAAACAGATGGGGTTTTCACATGTTACCAATATTGGAGGTATTAGTTCATACAGAGGAAAGGTTGTGAAAGGATGAAGGTTGTAATTGTGGGTGGAGTTGCAGGTGGTGCAACAGCAGCAACCAGACTTAGAAGATTAGATGAACATGCACAGATTACCGTTTTTGAACGCTCCGGATACATTTCATATGCAAATTGCGGACTGCCTTATTATATTGGCGGTGTAATTGAGGATAAGGAGGAACTGACACTTCAAACACCGGAAAGCATATGGAACAGATTTCGCATAGATATGAAGGTTCATCATGAAGTAACAGACATCAATGCTGTAAAGAAAACAGTTACAGTTTACAATCTGGATACCGGAAAAGTATATGAGGAATCTTATGATAAATTGATTTTATCACCGGGAGCAAAACCGATAAAGCCGAATCTTCCGGGAATAGATAATGATAAGATTTTTACATTACGAACGGTAGAAGATACATTGAAAATACGAAGCTTTGTAGAAGAAAAGAAACCCAAAACTGCAGTTATGGTTGGTGGTGGATTTATCGGACTTGAGGTTGCGGAAAATCTATGTGACTTGGGTGTTAAAGTAACAGTTGTACAAAGACCGAAACAGCTGATGAATACACTGGATTATGATATGGCAACTCTTGTACATAATAAGCTACGCAGTAAAGGGATAAGTCTAAAACTTGGCGGTGACGTAATCGGATTTGAGGAGAAGGAACAGTTACAGGTTCTTTTAAAAGATGATGAGCCAATAAGTACCGATATGGTTCTAATGGCAATCGGTGTCAGCCCGGAAACTACACTTGCAAAAAAGGCAGGACTTGAACTTGGCATTAAGGGAGCGATTGTTGTAAATGATAAAATGGAGACATCCGTACCGGATATTTATGCGGTAGGAGATGCAGTACAAGTAAAGCATACAGTTACGGGAAATAATGCGGTTATTTCTTTAGCAGGTCCTGCAAACAAGCAAGGCAGGATCGTGGCAGATAATATTTGCGGCTTAGACAGTCATTATAAAGGGAGCATGGGTTCTTCGGTTATCAAGCTGTTTGATATGACAGCTGCAAGCACAGGGCTTACCGAAAAAGCAGCGAAAGATGCCGGAATAGATTATGAAAGAGTTGTTTTATCTCCGGCTTCTCATGCAGGCTATTATCCCGGTGCAAAAGTCATGACAATGAAGGTTGTGTATGAAAAGAGTACTTTAAAAATCCTTGGAGCACAGATTGTGGGCTACGATGGAGTCGATAAGCGATTGGATGTAATTGCAACAGCCATTAGTGCAGGTATGAAAGCAGCAGAACTTAAGGATTTGGATTTGGCATATGCCCCACCTTATTCCTCTGCGAAAGACCCGGTAAATATGGCAGGATTTATGATTGAGAATATTGAAAGCGGAATCGTAAAGCAGTTCCACTTTGACGAATTGGACAAGCTTCCAAGGGATGGAAGTGTGACACTTCTTGATACAAGAACACAGGGCGAATATGCAAAAGGTCATGTGGACGGCTTTATCAACATTCCGGTAGATGATTTAAGAGAAAGTCTAGAGAACATGGATAAGTCAAAACCGGTATATGTGATGTGTCAAAGCGGATTAAGAAGCTATATATCCTGTAGAATTTTAGCTGGGGAAGGATTTGATTGTTACAACTTCTCAGGAGGTTATCGTTTCTATGAGAATGTTATGAGAGAAACGAATTTGATAGAAGCATCACTTCCTTGTGGAATGGATAAGCAGTAGGAGGTACATAATGAAAAAATTACTGATTCTGTGTATGACTTTTCTATGTATCCTTACAGGATGTGGAAATACGGATTCTGCGAAGAACACAGAACAAAATTCAAGTTATCAACAGGTTTCCATGGAAGAAGGACTTGAGCTTATGAAGGAAGATTCGGGATATATTCTCTTGGATGTCAGAAGAGATGATGAGTTTGAGGAAGGACACATTCCCGGAGCAATCAATATCCCTAATGAATCTATTGGAACAGAAGAGATTGCGGAACTTCCGGATAAGAGTCAGGCAATCTATGTATATTGCCGAAGCGGAAACAGAAGTAAGCAGGCTTCACAGAAGCTTGTGGATTTAGGGTATACAAATGTTATTGAATTTGGAGGCATGATTGACTATTCCGGAGAATTAGAGAAGGGTAGACAATAGCTTTTCATAATAAAACAAAAGGAGGTATTTTCTATGAAGTACATTTGTCAGATTTGTGGCTATGTCTACGATGATGCCAAAGAAAAAGTCCCATTTGAAGAATTGCCGGATGATTGGAAGTGCCCACTATGTGGTGCGGCAAAATCAGATTTTAAACCGGAAGCAAATGGTGACGAAAAGAAAGTAGTTACTGCCATAGAGCCAATGGAAGAAGATTTAGAGAAACTTTCAGCAGGACAACTGGCAGCACTTTGTTCTAATCTTGCAAGAGGCTGTGAGAAACAATACAAGCAGGAAGAAGCAGATTTATTTAAGCAGTTAGCAGATTATTTTACCGCAGTTGTACCGGCGGTAAATGATGCATCCGTTGAAAAACTCGCTAAAGAGCTTCAAACAGATGCAAACAATTATGCAGCTGTAAGAGCTACTGCAGATGCAAATGCAGACAGGGGTGCTGCAAGAGTATGTGTATGGGGTGAAAAGGTTACAAGAATGCTTTCATCATTAGTGAATCGTTATTTGAATGAAGGTGAAGCGATGTTAAAAGACACCAATATCTGGGTATGTACAACATGTGGATTTGTTTACATAGGCGATACACCTCCGGAACTTTGCCCGGTGTGTAAGGTTCCGGATTGGAAATTTGAGAAAATAGAAGGGAGAGCATAATCATGGATGAAAAAGTAGCTGTAAGAAATCTAAGACTTTGTACAAAAGATTGTCTGTGTCTTTATGTTTGCCCTGTTGGAGCTACAGACACAGAAAACAGTGTGATTGATGTAGATAAGTGTATCGGTTGCGGAATGTGTGCACAGGCTTGTCCGAGTGGTGCAATTTCCATGGTGCCAAAGGAATATCCTGCACAACAGCCAAAGACAAATCAGGTGAAAGCAGTGCTGAATAAGACTGCACAGGCAAAAGCGGATGAAGAAAAGGAAGCACTTCAAATAGCAGAAACTACTGATAAAGATGGACTGTATCGTTTGATGAAGGCGGTTGCGAAATCAGAAAGACTGGTAGCTGAAGACATTTTGAGAGAAGCAGGCTTTATGCTTCCTCAGAGTAACAATGCACATGAACTTTTAGAGGATTTGATTGCAAATCCACCGACCAAAGATTTTCCTGTGGATGTTGCAAGAAAGTTATTAGAAATGATTCCAAATAACGAAAAAAATAATATGAAGAAAGAAGAGGTAAAGACTATGAAGAAATGGGTATGTACAGTATGTGGTTATGTTCATGAAGGAGAGGAAGCACCGGAGCAGTGCCCTGTTTGCAAACAGCCAAAGGAAAAGTTTAAGTTAATGGAAGAAGAGAAGAAAAATCCTTATGCAGGAACTCAGACAGAGAAAAATCTTGAGGCTGCTTTTGCAGGAGAATCTCAGGCAAGAAACAAGTATACATATTTTGCTTCTGTTGCTAAGAAGGAAGGCTATGAGCAGATGGCAGCTTTATTCTTAAAGACAGCTGACAACGAAAAAGAACATGCAAAGATGTGGTTCAAGGAATTGAACGGTTTAGGTGATACACCTTCTAACTTACAGGCAGCGGCTGATGGCGAAAATTATGAGTGGACAGATATGTATGAAGATTTTGCTAAAACTGCTGAAGCAGAAGGCTTCACAGCCCTTGCAGCAAAGTTCCGCATGGTAGCCGCAATCGAAAAGCATCATGAGGAAAGATATCGTGCACTTCTTAAGAATATCGAGACTGCACAGGTATTTGAAAAGAGTGAAGTAAAGGTATGGGAGTGCCGTAACTGTGGGCATATAGTAGTTGGCACAAAGGCACCGGAGGTATGCCCTGTATGTGCACATCCACAGTCATACTTTGAAGTAAATGCAGAGAACTATTAAAATAGTTTTTGGAGGTAGAACTATGGAACAAAGATTTCTTATTTGTGAGCATTGCGGAAATATTATTGCAATGGTAAAGGACTCTGGTGTACCGGTAATGTGTTGTGGTCAGAAAATGACAGAAATTATTCCGGGTACATCCGATGGTGCAGTAGAAAAACATCTTCCGGTATGGACTGTGGAAGGCAATACAGTAAAGGTTTCTGTTGGCTCAGTTGAGCATCCAATGGTAGAAGCTCATTATATTGAATGGGTATCTTTACAGACAAAATCCGGAAATCAAAGAAAGGTGTTAAAGCCAGGTGATGCACCGGAAGTAAGCTTTGCCATTTCTGAAGGCGATGAAGTAGAAGCTGTATATGCATATTGTAACTTACATGGTTTGTGGAAAGCGTAATATCAGAATATTATATGTAATTTCGAAAGAAGAAAATTCAGGGGTGAGAGACTTTTATCTCACCCCTGTTTTTTGCTAGATGAGAATATCTATAACATACAAAAAGTATGTTATAAAATATTAAAGGATGTGCAATTCCTGTTTATCGAATTGATGATGTATAGAATAAATAATATATAGAGTAAATAAAAAGGTATATATTAGTGTACTCAAAAAGGAAGAACACCGACCAAAGTCAGTGCTCTTCCAACTTAAAGACATCTTCAACAAGCAGATTGAAATATGCTGCAATACGAAGCATAAATTCAGCGGATGGTGCCCGTTCACCACGTTCCACTCTGCCAATAGTTTTTGTGCAGAACCCTGTGGCAGAGGCTAAATCCTCTTGGAGAAGACCTCGTGATTCACGAATTTCTTTAAGGTTATTAACGACCGCCATAGCAATCACCTACTTTCTGATATATCTCTTTATGGTAACAAGGATACTTCATATGCTGTCTGTAAATAAGGACTTGTTTATTGTAAGTATTCCTTAATCTCATCCGGATGATTCTTTCCAACCACTTTTCCAAGAATATCAAAGCGGTCATTCTCACCTACGGGAATAGGAGAGTATTTCTCGTTGAGGGATATAAGAAATACACCGTTATTATCGTCCTGCAGTTTCTTAATATAAGCATCTCCGTTAAGATAGAAGATACCGATTTCTCCGTTTTCAAGAATATCCTGTTTCAGAACCCAGGCAATCTGTCCATCTTCAAATTCCGGTTCCATACTGTCACCACTGATTTTTACACCGAAGCTTGCGGATTCCGGTATGATATCTTTCGTAAGCTGAATCGTTTCTTTCGGTCCGTCTACCAGAAAGTTACCGGTTCCGGCAGATACTGCATTATCATACACTTCAATATATCTGCAAAATGGAATAATCTTTGCAGTCTGTTTCTCATATTTTCCACTGTCATGTAACAATCCAATATAATCCAAAGCCTTTTCTTTCCCTTCATCATTGAGGGAAGAGAGTGGATCTGCCGGATTTTCTCCAAAATATTCTTCATATATATTTGTGATGTTTAATACTTTGCATACTGCAAGGAAGGTTGCCACACTGGGCTCAGTAGCGTTTGTCTCCCATTTGGAGATTGCTTTTACCGTAAGATTAATTCCTTCCTGCTGTAGTAATTCAGCTAACATTGGCTGAGATAACTTCAGTTTCTTTCTGTTAGAAGAAATGATTTCACCGATATTTCTCATAATTCCGCCTCTTTTCTAAGGATAATAAATGTCTTGATTTCTCCTATAGTATATATCAGATAATAGAATATTTCAAGTGCAAAATCTCCGAATAAGAGATGAAAGGACACATGTGTCCGTTGACAATCTCTTTACTAGAGAGTTATACTTGTACCTGCAAGAAGCAATACAACATAAACAGACTGGAGGTGAATGTTGTGGGAGACAGAGTTATTTTACATAGTGATATTAACTCCTGCTATGCGAGTATTGAGCTGTTGCATCATCCGGAGCTTCGTGGAAAGCCTGTTGCAGTAGGTGGAGACCCGGAAGCGAGACACGGAATCGTATTAACTGCTGATTATGTAGCGAAGAAACATGGAGTAAAGACCGGAATGGCTCTGTGGCAGGCAAGACAGGTGTGTCCCGATATTACATTTGTTCCTCCGAGAATGGACTTGTATCTTCGTTTTTCAAAGATGGCTCACGAGATATATGGTGAGTACACGGATTTACAGGAACCCTATGGAATTGATGAAAGCTGGCTGGATGTTACAGCAAGTGCTTCTATTAAAGGTGATGGTTACAAGATTGCACATGAAATAAGTAATCGAATGAAATCAGAACTTGGCATAACAGTAAGTGTTGGTGTGTCATTTAATAAGATATTTGCAAAGCTCGGTTCTGATTATAAGAAACCCGACGCCATCACAACCATGTATAAGGAGGAGTTTCAGACAAAAGCATGGAATCTTCCGGCTTCTGATTTATTATATGTGGGAAGAAGTACAGACAGTAAATTGCGGAAAATGGGCATTTATACCATAGGTGATATAGCAAGGACTGATGAAAAGTGGTTGAACAGTTATCTTGGTAAAATGGGAAGTATCCTGTGGGCATTTGCAAATGGTTATGATACTTCACCGGTAAGAAAAGAGAATACATCAGCTCCGGTTAAGTCGATTGGAAACAGTACAACAACTCCAAGAGATTTAGAGAATGACGAAGATGTAAAAATTGTATTGTATGTTCTTGCAGAGAGTGTTGCAGCGAGGTTAAGAGAAAATGGTTTTCGTTGCAGGACAGTAGAAATAAGTATTCGTGATAATGAGCTGTATTCATACACAAAGCAGACAAAAGTTTCAAATGCTACGAATATTACAAAAGAGATTGCTGATGCCGGATTTATGCTTTTTAAACAAAGCTATAACTGGCAGAAGCCGATCAGAAGTGTTGGTATTCGTGGAGCAGACCTTGTGAATGACAACTATTGGGAGCAGCTGGATTTATTCCATAATGCAGAACTGAGAGACAAAATGATGAAGATGGATGCAGCGGTTGATGACATACGAAGACGATTCGGTTTCTACAGTATACAACGGGGACTGATGCTGGGTGACACGATTCTTTCGGCAGTAAATGCAAAGGAAGAACATACGGTTCACCCTCATGGTTACTTTTAGGAACGGTACATTTGGTGTAATACACTGATGTATTCGCAATTTGCATTGGAGGTAGGAATAATGCAGGAAAAAAGTTTATCGGAAAGACAGAAGGAGATATTGGCAGAGATTATCAAATTCAAAAAAGAAAATGGTTTTTCACCGACGGTCAGGGAACTGTGCAAATTAGTTGGACTCAAATCAACATCAAGTATGGCAGCACAGTTAAGTAATCTAAGAGATTCAGGACATATCACATGGATTGAATCAATGCCAAGAACAATAACAGTTATGGAGAAAGGAGTGGCTGAAGCATGAATACGAATAAAGTGTATGTGGATGTGACTGCTGTGTTTAGTAAAGAGGGACAGCTGAAGCCGGTCAGTGTTAAATGGCAGGATGGACACATTTATGAGATTCAGCGCATTACAGATATCAGACGGGCTGCCAGTCTAAAGGCTGGCGGTGTAGGAATGAGATATACCTGTATTATAGATGGAAAAGAAAGCCATTTGTTCTATGAGGATAACAATATGTGGTTTGTAGAGGGAAGAGCCGGAGCCTGATTATATACGAAGGTATGTAATCAGTTGGCTTCGAGATCAGCATATGCAGGGGCATACATAGTATGCGTCGGAACTCCCGGCAGTAAGAAGACTTGCAAAGGTGATTTCCCTTTCCTTTTCAAGTACAAAATGAAACTTGTTGATTTTGTATTGTAAAGGAGCAGACTGAGATGGATAAAAATGGAGTAATTGAATTTCGCTGCAAAAAATGCGGCAGACATTTTTGGGATTATTTAATCCAGAATGATGATAATTTAGTAGTTGTACAGGCTGTTTGCATGAAATGCGACAGATGTAAGAGAACCTTAGTATTGAAGAAATACACAGAAGGCTATTTGATAAGCCACAGTAAAAAAGGTGTATTTAAATTATAAAACTGAATTATGGCTCACCTGATAAGGGCGGCATATTTCATAAAAAAGCTACACAGGGTGTAGTGAAGTATTGTCAAGCACCAGAGACGCAGGGAAAGTTGGGTAAGATTCTTAACTGATTTTCTTTGCGTCTTTTTTGCTTTTAGTGTTATGTAAGTCAAAGATACCGATATTACCGATTGTAAGAAATTTGTCGAGAAGTTGTCGAAAACCGTTGACAAGAACAGGAAAATAATGGTAAAATATAAAACTACAACTGAATATTGAAATGTCTAAAATCAAATGAATGAATATTAAACTTAGAAAAATGTAATGAAATTGATTGATAAGAATGAATATTTAAATTGTATTGTAATTTAGTGATATATGCCGAGATTGATTTAGAAAAGATGATTAGAGAGAAAAAGTGATTAGGCAAAGAAGATAAAATAGATTAATACATATTTGATTTAATTAGGAAAAAATTTAAAGACTTACATAACAAAATTAAAGAAACGATTGGAAAAGTAGAAATTTAGACTTGAAGAGAATTTTCTGTTTTGTTGTGGAGGTCTTTTTTTGTTTGCCTCCGCAGAAAAAATAAGTACGAAGGAGGTGAAGCAGAACATGGGAACTCAGAATGAAGTCTTTGACGCAGAAGTCATGGGCGAGCAGTTGAAGAAGTTACGAAAAAAAGTGAAATTGAGTCAGGAAAAATTTGCAGAGCGAATGGGCATGAGCAAAGATACCATCTATAATTATGAAAAAGGCAAGACTGCCATTCCACATGATTTGATAAAGAGACTTTGTCAGGAGTTCAATGTTTCTGCTGATTATTTCGATTTTGAAACAGACAAGCCTCTAGTAGAGGATAACACGATAAGCATTACAGATGCATTTACAAAAGAGCTGGAACAGTGCACCGATTTAGAGAAACAGCAGCTTATGGAAATGCTGAAAATACTACGAATGAAACCAGTAGCCGTATAAAAATCGTAAAATCTTACGAAAAAATATCTGGTTTTCGGAAGGACGCTCCGTTTTTGGATGCGTCTTTTTTTTATACAATTTAACCATGGTTGATGACCAAAGCGAAATCAGGAGATACAACTTTCCGAAGGAAAGAGCGAATAAACACTGATGAAACAGAATGGCAAAACCTGAATGATCTTTGAAAACTGAATAGGACACGGCGATTCCGTTAATTATTTCTCGCCTGATATTTGTCGGGTGGCGATGCCCCGTTTCGTGCGATGACTGACCTCACTTTTATGCTGATTATGAGAAACAGATATTATGTGTGCCTGTGAAGGTTAAGAGCAGAGGGCAGAGCCTACCGGATTAGCACCCGGAGATAATGAGTTTAATAACGCATTCGGATTTCAGCAAAAAGCATTTCCGAGGAGTGGCTACCGATGCAAGTCCTTGATGGGCATGGATACTACATGATGATTGCAGCTGGCATAGAATCGCTTTACCCCGACGGGGGATGAGTCAGAGAGACTTGAGAAGATATTGGAAGGTTTTGCTTTCCACATTGTCTTCTCACACAAAGGGATTTAGCATTGTCAACCTGTGCCACATTTTACCGGACCAACAGACAGTGAATGAGAGTTAAGTCCCTTTATGTGAGGAGATAATATCGCGCGAATATCAAATCAAACATAGGGAAATATCCAAGGGTTTTCCCAACAGTTCTAAACATTATTTATTTAGTGAAGGAGATTATTACGATGAATAAAGCAGTAATTTATATCAGTGGAACAACAAATGAAACAGTAAACAACATGATTGCAGAAGTGCTTGAGAGATTCTGTGAAAAGAATGAGTATGAGATTGTTGCCCTTCTTGGTGAAAATTCCCAGGCAGGTATGAGTATGCCGATGAAATATTCGTTTATCGGTATGGCAGAGGTTGAGGATATTGATGCAGTTGTAACACTTTCCAGTGCGATGGTTGGCACAACGGATAAAGAGGTAATGGAGACCATCGAACTGCTTGCCCGTTTTGGAATTACCGTTGAAACGGCAAAGGAAGATATGGATGAGTATTATGATGCACTGAACAGTGATGGATACTGTGGCTGTAATGACTGTAACGCTGATGATTCAGAACTCGTTGAGGAGTTAGACAGAATTTTCCGCTCCGGAATAATTTCACAGCAGAATTAAGGAGGCAGTTATGGAACAGACAGGGACAAATCAGTGCCTTGTATTTGTGGGCAGCATGGAAAACCATGTTGCCGACAGATTGGAAGAATACGCAAAGCAGAATGATATGAAGGTTGTTGAAACTATTTTTAAGGATGACAGAGCCATAGATAAGCTCTCTTACTATATAGAAAGAGAAGGAATTATATGTGTTCTTGTTAGAAGTATCTGGGATATTTCAACGGATAGAGAAACGTTAAAAAGCATTATGAAGCTGGCAGCCGAGCACAATGTCAGCATCAATGAAGAGAACCGAGGCTTTGAACCTGCTACGCTTGTATGGGACGGTGGCGCCGGGTGCTAGGCTGTATCATTTATCCATCAGAGACCACAGTGATCGATGAGAAAGGCAGTCGTGTGGTCTCTTGTCCTACAGAGGACGAAGCAAGGGAATATATCAGAGAACAGGAAGGAAGTGAATCTGATGGAAATTAAGAGAGGCGATATCTGGATGGTGGATTTCGGACCACCGGAAGATGACGAGGATCATCTGCAGCACAGCATACGTCCTGTAGTGATTGTCAGCAACAACCGGGCGAATGAACACAGCATGGTACTTCATGCCGTTCCTCTTACCAGTAAGATAAAAAAGAAGCGTTATATGCCGACTCATGTATTTATCAATGGTTTTCAGGCAGAAGGGCTTGACAGGCACAGCATAGCATTGTGTGAACAGTTATGCTGTGTAAGATATGGAGATTTGATGCGTCAGGTCGGAAAGGTAAGCACATTTCAGATGCTTAAGATTACACTGGGGATGCAGATACAGCTTGGAATGGTAGGAAAGTATAACGAATAAAGAATAGTGCCGGAGCATCTGCCCCGGCTTTACATAGCCACCTGTATGGGTGGCATTTATTATTTTATAGATTGGAGGAATTTGATGACGGCAGAGGAATACAGAGCATTGCTTGATACAGATTTTAGTGATGCAGATATTGAACAGTTAACAGATATCAGAAACATTAAAATTGATAAGAATCTTTCGCAGGAAAAGAGGCAGGCACAATTTTTGAAGCAGGTTGGAAATCCTTATCTGTTACGAAGAGGCAGTATGATGATTAAGGTTAGCTTCGCTAATAACGGACTTTCCATGGAACAGGCATTTGAGAATCTGTTATTAAATGTCTAAAAAAGAAAAGAAGTGGTGGAATTTTTAAGGGATATGTGCTATGATGGACTCGGTATAAAAATTCTAAATTAGTGCATATCACCTTATTGAAAAGTTATCTTCTAACTTAAACAACAATAGGAGGATGTGCATATGAGTCAAATAAGTCAGATCAAAAAGATCTATCATGCAGCCATCTATGTTCGTTTATCGAAAGAAGATGGCGCTGTTGCTTCGCATGAAAAAGCAGAGAGTAACAGTATCGCAAATCAGAAATCACTGATTAGGGAATTCCTTAAGAGCAAAAACGATATAGTGATTGAACAGGAGTATGTCGATGATGGTTTCAGCGGCTCTAACTTTGAGCGTCCGGCATTCCAGATGATGCTGGAAGACATCAAAAAAGGCAAAATCGACTGCGTTGTTACAAAGGACCTGAGCCGATTTGGTAGAGAGTATATCGATTCAGGTATGTATATAGAGCGATTATTTCCAGCGATGGGAGTAAGATTTATAGCGATTAACGATGGCATTGATTCTGGTGAAGAAAAATCACAGTCAGATGAAATTATTATCCCATTTAAGAACCTTATAAACGATGCTTACTGTAGAGATATTTCTATTAAAATTCGTTCTCATCTGGAGATTAAGAGAAAGCAAGGGGATGTAATTACTGCATTTGTTGCGTATGGATACAAAAAGAATGAAAAAGACAAGCACAAATTAGAAATTGATGTGTATGCAGCGAATGTTGTAAAAGATATTTTCAGAATGAAGTTGCATGGAAAAAGTCAGGATGCCATTGCATCTGAACTTAATTCTTTGGGAATACTGCCACCGGCTGAGTATAAGGCAAGTACGGGAAGCAATTATCAGACCTGCTTTAAGACAAAGGAAAAGTCTGAATGGACTTCAGTTATGGTAAGAAGAATCCTGACAAATGAGATTTATATAGGAAATCTCGTACAAGGAAAACAGACCACACCAAATCATAAGGTGAAAAAGACTATTATTAAGGAAGAATGTGATTGGGTAAGAATTGAAAAGAACCATGAACCGATTATCACTGACAGAGATTTTGAAGTAGTACAAAGATTACTTGCTATGGATACAAGGACATCGCCTGACAGAGAAGAGGTTTATCCTTTGTCTGGTGTTGTGACTTGCGGAGATTGTGGTGTTCCTATGGTAAGAAAAACCTCAAAAGTCGGCGGGAAAACTTATGCCTATTATCTGTGTGCTACCCATAAGGATTCAAAGCAGTGTAGCTCTCACAGAATTTCCACGGATAGGTTGGAAGAAGTGGTGCTGGAGCTTTTGCAGACACACATTGATAACATTATTGACCTTAAAAGAATTCTTTCTTTTATTGGCAACGTGCCATTTCAGCAGCTGGATATGAAAAAGCTTGAGGAAAGGCGTGAAAAGAAACAGGCAGAAGTAGACAGATGTGCAGATCTCAGAGGAATGCTTTATGAGGATATGAAGGATGGTATTATTTCAAAGGAAGATTACAAGGAACTTCATGCAGCATATGAGCAGAGGAAAAAGAATGCTGAGATTGCTATTCATCAGATTGAATTGGAAATAGATGATGTGTTGAATCGTAAGAGCAAGGGCTTTGTATGGATTGATTATTTTACGGAACATAAAAACATTGAGAAACTCACGAGGGAAGTGGTTGTATCTCTTATCCGTGAAATAAAGGTATTTGATAAGAATCACATTGAAGTAGTGTTTGACTTTGATGACTGCTACAAGGAATGTCTTGATGTAATAGAAAGTCAGGGACATTTTGTTGAAGTGGACAGTACGGGAAAACTGAATATCAGATTAAAGGAGGCTGTGTAGTATGGCAAGAAAGAGTAGAAAAAATACGCCGATTGCAGTTGCAGAGCCAACTGACAATCTGACAACAAAAGCAGTTTTAAGCCTGGATAAGGAGGCAAAACCATATCAGGTTGGAATATATGCGAGACTTTCATTCGAATCAGAGGCGAATAAGGAAAGAGATACTGTAGATACACAGATTGCATATATCAGAGAGTTTATTAATGGGCAGAATGATATGGTAGAAGTTTGTGTGTATGCTGATATATCTGTTACAGGAACAACTTTTGAAAGACCGGAATTTGACCGAATGATTCAGGATATACGAGCCGGCAAAATCAATACTGTTATTACCCGTGATCTTAGCAGGCTTGGAAGAAATTATGTGGAAGCAGGTAACTACATTGAGAGAGTTTTTCCTTTTCTTGATGTGAGATATATTGCCATCACAGATGATTTTGATACTGCAAGACCGGGAACTGATTTATCCGTACCGCTTAAGAATATTGTGAACGAATATTATTCCAAAGACCTTTCAAAGAAAGTAGAGACCGGAAAGCATAGTATTTGGGCACAGGGCGGCTTCAGCGAGGGAACACCACCATATGGATATTACAGGGCTACAGATGGTTCAAGAAAGCTTTTGATTGATGAAGAGGTATCTGACAATGTAGTTAGAATTTTTAATATGTTTTTGGATGGGAAGGGATATGCTGGTATTGCAAAGACTTTGCAAAACGAAGGAATTCTTTCACCTCCGAAATACAGATTCTATAGGGCAGGAAAGATTGAACTTGCTGAAAAAGCAAGAGAATGGCACTATTCGCATGTAAAAGAGATACTCCAAGGGGAATATTATATTGGAAATATTGTTCATGGAAAGCAAAGGAAGGCTCTTGATACCGGGAGAAAGAATGTTAAAACAGATGCATCAACATGGCAGCGAATAGAAAATGTTCATGAACCAATAATTGATAAGGACACTTTCTACAAAACAAGGGAGAGAATGGAGCATATCAAAAAGAAGCATTTAGAAGCATCAAAACCTAAAGCTGATGTTCCAAATAAGCCGGATAATATTCTGGTATATAAAACAAAATGCGCCTGTTGTGGAGGCAGTGTATTGATTGGCAGGCATCACACTTATTCAGATAAGTTCTATTATAAGTGTAAGAACCGTAGAAAATTAGCTAGGCTATGTGAAAATAAGTACTCTTATGATTATTCTGAGGTTATGGATAGTGTTTTTTCTGTTATCCGTCAGCATATGAGTTTGTGTGTTGAGAAAACAAAGTTTGTTCAGAAGATGAACAGCAGAAAAGAGAATGTTCTTCAATATGATATTTATACCAAGCAGATAGCAAAACTTCAAAATGATGTAAAAAGAATTACCGCTAACAAAAGTGGTTTGTATGAAGATTATAGGGAACAGTTAATCACTGCGGAAGAACTGTGCCAGTATCAGAAAGAATATGAAAGCAGAGTAAATGAGATTGAAGCTCAAATCACTGAATTGCTTCATCGCAGAGGTCTCTATGAAAAAGAATTTCACATTGATGAAGGATGGGAAGAAACTGTTAATAAGTATTTGTCAAAGAGAAAACTTACAAAGGAGCTTGTGGATGCTTTTGTATCAGAAATTGTATTTTCTGATAACAATATAGAAGTAAAGCTTCTGTATGATGATTTCCTTAAGGAACTGCTTGAGGTGGCAGAAGAAAGAGAGGTGAGCAGCAATGGATAAGACGATAGCTCTTTATATGAGATTATCAGATGAAGATGACAACTTGGCTGCTCATGAGGAAAGTAACAGTATTTCCCATCAGAGAAAGTTGATGCTCGATCATATCCAGAAACTGCCTGAACTAAAGGACTGCAACATAATGGAATTTTCAGATGATGGATATTCCGGAGCAGACTTTAGCAGACCTAATTTTGTAAAAATGATGGATCTGGTAAAGGCTGGTAAGATTCAGGTTATTGTGACGAAGGACTACAGCAGACTCGGACGAGATTATCTTGAAGTCGGTAACTATATGGAATGTATATTTCCGGTTCTTCAGGTAAGGTATATCAGCGTGAATGATAATTACGATTCTGCTAACAGCTTTGGTTCAACCGGAGGTATGAGTGTTGCACTGAAAAATCTTGTGAATGCATTGTATTGTAAGGATGCATCAAAAAAGGTAAGAGCAGCTAAGGCAGTGTTGGCTAAGCAGGGAAAGTACATTGCTGCATTTGCTCCTTTTGGATACCAGAAAAGTGAAGATGATAAGCATATGTTAGTGCCTGACCCCGTAACAGCACCTGTTGTCCAGCAGATATTTGAACTGGCTATTAAAGGCATGAAATACACCGAGATTGCCAATTATCTGAATAATAATGGATATGATAGCATATTTGAGTATTACCAAAAGATTGGAGTTAAGAGATGTTATGAAAGGGATATTGGTGAGCACATGTGGAGTGCCAGTACAGTAATGGAGATTTTGTATAATGAAGTCTATATTGGTTCTGTAATCAATAACAAGACGGCTGATAATATTGATACCGGTCATCAGGTTGTGCAGAGAGATAAAGAGGACTGGATAATTGTTGAAAACTGTCATGAACCATTAGTTTCTGTGGAAGACTTCAAGCTTGCTCACAAGATGATTGCAAGACGAGAAGTGACTAAGAGAAAACCAAATGGAAAGTGGCGTAAATCATATATTCGTTGTGGAATATGTGGTAAGGGACTTTGCAAATACGGAAATAAATCCTCATACAGATGCCATAACGGTCATGTGTCACGTATTAGAGGTAAAGAACTTGAGGCGGCACTTCTGGACATTGCTAGAAATATGGCACTGTCTCAGTTGCAGGAATTTGAGTTAAAAACTAATGGTGGTAATTGTCCAGATAATCTTGAGAGGGAAATCGAATCACTTAAAAAGTCAAAGGCGCACTATGCAAAGCTCAAGTTTGAGATATACGATGATTATACAAAGGCAAATATTACTCGTGATCAGATGGCAAAAAAGACTGCAGAAGTTAAGCAGAAAATCACAGAGATAGAAAGTCTGATTACAGAGAAGCAGGAAACACTTGATATGCAAAAGGATCTCTTTCTTGATGCAAAGCAGGAACAGCTAACAAAGCTTAGTAAGTTGGATGAGTTTGATGAAGAAGTAATCAGATATCTCATTGATTATGTGTTGGTGTATGATAACGAGCATATTGAAATCAGATGGAACTTTGATGACTTTCAGGCTGGATGATGGTATAATCAGTAGTAATAGCGAGAAAACAAAATTGTAAAGAAGTAACATGGGGAATCTTGCTAAAGGTTCCCCATTGATAAAAAAATTAATTTTTTTTTGTTTCTTACTTGACACGAGCAGAAGCGCATCATGTAGTAGCTCCAGTACTAAAAAGAGTTATTCAATATTTTAATACTGAGTTTACGATTGGGCTTACAGCTACAGATCAAAGACCAGATAAGAAAAAACTGGAAACTGTTTTTGGTACATATTCTACTTCTTTGTCTTTAAAAGAAGCAATGGAGAAGGAAGTGGTTGCAAAAGCCAATGTATATAGAATAGAAACCAATATTGATCTTTCGCAAGTTCGATTTAATGGTAAGGATTATGTGAATGCTGATCTTGAAAAGAGAATAAGAGTTACTTCAAGAAATGAATTAATAGTCAATGTCCTGAAAGAATATTTTTCATCAGGAGAAGCTGGTTCACGTCAAGGTGTGATATTTTGTGTGAATGTTAATCATGCAAATGAGATGGCGAAATTGCTTAACAATGCAGGTATTACAGCAGCAAGTTACACAGGACAGACAAAGAATCCGACAGAGTTGATGGCGAATTTTAAGCAGAAGAAAATTAGATTCTTATGTGCATGTAATATGATCTCCGAAGGATGGGATTATCCTGAACTTGGCATTTTGGTTATGGCCAGACCTACGCTGTCAAAGGTTCTCTATTTGCAACAGATAGGAAGAGGATTACGAAAAACTGACGTAAAGAAAAACGTCATTGTAATTGATGTGGTTGATGAATATGGGGCAATGGTTAAGGCATGTAATATGCATTCCATATTTGCTAATCCTTATTATGTGCCTTTCGGTGATATTATAAAGGCTGATTATGCGCCAGGAGATATGATAATCATTGATGGCATAGAAGAGAGAATTGAGCGAATAACAGAGGTAGATATCAATTCTTTCGAAGAGAGGTATGGTAGTTATTTAAGCCAAGAGCAGATTGCTAGAGAATATTTTGTCAGTACAGGAACTGTAATGAGTTGGATTAAAAAGAGGAAGATTATACCAAGTGTGGAGTACAAATTTGGTAGTAAGTCATTATATTTATTTAGTCCGGCGGATGTAGAGAAATATCGGAAAGAGCTTGATATAAGAGAACATAACGATAATACTATTAAGCAGGATTTCTTTGATTTCTTAGAGGAGAGAGACTATTCGCTTTCCTATAAAATGCCATTTATGTTGGCCGTTGTTAAGTATATTGATTCTATTGGTGATGCGAAAATAGATGATGTCTTAGATGATTATATTGCATTTTATCAAGATAGATTAAGCAGAGGACTTCAGGTGGATCGAAGTACTTGCCCATATAATGGCGAAATGCTTAAGAACCGTAAAGCTATTTGCAGAAATATGCTTACAAATCCATTTGAGAAGTTCGAAAGAAAAAGATTTCTTTATTATTCAAAGGATTTGAGTGTGATTTCAATGAATCATGCTTTGTATAGTCAGATGGAAGAGGAAGACTGGGCCAGAGTAAAAAAGCAGCTACAAGAAGATTTGCAAAATTACTATTCTGAAATGGGTGGAATTTAAGGGGTAATCCATGTCAAATCAGTTTTGGTACTATCCCATTTGAGAGAATAAATAAGGTTGGGAATAAAGTTGGGAAAAAGGTTGGGGATAAGAAACCATTAAATTCTAGAAGACAAAAGATCATTGCAGAAATGAGAGACAATCCGAACATTACAACTGCGGAACTGCACAACATATTCTATTTTTATATTATCGGATTTACATTTTGATGATAAAAATTGTAGATTGGTGGCTCCGGATTGGATTAGTCCGGAGGAACAGTTAAGAAGTGTTTTTTTCGGATATTATTACGGTAACCGAAACGTGAATGCAGAAGAAATCTTGCTTTATGAGCAGATTATTAGAATTTAGTAGGAGTGATGTGAAATGAATTTATATATTAGCGATATGCATTTTGGGCATAAGAATGTGATTGGCTTTGATAATCGCCCGTTTGTTGATGTAGAAGAGATGGATCGCTATATCATACAGTGCTGGAACTCACGAGTCCAGCCTGATGATACAGTTTATATTGTGGGCGATATTTGTTATCACAGTCAAAATGGACCAGCGTGGTATTTGAGGCAGTTGAAGGGACATAAGGTTTTGGTTCTCGGCAATCATGATATATCAATTTTAGCCGATAAGGCTGCGCAGCATTATTTGGAAGGAATTGAGCGTATGATGCATGTGAAGGATGGCGATAAGGATATTTGTCTTTGCCATTTTCCAATTGCTGAGTGGAATGGATTCTTCCGTGGTACTTGGCATATCTACGGGCATATTCACTGCAAGAAGGCTGAGACCTATGAGATTATGAAGAACAGGTCAAGAGCATTGAATGCCGGTTGTATGATTAACCATTATGCACCAGCTTCTTTTAATGAGCTGGTAAGAAATAATAAGGCGTTCCAGGAGGCGGATTAGCATGGAAGTTTTAGATGAAAAAGTATTTCCAAAAGGCCGCATTCTAGTGATGGTAGTATTTTATACTACAGGTACAATGACAAAATGAATTTCCTCTTTTAAAATAATTTCATTGAGATTGTTTTGAGAGAGGATTTTTTGTTGGTATTATTCTAATTGCGATAGGGGTAATTTGAAATGGAAAAGAGAAAATTAGCATCGGTGCAGTATGTGCACCATATAACTCCAATAGAAGGAGCAGACAGAATCGAGTGCGTACATGTCTTAGGCTGGCAGTGCGTTGCAAATAAGGGACAGTTTAAGGTAGGAGATTATTGTGTCTATATGGAAGTGGATTCTTTTCTTCCGGTATGTGAGCAGTTTGAATTCTTGAGAAGTAACAGCTTTAAGAAAAGCGAGATTCTTGGAGAAGGATTCCGCTTAAAGACTCTGAATTTTAGAGGACAGATTTCTCAAGGATTGGTTCAGCCTTTATCTATCTTGCCGGAGGGCAATTACGAACTTGGCGATGATGTTACCGCATTGCTTGGAATCAAGAAATGGGAGGTTGAAGAGAGAGTAACTAATAGCGGTACTGTGGTTGGAGATTTTCCTGATGGAATTCCTAAGACTGATGAACTCAGAGTGCAGTCTTATCCTGAGTTGATTGAGGAATTCAAAGTTGCAAAGGGATATTACATCAGCACTAAGATGGACGGAACCAGTGTCACCATGTACTGGAAGGATGGGCATTTCGGAATCTGTGGAAGGAACTGCGAATATGCAGATGATGATAAGTGTGCTATGTGGAAGTATGCTCATGAAAACGGAATTCCTGAAAGAGTAGCAGAAAATAATTTGCCCAATATAGCAATTCAGGGAGAGTTCTGTGGCCCCGGAATTCAGAAGAATAGATTAAAGCTTGGGAAGCCGGAATGGTATGTGTTTACCATGATAGATTTAGATTCTCACAGGAGATTGCCTCTTGCCGGAATGAAGGAATTGTGTGGGGGACTGAAACTTAAGATGGTTCCGATAGAAGAGGAAAAGGAAGTATTTAATTATGACAGTATGGAAGAGCTTATTGAAAGAGCAAAGGGGAAGTATACGTCCGGTATGAATAAGGAGGGAATTGTTATCCGTCCAATAGAGCCGGTGTACTCTAAGACGATTGAAGGTCCATTATCTATGAAGGTACTTAATAATGATTATTTATTGAAGGAATAAGGAGAGCGCATGAGGTCCGGTTGCGCAGACCGGAACGGAGCGGTAAAGGCGTATCATTTTGTGAAGAGTTATTTTAGCAATCTTTGCGCTATGGCTCGTTAAAGTTATACCACAAGTATAATGACAAACTAAAGTTATTGTGGTATTCTGTCAATATCAAAGAAAGAAAAGCGGATCCGAAACAATGGCTCCGGGAAAGGAAAAACAATGTTTACAGCTATTCGACCAAGTTATTTATATCTGGAAAGTTTGAAAAGTGCAGCACTCGATTATGAAAAAGAGTGGGGCTTTAGTTTGGTGTATTCAGATAAGAATAGGCTTGAAAGGAATACTGTGGTGATGGATGTAGGCCTGTCGTAGAGACAGTAGAAGACAACCGGATACATAGATTTTGAACCGCTTATCTTGTGTGGATGTACATGATAGGCGGTATTTTTTTTGCAGTGTTGGTTTAATTGGCTTCTGAGTAGAGCTTTATAGTACGAAGTACTAAATCTTGCAGTAGCGAAGCGGATGCGGGATTAAGGCACTACGAAGATATGACTTTATATTACAGGAAGCAGAAACGGAGGAAGAAATGTTTATTATGCCTACCATCGATATGGTAGCTACCGGAAGAAATATTATGAGACTGAGAGAGGCAGCAGGTTTGACTGTAAGAGAGCTGCAGGATATATTTGGATTTGCTACTCCTCAGGCAATTTACAAGTGGCAGCACGGAACTGCCATGCCTACAATTGACAATCTGGTTGTGTTGGCAGCAGTGCTGGAGGTTCCGATGGATGAGATTATCGTAATCGATGCAAATATGAAGGCGCAGATTAGCGCATGAAAAGTAAATAATTGGAGCTGGTAATGTGACAACCGACTCCTGATATGCTCGGTTTGAGTCCAACCCTGCCCACTTATGTTTGCGTGACCGAGATGGCTTAAGGTGCCTTCCTGCTAAGAAGGTGTGCGGCTTATAACTGCACCGGAGGTTCGAATCCTTCCGCAAACGCTCTTACATTTAACAGGTAATTATTATTAGGAAAGATTTATTTGAAAACAAAGTATGATAATGAGACATGAAATACTTATCAAGAAGGATATTGAAGAAGGAAGAATTTCTCTCTTTGAACAGGGCAGAACTGATTCAGAGACTGCGAACAATGTCGATTGATTTTGCATGATTTTACGGGTATAATTTATGATAATAGAAAGCAGAGATGCCAATGAGCATAGATATATAAAACTTCCGGAAGATTAAAAAGAGTATCTCGCCATATTGTTTCGGTGGGAGTCTATGACAAATCTTCCACAGTCACATCTTGATAAGCTGGGTATTCCCATTTCCATATGTTGGGGGAAGGAAAGTTAACCAATCCATGTAAGATAGATGGCGGTAACGGGACACGAAAATAATTAGGGGGCCGGTTGCAGTAATTTGTGCAGATGTGTCATTAATTGAAAAAATAAGAATGAAATTATAGGAGGCTCATCATGGAAGTTATGGTAATTAGGTCAAATAGAAAAACGGTGGCTATCCGGGTGAATTCTGATTTGAGTGTTACAGTAAGAGCTCCACGTTGTGTTTCGCAAAAAGACATTGAACGAATTCTTGAGGAGAAGGAATCTTGGATATATAAACATATTGAACAAATAAAGAAGAAAAATGCAAAGAATGAAGCATTGACTGTAGAGAAATTGACGCATGAGGAGATTAGGGTACTTGCAGATAAGGCTCTTGATATTATCCCGGGGAGAGTAGAATATTTTGCGAATCTAATCGGAGTCACATATGGGCGCATAACAATCCGGAATCAGAAAACAAGGTGGGGGAGCTGTAGCAGTAAAGGGAATTTGAATTTTAACTGTCTATTAATGATGACACCTTCAGAAATAATTGATTACGTTGTAGTGCATGAATTGTGTCACAGAAAGGAAATGAATCATTCTAAAGCGTTTTGGACTGAGGTTGAGAAAGTGCTTCCGGACTATAGAGATGCGGTCAAATGGTTAAAAGAAGAAGGAAGTCAGATTATACAAAGGCTTAAATAGAAGGGGCATCATCACATGATACTAATTTCCTTACATTTTATCATATACTGATGTGAGCCGAAAAGCGCCGATGATTTATGCGAGTTATCTTACAGTTTCATCGGCGCTTTATCCGGCTCTTTTATGACCGCCACTTGCAATAAGCTCATATAAACTGTCTGGTGTATCTAAGCCTGATGCCTCAATTACTACAAATGCAATCATTCCCAGCAACGCAAAAATTGTTAACCCAAATAATCTGTTTTTTTTCTTTTGATTGTATATTAAACAAAACTCTCTTTCAGCCTTTCCAAAAATAATTCGGCTGCAGAAGAAAACACCTGATATTTTTTCCATATAATGTTCAATCCCGAATCCAGTTTTGGTTCAAGCGGTTTAAAACAAAGACTGCTGTTTTCGGAAGTGTTCGCGATTTTATCAATGGTAATGGCATAGCCGAGTCCTGCGTCTACCATGATTGCTGCATTATAGACAAGATTGAATGTGGTTACAATATTTAGTTTATCAAAATCTTCTCCAAACCATTGAGCAAATTCATTTTTGTTTCGTTCCTGCGATATAACCTGACGGGAGCATATCAATGGAACACCAATCAAGTCCTCTTTGCAGATTGTTTTCTTTTCTGCCAGAGGACTATCTTTTCTCATAACAACACCCCAGGTGTCTTTTGCCGGAATATCCAGATAATCGTATTTGGAAATATCCGCCGGTTGAACCAAAACACCAAAATCCAAAAGTCCTTTGTCAAGCCGTTCGGTTACATCCTGTGCATTACCGCTGTACAAGTGATAGCGAATATTCGGATAAGTATCATGAAGCTCTTTGGCAACCTTTGCTAGAAACTTGATTGCATCCGTTTCGCCTCCGCCGATATAAATATCTCCGCCGACAGCTTCTTCCATTGATGTAAACTCGGCTTCAGTTTTATCCACCATTGAAATAATTTCTTCAGCCCGTTTACGCAGTATCATTCCTTCAGCGGTCAATGCCATATTATGACTGCCGCGGGTAAAAAGCTTTTGCCCTAACTCGTCCTCTAAATCATGTATTTGTCTGGAAAGAGTAGGTTGTGTTACATGAAGAAAGTTCGCCGCATTTGTAATGCTTCCTTCTCTTGCAATTGCTAAAAAGTAACGAAGTACCCGTATTTCCATCGTGCGATTCCTCCGTTTTTTTGTTCTATCATACAATTTTTAAGATATGCCTGTCAAGCATATCGTGATTTGCGAATTGAGTATTTGTTATTTCATTTATTTTTCAGTATAATGAAATTAGACGAAGATACAATTCAAAAGTTTTTAGGACTGCATAAAGATGGCAGAACCGGAGAACAATACAGGCTTCTTTCTTTGCAAAGAGCGTCACTTTTAGAGCAGGTTCATGTCATATGGCATATGATTGACTGTCTTGATTATCTGGTCTATTCCATGAAAAGAGAAAAAACAAATAAATAATCTGGAGGTATTTACTATGAACATGAATTTTAATTTTAACAATCCCACAAATCTTATTTTCGGTGCGGGAAAACTGAACGAACTTGGAAATCAAAAGCTGCCCGGCAAGAAAGCCCTGCTTTTGATTTCTAACGGAAAATCGGTTAAAACTTACGGTACGCTTGACCGTGTGCAGGAGCAGTTGAAAAAAGCCGGAGCAGAATATGTCGTTTGCGACAACATTCATGAAAACCCATCTAAGGAAGTCGTGATGGAAGCGGCTGCCATTGCCAAAGAAAATAACTGTGATTTTATTGTCGCTCTCGGCGGTGGCGCAGTTTTGGATTCGGCTGTTGCAGTTTCCGCTATGGCGACCAATCCCGGCGATTTATGGGACTATGTAAATGGTGGCACAGGCAAAGGGCAGCCTCTTGTTAATCCCGGACTTCCTATTGTAACTATTGCCACCTCATCCGGTACAGGCTCGGAGATTAATTGCTGGGGCGTTATCTCCAATCATCAGACTAATGAGAAGATTGGATTTGGCTATCCTGAACTTGTCCCTGTGCTTGCAATCGTCGATCCTGAATTGATGAAAACCGTTCCGCCGAAGTATACAGCATATCAGGGCTTTGACGCATTGTTCCATAACACCGAGGTCATGATTTCAAACGGTGTCAACGTTCTCAGTGAAACGATTGCGCTTTCTGCGATTGAGAATATTGTAAAATATCTGCCGAGAGCTGTTGCAGATGGCTGCGATTTGGAAGCGAGAGAAGCCGTTGCTTACGGCAGCACCATTGCAGGAATTACCATGCAGCTTACCAATACAACCGCACAGCACTCGATGGAACACGCTATGAGCGCATATCATCACAATCTGCCTCATGGTGCAGGATTGATTATGATTTCCGTAGAATTTGCCCGTTTCTTTATTGAGCGTCATGCCTGTGATGCGCAATTTATTAAAATGGCGCGTGTTATGGGCATCCCGAATGCTGATAAGCCGGAGGATTTTATTACCGCGCTTGTGCAGCTTCAAAAGGACTGCGGCGTGGCAGATTTGAAAATGAGCGATTATGGTTTTGAGAAGTCCGAGTCTATGACGCTGGCTGTCAACGCAAGAGAAACGATGGGCGGCTTGTTCCTCTCTAATCCTTGTCCGATGTCTGATGAAGAATGTGCGGCAATTTTTGATAAATCATACCGTTAATCAAGATTTTGATTTTCCGGGAAAGGTAAAAGGATATTTTATGAAAAAAATTTTATCTTATATGTATGCACTGTTTCTTTTGATTTCTCTTACAGCGTGCAGTACCGCTGCAAAAGATACTACAAACTTCAATACAGAAACAACTTCTCAGACAGAAAGCAGGCAGTCGGAAAACTCCCCAAATCATGCTCCTTATGACGGGAACTATCCGCAGCATGAAGCATACGGCACAGGGATTGGTGCAATGCCGGGGCGGGTGGTATGGACGCATGCTCCCGCTTCTGTGGAATGGGACGGCAACGGATATTGGTGGGAAATAGGACACTTTGATGAAACGGTGATTTTGAAAATGGTAAATGACAGCATTGCCACTCTCGGCGGTAAAGAAACTGCTCAAGACGGATGGAACGCACTGTTTACGTCAAATAAAGAATCTCGCAATATGAATGGAGGCTATACAAAAGGCGAGAAAATAGCTATTAAAGCAAACATCAATGGCTCAGGATTGTTCGATGATGATAACTCCGGTGAAACGCAGATGAGTTATACGAATCCGGTGCTGTTGAAAGCGCTATTAACCTCGCTTGTTAAAGAAGGCGGCGTTTATCCGGGTGATATTACAGTTTATGATGTATCACGCATATTTCCTGAATATATGGTAGAATTGTGTACGGAAGGAGAACTCAGGGAAATCCATTTTGTAGGTCGTAATAACGGCGTAGCAGATGAAAAAGCACCGATTAACTGGTCGCATCAATTCAGCGGAAAGGTTAATTATTTGCCAACCTGTGTTACTGAAGCAACTTATGTGATAAACCTTGCCAATTTGAAGGGACACAGTTATGGGATTACCCTTTGTGGTAAAAATCATTTCGGCTCTTTTATCAATGGGAATGCCCTGCGTCCGCCGGAGGGGGCAAATTTGCACCAATGGCTGACAAAAAGTGAGATGGGAATATACAGTCCGCTTGTTGATTTAATGGCAAATGCCAACATTGGCGGAAAGACCGTTTTATATATGTTGGATGCTATTATTTGTGCGCCGGGTGAGGGGGTATCTATTACCGAAAAGAATGCCAAGTGGCAGCAGGCACCGTTTAACGGCAATTATACAGCGAGTATTTTTGTATCACAAGACCCGGTGGCGATTGATTCTGTCGGTGCAGATTTTTTGAATAATGAGCCGACAATTACGGAAAATAACAGCGCTGCAAAAGATGTTACAAATGAGAACTATTTGCATGAAGCCGGACTTGTTGGGGAGGCTCCATCGGGAACAACTTATACGGACGGAAACGGTCATATTGTGACAAACCTCGGTGTTCACGAACATTGGAATAATTCTATCGAAAAGCTGTACAGCCGTAATCTTGGAAAAAATGAAGGTATCGAACTGATACAAATCAGTCATTAGCGTAAGGCAAGCGGTATGAACCGCTGTCTGGAGAGAATTAAGTGCAAAAAAATATTATAAAATCCCATTGACTCTGACGTAACGTGATAGATTAAAATGAAATTACATGGGAGGGATAAATTATGCGAACAGTAAAAGAAGTCAGCAAAATCACAGGTGTTAGCGTGCGCACACTACATCACTATGATGCAATTGGACTTTTGAAACCTACGAAAGTAACCGAAGCAGGCTATCGAATGTATGACGATACAGCACTTAGCCGTTTGCAAAATATTTTATTATTTCGTGAATTACAGTTTCCTTTAAAAGAAATTAAAGTAATTCTTGACAGTCCTGATTTTGATACTTCAAAAGCAATTGCTCAGCAAATTGGGTTGTTAGAATTACAATATAAGCACATAGGGGAACTTATTACCTTTGCCCGTGAAATTCAAAATAAGGGAGTAATAACAATGAATTTTGATGTTTTCAACAAGAACGAAATTGAAAAATATAAGGCGGAAGTCAAAGCGAAGTGGGGCAATACGAAAGCGTATCAAGAGTACAAACAAAAGGATGTTGCTCGAAATGAAGGTAGTTATAGCAAGATTGCAAACGAACTAATGGCAATGTTTTCTGAATTGGGAGAATTAAAGCATTTAGCTCCGAATGATGATGAAGTACAAAAGAAAATCTCGGCATTACAGAAATTTATCACCGATAACTACTATGTATGTACAAAAGAAATCCTTAGTGGATTGGGTGAAATGTATGTATGTGATGAACGTTTTAAGAAAAATATTGATAAGACAGGCGGGAATGGTACTGCTGAATTTGTTAGTCAGGCTATTTCTGTGTATTGTTCTCATTAAACGAGTGTTATTTTCGCGAAGAATGATAACGGAGAACGGGAATTGGGAAAAAGCCGGTTGATTTTATTTAAATAATTCTTAAGTCAAAACAAGCACCAAATGATTTATAATGTCATTTGGTGCTTGTTTTATAGATTTCGTCCTTGATACTGTATTGTTACTACATAAACTGTTTTGAATGGTTCATCAATGCGGAAAATGGCGATATAATTATCAATCAGTAACTGCCGATAGCTTTTTCCGGCATATCTGCCCTCGTTACGCTCTTGATAGGACTGTGGAAATGTGCTCTAATTCATGGATTGCTCTGGGGTTGACTTTTACCTTGTATTTATCCAAAATGTTTTTTCTCCAATTCTGCAAAAACTATTTCTGCGTCAACTGCTTCTGCTCCGTTAGTAATTTCTTGCTCGGATTCGAAGATTGCCTGGTCGATGCGATTCATTTTTGCAAATTTATCGTATAATTCACTTTATGATTGTGTGAATAGCCTTTGACTTGACGATTACACCTGAAACCTTAGCGGAACGAAGTTGAGCTTAGTTTTCATGGTATAAGAAATTTATAGAAAATGAAAGGATAAAAAATGTTACAACTTATAATTGATGCGTTTGAAGAAAAAAATAAAGATGAAAATTTTTTCAAGAGTTTGAAAAAAATGGATAGATTAAGCCAGTTTTTTATAGTTACTTTATTGGGGGGATTAGTGCTATTTTTTATATTCTTTATGTTTAAGAAATTTGAGTGGTGCATGTACCTTGCTGCTGGTTGGATTATAATGACTTTTATAGCCACTTATACTATTGGCGGAAGAACACGAAAAAAATGGAAAGATAATATTTTGAATTATAATAAGAAATTGGATTGCTTAAAGGACATATTATGTGAGAAAAATGTAAATTATTATTCAAAGAGTAAAATTGAAAAACTAATAGACCAATGTGAAAAATCTATTATTGACCTAACTTCTGAAAAGGAAAAGAAAAGAGAGCGGCGTAACAGATTGATAGAAAAGGCGATATTACCAATTATTGCTTTTGGGGCGGGTGTAATGAGTCAGAAAATTGGTATTACAGAGGTGGTACAAATATGCACTGTGGCTATAGTTATAGTTATTATAACGAATATGTACATACTGGGGTTTAATATATTTATTGAAGAAATAACAGGAAATGAATTAGAAAAGAGAAAATATTTAAAGGGAAAGTTAGAAGATTTGCTGATTCGTGATTTTGAGGTTACAGATTCAGCGGTATAGAGAAATCGTATATTAACAAAAAACTGTGTGTATATTTTATTATAAAAGCATGCCGGAGTTATGGACACTGGCATGCTTTTATAATAAAATGAAATATGTAGAGGTGATATTTTGAAAAAAGTAATTTTATATATTCATGGAAAAGGTGGAAGTTATTTAGAAGCTGAACAGTACAAGAAAAATTGTTCGGGCTTTGATATTATTGGACTCGACTACAATGATTATTTTCCGTGGATTGTACAAAACCAAATCCAATCGGTCTATGATAAAATGCATGAAAGATACGATTCTATTTATTTAATTGCAAATAGTATAGGTGCTTATTTTGCAATGCACACATTGCAAAATTGTGATATTGAAAAGGCTTTATTGATATCGCCTGTACTTGATATGGAACGTCTTATACTGGACATGATGAGTTGGGCAAATGTGTCGGAAAAGGATTTGTATGAGAAGGGAGAAATTCCTACGGACTTTGGGGAAACATTATCATGGAAATATTTATGCTTTGTTAGGGAAAATCCTATAACATGGAATGTTCCTACTGAAATCTTGTGTGCAGGAAATGATAACCTTGTATCCCGTCAAACCGTAGATGAATTTATTAGCAGCCATAATGCACATCTTACGATAATGGAAAATGGGGAGCATTGGTTTCATACAGATGAACAACTTGCCTTTTTAGATGGCTGGATGAAAAAGGCAATAGGGTAAATCGGAGTTTAATGGAGGGAAAAAATGGATATAATTTTATACTCGGATAAAATAGACGAATATCTAAAGTATGACAGTGTGATTGATTATGATAACAAAGCCATTATAGAATTGGCTGATACGTTGTTCAAGAAGGCAGATAATGAGCTTGATTTCATTAAAAAAGCCTATGAATTTGTTAGAGATAATATTTCACATTCCGCAGATATAAACGAGGATACAATAACATGCGCCGCTTCGGAAGTGTTAAAAGCGGGACATGGAATTTGTTTTGCCAAATCTCACTTGTTGGCGGCTTTATTGCGTTGCAAATCTGTTCCGACTGGTTTTTGTTACCAAAAGCTGATTGCAGATGATGAAACTTCTCCTATCTTAGTTTATCATGGATTGAATGGTGTATATATCAAAGATTATAAAAAATGGATAAGGCTTGATGCAAGAGGAAATAAAACGGGTGTAAACGCACAATTTTCAATAGAAACAGAACAGCTTGCGTTTCCGATACGGCCGGACGTAGGAGAAGTTGATGGATTTATCGTATATCCTACCCCCGATATAAAGATACTGGAAAAATTGAGAAAAAACAAAACGAGGACAGAACTATGGAATAATCTGCCTACTGAACTTGGATATAAAAATTTGAAGTAGTGTAGATGGAGTGAAATAAGAAATGATAATCAGAGATATTTTGATTGATAACTTCCCGTTTATGGGGCAGAACAACATAGTGGCACTGTAAATGACTGTCTGATTGCAAAAATGATGTTGGAAGAAGATATAAATAATGTAATGCGGTGTTTATTGGAAATTGATGTGTATCGTGATACCTTAAATAAAATAGAATTTTTCGAGTAGGAATTTTGTTATGACAAAGTATTAAGGAGGTCACAGCTTGAAAAGAAATGTTTATGACATATTTGGAAATTGGGATGAAAGCATTATATGGTCTTGCTTGCAAGGTGTGATGGGAGAGATACACACAAATGCCGAAGAAGATGCGGCGATGGCAATATTAGGGGATTTTGCTTTTTATGCAGGAATCCCCGATGAAGAATTAATTAGATTCAAACCGGAAAGCTCAGAACAGGACTTTACTATTATGGTTCCGCAGAACGAAGAATGGGCTTCGTTGATTGAAAAATGTTATGGTGATAAAGCAAAGAGAGTTACAAGATATGCAATCAAAAAAGAGAAGAATATTTTTGATGGATGTCAATTAGAACAGGTTGTTTCGGAATTGCAGGAAGGCTATGAATTGAGACTGTTAGAAGAATATGAATATGATTTGTGTAAGAACAACAGATGGGCAAATGACTTAGTATCACAATTTAAGGATTATGCTTCATATAAAAAGCTGGGACTAGGCGTAGTTATTTTAAAGGACGGAGAATTGGTAGCAGGTGCATCATCTTATAGCAGATACAACGAAGGGATTGAAATAGAAATTGATACAAGAGAAGATTACAGAAGAAAAGGTTTGGCATATGTGTGTGGAGCAAGGCTTCTTTTGGCGTGCATGGAAAAAGGCCTGTATCCGAGTTGGGATGCACAGAATAAGCCGTCGGTGGCTTTAGCTGAAAAGCTGGGATATCATTTTAGCCATGAATATACTGCTTACGAAATAAACGGTTATTAGGTATTAGGAAATGGAGAGATTTTACATGGAAGAAAACTTCAGGAAGGTACAAGCAGAAATTAATTCAGTTATCGGCAGAACGAAGGAAGAAATATGGGAGCAAATTTATTTTCAGGAGCAATATTTTGATAGCGAGATTGTGATGTGAAGGATGGTATAGATATGGTGAAAGCGTATGAGTATAAAATAGCGAGGCCGGAAGATATTGAAGAATTGGTAAGAACAAGAATGATTGTTCTTCGTGCGGCAAATAAGTTATCTGATGATGAGGATATGTCCGAGGTAGAAAAAGAAGCTTATGCATATTATAAGCATGCATTAGAAAATGGTGAGCATATAGCATATTTGGTTTATGATAACGGAAAGTTTATTGGAGCAGGAGGCATAAGTTTTTATCAGGTCATGCCAACTTATCATAATCCGAGCGGCAAAAAAGCTTATATTATGAATATGTATACGACGCCGGAATATCGCAGACAGAAAATTGCATTCCACACGTTAGATTTATTAGTGAAAGCAGCGAAGAAACAGGGTGTTTCACAGATTGCGCTTGAGGCAACGGATATGGGGCGTCCGTTGTATGAGAAATACGGATTTGTCAATATGAAAGATGAAATGGAACTGGTATAGTGAGCGAAAGGTGATTGAGATGAACAAAAAACTATTACTGTTTGATTTAGATGGAACACTTTTAAGGTCAGATAAGACGATATCAGAAAATACATTAAATGCATTGACGACGTGCAAAGAAAATGGATATTTGATAGGCGTAGCTACTTCGAGAAGTGAGCAGAATACATATACATTTTTAGAAGAGCTTCGACCGGATATTTTGATTACTAGCGGCGGTGCATTGATAAAAGAGAAGAACAAGTATATTTACAAAGCCTGTTTTACTGCCGAAGAAACGAAACAAATGATAAGAACTGCACGAGAAATTTGCGGGGAGGACTGTGAAATAACGATTGATACAGCAGATACACATTATTGGAATTATAAAATTACGCCAAAGGATACAGATAAAACCTGGGGCGATAGTGTCTGGACAGATTATCAGGATTTTTGTCAGGAATCCCTTAAGATGTGTGTAGAGATATTTGATGAAACGCAGGCTGAGCGTCTTAAGGCAAAGCTGCCGGATTGTGATGCAATAAGGTTTTCTGATGGATACTGGTACAAGTTCACAAGAAAAAATGTTACAAAAGAAAGTGCAATTGATTATGTATGTGCGGCTTGCGGATTAAAGTATGCGGATATTATAGCATTTGGAGATGATTATGCAGATATAGGAATGTTAAAGATGGCAGGTGTAGGCGTTGCGATGGGAAATGCGATTGATGCTGTGAAAGCTATAGCAGACACTGTAATTGGCACAAATGATGATGATGGAATTGCGCATTATTTGAGATTATTGGAAGCAGGTGAATAAATGAGCAATTTATATGTATCAGACTTAGACGGAACATTACTAAGGAGTAATGAAACTCTGTCAAAATTTACAATTGACACGATTAATACTTTGATATCCAAAGGAATGTTGTTTTCTTATGCAACGGCAAGGTCGCTTGTAACAGCAAAAAAGGTTACATGCGGGCTGAATGCACGTTTTCCTTTGATTGTTTATAATGGTGCGTTTATCATGGATAATGTTACAGAAGAAATTCTGGCTGCTAATTATTTTGAAGACAATATTGCAAATGTGTTTGCAGAATTATTTGCAAATGATATTTATCCGATTGTATATGCGTATATTAATGGGGTTGAGAAGTTTTCGTTTATACAGGAAAAGTGTACTGTAGGAATGCAGAAATTTTTACAAAGCAGAAAAGGTGATAAACGTATTAATACTGTAGCTACACCGGAAGAATTGATAAAAGGAAATCTTTTTTATATCACATGCATAGATACGCCGGAGAAATTAGAGCCTTTTTATAAAAAGTATAAGGATAAGTATCATGCGGTATATCAGCGGGATATTTATACGGGAGAACAATGGTTGGAAATAATGCCTAAGAAGGCATCTAAGTCTAATGCCGTTAAAGAGTTGAAAAAAATGTTAAAATGCGAAAAAATGGTTGTCTTTGGTGATGGAAAAAATGATATTGATATGTTTGAAATGTCGGATGAAGCATATGCAGTTGAAAATGCCGATGAGGAATTGAAGCTTATTGCAACAAACATAATAGAATCGAATAATAATGATGGCGTTGCGAAATGGCTTCAGGAAAATGCCGGGTATTAGGGGCTTAAAACGTCTTGACGTGGCGGCAGTTGTATGTTATTATATGTAGCATGCTACAGATTGGCGAAGGCGGTGATATCGTGTTTCAAAAAGATATTGGTTATTTAATCAAAAATATCAATGACAGGCTGAAAGTGAAGGCTGATGCAGATTTAAAGTGTTATAACCTGACTTGGACGCAGAGCCGCGTTCTTGCATTTTTGAAAAGCAAAGGGGGCTGTGCTACACAAAAGGAGATTGAGGTTTTCTTAAAAGTATCGCATCCGACTGTAGTAGGGGTGATTTCCCGTATGGAACAAAAAGGGCATGTGATATGTTGGATAGATGAGGCTGATAAGCGAAATAAGATTGTAAAGCTGACCGAACAGGCAGATATTTTGGAAAAGGATATGGAGCAGAATATTCTTGAGAATGAGAAAAAAATGCTTGCGTCTATTTCTGAAAAAGATGTTGCGCATTTAAAGGAAATGCTTTCCGTAATTTATAAAAATCTTGAATAAGTAAGCCGATACTTTTCGGCTTTTACTTTAATACAAAGTGTAGCGTGCTACATAAAAGGAGGAAAAACGATGATAAAGATTCTGATGAACAGTCTTCGCGAATATAAAAAAGGCTCGTTCATAACAATTTTAATGTCAATATTAGAAGCGGCATTTGAAATTCTGATACCGCTTTGTATGGCAAAAGTGATTGATAACGGTATTGATAAGGGAGATATGATGGCTGTATGGAAATACGGAATTGTTTTGCTTGTCTTTGCTTTCTTTCAGCTTGCTACAGGCGTGCTTTCCGCACATATTGCCGCGCATGCCTCTGTGGGATTTTCCGCTAATCTGCGGCAGGATATGTATGATAATGTGCAGACCTTTGCCTTTTCAAACATTGATAAGTTTTCAACTGCATCGATTGTTACCCGTTTGACTACAGATGTTACAAATATTCAAAACGCTTATCAGATGTTGATTCGTATGGCAATTCGTGGGCCTGTCATGCTTGTTTTTTCTATGCTTGTTTCATTTCGCATAAACAGTACGGTTTCATGGATTTTTCTTGCCGTTATTCCTTTGATGGCATTTTTGCTTCTTTTGATTACTAAAAAGGTGAATCCTATTTTGAACCGTGTTTTTAATACCTATGACGAGCTGAATAATGTTGTGCAGGAAAATATTCGTGGGATTCGTGTAGTAAAATCTTTTAATCGGGAAGATTATGAAATTTGTAAATTTAAAGGCATTTCCGAAAGTATTTACCGCAATTTTGCAAAGGGAGAACGACTAATAGCCTTTAACTCACCGATTATGCAGTTTTTTATGTATGCCTGCATGATTTTGATTTCATGGATTGGGGCAAAAGCGATTATTTCAAGCGGAAATAATGCTGCGATTGGAATGACTACGGGAGATTTGACAGCATTAATTTCCTATGCAACGCAGATACTCATAAGCCTTATGATGCTTTCCATGGTGTTTGTTATGATTACAATTTCTCTTGCGTCTGCTCGCCGTATTGCTGAGATTCTCAGTGAAAAGACGGATATTTCAAACCCTGAAAATCCTGTTATGACGGTGAAAGATGGTTCGATTTGTTTTGAAGACGTCGATTTTGTTTATGCTTCAAAAGCAGATAAAAAGGTTTTGGATAACATTAATTTGTCGATTGCTTCAGGGGAAACCATTGGTATTATAGGCGGAACAGGCTCATCAAAATCAAGTCTGGTGCAGTTAATTCCCCGTCTTTATGATGTAACAGGCGGCAGTCTTACGCTTGGTGGCGTTGATGTACGCAATTATGACCTCAATACGCTGCGGAATGCTGTAGCAATGGTTCTTCAGAAAAACGAGCTGTTTTCAGGTACAATTAAAGAAAATCTTCGTTGGGGAAATGAGGATGCTTGCGATGAAGAAATTGAATATGCTTGTAAACTTGCTTGTGCTGATGAATTTATTCAGACATTTCCCAACAAATACGATACCCATATTGAACAAGGCGGCAGTAATGTTTCAGGTGGTCAAAAACAGCGTCTTTGCATTGCTCGTGCATTGTTAAAGAAACCCAAAGTTTTGATTTTAGATGATTCTACAAGTGCAGTAGACACAAAAACCGACGCTTCTATTCAAAACTCCTTTGCAAAAACCATTCCGGATACTACAAAAATTATTATTGCACAACGTGTAAGCTCTGTGCAGTATGCTGACCAGATTGTCGTTTTAAACGATGGAAAAATCATTGATGTTGGCAAACATGATGAGCTTTTGAAAAAATGTGATATTTATCGTGAAGTGTATGAATCACAGAAGAAAGGAGACCGTGAAAATGAATAAGAAAGAAAAAATGTCATCTGTTGGCGAAATGCCTGCGGCTGCGCCTGTGAAAGTACAGTTTAATTTAAAAGCGCTTGGCAGACTGCTTTCCTATATGAAAGATTATAAAGGACAGCTTGTTTTTGTTGTTGTATGTATATTATTAAGCGCTGTTGCCTCCGCCGCTTCGTCTTTGTTTTTACAAACATTGATTGATGATTACATTGTGCCTTTGCTTGGTACTGCTAACCCGGTGTTTGACGGCCTTTTAAAGGCGCTTGCTGTGCTTAGCTTGATATATCTTGCAGGCGTATTGTCTACTTTGTTTTATAATCGGGTCATGGTAACAATCGCACAGGGAGCGCTCAAAAAGATTAGAGATGATATGTTTGAAAAAATGCAGCGACTGCCTATTCGTGTATTTGACACTCGCACGCATGGCGATATTATGAGCCTTTATACGAATGATACGGATACGCTTCGTCAGATGATAGCGCAATCGATGGCACAGCTTATTTCTTCTGTTTTTACAATTGTTGCGGTATTGGTTTGTATGCTTTATATCAGCATATGGCTGACGCTCGTTGCGGTTGCCATTATGTTTCTGATTCTGCAAATTGTAAAGGTGATTACAGGTAAAATCGGCGTTTTCTTTATGATGCAGCAAAAAACGCTTGCTGATGTCAATGGATATGTTGAGGAAATGGTCAATGGACAAAAAGTAATTAAGGTTTTCTGTTACGAGGAAAAAACAAAAGAAGAACTGCGGAAAAGAAATAAGGCTTGGGCTATGAGCGCCGCCAGTGCGAACGGATATGCAAACTCCATGATGCCGATGATGAACGCTCTTGGATATGTACAATATGTGATTATTGCAATTCTTGGTGCATATATGGCGATTTCGGGAGCAAAAAATATAGGACTTACAGGAATGGGAACGTTGACGCTTGGTATGATTGCCTCGTTTCTTACATTGTCAAGGAACTTTACAAATCCTGTATCACAGATTTCAAATCAGTTTAATTCTATTGTTACCGCTCTTGCAGGTGCTTCCCGTATATTTGCTTTTATGGATGAAGAAGCTGAGGTTGACGATGGATATGTTACCCTTGTCAATGCGAGAGAAGAAAACGGTATAATTACTGAAACGGCAGAGCATACCGGTATATGGGCCTGGAAACACCCGCATAGTGATGGAACTGTTACTTATACAAAGCTTATGGGGCGGGTTGTTCTGGAACGTGTGGATTTTGGATATGTTCCAGAAAAACAGGTATTATATGATGTTTCTCTTTATGCTGAGCCGGGACAAAAAATTGCTTTTGTTGGCGCTACTGGCGCAGGCAAAACAACGATTACAAACCTGATTAACCGTTTTTATGATATTGCAGATGGCAAAATTCGCTATGACGGTATCAATATTAATAAAATAAAAAAAGCGGAGCTTCGCCGTTCGCTTGGCGTCGTTTTGCAGGAGGTAAATTTATTTACAGGAACAGTAATGGAAAATTTGCGCTATGGAAATCCTGACGCTACCGATGAGGACTGCATTGCTGCCGCAAAACTTGCCAATGCTGACGGATTTATTCGTATGCTGCCGCAAGGTTATAACACCGTACTAAAGGGTGATGGCAGCGGACTTTCGCAGGGACAGCGTCAGTTGATTTCTATTGCCCGTGCCGCAGTTTCAAATCCGCCTGTTATGATTTTGGACGAAGCGACATCGTCGATTGATACCCGTACCGAAGCGTTGGTACAGGACGGCATGGATAAATTGATGAAAGGCAGAACCGTATTTGTGATTGCGCACCGTCTTTCTACCGTTCAGAATTCCGATGTTATTATGGTGCTTGACCATGGAAGAATTATTGAACGGGGCAGCCATGAAAAGCTGATTGCAGAAAAAGGAACTTATTATCAGCTTTACACAGGTGCATTTGAATTGGAGTGATTGGGGAGGCGTCTGAAAAACGATTGTAAATCTTCCGCCTGTTCACAGAACCAGATTTGTGGTATTCTGTTTTAATAAAAAGACTTAATTTTGAGAAAAGGGGAAGCTGGATATGGATGAACGCTTAAAAAAGCAATTGGATTTTTCGTTGGAAATAGATAAAGAGAAGACAATATTCAGACAGACGCATTTATCAAATCATGGCAGAAACGAGAACGATGCGGAACATGCATGGCACATGGCAATTATGGCTTATATTCTTAGGGAGTATGCTAATGAAAAGGTAGATATTGCAAAAGTAATTTTGATGTGTCTGATTCATGATATCGTTGAAATCGATGCCGGAGACACATATGCCTATGATGCGGAAGGGCTGGAGACGCAGAAAGAAAGAGAAAATGCCGCAAAGGAAAGAATTTTTTCAATCTTACCTGAGGACCAGAAAAGGGAAATGGTTTCGCTGTTTGATGAATTTGAAGAGAATGATACTGCTGAAGCAAGGTTTGCCCATGCAATGGACAATCTTCAGCCGCTTATGTTAAATCACAGCAATCAAGGCGGCGACTGGCGGGAACATGGAGTAACCGCTTCTCAGGTATATGGAAGACAGAGAAAAACGAAACTTGGTTCAGAAGTTCTGTACGAAGTTACCGATAGGATTATTAAGGAGAATATAAAAAAAGGGAATCTTAAATAATTGTATAATATAATGTATACGGTAGATTTTATAATAGTATGACGCAAAATCCGGTAGATTTTGAAAGTACGCACGATACATAAGACAAAGGCGGAAAGCCTGTATTTTAAGACTTTCCGCCCATCATTATCATAGAAGAAATACCATATTTTATACTGATATCTGTATTATTGCCTGCCGGCAGACATTTCTGCGATTTTCTGTTTAAGTTCTGCTATTTCTGCATTTGCATTGTCCAGTTTCAAATCTTTTTCTATGATGGCAGCCTTAGCATCACTAAGCTTTATCTTAGTGTCATTCAGCTTTATCTTAGTGTCATCCAGTTCCTCTTTTTTAGCATCCAGCTCATCCTGCATTTCCTCTACCATAAGTTTTACAGTATTTCTGTCGAGTATAGCCAGTTCTTCTGAAAATAATCCCATAACATTCTCCATATTCCTGCAGATATTGTAAATATCATGATACATGGGCTTAAACTTCGGGTATTCTGTTATAAGTTTAATGATATCCGTAGGTTTGTCCGACGACAAAAACAGAATCCATGCATCAAGGTCGTTAGTGATACCTTTATTTTGATAGTGAATACGGAAATTGTCAAGAGATATAAAATAAAAATACTGCAGCATATATAACAGGCCGCTTGTTCCCCCAGAAATTTATAACCGATTTTCTGGACTTCAATGTTGGCGATACTTCTGTCCTCAAGCTTGACGACGATATCCATGATGAGCAGGGAGGCTTCATCAGCTATGCGTGATGAATCATTCTGTAAGACACTGACGACTTCGACCTTCCGCCCAAGTATCAGTGTAAGAAGCTCATTAAGACGCTCCGGTGCATATTCAGGATTCATGATTTCCTTAAAAAAAGAATCATAGAGAAGTTTGATACCTTTATTTCCCGAACAGGCATCAAGAATTTCTTCCTGCCACTGGGGAGGCATGGAGCAGAACTGCTTTGATAATAAAGAATTCGATGTGATATCTGCTAAAATTTCATCCCTTGTCCTGATTATAGGAAAATATTCTCTTAGGTTTGTATTCAATTGTCAGCTCCTTTATAAATATTCCGGCCGGTGATTAAAGCATAAAACAAAACATGTGGAAAGGTCAATAGATTCGCTAAAACTCGCTAAATTAGCGCATATTTGCGGAAAAACAGGAAAAATTTAACTAAAAGAATAATCTGCGACCACTTTTTGAAGCCTGTATTTGATATCCTCCGGTTTATCTGATATGAAGAAGATTACTTTTACTTGATAAAATCATATACTTTGTATATAGTTGTATACATATAAATAATAAGAACGTATCGGGGGAAAGGTAACATGGAATCATTATATTTGGATGATATTCTTACATTTTTGGTTTTTGCAATTATTGCATATGCAATTCCGGGAATACTTACGATTTGGAATATTTATAATTTATGTGCAAAAACGCCTAAAATGGAGAAAATTATTTCATGGCTTACAATCTTTATCGGCGGGCTATGCTATAGTATGTTATACTCTTTTCAATTTGAGACTTCAGGGGATTGGTATGAGCAGGTTAATGTTATGCAGCATCATTACAGTATTTCTTCACAATATGGGTTTAGTATAGGATTCCCTGTTCTTTTGGGATTTGTCGGACTGATAATTTTGTTTAATGTCAATGCTGATAAGCTTCCGCCGCTGGTATCTGCATTGTCGATAGCTTCTGTGCTTATATTCAATATTATACAGATTGTAATTGCAGTACAGATTAGCAAAAATGTTGATGGAATCGGCACACTGTTATATGTTTACCATGCCAATATTTTTATCATTTCGGTTGCTGCTGTGCGCAGGCAGGTTAAGCAGCAGGTGGAATTATATAAAGACAGGTCAATTAGTGAAGAAGAAAACGGAAAAAAGATAAGCTGGTTGTATAAGAAAATAAATAGTTTTTCACAGTATACCATACTTGTTTTTATCTGTCTGTTTTTTATAATTGCAATATTGGAGATTTTATTTATTATTTTCAGACAAGGTATAGATGCGCCAATAAAAGCTTTTACAGATACGGCGGACTGGACATTTTCAAAGCAGCTTCCGCCACCGCCTGCGGAGTATCAGGGGCATTATCTTTGTACGGTTGCGGCAGGCGGACATCAAAAGGTAGTGAAACCGTTACGATATGGCAAAAGACATGGAGCGATAATTGTTGTAAACAGGCAGTTATGTATTGCAAATGCTTTTGAAGAATATATTCAGGAGAAATTTCCAACTGTTCATAAGTATATTCGAGGATTTTATGATAAATATGGATATCCGGTTTCAAAACATATTACAACACCTGTTCGCGCTGATGTAATATATGTGATTATGAAGCCATTGGAGTGGTTGTTTCTGGTATTTTTATATATGTTTGACATAAAACCGGAACAACGTATTCATAAACAGTATTTATGATGGAGCAGTAAGTTTTTGTACACTTTTGACACTGCCCAAACAAATTAAATTTAATAGGGAAAATTTGTATAGTGGGAGGTATAGGGATTGGATAAGAAGGTAGGAATATATATGGGAATATTGTTAGCTTTTTATTTATGCGTTGCTATATTGTTTTTGGTGGCTACGTTAAACAATGATGAAATTAAATTGCCGGTTTTGCTATTATTTTTTGCAGCATTTATATTGATATTTGCAGGCAGTATGGCGATTTCAATAAAGTATAACAGAAAGCCTAAACAAGTAGTAGAAAAATTTTCATCATATCAATCCAAACAGACATGGGAAGCGGCAGCTTTGGAATATATGTCTATTCATGGCAGAATTCATATAGAGGAGCTTACTGATGAAGAAAAAAATGGCATATACGATTATGCAGCCATGCCAATTATTTATCTGTTCACATGGCTCCTTGACAGACAGTTTATGAGCAGAGAATTTTACGAAAATCATAATCTGAATACAATAGAAGAAATCAGAAGCAGAAGACGGTCGCCCCTTACATTCTTTGGGACAGATATGGGCGGCACCCTGAATCGTTCAGATGTAGCAGAAAATATATATATCCGCCGATTTATTGACACCTATTATAAAGTTTCTGATAATCCACCACATGCAGAGCAAGAGCAAGACAGCTTCTTTTTTGATTATTGTAAAGCTGTTTGCAATATAAACAAACATTTCTACTGCCTGGACTTTTCGTGGGAAGTATATGAACAACTGGCAGGAACGATTGACGTAAAATACGAAAAGTATGTGTACATAGTCAATAATGGGGTTATATAAAGCACTCATATATTTTAAAAAATCAGAAAATGATGGATGAAACATAATAAAAATCAATATACGATGGGAGAAAAAACATGGACAAGAGCAATCTGACAACCCTTTGCTATATAGAAAAAGATGACCAGTACTTAATGATGCACAGGGTAAAAAAAGAAAATGATATCAATAAGGACAAATGGGTTGGCGTAGGCGGCCATTTTGAGAAGGATGAGAGTCCTGAAGAATGTCTTTTAAGAGAAGTTCAGGAAGAGACAGGACTTCGCCTTACAAAGTATCGGTTAAGAGGTGTTATCACATTTATAAGTGACAGATGGCAGACGGAGTATATGTTTCTTTATACAGCTACCGGATATGAAGGCGAACTTGTAAAAAGTGTTATGGAAGGCTGTACCGAAGGCAGGCTTGAGTGGGTTGCAAAATCAGAAGTATACAATCTCCCATTATGGGAAGGTGATAAAGTATTTTTTCATTTGCTTGAAGAGAACGCACCATTTTTTACATTAAAGCTAAAGTATGCAGGGGAAGAACTTGTGGAGCAGATGGTATCGTACAGCTAGTTGGTAAAATCGGTAAAGATATGATAAATATTGCGAAACACCCCTCATTATGCTACTATTACAAATGGAAAATAATGTTTTCTTAAAAAATGATAAGTAATTTGGAAAAGAGGGACAGGCTGTTATTATGAAGGAATATCAGAAATATTCAGTGCTGATGTCAGTATATGAAAAAGAAAAAAGCGATTACTTAAGGTCGAGTATCGACAGCGTGTTCAATCAAACCGTAGTGACAGATGACTTTGTAATTGTATGCGACGGCCCGCTTACAGAAGAGTTGGATAATGTACTTGCAGAATATGAGAAAGCATATGAAGCGGTTCATATTGTGAGGCTTCATGAAAATAAAGGTCTTGGCGTGGCGCTTAATGTGGGACTGAAACATTGCAGAAATGAACTGGTAGCAAGAATGGACAGCGATGATATCTGTATGGAAGACCGGTTTGAAAAACAGCTTCAGATATTTGAGCTGATGGAAGTCGATATCGTAGGCGGTGCAATAACGGAATTTGAAGGAACAATCGAAAATCCGATAGCAAACAGGGTACTGCCCCACAGGCATGACGAAATTGTGGCATTTTCAAAGAAGCGAAATCCGTTTAATCATCCGTCTGTCATGTTCAGAAAGAGTTCAGTAGAAGCGGCAGGCGGGTATCAGGATTTTCCATATTTTGAAGATTACTATTTGTGGGTTCGTATGCTGGCAAATGGCGCAAAAGGATATAATATCAGTGAACCGATTCTGTATATGCGTGCCGGGGATGATTTGTATAAAAGACGCGGCGGCAGAGCTTATGTGAAGCATATGCTTGATTACAGAAAGACAATTCATGAAATGGGATATACAAATAAGATAGAATACCTGGAATCTACAGTTCCCCATGCTGTAGTTGGTATGATGCCCAATAAAATGAGGGAAATATTTTACAAGAAGGTACTTCGTAAATGAAAAAAGAAACAAAACGGGAACTGCTAAGATGCTGTTTCGTACCGCTTACACTTGTGAATCGATTGGTTCAGAAAGACGAAAATACGATATTTTTTTATTCCAATTTAGGTTTCAGGGATAATGTAAAGGCTGTATATGATTATATGCTGGAACATGGGTATAATAAAAAATATCATATCGTCTGTGCAATTCATGAATGGGAAGAATATAACAAAAAGAAGCAGGAACATCCTGATTTATATGAAAATATAGAGTTTGTAGGATTAAAAAAAGGTATATTCAGATTTTTAAAGGCAAAATATGCATTTTACAGCTTTGGGAAATATCCCATTAAACCTGCAAAAAATCAGATTGTTGTCAATGTATGGCATGGAATGCCATTAAAACGGATTGGCAACATGGAGCATGGGAAAGAGCAAATTCCATATAATTATTTTACCTATATTATTGCTACGTCTGATTTTTTTGCTGATATTATGAAAAAAAGCTTTAACTGTTCGGATAGTCAGGTACTGGTTAATGGACAGCCGAGAAACGACAGATTATTCAGACAAGATGTGAAAGAGGACAAAGAGATACGGCAGGAAACAGAAAAGCTGATATTCTGGCTGCCTACCTACAGGGACACCTGTAATCAGGAACGCCCCCATTCTGACAATCCAATCAGTATTTTTGAAAGAAACGGTAAAGAAATTGAAGCACTGAATCAGTGGCTAAAAGAGAATCGGACAAGACTCATTGTGAAGCATCATCCGCTTCAGAAGGTTGTGCCGGCAGAGAACCGCTTCAGTAATATAGAGATTTACAGCCATGAAGAGTTTCAGCATATGGGGAAGGATTTATATGCATATTTGCGAAATGCGGATGCATTGATTACAGATTATTCTTCGGTGTATTTTGATTATATGATGTTAGACCGGCCAATCGGTTTTGTACTGAGTGATATGGAACAGTATGAAGGCGATAGAGGTTTTGTGTTTGACGAACCACTTGCGATGATGCCCGGTATGAATATAAAAACAGATGATGATTTAATGGAATTTATACAGGCTGTTATTTGCGGAAGAGATGATTATGCAGAAAAACGCCGGGAGATTAATAAAACAGTAAATAAATATAATGATGGAAATAGTACAAAGATGTTACTGGACAGGATTATGAATTGATGAAAGAAAAGTTAAAACAGATATACAGAATGACAAATCCATATTTTAAGGCTGTCTGTAAACCGATAAAAAAAGGTGTTATCTTATATGAAGCATTTTTTGGACAGACAATATCATGCGGACCGTATGCGTTATTTCGCGAACTTATCAGGGATGAAGACAGGTATGGGCAGTTTCATCATGTATGGGCAGTTTCTGATATGGCGGCAGGAAAGAAAATCATGGAGGAGCTGCACCTGAACGCAGATGTTGAACTTGTAAAATATAAATCCGCTTCCTATAATCATTATCTTGCAACCGCAGAGTATGTAATCAACAACGTTACTTTTCCACAGTATTTCAGAAAGCGTGAAGGCCAGACTTATATTAATACATGGCATGGAATCCCTCTTAAGAAGATGGGATATGATACACCGGATGGGATTATAGACTCGGCAAATACCGTTAGAAATTTTATGCAGGCGGATTATCTGCTGTCACCGAATGCACATCATACAGAGATGTATAATGAGGCATATAAGATGAAAGACATATATGGCGGCGTGATATTAGAAGAAGGACAGGCGCGCTGCGACCGATTGTTTTTGGCAGACAGGCAGGATGTGATTGACAGGCTTCGTAAGAATGGCGTTGCGATAGAAGACAACAAGAAGCTTATTTTATATGCGCCAACGTGGCGTGGTACGATATGGAATAATCCTGAAGGAAGCATAGAGGATTATGTAGCGTTCCATGATTATATGAACAGCCATATCGATACGGACAAATATCAGCTTCTGATAAAACCGCATGTGGCAGTCTATCGGAAATGGGCGGAAAAAAGCGCGGATATCAATTATATTGTTCCGTCATCAATCGATACAAATGAGATATTGTCCGTTATGGATATATTGGTATCTGATTATTCAAGCATATTTTATGATTTTATCGTTACAGGAAGACCTGTACTTTTTTACTGTGATGATATCGAAGAATATAACAGGTACAGAGGAATTGAAAATTTGGAAGCGAAGCTTCCGGGACCGATGACATCTTCCAAAGAAGAGCTTGCAGTGTGGATAAATAAAATAGACGATATCGGCAGAGAAGGTCAGGCGCATTATGATGAAATAAGAGCATGGGCGGCACCAAAGGATGACGGAAAAGTCTGCGGCAGGATATTAGATATTATATTGAATAAAAAATACGACGATATAAATGGTATGAACCATACGAAGAAATCCGGAAGAAAAAAGATTTTGTTTTTCTTAGGCTCACTTCGCGCATATGGTATCACATACAGTATGCTTTCGCTGCTTCAGAATATGGACTATGAAAAGTACGATGTAACACTTTATGTTTATCAGCCTGTCAGTGAAGCAGATAACGAACGGCTTCTTTCGATTCCGAAAGAGGTGCGTGTGCTTGTCCATACGATAGCGGCATTGGGTTCTGTCGGCGATAATCTGCATTTTGTAAAAGGGCTTCTCTGTGGTTATCAGCAGCACAAAAGATATTTGTCGGATATCGCGGCAAAGGAGTATAAGCGGATGTTCGGACAGACCACTTTTGACTATGTGATTGATTTTGTAGGATATTCGCCGTTATTTTCGATGGTAGCGGCAAATGCTCCGTCAGGGATTAAATCCATATGGCAGCATAATGATATGGCAGCAGACCGGAATAAGGTGGTAAATGGAAAGAAACCGAATAAAAAGCGCCTGGATATTGTGTTTGGAACATATCCTGAATATGACCATGTGGTAGCTTGCAGCAGAAGCGTTATGGAAATTAATAAAAAGCAGATAGGCGGAAATGACAGCTATCGATATGTAAGAAATATGATTGATGCAAATCGGATTGAGAAGTGTCTGGAAGATGCGGATAAGGCGCTTGCAGAAGCCGGTATTCAGATAGACAGCACATATACGAACTTCGTCAATATAGGCAGGATGTCAGTAGAGAAAAACCAGATGGAGCTGATAAAGGCATTTGAAGATTTCTCTAAAGAATATGAGCATACAAGGCTGTATATTTTAGGGGACGGGCCATTCAGAAATCAGCTTGCTGCTTATATAGCGGAGCATAATCTGACGGATAAAGTGATTCTGACAGGAAATGTGGCAAATCCATTCGCCATTATGAGCAAGTGCCAATGCTTTATACTGCCTTCGCTTCATGAAGGACAGCCGATGGTTATTTTGGAAGCAAGAACTTTAAATCTGCCCATTATCATGAGCAATTTTTCTACAGCGAAGGACTGCCTGATAGAAAATGGACAGTTGATATGCGGCATGGATAAGGACAGGATTGCACAGGCGCTTTCTGCCTATATGGAAGGCGGCGTTCCTTCTTATACTTTTGACAGCAGAGAATATAACAGACAGGCATTTGAAGAATTTGAAAAAGCAATCAGATAGGGGAGAATATGTTTTCTTTAACAGGAATCCGTTTTTGGAAAAAAACACTAAAGATTAAGATAAAAGGGGATAAGCCGCTAAACGCTCTTGTCCTGCGGTATCGGAATAAGCTGGAAAAAGACCGGTGCGAGTATGCATTTGCCATTCAGAATAAAGGGCAGATGGCATGGCGTGCAGACCTAGTGCTTTCTGATATTGATTTAAAGGTTATTTATTGGGATTTATATGCACAGACTGATGATGGAGAGGAACCGGTAGCGGTTGGAAGTCTTAAAAATCTTATCCGTTTTCCATTATATGACGGTAAGTACAGGAATAAAGAAACGGGCATGTTTATGCATCCCTATATTACACCTGAGAAAAATATTGCATTCCAGTACAGGGAATATACGCCGCAGGATACGCTTGGCTTTCGTATCAGGGAGGGCTTTGTGCTGCTTTTATATTTTATTTTGAGCCCTTTTATCAAAAGGAAAAATATCGTTCTTGTGTATGAGAAATTCTGTCAGATGGCAGAAGACAATGGCTTTTATTTCTTTAAATATTGTATGGATAATGAATTAGAGAAAAAGCGTTCCTGTCATATATATTATATAATCGATAAGGCATCTAAAGATAAGGAGATGCTGATACCATATGAGAAGAACGTGATACCATTTATGTCGTTAAAACATAAATTATATATGTTAGGTGCGAAGCAGCTTGTCAGTACGGATACAAGAAAGCATCTGTATGCATGGCGTATGAGAATGAGCCTGATTTCCCATATGGTAAGAAAAATACCGCTGATATTTCTTCAGCATGGCGTGCTTGGACTGAAAAGAGTGGAACATATTTACGGAAAAGGTCAGGTCGGAGAGTGTAATTTATTTATCGTTTCATCCGATTACGAAAAGGAGATTGTGCGGGAAAACTTTGGATATCGTGATGATGAGATTGCGGTTACGGGGCTTGCCAGATGGGATGTGCTTTCCGATAAGTCAGATACCATTATTCCCGGCAGTATTGATTACAACATGCTGCTTTTGATGCCGACATGGCGGAACTGGCTGGAAGAAGTTGATGATGAAACCTTTGTAAACAGTGAGTATTTCAAAAGGTATAGCGAACTGCTGGGCTCGAAGGAGCTGATGGTGCTTCTTGAGAAAAGAAATCTTCAACTGTGTTTCTATATCCATCCAAAATTCAGAAATTATATCAAAGATTTTGATGTGGATAATCGAAGAATCCGTATCGTGCAATTCGGTGAAGAACCGTTGAATCAGCTTATTATGCGCTGTAAGATGCTGATTACTGACTATTCCTCCGTATCATGGGATGTCTTTTATCAGCATAAGCCGGTAACTTTTTACCAGTTTGATTTAGACCGGTATACGGAGTCGCAGGGAAGTTATATGGATATGAAGACAGAATTATTTGGTGACCGGGTAACGGATATTCATAAGCTGATACGAATTGTTGACGGATATGCAAATACGAATTTCAAATTAAAAGCTGAATATGACAATATGTATAACAGATATTTCAAATATGTAGATGATGATAATTCTGCCAGAATAGCCGGCTACTTGCAAATAAATACCTAATGTGCTAATATCTAACAGTATTTAATTTGTCACTACATTAATAAATGAATTAGATAATTGCGAAACGCATGGAAGTAACAACATAAAAATAGTTTGTTTTGCAATTGCCTATAATAAACTAATAAAAAACAGGAGAATAGGTCATGATAATTACAGACGAGACAATCGATTATGTAGGTATTTTGGCAAAGCTTGAACTCTCAGACGAGGAAAAGCTTCAGGCAAAAAAAGATATGTCGGAAATGCTTGATTATGTAAGTAAGTTAAATGAACTTGATACGGAAAATGTTACTGCTATGAGTCATACGTTTCCATATAATAATGTGTTCCGCGAAGATGTAGTTACAAACGGAGACGACAGGGAAAATCTTCTTAAGAATGCACCGGAGCAAAAAGATGGCTGCTATAAGGTGCCTAAGACATTTGACTAGGGAGGCGGATAAGATGAATATAACAGGGATGACTGCCGCCGAAATAGGCAGGAAGATTAAGGCAAAAGAAATAAGCGTTATTGAGGCAGTAACGGCATGTCTTGATGCAATTGAACAATATGATAAAGAATATAATTGTTTTGTTACAGTTGACAGAGAGGGTGCATTAAAGCAGGCTATCGAAGTTCAGAAGAAAATCGATGCCGGGGAACTTACAGGCCCGCTTGCAGGTGTGCCAATCGCAATCAAAGATAATATGTGTCAGGAGGGAATTTTAACCAGTTGTTCATCAAAGATATTATCTGATTTTGTTCCGACCTATACGGCAGAAGCTGTTTTGAAACTGATGGAAGCAGGCGCTGTTATTATCGGTAAGACCAATATGGATGAGTTTGCAATGGGAAGTACAACCGAAACTTCTTATTATGGCGAGACAAAAAATCCGTGGGATATTACGAAAGTGCCGGGCGGTTCATCAGGTGGTTCGGCAGCGGCAGTTGCCGCCGAGGAAGTTCCTTGTGCGCTGGGTTCGGATACGGGCGGCTCTATAAGGCAGCCTGCTTCATTCTGTGGTGTTACAGGTATCAAGCCGACATATGGAAGAGTATCAAGATACGGACTTATCGCATATGGTTCATCACTTGACCAGATAGGCCCGATTGCAAAGGATGTAACAGACTGCGCAACGATTCTTGAAGCAATATCACAATATGACAAAAAAGACTCTACATCTGTAAACAGAACAGACAATGATTTTACAACCGCGCTTGTTGATGATGTAAAGGGGATGAAGATTGGACTTCCAAGAGATTACTTTACAGAAGGTCTTGACAGCGAGATAAAAGATGCGGTTTATAAGGCAGCAGAGGTATTAAAGAGCAAAGGCGCTATTGTCGAGGAATTTGACCTCGGTATGGTGGAATATGCCATTCCTGCATATTATATTATTGCTTCTGCGGAAGCAAGTTCAAATCTTGAACGATTTGACGGTGTGAAATACGGATATCGGACAGAACAATATACAGACCTTCACAATATGTATAAGAAGAGCCGTTCAGAAGGCTTCGGCGCGGAAGTAAAGAGAAGAATTATGCTTGGTTCTTTTGTGCTTAGTTCCGGTTATTATGACGCATACTATGTAAAAGCGCTTAAGGTAAAGGCACTGATTAAGCAGGCATATGATAAGGCGTTTGAAAAGTATGATGTTATTATGGGACCGGTTGCGCCGACTACGGCATTGGATATGGGAGCGTCTTTGAGTGATCCGATAAAGATGTATTTAGGTGATGTCTATACAGTTCCTGTCAATCTGGCAGGACTTCCGGGTATATCGCTGCCTTGCGGATATGACAGCGATGGGATGCCGATAGGACTTCAGATGGTCGGCGACGCCTTTCATGAAAAAACAATTATAAGAGCAGCATATGCATTTGAGCAGACAAAGGAATATAAGAGACCTGCCGGTGTAAGTGAAAGGGGGCTGTAATATATGAGTAAAGCATATGAGACAGTGATAGGACTGGAAGTTCATGTTGAACTGGCTACAAAGACAAAAATATTCTGCGGATGCAGTACAGCGTTTGGCGGTGCGCCAAATACACATACCTGCCCTGTATGTACAGGTATGCCCGGTTCACTTCCTGTTTTAAATAAAGGTGTTGTGGAAAAGGCGGTGGCAGTCGGACTTGCTACAAACTGTACCATAACAAGAAACTGCAAATTTGACAGAAAGAATTATTTTTATCCCGATAACCCGCAGAACTATCAGATATCACAGCTATATTATCCAATATGTCGTGACGGCAAGGTCGAGATAGAAGCAGAGGGTAAAAAGAAATTTGTAAGAATACATGAGATACATATGGAGGAAGATGCCGGTAAACTGGTACATGATCCATATACAGACAGTTCTCTTGTAGACTTTAACCGTTCCGGTGTACCGTTGATAGAGATTGTATCTGAACCGGATATGCGTTCCGCAGAAGAGGTTATCGCTTATCTTGAGAAGTTAAGACTTATCATACAATATCTTGGCGCATCAGACTGTAAGTTGAATGAGGGTTCTATGAGAGCAGATGTAAACCTGTCAGTAAGAGAGGTTGGTTCGGAAACATTCGGAACAAGAACAGAGACAAAGAACCTGAATTCATTTAAAGCAATCGCAAGAGCAATTGAGAATGAACGGGAACGTCAGATTGATTTAATCGAGTCCGGTGAGCCTGTTATTCAGGAAACAAGAAGATGGGATGACACAAAAGAATATTCATATGCGATGCGTTCCAAAGAAGATGCACAGGACTACAGATATTTTCCTGACCCGGACCTTGTTCCAATCCATATCAGTGATGAGTGGCTTGAAGAAATCAAGGCAGCGCAGCCTGAATTCAGGGATGAGAAGAAGCTCCGATATAAAGAAGAGTATGAGCTTCCGGATTATGATATCGATATTATTACGAATACTAAGAGGATGGCTGATTTATTTGAGGAGACCATAGCGCTTGGCGCAAATCCGAAGAAGGTATCAAACTGGCTAATGGTAGAAACCATGCGGTTGATGAAAGAACATCAGATGGATGCCGATGCGCTTGCTTTTAGCGCGGAAAATTTTGCGAAGCTGATAAAACTGGCTGATGATAAGGTGATTAACGGAACTGTTGCAAAAGAGGTTTTCGAGAAAATTTTTACGGATGATATAGACCCGGAGGTTTATGTGAAAGAACATGGTCTTGCAACCGTAAATGATGAAGGCGCTTTAAAAACAGCCTGTGAGGAGGCCATCAGGAATAATCCGAAGGCAGTAGAAGATTATCGCGGCGGTAAAGAAAAAGCGCTTGGCGCTCTTGTAGGACAGGTAATGAAGGCCATGAAGGGGAAGGCAGATCCTTCATCTGTTAATAAGTTATTGAAGGAGCTTCTGTAAGCCTGCGTGAGATTGGCTTGCGATATGCAGGGTGATGAGAAAAGGATAATACGATGGAAGAGAATAGACCTATAAAAAAAAGAGATACCTATAAAAGAATCATTACATTTTCAGAAGGTATTGTATTGCTTGCTGTGGAGATGTATTTATTCGGCCTGACGTGGTATCAATATTACTCGATAGGAATCGAACTGCCATTCTTCAGAAGAGGTAACTGGGCAGTGATTGGTATGTATGGACTAATCATATTTCTGTTTACCAAGTTGTATGGCGGTTACAGAGTCGGATTTCTGCGTCTTATTGACGTATTGTATTCACAGATTTTGTCGCTGATATGTTCCAATATCGTGGCATATGTGCAATTGTGTATCGTCTGTCGTGACTATGTAAATCCACTGATGCTGATACGGCTTACATTTTTTGAAATGTTAGTGATTGTTATCTGGGTATTTGCGTGCAGATTTTTATATGCAACATTTTATCCGCCCAGACATTTGCTTCTGGTATACGGATATAAAACTCCTGTAGAGTTTATCGATAAAATAAATGCCAGAAAAGATAAGTATATCATTGAAGACAGAATTCATGTAAGCGAAGGGGAACAGAAGATTAAAGAGAAAATCTTACAATATGAAGGTGTCATTCTTTGTGAAACAAAGGCTTATATCAGAAATGAACTTGTGAAATATTGTTTTGAACATTCTGTGCGTTCCTATGTTGTGCCGAAGCTGTCAGATATTATTATACTTGGCGCAGAGCCGATTCATTTGTTTGATACGCCGATTTTGTTATCAAGAAATCAGGGACTTACAGGTGAAGATATGATATTTAAGAGAATCCTTGATATTGTATGCTCTGTGATATTGCTTGTACTTGCGTCACCATTTATGATTGTGATTGCTGCCTGTATTAAACTATATGACAGAGGGCCGGTATTCTATAAGCAGGACAGGTTGACCTTGAATGGTAAAGTGTTTAAGATTATCAAATTTAGAAGTATGCGGATGGATTCTGAAGCGAATGGTGCTCAGCTTGCAAAAAAACATGATGACAGAGTTACTCCAATCGGAAAGATTATAAGGAAGCTTCATTTTGATGAATTACCACAGTTGTTTAATATATTAAAAGGCGAGATGTCTATGGTAGGGCCAAGACCGGAGCGGCCGGAGATTGCCAAACTTTACGAAGAAACGCTGCCGGAGTTCAAATACAGGCTTAAGATGAAAGCAGGACTTACGGGTTATGCACAGGTATATGGAAAGTACAACACAACACCGCGGGATAAGGTGAAGCTTGATTTGACATATTATGAGCAATACAGCATATGGCTTGATATAAAGCTGATTCTTCTTACATTTAAGATACTATTCCAAAAGGAGAATACAGAAGGGATAGATGCAAATCAGACGACAGCAATAAGAGTGGATAAGAAACCGCCTGCACCTGTCAATCAAAAGCCGGAAGGGCTTGATGAATCGGAAGATGCTTTTTATTAGGAATGAGATAGGAGTTTTGATGGAAGATAATAAGAAAAGAAGTCCGGGCAGACCGACGGATAAGAGAAAAGATACAATATTAAGACTCAGGATAGATTCCGAAACACATGAAAAATTAAATCGATATGCCAAAAAGAAGAAAGTTTCTATGTCGCAAATACTGCGAGAAGCAATCGATAAGATTATTGTTGGAAAAGAAAATGAGCTATGAGTACAAAAAATGGCTATATCCTTTACAGGGTATAGCCATTTTTTGTTAAAAGCTGTCTTGCAGTTTCGATAGAGTCAACTCCTGTAGCATTTTTTATTGGGGCAAACTCTTTTTCCCTGTCTACTTCAAATGGAAGGCATGTTCCCATAAAAGTAATCATATCAAGGGCAAGTGTTTCAAATTTGTATCCATTCGGTTCGGAAGGCTTTACATACACTCCATGTTCATCCAGATATGGAATTGCTTTCTTGACGATATGAAGCGGCATGTCGGTATCCATAGTACTGATAAGCTTGTCGATAGGGAATATATAATTGAGTGTTACACCATAATTATAAGCGTATTCGCCATCGGCATTCCGTTCATCGCGCATTTCATCGGTAAGCTCATAATATTCGACAATATAAGGTTTGTCATTATTCGTACATAATACGCCGACACGTTCATCCGGACTGGCTTTTTTAACCACCTTACCGCCTGACGCATAGCCCTCTTTAAGGATTGCACCTAAGAATACGGGGTCGGCGATTCCCTGTAAAACATTATCAACGGAAAATACGTTGATATACTTTACCTGATTATCAAGGATATCTTTCAGATAACCGGCTTTGCACAAAGAAGAGAACCAACCGCCGTTTCCATTTGGTGACAGACAAATCTGTCCTTTATCTTCCATATAGATTTTTCCGTTAAAATCAACAGAAGGAACCATTTCCTGTTTAAAGAAATGGATATAGGAAGCATCATATCCAAAGTAGTGATGTTCTTTAAAGAACGCTACCGTTTCATCATTGTTTTTGTCGCTTGTCATAATATAAAAAGGAATCCATGTATCGGTTTTCTTTACGATATCAAGCGTGTGCTGTATAAGCAGTTCAAATATAAATAAATCCTTTGTAATGCCGACATTAAATGTACCTTTTGGACCTGCGTAGCCAAGTCTTGTGCCTTGACCGCCTGCTAAAAGAACCAGGGCGAGCGCTCCGTTTTGAATAGCCTTTATGCCAAGCGCTTCATATTCCTCCTTTTTTTCTGATATTTCAGAAAGCTGGAGAGCAGAAACCGGTTTGATGTTTTTCTCATCCGTTTCCTGTCTGTTTAAAGAATTGATAACTTCAAAATTAATTTCGCCAATCTGAGAAAGCAGGTTTTTCTGTTCGCTTTCCGTAAGGCTGTCATAATACTTTAATACATGTAACTGACCGAAGTTTTCAAGTATTTTATAAGCTTTTTCATAATCCATTGATATACCCTCGTTTCCTGATGATTTATCGTAACTGTTCATCATTTTTTGTATTTCTTTTTGATTGCAATCGTGTCATGGAACACTTTGATGATATCCTTCATTTTTATTCTGCGTCCGTCGTTTGCATCATCACGACTGTAATGAAGCTCAATAGGGGCTTCGGTTATATGGCAGCCCTGCCTGTTCGCCGCTACAAGAATCTCGATGTCAAATGCATATCCGTCTGTAGTAAGGTTTTTCGCAATCGGCTTTATGACAGATGACCTAAACAGCTTTATTCCTGTCTGGGTATCATGCACGTCAAGATGAAACATCAGCTTCAGCATGAGATAGTATCCGTAACTCATTATTTTTCTTGTGAGTGGATAGTCAAGTTTTGATTCTGGATGCTGCTTTGAGCCAATTACAATATCGCTGTTTTGTGATTTCATAATTTTTAAATATGATTTTAAAAGACCCGGACTTAGTTCTAAGTCTGAGTCAAGAAACGCAATATACGCCCCCCTTGCTTTGCCGATGCCGAAGGATATGGCATGACCTTTGCCGCAATTATCGGAATATCCTGTTGCGATAATATGTGAATCTTTTGCAGCGGCGGCTTTGATTTGTCCGGCCGTATCATCCTGACTGCCATCATCTACAGCAATAATCTCATATCTTTTTACAAATGTTGATAGGATATTGCTGGTGGTAAGCAGATTTTCACATATCTGTCTGCCTTCGTTATATGCCGGCATCACAACGGACAGTGTAATTTGACTGGTATTTGTTTCATTCATAATCTTATTCTCCAATTACATACATATCATAACTATACTTTCAAAAAAATATTGTGTCAACTAAAATCTATGTAAACCTCTGCTTTGATAGTGATATGATTAATAATAATATTTAAGGTGTCAAATATCAAGAAATGTTGTTGTAAAAGCTTAAAAATTAATGTATTATATAATGAGCAAAAAAATGTGTCGGCTGGAAAGGCAATTGCCTAAGAGATAATGTGAACACTTAGCGAAGAGAAAACAGGTTTCGTGTTCATGATGCGACGATGTAGAGAGGAAAGTTCCGTATGGATAAGAAAAAGGCGAAACATACCCAGATTCTTTCAGGAAAAAGAGAACAGATTTTAAAAAGAAATATAGAGCTGACATCTGATGGTGATGATGACATGGATATTAAGAAAGAAGTCTCTAAAAGACATGCAGATGAACTGGAGTCGGTACTGAATGAGATTGGCGTAGGTGGTATAGAACGTAAGGCATCCTCCAAAAGACATGCACAGGTATCTGAAGAGACAGAAAAAAAGTCTGAACAAAAAGATAACAGGAAAGACTTATATGAAGAGGATGTAGACGATATCGATGATGACGACGACTATCTTGAAGAAGATGGTGTATTTGATTTGTTTGCATTTGCAAGGAAGAAGAGACAGGAAAAGCATCATTCAGAAGCTAAAATAAAAAGCAGGAAAAAGGATGATACGATACAGGAAAGAAAACAGGAGAAGGCATATGATGCGTCGGATGAGTCTGTGATACCGGATGAGCCGGATAACACGACAATATCTGCATCAGAGTCAGATACTGCAGAGATACTGAATCAGGAAGAGCTTGAAGAATTGGAAGCTTCGATTGAATCAGGCAAATACGATACTGTTTCTGAAGAAGATGCACCCAATGCGGGGATATATGAGGAGTTTGGCGGATATAGTAAAGAAGAGGACTTTGAAGAAGAGGAAGAAGCAGATGAGGAGTCTGACGGTGCGAAGTTTTTCAGGGAGCAGATACTTGATGAAAAAATGCCTGAACCGAAGAGCATTCCTTCTAATATAAAATGGGGCATTGCATTTGGCCTGTTTTTGGTCACATTTATCGTGCTGACCATATGCTATATTGTAAATCTAAAGAAACTGAATGGAAAAGGCATCGATATTAATCAGATTAATAAGGAAGATTTGCTGGTTAATGATGGAGTAGAAGAACACGTCAGAGGATATAAGACGATAGTGCTTTATGGTGTAGATTCCAGAGAAGGAAATACCGGAAAAGGCTCTAACAGCGATTCGATTATTCTTGTCAGCATCAATGAAGAGACAAAGGAAGTACGCCTTGTTTCTATATATAGGGATACGCTTCTTGATATACAGGGAGATGGAGCAGGTACGCATAAAATCAATTACGCATACCAGTTAGGCGGTGCGTTGGAGTCTGTTAATACCCTGAATAAAAATCTTGATTTGTATATTACAGATTATATCACAGTCGATTTTGGCGCTTTATCAGACATTATAGATGCACTGGGCGGTATTGAAATTGATATAGCAGATAACGAAATTGATAACCTGAATAAAAATCTTGCAGAGCAAATCAGAATATCGGGCGTATTTTCCGAGGGTATTTATGAGAAAGGAAAACATACGCTGAATGGACAGCAGGCTGTGGCATACACACGCATAAGAAGTACAGATTCCGGTGATATAGCCAGAACAGAGAGACAGAGAAAGGTTCTTTTGCAGATTGCAGATAAAATCATGAATTTGGATATATCTTCAATCGGTGCTTTGGTAGACATTTCATTTGACTGCATCTCAACAAGCATAACGAAAGAAACTGCATTGTCCCTTGCAGAAGACATAAGCCAATATAAAATTGTAGCGGAAACTGGTTTTCCATTTGCTTATAATGGCATTAATCTGAATAATAAAGGAAATGTGCTTGTAGCAGCAGACTTGGAAAGTAATGTAGCGGCGCTTCATGAATTCCTTTATGCCGGGGCAGATTATAAAATGTCTGATGATGTTTTGAAGATTAGCAGTGAGATTAAGTCGGAAACAGGAATTGCGGCAAATAAAGTTGTGTTGCCGGATGGCGGAAATAAGGCGAGTGAGAAAAAGACTCCGGATGATATCAAAACAATTACTGAACCGCCGGAAGGAATGTTGATTAATGAGTAATATGCGGTTATATTGAAAAGTAAAAGCATTTCAAAAAAATGAAAAATGGGAAGTATGACAGATGGATAAAATCAGGCGTCTGTCATGCTTCCCGTTTTTTGTTTTTCATATGAAAATATATTCAATTTATAAACAATTTAACAATAAATATATACAATAATTGCCAATAAAAATAAATTGACAAACTATCAGACAATTTGCAGAAAAAAGTTGTTTACAAACTGGATTAAATATAGTAATATACAAATCAGAGTTGAGAAAACAAAGTTAAAATGACGTTTTTGTTGAAAAAACATAAAAGAAAGGCGGATATAGGATGGAAAACAAATCAGAGTTGAAGCAGGGTTTATATGATAAGCGCTTTGAACATGATAATTGCGGTATTGGTGCAGTTGTCAATATTAAAGGTATCAAAACACATGAAACCGTAAATAATGCTTTGAAGATTGTAGAAAATCTTGAACACAGAGCAGGAAAAGACGCAGAAGGAAAGACTGGAGACGGTGTTGGAATATTATTGCAGATATCTCATAAATTCTTTAAGAAAGCAGTAAAAGCGCTCGGCTATGAGCTTGGAAATGAAAGAGATTATGGCGTGGGTATGTTTTTCTTCCCGCAGCAGGAACTGGCAAGAAAACAGGCTATGAAGATGTTTGAGGTTATTGTAGAAAAGGAAGGCCTGGATTTCCTCTGCTGGCGCGAAGTCCCTACGACACCTGGGATTCTTGGTAAGAAAGCAGTTGATGTAATGCCTTGTATCATGCAGGCGTTTATCAAAAGACCTGCATCCTGTAAGGCAGGACTTGATTTTGACAGAAAGCTTTATTTTGTAAGAAGGATATTTGAAGAAAGTAATGATGATACTTATGTACCGTCACTTTCAAGTAAAACAATCGTATATAAGGGTATGTTTTTAGTTGGAGAGCTTCGACTATTCTATAACGATTTGCAGGACCCTGATTATGAATCAGCAATTGGTCTGGTTCATTCAAGATTTTCAACAAATACAACACCGTCATGGCTTAGAGCGCATCCATACAGATACCTCTGTCATAATGGTGAGATTAACACCATTCGTGGAAATGAAGATAAGATGATAGCAAGAGAAGAAACGATGGAGTCTACGATTATGCAGGATGAGATGTATAAGGTGATGCCTGTACTCGACCCTGACGGTTCTGACTCTGCAAGACTCGATAACTGTTTGGAATTCCTTGTTTTAAATGGAATGCCGCTTCCGCTTGCTGTTATGATTACGATACCGGAACCGTGGGAAAATGACCGATTTATGAGTCAGGAGAAGAAAGATTTCTATCAGTATTATGCAACGATGATGGAACCGTGGGATGGACCTGCTTCGATATTATTTACAGATGGAGATGTTATGGGCGCTGTTCTTGACAGAAACGGACTCAGACCGTCAAGATACTATATTACAGATGATGATTACCTTATTCTTTCTTCAGAAGTAGGTGTTCTGGAAGTTGATGCATCCAAGATTGTAAAAAAGGACAGATTAAGACCGGGACGGATGCTTTTAGTAGATACTGTAAACGGCAGACTGATTTCTGATGATGAGATAAAAGAGAAATATGCGCTTGCAAAGCCATATGGTGAATGGCTTGACAGCAATCTTGTGAAACTGTCAGACCTTAAGATACCAAATGTACGCGTTCAGGAATATACAGATGAAGAAAGGGCAAGGCTGCAAAAGGCATTTGGATATACATTTGAAGATTTTAAAAACACGATATATCCGATGGCAGCAAATGGTTCAGAAGCCATCAATGCGATGGGTACAGATACACCGCTTGCCGTTTTGTCAAACAGCCATAAACCGTTGTTCAATTTCTTCAAACAGTTATTTGCACAGGTTACAAATCCGCCGATTGATGCAATCAGGGAAGAAATAGTTACATCAACATCCGTATATCTTGGAAAAGATGGAAATATATTAGAGGAAAAGCCGGAGAACTGCCATGTTCTTAAGATAAACAATCCGATACTTACCAATACAGATATTATCAAGATTAAGAATATGAAGGTTGAAGGTCTGAAGGTTGCAACACTTCCGATTTTATATTATAAGAATACTTCTATGGAGAAAGCGCTTGACAGATTATTTATAGAAGCGGATAAATTGTACAGAGATGGCGTCAACATTTTGATTTTGTCAGACCGGGGCGTGGATGAAAATCATGTTGCAATTCCGTCACTTCTTGCGGTATCTGCTATGCAGAAGCATCTTGTCAGAACAAAGAAGAGAACTTCGGTAGCGATTATCCTGGAAAGCGCTGATCCTAGAAATGTGCATCATTTTGCAACACTTTTAGGTTATGGCGCATGTGCAGTCAATCCATATCTGGCTATTGAAACCATTAAACAGATGGTTGACTCCCATCTGCTCAATAAGGATTTTACGGCTGCGGTAGATGATTATAACAGCGCAGTCTGTCATGGAATTGTTAAGATTGCCTCGAAGATGGGTGTATCGACAATTCAGTCCTATATGGGCTCGCAGATATTTGAATGTATTGGTTTGTCAAAAGAGGTTGTTGACAAATATTTTACCAATACAGTCAGTCGTGTGGGCGGTTCGGGAATAGCCGAGCTTGAGAAAACGGTGGATGACCTTCATTCATCCGCATTTGACCCGTTGGGACTGGATACCAATCTTGCATTAAAGAGCATTGGCGCTCATAAGTTCAGAAGCGGAAAGGAAGAACATCTTTATAATCCGCAGACGATACATCTGCTTCAGCAGTCTACAAAGCTTGGCGATTATAATCTGTTTAAACAATATACAGCGGCACTTCATGATGAGGAGAAGCCATTCCATCTGAGAGGGCTGATGGACTTTAAATATGCCAAGACGCCTGTACCAATTGAGGAGGTAGAATCTGCTGCTTCGATTGTAAAGCGGTTTAAGACGGGTGCTATGAGCTATGGCTCGATATCGCAGGAAGCACATGAATGTATGGCGATTGCCATGAATGAATTAGGCGGAAAGTCTAATTCCGGTGAAGGCGGAGAATCAATCGAAAGACTTACGATAGGAAAGGATGGCAAGAACAGATGCTCTGCAATCAAGCAGGTCGCATCAGGAAGATTTGGTGTAACATCAAGATATCTTGTCAGTGCAAAAGAGATACAGATTAAGATGGCACAGGGCGCAAAACCGGGCGAAGGCGGACATCTTCCTGGTGGAAAAGTCTATCCGTGGATTGCCAAGACCAGACTTTCAACGCCTGGTGTAAGCCTGATTTCACCACCACCGCATCATGACATCTATTCTATCGAGGATTTGGCACAGCTGATATACGATTGTAAGAATGCGAACAGAGATGCCAGAATATCAGTGAAACTGGTATCAGAGGCAGGTGTCGGTACTGTAGCGGCAGGTGTTGCAAAAGCGGGTGCGCAGGTTATATTGGTATCGGGATATGACGGCGGTACCGGTGCAGCGCCAAACAATTCAATCCATTACGCGGGACTTCCGTGGGAGCTTGGTCTTGCAGAGACACATCAGACGCTCATTATGAATGATTTGAGAAATAAAGTGATTCTTGAAACCGATGGTAAGCTGATGACAGGAAGAGATGTTGCAATTGCTGCCATGCTTGGTGCAGAGGAATTTGGATTTGCAACAGCACCGCTTGTAACAATGGGATGTGTCATGATGAGGGTTTGCAATTTGGATACATGTCCGGTTGGTATTGCAACACAAAATCCGGAGCTTCGCAAGCGTTTTAAAGGAAAGCCGGAATATGTAAAGAACTTTATGCTGTTTATCGCAGAGGAACTTCGTGAATATATGAGTAAGCTGGGTGTCCGTACGGTTGATGAGCTGGTAGGACGTTCAGACCTGCTGGTAAGCAGTGACAGAGCTGATGAAAGAAATGTTATTTTGGATAGAATTATCAACAATCCATATATGGATATGCCGCAGAATAAAATCAAATACAGCGAAAAACAGCCGTATGATTTCAATTTGGAACAGACCATTGATATGAGAATTTTGTTGAAGAAGATGGGCCCGGCACTGGATAAGAAACAGAAGAAGAGTATCGAAATCGATGTTGTAAATACAGACCGTTCGGTTGGAACGATATTTGGCTCTGAAATTACAAAACGGTATGGTGAGACTTTAGAAGATGACACCTATCTGGTAAAATGTAATGGTGCAGGCGGACAGAGCTTTGGCGCATTTGTACCAAAGGGACTGACGCTTGAACTCGTAGGAGACAGCAACGATTACTTTGGAAAAGGCTTGTCCGGCGGTAAATTGATAGTATATCCGCCGAAGTCAGCACGATATAAAGCAGAAGAGAATATCATTATTGGTAATGTGGCATTATATGGCGCTACAAGTGGTAAAGCATTTATCAACGGCGTGGCAGGAGAGCGGTTTGCAGTCAGAAATTCCGGCGCTACAGCAGTTGTTGAGGGCGTTGGCGACCATGGATGCGAATACATGACCGGAGGTAAAGTGGTGGTTCTCGGACGAACAGGCAAGAATTTTGCAGCCGGTATGAGCGGCGGTATCGCCTATGTGCTTGATATGGAAAACGATTTATACAAGAGACTGAATAAAGAGATGATTTCTATTGAGGCAGTTTCGGATAAGTATGAAGTCAGTGAGCTGAAGCAGTTGATTATTGAGCATGTGAATTATACGAACTCTGAGCGGGGAAAAGAGATTCTTGATAACTTCAGCGAGTATCTTCCGAAGTTTAAGAAAATCATTCCGAGAGATTACAAGAAGATGATGAATACGATTGTAGCATTAGAAGAAAAGGGCTTGAGCAGCGAACAGGCAGCGATAGAAGCTTTCTATAAGGTTAAGGGTTAAGGAGGCAGAAATAATGGGAAAACCAACTGGATTTTTGGATTATGAAAGAGAAACAAGCACAGAGATAGCTCCAGAAGAAAGAATTAAAAACTTTAATGAATTCCATATACCTTTAAGCGCAGAAGAGCAGAAGATACAGGCTGCAAGATGTATGGACTGCGGCGTACCGTTCTGTCAGTCCGGTATGTTGATAGGTGGTATGGCATCAGGCTGTCCGCTGAACAATCTGATTCCGGAATGGAATGATATGCTTTATAATGATAATTGGGAACATGCATATTTCAGATTGAGCAAGACCAATAATTTTCCGGAATTTACAAGCCGGGTATGTCCTGCTCTGTGTGAGAAAGCATGTACCTGTAATATCAATGGTGAGCCTGTATCTGTCCGGGAAAATGAAATGGCGATTATTGAAAATGCTTATGCAAAAGGCTATGTAAATGACCAGCCGCCAAAAGGACATACAGGAAAGAAGGTTGCCGTTATCGGTTCAGGACCTTCAGGTCTTGCTGCTGCTGACCAGTTGAATTCAAGGGGTCATGATGTTACGGTATATGAAAGAAGTGACAGACCGGGCGGACTTCTGATGTATGGAATTCCAAATATGAAGCTTGAAAAGCATGTGATTGACAGAAAAATTGATTACATGAAGAAGCGCGGAATAAAGTTTGTTTTAAATACAGAGGTTGCTACAGGAAGAAATACAGCAAAAGCAAGCTGTGCAAAAGATGACCAGATGAATGGATATCTGAAAAATAAGGAACAGAAATATGTAAAAGCAGAAGAAATTCTGAATGAATATGATGCGGTTGTTCTTGCATGCGGTGCATCGAATCCAAGAGATATCAAAGTTCCGGGCAGAGAGGCAAAGGGAATTTATTTTGCAGTAGATTTTCTTAAGACAACGACAAAGAGTTTGCTCAACTCAGGATTTGCAGATAAACAGCATGTAAGCTGTAAGGATAAGAAGGTATTGGTAATTGGCGGCGGTGATACGGGAAATGACTGCGTTGGTACGGCGGTAAGAGAAGGTGCTGCCAATGTGATACAGCTTGAGATGATGCCGAAGCTTCCGGATGAAAGAGCTGCAAATAATCCGTGGCCGGAGTGGCCGAAAATCTGCAAGACGGATTATGGTCAGCAGGAGGCAATCGCAGTATACGGACAGGACCCTCGTATCTATGAGACAACGGTAAAGGAGTTTGTCAAAGATAAAGAAGGAAATGTAACGGCTGCAAAATGTGTAAAACTTGCATGGGTTAAAGATGAGAAAACGGGACGTATGAATATGACGGAAGTTCCTGATAGCGAATACATGATAGAATGTGACGTAGTTCTTATTGCAGCAGGATTTCTCGGATGCCAGACCTATGTTGCGGAAAGTTTTGGTGTAGAGCTGAATGAGCGGACAAATGTAAAAACACCATGTCCGAATTCCTACTCCACAAATGTTTCAAAAGTATTTACCGCAGGGGATATGCACAGAGGACAGTCGCTTGTTGTATGGGCAATCAGAGAAGGCAGAGAAGCCGCGATGGCAGTTGATACAATGCTGATAGGTTATACGAACCTTCAATAATAGAAAAATCGAACGAAAAAGACTGACCGGATTTTATGAGATTGTAAAGCACAATCTTAGTCCGGGCAGTCTTTTTCATTTTCCTTTATAGATTGAAGAAAATATTGTGGTGTTCTATATCAGATGGCTGATTGGAAGATAAAGCGGCAGACCATCTTTATATTGCAGAGAAACCTCTCCAATGATGAGCGGCCTCAGATAGGCTTCCATCTCAGGTGTTATATCATTCTTTTCTTTTGTTATCCATTCCGGCGGAATGGATTTTGCCTTATTGGCAACATTGTTTACATCCGTTGGTTCTATGCACCATTGGTATGGGTTGTTGGATATTCTGTTGATTGCCGCCATAATCCCCGTCATACCGGATGCTGCGTATTTTACAGCCGCTTGTCCCAATGCAAATGATTCGTTGATGTCTGTCCTTGAGGCGATATGGGCAGCACAGCGCTGCAATACATTTAATTCAATGGAACGGACTTTGATTCCGAGCTTTTCTTTGACAAGACATTCCAAAGCATGACCTGTTCCGCTAAGCTGCATATGACCGAATTTATCTGCCGCAGCATCAGTTGCACTGATATAATTGCCATTTTTGTCGTGAATACCTTCCGATACTGCTACAATCACCGTTCTGTTTGTTTTTAGTTTTTCCTGTATATCCAAAATGAACTGTTCCTTGTCAAAATCCACCTCCGGCAGGTAAATCAGGTGCGGCGCCGGACTGTAATCTGTCCGCGCAAGGCTTGCGGCGGCAGTCAGCCAGCCGGCATCACGTCCCATGATTTCAACAATGACGACACTTGGAATATAATAGATATACGCATCGTGTGCTATTTCAAGCATCGTAGAAGCGACATATTTAGCTGCTGAGCCAAATCCCGGCGTGTGGTCAGTAACCATAAGGTCGTTATCAATTGTTTTGGGAATCCCGACAATCTTGGTATCAGAACCAATTTCTTTTGCATATTCGCTTAATTTGTTCACTGTATCCATTGAATCATTTCCGCCGATATAAAAGAAAGCGGCTATCTGATAGTCATCAAATCGTTTAAAGATGGTTTCATATGGTTTAGCATCTTCCTTATAATCAGGCAGCTTATATCTGCATGAGCCAAGATACATGGCAGGGGTAAGTTCTAAAGTGTTTACCATAGGAAACTTTGATAATGCCATCAGCGACAAATCCATAAGGTTGTCATCAAGCACACCCTGTATGCCATGAACAGCGCCATATACACGCGTATAGTTATCACTTTTCTTTACCCCGTCTATAACGCCGGCAAGAGATGCATTAATAGCAACGGTTGGGCCGCCTGATTGTGCAACGATACAATTATCTTTCATGTTGTCCTCCTGTTATCTTTTGTATAGTACCATTTTCATAGAGAATATCAGGATAGTAGGAGAGCTTGGATTTCCGAAGCCCTTCTATACCCAAATCTTCCTCTCTGTTGACATATTGATATCCCGATAAATTGCGTGATACAAATTCTTTGTTTATCATCTGATAAGCACCTTGTATAGCATCATCGGCCTTTTCAAAATGGATATCATAAGTATATTTTGAGATGGGTTCTCCAATTGTAAATGCAATTGGTACGCCATCAATTCTGATAAGTCCCCCTTGCATGTGAAACTTTTCCATGTTATGAAGCGATGCTTCTATAATCTTATATTCATATTGATATTCCGGCAGGCTGTTTCTGTTACCGGTATTGCTGTGATTGTTAATCCAGTTGCTTTCTACTTTAAGACAGTCCTGTATATTGTCACAGCAGATATCTTCGTATGAATAATCAGGATATTTCTTTAAAAAACTGTTGATATGGTTGCGCTTTCCGTGAAGCTTGCTTCCTGAAAGCGTTGATAATTTATCTACTGTATAAATGTAGTTAAAAGAATCCCTGTCAGGGGTATACATATACGTTTCAGGATACCATGATTGAATAAGCTCATAGATGCGGGGCGTTGCACAATGAAGCCTTATCGGAATCTGATGCGTATGAAAATACTCACAGACAATATCAAAGACGCGCTTAGCTCTGCCCTGATATGCCGGATGATTCAAATCCTTTTCAAAGTCGTATCCTTTTTCAATAGGAAAAGTAAAAGAAGAAGGCTGACCTTCTTCTTTTGTAAAAAATACCAGCATATCTTCTATAATAGAAAAATATGCCTTATAAAAATCCGCCCACAATACGATGTTGCCAACACAGAAAGAACAGTCAAAAATAGAACAGCCCTCTGTGTATTCTCTCAATAAATTCATGTTGGTAAAATCAGGTTTTATAAAATCCATAATTTTTTATTCCGGACTATGGAGCAGTACGGATATATCCTTTCTACCATAAACCATAAGCGCATCCTTTATGGTTGCGATATTATGTTCGGTGGTATTAATTTCAATGATATGAAACAGGTCGGTTACATATTTTGTCCATTTTTCATAGATAATCTTTTGTGCTTCTTCACTGACAGGAGGAAGGGTATAATCCACGTCTTCATCAATGTCAGTTTTAAATATCAGAGAATCCGGAGTAAGTGCGTCTTCACCGTATGCAATCGTAAATATTTCTTCAGTACGCACAAAGCCGCAGTCATACATTTCGATAATCAGGTCTTTGATACATTCGTCTATGGTATCAAAATAATGATAATGACGCAGTTTCATAACTGCATCCTCCTCATCATCAAGAAGGTCATCTTTATTAACCCAGTATCCCTTGCTTGTTCCTGTCTTTACCTCGGTTTCCAGACTATCAGGAATATAGTTTTTATCATTGCGTTCTTTTCTTTTTTGCTTTGTACTGTTTTTGATATAGATTATCGTAATGACAACTAATATAAGGAACATAACCGCAAGGGCTGCGCCAAATACAAGCTGCATAGTTGGTTTATCCATGTTTTTCCTGCCTTATTGATATAGTTTGCCTGTTGACACCCACATTATACTACATCTGTATCATAGTTTTCAATCTAATATTTCTAAAATTGTTGTTTGTATAGAACTGTTTCGTCAAGCATGGAAGCTGGGGCGCTTCTATAAAAATATATGTCAATTTCTTATAATAAATAAAGATAAAATACCCATTTTTTGATAAAATATTACCAAAAAATGGGTTGAGATATTTGGCACATTATGATAAAATTTACTTATTGATATTCATTCTCGTGTAATATATATCAGTAGAATTAAGAAATATAATGAATTTGGAGGGTGACGTATGATGGATAAAAAGGCAATGTATAATCTGACCTATGGATTATTCATCTTAACTGCAAAGGATGGCGATAAAGATAACGGATGTATTGTAAATACCGTAACGCAGGTTACAACAACGCCAAATCGCATTACAGTAGCAGTCAACAAGCAGAATTATACACACGATATGATTGTGAAGACCGGAGAATTTAATGTATCGATACTGACGGAGAACTCAAAGTTTGATACGTATCAGCATTGGGGATTTCAAAGCGGAAAAGACACTGATAAATTAGAAGCGGTTACTTTTAAGCGTTCGTCGAATGGAATCGTTTATATTGCAGAAGAAACGAATGCATTTATATCGGCAAAAGTGGTTTCATCTATCGATTTGGGAACGCATACATTATTTCTTGCGGATGTTACCGATGCGGAAGTGTTATCGGATGACAGTTCTGTAACCTACAGCTATTATCAGAAAAATATTAAGGCGAAACCGGAAGCGGATACCGCAAAGAAAGGATTTATCTGTACAGTATGCGGATATATATATGAAGGTGATGTTTTACCGGATGATTTTATATGTCCGTGGTGTAAACATCCCGCATCTGACTTTAAGCCGCTTGGCTAGCGCTTGATAATTTTGGAAAATATGAAATTCGGAGGAAAATAAAAATGAGTAAATATGCAGGTACACAGACCGAGAAAAATCTTGAGGCCGCTTTTGCAGGAGAATCACAGGCGAGAAATAAATATACTTATTTTGCTTCTGTAGCAAAGAAGGAAGGCTACGAGCAGATTTCATCACTGTTCTTAAAGACGGCAGATAATGAAAAAGAACATGCAAAGATGTGGTTTAAGGAATTAAATGGTATTGGCAATACATCAGAAAATCTCGCTGCGGCAGCAGATGGAGAGAATTATGAATGGACAGATATGTACGAAGATTTTGCGAAGACGGCAGAAGCGGAAGGATTTCCGGAGCTTGCAGAGAAATTTCGTGCAGTAGGTGAAATTGAAAAGCACCATGAAGAAAGATACAGAGCGCTGCTGAAGAATGTTGAGACCGCTAAAGTATTTGAGAAGAGTGAAGTGAAGGTATGGGAATGCAGAAATTGCGGACATATTGTTGTAGGCACAAGTGCGCCTGAGGTATGTCCTGTATGCAATCATCCGCAGAGTTATTTTGAAGTACATGCAGAAAACTATTAAAAAGGAAGGATGAGAAGGTATGTTAAAGGGAAAAGTAGCAATTGTAACAGGAGGAACAAGAGGAATCGGTTATGAAATTGTAAGGAAGTATCTTACAAATGGAGCGCAGGTGATTTTGTTTGGCTCTCGGAAGGAGTCTGTAGATAAGGCGCTTGATAAGCTGAAAAATGAAAATCCGGACTGGAAAGTGGATGGAATGTGGCCGAAGCTTACAGATGCAGCAGATGTGGAAAATGCGGTTCTAGCGATTAAGGAGAAATATGGCAGGATTGATATTCTGGTAAATAATGCCGGTATTTCACAAAATACACCGCTGTATAACTATACACCGGAAGAATTTGACAAGGTAATTGACTTGAATGTGAAAGCAGTCTTTTATGCGATTCTTCCTGTTGCAAGAATTATGAAAGAGCAGGGGGGCGGATGTATCATCAATACAAGTTCGATGGTAAGTATATCAGGACAGCCGGCAGGCGTTGGATATCCGGCAAGTAAGTTCGCTGTGAATGGTATAACCATTTCACTTGCGAGGGAACTTGGAAAAGACCATATCCGCGTGAATGCAGTTGCGCCGGGGGTAACAAAAACAGATATGGTGGCGGCACTTCCGGAAGCTACAGTAAAAGCCATATCATCCAAAATCCCGATTGGAAGACCGGGTGAACCGGAAGAAGTAGCGGATGCGTTCCTCTATCTGGCAAGCGATATGGCAAGCTATGTGACAGGTACGATATTATCAGTAGATGGCGCATCAAAAGCATAAAACTGCGTATAAAAATTGCTATAAAATGCATGGAGAAATTACTTGCCACAGGCTTTTATGTATAGTATAATAAAAACACAATCTGAGATGTATTAAGTTTCTTGTGATTTTGAACCTACATTTGAATAAACGGGATTCCTACATTACTGTTTTTATGTCATGCCTCTATAAGTGGAAGGCAGCGATTCAGTTGCGGTTGCCCACCTAGCTTTGCTAGGACTCAAAATACAAGGGCGCATTTCAGACTGTACACAAATGATAAAAAAGCAGCATGCATGTGCTGCTTTTTTGTTGTATGTGCCGCTTATCAGGGGGGGCATGAATGATTTGGAATAGCTGACTGTGAACCCATAGGGATTGAAAGGATTTATAATGCATGAATAATAAAGAGGGAAATACAGGTTCTAAAATATTGATAAAGGTGTTTATCTTAGTATGTATGGCAGCCGCTGTATATATGGCTACAAAATACGAAAAAAAGAATTCTGTGGCAGATACGGAGACAGAAACGGACTATGAAAAGGCAGAGGATGCGTTCGAGCCGGCAAAGCTTGATAAAAACATCATTGCGGCAGACGACAATTCGGACAGTCAATCAAAAGAGCAGACTGACGATAAAGGCAATAAGAAGAATGTTGCTGTAGCCACAAGCAGTAAACTGAAGAAAAAATCAGAGCAGATACGCGTTTTATTATCTGATACTGCGGAAGGATATATACAGTCATATGTAGAGATTAGCTGCAATACCTCGTATTCCGTAAATGATGGAACAAGACTGATTTCCCATAGTAAAAATGATATTATTACGGTTAATAAGGATACATTGAAAGAAGGCAGGCTTGTGATAGCACCGAATAAAGCAGAGGGCAGACTGACGATTAGCAGTATCCGGAAGGGCGGTGGAACGCCGTCATACAGAGGAACTTTGTATATAACAGCATATGAAGGCGGTTATACAATGGTAAATGAACTGTCTGTAGAGGAATATCTGTATGGTGTTGTTTCAAGTGAGGTTCCGGCAGACTTTGATATGGAAGCGCTGAAGGCACAGGCAGTATGTGCAAGAGGATTTGCATATAAGAGAATGGAATCATCGTCATATGAGGAGTATGGAGCTGATATTGATGATACAACTTCCAGTCAGGTATATAACAATTTCCCTGAGACGGCTCAATCCATACAGGCCGTTGATGATACAAAGGATATCGTTCCTACCTATGAAGAGCAGTACATAGATGCCTTTTTCTTCTCGACGTCATGCGGCGTTACATGTAATAGCGCTGATGTATGGGGCGGGAAGGATGAAGCATATTTGTGCGCCAGTATGGAGACGAAGAAGAACAAAGCGGCGAAGCTGTCAGATGAAACAAATTTTGAAGCCTTTATTGATAATAACGTAATAAGCGGAAACAGGGATGTAAGGGCATTTGAAAAGGATTTACCATTTTACCGTTGGACAGTGGCATATACATATGAGGATATGTGTGCGGCTGTCGCCCGGGGAATCCGGTCATGCGGAAAAAGTGGATTATATGTATTGGAACATGGAGCATATAAAGAAGTAGAAGCAGGCCTGCCGGAACTTGGCGATGTAACCGGGATTGAGGTTACTGACAGGGGAGACAGCGGTATTGTAAAAGAAATTGTCATAACGGGCAGTAAGAACACCATAAAATGTATAGGACAGAATAATATAAGGCGTCTGTTTTGTCCATATGACGTAGTGATTACGAAGCAGGATGGAAGTGAGCAGACATCATGGGAGATGCTTCCAAGCGCATTCTTTTATGTTACAAAAGATACGGACACAAAACAATATATTATCAAAGGCGGCGGCTTCGGACATGGCGTTGGCATGAGTCAGAATGGTGCAAATGAGATGGCGAAGTTGGGGTATACTTATGATGATATAATAGAACATTATTATCATGGTGTTGAATTAAAGACACTAAAGTAGTTGTATAAAATCAAAAAGGGTGTGATTTATGAAGGAATTTGCAGGCAAAGTAATAGATATTGGAAAAAGGATATCGAAACAGATATCGAAAGATCAGATTGGAACATTTGCGGCGCAGGCGGCCTTTTTCCTGATGCTTTCTGTATTTCCGTTTATTATGATGCTGCTTACAACGGTCAGGTATCTCCCGTTCGAGCAGGAGGAACTGATGATAGCGATTCATAATTTTATGCCTGAGAATGTTAGTAAATATTTTAGCTTTATGACAGAGGATATCTATAACAGTAAACTGGGCATTGGTGCAATCGTATCATTTCTGCTGATGATTTGGTCTGCCTCAAAAGGAACGATGTCAATAGGACGCGGCCTTACCTATATGAATGAGCTTGATGATGATAAAAACTATTTTATGAGAAGAGCTGTCCACGCGATATATACAATCATCTTCTGTGTCATGATGATAGCGGTCATAGCAATATATGTGTTCAGCGATTTTATTATGGATAAGTTTATCATAAAAAGCAGTATCGCGGGTATTGTATCCCCAATACTGGGCATTGCTAAAATCGTTCTTGCCCCAACGCTTGTCCTGGGTGTTATACTCATGGCATATTGCTGGCTTCCATCAAGAAAGGGAACGGTCGTAAAAAGTCTGCCGGGCGCAATTTTTACCACCGTTGGCTGGCTTGTGCTTGCAGCCGCATTTTCCCTTTATGTAAAAGTTGTTGGTGTCAATACATATATGTATGGCAGTCTTGCCGGTATCATACTCGTGATTTTGTGGCTGTATTTTTGTATGTATATACTGTTTCTTGGTGCGGAGTTTAACAAAATTCTTGAAAAAGGACTATTGACACAAGCGTGATATGTGTTATATTAAAAGAGTTAATAGAAAAAGCGTTGAAGATGCAAAAGATATAATATCGCTTACAGAGAGGGCGGGTCATCGGCTGGAAGCCGGCTCAAGCAGGGTATTATTATTTAATTTCACATCGAAGCTGTACTTTTGAAGGCAGTCGCTTGTAGAAAGTAACGTATGATGCGCGTTAAGCATCTAATGAGTGCCGGAGTAATTCGGAATCAGGGTGGTAACGCGGTTTTTTCGTCCCTTTTTGTAAGGGACTTTTTTTATTTTAAAGAAACGATAAGTGGCTCAGATATCTGAAGAAGACTATGCAGCTGCAAAAAAGATTTTAGAAGGAGAAGAAACATGAAGGAAAAGTTAGATGCCATTAAAGCTTCTGCACTTGAAAATATCGAAAAAGCAGAAGTGCTTACAGCGCTTAATGATGTAAAAGTAGCAATCCTCGGTAAGAAAGGAGAACTCACGCAGGTATTAAAAGGCATGAAAGATGTAGCGCCGGAAGACAGACCAAAGGTAGGTCAATTGGTCAATGAAGCCAGAGCTTCTATAGAAGCCGCTCTTGAAGCGAAAACAAAAGCGATTAATCATGCGCTTCGTACAGAAAAAATGAAGCGGGAAACGATAGATGTGACGCTTCCGGGTACAAAAAAGCTGATTGGCCACAGACATCCAAATCAGATTGCGCTTGAAGATTTGGAAAGAGTCTTTATCGGTATGGGTTATGAAATTGTTGATGGACCGGAAGTAGAATATGACAAATATAACTTTGAGATGCTTAATATTCCTGCTAATCATCCAGCAAAGGATGAACAGGATACCTTCTATATAAATAAGGAAATTCTTCTTAGAACGCAGACATCACCTGTTCAGGCGAGAATTATGGAGAAGGGAAATCTGCCTATCAGAATCCTTTCTCCGGGCAGAGTGTTCCGGGCAGATGAAGTGGATGCGACACATTCGCCATCGTTTCATCAGGTAGAGGGACTTGTTATCGATAAGGGAATCACGATGGCTGACCTGAAAGGAACGTTGCAGCAGTGGGCAAAGGAATTCTTTGGGGAGAATACAAAGGTGAAGTTCAGACCGCATCATTTCCCATTTACAGAGCCTTCCGCAGAATGTGATATCACATGTTTCAAATGTGGCGGAAAAGGCTGTCGTGTATGTAAGGGAAGCGGTTGGATAGAGATACTTGGCTGCGGCATGGTGCATCCGAAGGTACTTCGTAATTGCGGTATTAATCCTGAAGTATATTCCGGTTTTGCATTTGGCATTGGACTTGAACGTGTAACTTTACTGAAATATGAGATTGATGATATGAGACTTCTCTATGAGAATGATGTCAGGTTTTTAGAACAGTTTTAGCGGCTATTGGTAATGCATAATTTGAAAAACAGGTAAAAGGAGATAGAAGAATATGAATACACCACTTTCATGGATAAAAGCATATGTTCCTGACCTTGATGTAACGGCGCAGGAATTTGTTGATGCGATGACTCTTTCAGGTTCTCATGTGGAGAGTTACGAAGAGAAAGACAAGAATCTTGATAAGATTGTAGTCGGAAAGATAATGAAGATAGAAAGACACCCTGATGCAGATAAACTCGTTGTTTGTCAGGTGGATATCGGTGCATCAGAGCCTGTACAGATTGTTACAGGTGCAAAAAATGTAAAAGAGCAGGATGTCGTACCTGTAGTATTGGATGGTGGAAAGGTCGCTGCTGCTCATGGAGATGACAAAGAGTATCCTGATGGTATTAAGATAAAGAAGGGGAAGCTTCGCGGAGTAGAATCCTGCGGGATGATGTGCGGGATTGAAGAACTTGGTTCATCAAGGGACTTCTATCCGGAAGCGCCGGAAGACGGCGTATATGTATTTCCTGAAACAGCGAATGTGAAGCCGGGAGATGATGCGGTAAAAGCGCTTGGACTTGATGATGTCGTTGTTGAGTACGAGATTACATCAAACAGAGTCGACTGCTTTTCGATTATTGGTATGGCAAGGGAAGCCGCAGTCACATTTGACAAGCCATTTTATCCGCCGGAGATAAAAGCAACCGGAAATAATGAGGATGTAAATGACTATGTTTCAGTTGAAGTTCAGGCGGCTGACCTGTGTCCGCGTTATTGTGCGAGAGTAGTAAAAAATCTTAAAATCGGGCCTTCACCAAAGTGGATGCAGGAGCGGCTTGCATCTCAGGGAATTCGTTCCATTAATAATCTTGTGGATATCACAAACTATGTTATGGAAGAATATGGACAGCCAATGCATGCATTTGACCTTTCTACGATAGCAGGGAATAAGATTGTCGTTCGTCGTGCAAATGACGGAGATAAATTCGTTACACTTGACGGTCAGGAAAGAACGATGGACCATGATGTTTTGATGATTTGTGATGGAGAGAAGGAAATCGGTATTGCCGGTATTATGGGTGGCGAAAATTCAATGGTAACGGATGAAATCCGGACTCTCTTGTTTGAAGCGGCATGCTTTGACGGAACGAATATCAGACTCTCTTCAAGACGACTGGGATTGGCTACAGATGCCGCAGCGAAGTTTACGAAGGGACTTGACCCAAATCTTGCGATAGATGCCATCAACAGAGCATGTCAGCTTATTGAAGAGATGGGGGCAGGTGAAGTTGTAGGCGGCGTGGTAGATGTGTATCCAAATCCGGTAGAGCCAAAGGTACTTCCATTTGAACCGGATAAAATGAATACGCTGCTTGGTACGGATGTAGAACCAAAACAGATGCTATACTATTTTGATAAACTTGGTCTTTCTTATGATGAAAATACCAATATGCTGACTGTTCCAACCTTCAGACAGGATTTGAACTGTATGGCAGATTTGGCTGAAGAGGTGGCAAGATTTTATGGATATGATAATATTCCGGTATCCCTTCCAAGAGGAGAGGCAACTGTCGGAAAGCAGCCATACGACCATATGATAAATGGAATCGCAAGAACGGTGCTTGAGGGAAATGGCTTCTCAGGTGGTATGTGTTATTCATTTGAAAGTCCGAAGGTATTTGATAAGCTGCTGATACCGGATGATTCTGACTATAGAAAGACGGTAGAGATATCCAATCCTCTTGGAGAAGATTTCAGCATTATGAGAACAATTTCATTAAATGGAATCCTTACCTCACTTGCAACCAATTATAACAGAAAAAATAAGGTGGCAAGGTTATATGAATTTGGAAATGTATATCTGCCGAAGGCGCTTCCTCTTGCGGAACTTCCTGAAGAGAGAATGAAGCTGACAATCGGAATGTATGGCGAAGGCGATTTCTTTACGCTGAAGGGCGTTGTGGAGGAGCTGTGTGAAAAGGTCGGTCTTAAAAATCAGTGTACTTATGAGCCGACAAAAGAGCATCCGTTCCTTCATCCGGGACGGCAGGCAAATATTACAAAGGGCAAGCTGAACATTGGTTTTATCGGTCAGCTTCATCCGGAATGTTGTGATAACTATAATATCAAGGGTGATGTATATGTAGCGGTACTTGATATGCCTACGCTTGTAATGCTTTCATCATTTGATGTTAAATACGAGGGCATTGCAAAGTTCCCTGGCAGTACAAGAGACCTCAGTATGGTTATGGATAAGTCCGTATTTGTAGGGCAGATTGAAGCTGTTATAAAGAAATGCGGTGGTAAGCTGCTTGAAAGCTATCAGCTTTTTGATGTATATGAGGGTGAACAGATTGCAGCGGGTAAGAAGTCGGTTGCTTATACGATGACCTTCAGAGCGAAAGACAGAACATTAGAAACAACAGAAGTTGATAAAATCGTAGAGAAAATGTTGAAAGAACTGGGTAAGCTTGGTGTAGAGCTTAGGGCATAAGAGGAAAAGGATATGCAGCGAAAAGATTTTTATTATGATTTGCCGCAGGAGCTTATTGCGCAGGACCCGCTTGCAAAAAGAAGTGAATCAAGGCTGATGGTGCTTGACAGAAAAAAAGATACCATAGCGCATAAGCATTTTTATGATATCATAGATTATCTGAATCCGGGCGACTGTCTTGTGATTAATGACACAAAGGTAATACCGGCAAGGCTTATGGGCGTTAAGGAGGATACAGGAGCAGGGATTGAGGTCCTGCTTCTGAAGCGGAAGGATGACTGTACCTGGGAAACACTTGTAAAACCGGGAAAGAAAGCAAGAGTCGGCGCAAGAATTGTATTTGGCGCAGAAACAAATATGCCTGATACGGTGACAGGTAAAATAACCGGAAAACTGGTTGGTGAAGTCATTGATGTTGTTGAAGAGGGCAACCGTATTATTCGGTTTGAGTATGACGGCATATTTGAGGAAATTCTTGATGAATTAGGCCAGATGCCGTTGCCGCCTTATATAACGCATAAGCTTGAAGATAAAAACAGATATCAGACGGTATATGCAAAGCATGATGGTTCGGCGGCGGCGCCTACGGCGGGGCTTCATTTTACAAATGAACTGCTTAAGCGGATAGAGGAAAAGGGAATAAAAATAGCGCATGTAACGCTTCATGTAGGACTTGGAACATTCAGACCGGTAAAGGAGGAGAATATTCTTGAACATCATATGCATTCTGAATTTTATATGATAGACGAGGAGGCCGCAGAACTTATCAATTCGACCAAAGATAACGGCGGAAGAATTATATCTGTTGGAACGACCAGTACAAGGACCTTAGAAACGGTTGGTGATGAAAACGGACATGTAAAGGCGACAAGCGGATGGACGGAGATATTTATATACCCGGGCTATCAATTTAAGGTGGTTGACAGTCTGATTACGAATTTCCATTTGCCGGAGTCTACATTACTGATGCTTGTTTCAGCGCTTTATGACAGAGAAAAGATACTTGCTGCTTATGAAGAGGCGGTAAGGGAAAAGTACCGATTTTTCTCGTTTGGGGATGCTATGCTAATTATTTAAAATTTGCTTTATTATTTTAGAGAATTATAATATAATTACTTTATGAAGAAAAAAAGGTTTATGTATCTAAATGAACCGGAACGCTCGGTATATATCGCAGAAATTATTACAATAATAGCGGTTTCATTATTTGTGATACTATTTACTGCTTTATGCAGAACTGTTCCGGCATTTGCAGGGATGATGACTTGCAAATTTAAAGAAATATCGGGGCTTCCCTGCCCCAGTTGCGGCGGTACAAGAGCGCTCAGCTGTTTGTTGCATGGACAGATATTAGAAAGTCTGTATTATCATGCAGATGTTATTTACATAGTGGTTCTTGGTGTTGCATTTTTTGTTTCACAATCGCTTGTACAGCTTTCAAAGGGAAAGATAAAAGGTCTTAAATGGCATAACTGGTATTGGATTGCCGGACTGTCCATATACATAATACAGTATGTATTAAAACTGGTTATTCCAGGATATATATTATAGAAAAAGGAGAGTATAAATGGACAACAATTTTAACGATAATTATGATGCAAATCAGACGAATCCATATTCAGGACAGGGTGCTGATAACGGTCAGAATATGTATAACAACACAAATGAATATAATCAGTCGAATGATAGGTATGGCAATTCCAATATGTATAATCAGCAGCCGTATCAAAATGGATATAACCAACAGCCGTATCAAAACGGATATAACCAGCAGTCCTATCAAAACGGATATAACCAGCAGCCGTATCAGAATGGATATAATCAGCAATATGGCAGCCAGATGTATGATCCGGGACGCGGTAAGGGGATTGCATCGATGGTGCTTGGAATATGCAGTATTGTTCTTTGTTGGGCATATGGAGTGATAGGATTGATATGTGGTATTATAGGAATTATTATGTCCAAGAAGTCGACAGAAGAAAATGGCGGTGTAAAAAATGGTTTTGCATCAGCCGGAACGATATGCAGCATTATCGGCATGATTTTGTCAGGTATCATGTTGTTATATTTTGTTTTCTTTATATGGATTTTTGCAGGTGCATATACCAATTATCTTACTTGGTAATAGAAAAACAGGTGTGTTTATAATAAAGTACGCTTTATAAAAAATATTTTATATGGAAAACGGTGTAACCTCGTGAAGGGTTACACCGTTTTTTGTATTGGGTTCAAATAACGGAATAAAATATTATCGCATCAGTTTATTCAAATCACTGTAAAACGCCGGATAAGAGGTTTCTACATTATCAGCGCCAATAATTTCCGTTTCGCCATCAGCATTTAAGCCGGCAATCGCAAAACTCATAGCGATACGGTGGTCAAGCTTGCTGTTGATAACAGCACCGTGAAGTGTTCTGCCGCCATTAATAATCATGCCGTCTTCGGTTGCGGTAATGTCAGCACCCATTGCAGAGAGATTATTGACCATTTCATCGATTCTGTTCGATTCTTTTACTTTGAGTTCTGCCGCATCTTTAATGATTGTTGTACCTTTTGCAAAGCATGCAAGAACAGCAATAATCGGAATTTCATCGATTAGTTTTGGAATGATTTCTCCTTCAATAACGCATCCTGTAAGTTCTGATGTTTGTACAGTTATATCACAGGTTGGTTCACCATCTTTCGATACATTTGAATAGGATATATTACCGCCCATTTTTTCCACAACTTCCAGGATACCATCTCTTGTAGGATTGATACCGACATTTTTTATGGTTATACAGGAATCCGGTGTAATCAGTCCTGCAACGATAAAATATGCTGCTGAGGATATATCGCCCGGAACCATGATTTTTTGACCAACAAGCTTTTGGGCGGGCGTTATGGTGACGGTAGTTCCTTCTGTTGATATAGGAACGCCAAATGATTGAAACATCAGCTCGGTGTGATTGCGTGACAAATACGGTTCTGTAACGCTTGTTATTCCGTCAGCATATAATCCGGCGAAAAGAATACAGGATTTGACCTGAGCCGATGCAACCGGGGAATCATAATGGATGCCTTTTAGTGGTTGTCCTTTTATAATAAGCGGAGCGCAGTCGTTTCCACGTTCGGAGGTGATATCTGCGCCCATCTGATGAAGCGGCGTCATAATACGCTTCATTGGCCGTTTACAGATAGAAGCATCACCGATAATTCTGCTTGTAAATGGCTGGGCAGCAAGGATGCCGGACATCAGTCTGGTGGTCGTTCCGCTGTTTCCAACATCAAGCGTTCCAGTTGGTTTTTTAAGGCCATGAAGTCCATTTCCATGTATGGTTACAATTGTTTCGTCGTATTCGATATCTACGCCCATTTGTCTGAAACAATTCATGGAGGAGATGCAATCAGCGCCATTTAGAAATCCATAAACTTCTGTAATTCCCTCGGCAATAGCGCCCATCATAATGCTTCTGTGTGAAACCGATTTGTCTCCAGGGATATTCAATTCGCCATTTAAACTTTTTACTCTTTTAAAAATCATAATTATTTACCTCTGTATTTGTCATATTATCTGTTGTATATTTTATATCCGGCATTATATAGGATGCTTTGGGCATTTTCTCTTGAAGTATCATCATAGAAGGATAATCGGAGAACACCCTCTTCATCCTCCCGGTTATGAGATACACCGAAATTCTTCAGGTTGATATTTTCGTTTGCCAGTGCTGTTGTTACCTTAGCCAATGCACCCGGTTCGTCAGGAATATCAACAAAAAGTTCGTGGTTCATACGAATAACCCCGCTTGTATTATTCGGTATTGAATCTCTGTAATCTCTCGAAGCTGCAAAGAAGCTGTTTATTTCTGCCGCATTATGCTGTTGAATCGCATTAATCATTTCTTCAATCAGTTTGATGTATTCCTGAAGTCCGTCTATGATATTGTCAGGGTTGCTGAGCAGAATATGTTCCCATACTACGGGATTTGATGAGGCAATACGCGTAATATCTTTAAATCCGCCGGCAGCAAGGGATTTGAATATTCCTTCAGGTGTATCTGCCTTTCTCACAAGGTTTACAAGAGATGAAGCGATAACATGAGGAATGTGGCTTATGTATGAAGTAATCCGGTCATGTTCAGCAGGAGAGTATCGAATGGGAATTGCACCGAGGTCTCCGATAAATGTCATGAACTCCTCGATTTTGTCAGGCGATACGGTATCCGATGGCGTTACAAAATAATATGCGTTTTCAATTAACCTGTCGGATGCAACCGCATAGCCTGAACGTTCTGAGCCGACCATCGGATGACCGCCTATAAAATATTTTCCAAGCCCAAGTTCATTTACGGCATTATAGATATCAAGTTTAACGCTTCCTACATCAGAAAGAATCGTCGTATCGGAAAGATACGGCTTTAATTGTTTAAGATATTCTATATTATAATGAACGGGCGCGCAAAGGAATATATAGTTACAGTCAGAAAATGCTGTAATGTCATCGGTATATGCGTGAATTGTTCCATCAGAACATGCTGTCTTAAGCGTGGCTTCATCATTATCCAGGGCGATAATATCATAATTGGGAAATATCCTCCTGATTGATTTTGCTACCGAACCACCGATAAGTCCCAGTCCAATAAATCCAATTTTAAAGTCTGTCATTGATATGCTCCTATTGTTATATTTAAGTCCTTTTACACATTATAGTTTAATACGTTAGTGTGTGCAAGACAAATATCAGCAAATGTACAGTAACAACCGGTAAAATGATATCAGAACCTAAAAAAAGACATCGCACAATAAAAGATGTGGTATAATATGAACACTTAATGAATACGAGCCAAAGCGAAGTATGAATTTAGTGAGAATATATACCAGTGACCTTAGCGAAACGAAGTTGAGCTTAGTTCACAGGTGAAATATGAACACTTAACGCTTAAAAACTAAAAGTATAAAATGGAGAAAAAAGAAATGGACAATATATTATTTGATTATCTGGATTATTGTGTTACACAATTTCATACCATAGCAATGAGTGAAAAGCATCTGCTTGAAAATGGATATAAAAAGATTGAAACAGGAGCAGAGTGGGAGATAAAACCAAATGAAAAGTATTATATAATGCCATATTCGTCTATGCTGGTCGCATTTGCAGTTGGCGAAAATGTGGAGAAGCTTAGAATCGGAGCAGCACATACTGATTTTCCATGTCTTAAGTTAAAAAGTAATCCTGACATGGAAAGAGCAGGATATCATATGGTAAATGTAGAACCGTATGGGGGACTGATTATGGAGTCGTGGTTTGACAGACCGCTTGGACTGGCGGGCAAGGTTATCTTAAAAGGCGAAAATCCATTTGAACCGAGGACCTCATTATATCAGTCAGACAGACCATTATTTGTTGTGCCAAATCTTGCACCGCATTTAAAGAGAGAAGAGAAAGCAGGGAAAATAGAACCGCAGAAAGAACTGATACCACTTTATAATTTGGCTCAAAAGAAAAAAATCATAGATGTGGTTGCTGCTGATATGGATATCAGTGCAGATGATATATTGGACTATGATTTGTATTTATATAATATGGATAAGGCGGCGTATATAGGTGATGATAAAAATATAATCAGTGCGCCAAGAATCGACGATATATCTTCTGTAGCGGCACTGATGGAAATGAGCAATACTGAGCCTGATGCAGACTGTATAAATATTACGGCATTGTTTGATAATGAGGAAATTGGAAGCCGTTCCAAACAGGGGGCGGACTCCGTGGTGTTGGGAAATATAATAGATAGACTTTTGAATGCACTTGGATGTTCAGATGCAAAGAAATCGAATATATATCGTCATACATTTATGATGTCGCTCGATGTTGCGCATGGTGTTCACCCGAATTATATTGAAAAATCTGATCCGACAAATCCTGTCAGACTGGGGGATGGAGTCGTGCTTAAAGCAAGTGCAAGTCAGCGGTATGTAACGGACAGCGAAGCTTCAGCAGTTATCATGGCAATTGCAGAAAAACATCATATCAAAGTGCAGCGGCAGGTAAATAAATCAGGCATGGCAGGCGGGCAGACGTTAGGGCCTATCATATCCTCCCATATTCCTGTAATGGCAGTTGATATGGGAATCCCAATTCTTGCAATGCATTCTGCCAGAGAACTTGGGACAATGGAAGATTACAGGCAGTTATGTAAACTGATAGAGTGTGTGTTTCTGTAAATGAACTTGACCATATCCCTCCTTTGTTTATGAATAGCCCAAATAAAAAGCTGTTCACCTCACATGTTATGCTTCATGTGAAGTGAACAGCTTTGTTTAGTATACTATATTTAAGAAATTATAACTGAGGACCTGCTGAAACAAGTGCCTTACCAGCTTCATTACCTTCATATTTTGCAAAGTTCTTAATAAATCTCTGTGCTAAATCCTTAGCTTTTGCTTCCCATTCAGCAGCATCTGCATAAGTATCGCGAGGGTCGAGAATATTAGAATCTACACCAGGAAGTTCTGTAGGAACCTCAAAGTCGAAGAATGGAATCTTCTTAGTAGGTGCGTTCTTAATATCACCATTTAAGATTGCATCGATGATACCACGAGTATCCTTAATGGAGATACGCTTTCCTGTACCATTCCATCCTGTATTTACAAGATATGCCTTTGCGCCGCTCTTTTCCATCTTCTTTACAAGCTCTTCAGCATACTTTGTAGGATGTAACTCTAAGAATGCCTGACCGAAACATGCTGAGAAAGTAGGAGTAGGCTCTGTGATACCACGCTCTGTACCGGCAAGCTTTGCTGTAAATCCTGAAAGGAAGTAATACTGTGTCTGTTCAGGCGTAAGAACAGATACTGGAGGAAGTACGCCAAATGCATCTGCTGAAAGGAAGATAACATTCTTTGCTGCCGGAGCAGAAGAGATAGGACGTACAATATTTTCAATGTGATTAATTGGATATGATACACGCGTATTTTCTGTTACACTCTTATCCTTGAAATCAATCTTTCCATTTTCATCTAATGTTACATTTTCAAGGAGTGCGTTACGCTTAATCGCATTGTAGATATCAGGCTCTGAATCCTTGTCAAGGTCAATAACCTTTGCGTAGCATCCGCCCTCAAAGTTGAATACACCATTGTCATCCCAGCCATGCTCATCATCACCGATAAGGAGACGCTTTGGATCTGTAGAAAGGGTTGTCTTACCTGTACCTGAAAGACCGAAGAAGATTGCTGTGTTCTCACCATTCATATCTGTATTTGCTGAACAGTGCATAGAAGCGATACCCTTTAATGGGAGATAGTAGTTCATCATTGAGAACATACCCTTCTTCATTTCTCCGCCGTACCAGGTGTTTACAATAACCTGCTCGCGGCTTGTTATGTTGAACATAACTGCTGTTTCAGAGTTCAGACCTAATTCTTTATAATTTTCAACCTTTGCCTTAGAAGCGTTGTAAACAACGAAATCCGGTTCAAAGTTTTCAAGCTCTTCTGCTGTAGGCTGAATAAACATATTCTTTACAAAATGAGCCTGCCATGCTACTTCAACGATAAAACGGATAGCCATACGGGTATCTTTGTTTGCGCCACAGAAAGCATCTACTACGAAAAGTTTTTTATTAGAAAGCTCTTTGATTGCAATATCTTTTACTGCATCCCATGCTTCTTTCGTTGCAGGGTGGTTATCATTCTTATACTCGTCAGAAGTCCACCATACAGTGTCTTTGGAATTTTCATCCACAACGATAAACTTGTCTTTAGGAGAACGACCTGTATAAATACCAGTCATTACGTTTACTGCACCAAGTTCGCTGACCTGTCCTTTTTCATAGCCCTCAAGGTCACCCTTTACTTCTTCTTCAAATAAATCGTCATAAGAGGGATTGTACACAATTTCTGTAGTTCCGGTAATACCATACTTGCTTAAATCGATTTCTTTCATTTTCTTAATTCAACCTCTTTTCTTCAATGTTTGTTTATGGATGTCAGAGATAAAATAACATCCTTCAAAGAAGCAGGATTTACCAACTTCTCGTTCAATATTATAGCTATACGAATTGATATAGTCAATAAAAATTCAACTGATTTATTTTGTTTTAATGAAATAAAATATCAAATTAAAAAAAATAAATACAATTAAGAAAGCGAAAAGATAATAAAGTGGTCTGAATATATAATTAATTTACAAAAGATTGGAAAATTATTCATATCCTGTTCATAAATATACACTATACTGAACTCAGTTGTTCAAGTAAAATAATTTTTTTCTTTTGTTGTTAATGTAGAAAATGGTGTGACTCGATTACGAGACACACCATTTTCTACGTTAAAGAATAAAAGAATATCAGGTGCTTTTGCATTTGCTCAATGTTTTATGAAAAATATGGTTATTTTTATTCTATTGACTCATTCCCCGCTATCTTTTATGTTTTGGAAACATTTTTGAAAACATTTTGTATGGAAGTATTTGACTGTAAATGGTGCATATGATACAATTTTTAAACTAAGAATAAGAGTTATATGTTTTTTGAGTATATTAGGAAACAAATCATGATGAAAAGGATATACGTTATAGTTGCAAAAAAAGAATTGCGGACGTAGGTTTTGATTATATATAGAAAGACACAAACGAAAAGGACATCTGAATATATAACGAAGAAAAACAGGCAATAGCCTGGCTGGAAAATATTGAAAAAATCTGTATGGGAGTCTTGCTTTATACCGATATCATGGTATGGAAAATCCTGAAAAATAATAAAACAGCTAAAAGAAATTCGGCAGTCTGATGGAAGTTTTATTGAAAACAGTCATGATACAGCAATTGACATACGGATTTTAGCATTATATACAGAAAAAACGACCTGAATGTTAAAAAAGAGGCAGCGTTAAGATGTAAAGAAGATAGAATAACAGCAAGTACGGCAGGTATATTGATAATCGGAAAAATGACAAATCTATGACAGCATAGAAGATTAGGAGATTAAAAAAATGATAGAAAAATACAAAACGAATCAATACTGGTACAGAATTATTTCAATGCTGCTTATACTTGCATTAAGTGTAAATCTTTTAGCCGGATGTTCAAAAAATACAGGAAATGAAGCACAGACAAAATCAGCTTTAAATGAAGATACTGCGTCAGTATCCGATGCGGATAGTTCTGATGGAGAGGTATCCGGTGCGGACAGTTCTGACAGTCAGATATCAGATAAAGACAGTTCCGGCAGTCAGGTATCCGGCGCAGAGCTTCTAGCATCATCACTTGATAAACTGGAAGAAGAGATAAAAAACGGAAGTGAAATATCAGAGGAAAATAACAGTACTGGAACAACAGAAGAAAACGGCGGTATGAAAACATCAGGAAATGACAGTGTTGAAAGTACGTCAGAACTGATGGCCGGGGTTACAGAAAGTCTTGATGTTATGAGTGTGGAAGCCGAAAGCATAACAGATAACAGTGAGGTTATGAAAAAACTGTCTTCTGATACACAGGCGCTTCTTGCAGAAAGAGCAGAAGAATTTAAAGCTGACCTTACAGGTGAAAAGGAAAAGATTGAGGAAGCAGAAAAGAAGCTTGAAGAAAGCTTTTCCAATGGTGATACCGATAAGTCGCTTGAGCTTATAGAGGAAATAAGAGGCATGGCTTTTGGAGAGCCTGAAACACATACATATGGAACAACTCCTTTACCTGAAACTGTGTCATATGCGGCGGAGGAAGCGGAGCTTTGTAAAGAGGAATGTCCCAAAGCGGATAAGGAAGATTTATACAGTTTGGAAACATCAGGACTGTATAATGCAGATAATACATGGTATACAGAACGTATAACAAATATAAAAGAGACAGATAAAAAATCGAATATAAATGTATCGGATATAGGTATAACAGCATCAGATATCAGTACAAAAGAAAATATAAACGCACTGAATACAGCAGATGTTAAATCAGACAAAATATACGGATTGTATAAAACTGACAGCGAATTAACTGCCTGTACAGACATTACATCATTAAGTGATGATATGAAGCAGCTTGCAGATGAGCTTGACACACCGCTTGCCATATATAATTACATAAAAAACAACACAGGCTATGAATATTATTACGGAAGCAGAAAAGGGGCAGAGGGAACATATCATTCCATGAACGGAAATGATGTGGACCAGGCGAGCCTTCTTATCGCAATGCTCCGTTATAAGGGATATCAGGCGGAATATGTATATGGAGATATCCTGCTTAAGCCTGAAAAAGCCATGTCACTTACGGGAGCAGCTACGGCAGAAATCGCAGCGGATGTACTGGCATCAGGCGGAGTACATGTAACAAAGCTGAAATCAGATGGAAAAACCGTATCCATCAGGATGGAGCATGTATGGGTAAGGACACTTGTGCCATACGGTAATTACAGGGGAGCAGGAGAAGGAGCGGGTGAGCCTGTATGGATAGACCTTGATACAGGGATAAAAGAGTATGAAGCTGTAAGAAGTATATATGATACTGTAGATAAAGAAGCGATAAAGGAAGAGACGGATAAAGCCATTTCATCAGGTGATGTGTCTGCAATTTCCGGTATATACGCAAAGTATGCGGAAGAAATATCCGGTGGGGACAGCGGGTTATCCGATACGGATACGGAAAATACATATGTAAGAAAACGTATCATAAAACAGAAAGATGAAATGTATCTTCCGCTTTCGTTACAGTATCAGGTTGACAGTGAAAAAGAAACCTTTGCAGCAGTCCCTGACAGTTTCAGGGATAAGGTGTCATTTGATGTGGATGGCTGTAACCTCGGCAGTTATTATATGGATGAACTGTCAGGAAAAAGTATACTTCTTTCATATGAAGCCGCAACGGCTCAGGATAGTGAGATACTAAATGCCTATGGCGGGGATTTATTCTCCGTTCCGGCATATGCGGTATATATGACGCCTGTACTTTATGTTGATAATCAGGCGGTAAGCGGTAAGGATGAGGAATTACTGTATAAGACGCTTGGAAGTGACAGCAGTTTTCATATAGTATTTCATACAAAGACAGGTGATACGGAAATATCAAATGAGATAACGACAGGTTCAGTCTATGCGGTTACATTTGATGTACAGAGTATCAGTGCGGCAGAGCTTGAAAGCAGTTATAATGAGGCGACAGCATATGCAGAAAATGCCACTTGGGAAAATATTTACAGCCCTGACTATATGGGAAGGTATCTTGCATTTGCGGGAAAGCTTTATTTTGCGCAGTTAGACATTTTAGACATCATGGCATCAGACAGCTATGATGTGGCAATAACAAGGAACATAAGCGAAGCCATGACAGGATATGCGGTGGAGAGGGAATATCTCTACGGAACGGTAAGCGGAATCGATTTCGGCGGGATGTTTATAGATGTAAATACGGACAGCCACAGTGTGGCAAGTCTTACCGGAGATAAAGATTCCGAAAAAGAGTATATGTTTGCGACCGGAATTGAGAGTTCGAGATTAGAAAGCGGCATATGGGAAGAACTAACCGGAGAGTCAGCCGTTTCTACAATAAGTATATTTGAAGAGGCAAAAGAGCAGGGAACGGATATTCTTATTATTCATGAAGGAAACCTTGAGGAAGAGCTTGCTTTACTAAATACAACGGATGATGTGTCATCAGAGGTAATAAGTTCTGTAAACAGCGGACATACGGTCATGATTCCTGAAAAAGATGTAACGGTGGGAAGCTGGAGCGGAACAGGCTATATCATTCTTGACAGGAACAGCGGAAGCGGAATCTACAGGATATCGGGCGGCTTAAACGGCGGTGCTTTGGACAGGCAGGTAGCTTATGCTGCAATGGTAGAATTTGAGCTGTCGATAATGGATTTGGTAGAGGCAGTGCATATTATAGCAAGCATCAGTTCAGTAATGGCAGCCCAGATGGCTTTAGTAAAGATTTCAATGAGTGATGTAGTTGGAGCGGCTTTATGCGCAAGTATGTCTTATATACTATATATGCATACATTGCATATGCTTGATGCATATATATCCGGAAATGACGAGGCAGGAAAATCACTCATTAGTCAGGCAGTCATTGATTTAATACTGACAATAGGCACTCCACTGGCTTCCAAAACAGTGGAATGGATATTTAATACAGCCATAAGAATAAAGCTTGGCAGAATGCTGGGTAAAATGACATTAGATGAGCTTATTAACTGCGGAATGAAGCTGTCAGATATTAATAAGTATATTAAAGAGCTGAAGGCGCTTGGTCTGACGGAAGAGATAATCACAGATTTCGCTAAAAACTTCGGCAAGCCCGGAATGGAGTGGCTTAGAAAAGCAAGAGGTCTGAGCCTTTCAGAGATGATAATAGAAGAGCTTTCAAAGCTTGACGGATTTGAAGGCAGCATGGATGAAATCCTTGAGCTGATAAAAGGTTCATCCCGGAATGCGGATGATGTGGCGGAGTGTATCATCAAATATGGAGATGATGCGAAGAAGGCTATAGAGAAGTATGGGGATGAAGCGGTAGATGCGATATGCAGTTATGGAAAAGATGCGCTGGATGCAGTCGGTAAGTATGGGGATAATGCACTTGAAAGCATAAAACGGTATGGACAGGAAGCTGTAGATGCCATCGGCAAATATGGAGACGAAGCGGTAGATGTTATAGGAAAGTATGGAGATGATGCCGTTGATGGATTTAAGGATGGCAAGACGCCTGCGGAGGTTGAGAAGGAGCTTGGAAAGACTACTGGAAAATATTCAGAAAAAGAAATACAGGATATATTAGAAAATATTAGAGGTGATGGATTTAAAAATAATCCATTACGACAAGCATATGAGGAAGAGGTTGCTGGCTTAAAAGAATATGGAGAAGAGTTGCTTGCAAGTGGAATGTCAGAGAAAGAAGTAGCGAAAACACTAAATCAAGCAAGAAGAGATTTAGGAATTAAGTATAAAGATATGACACCACAGCCTTTAAGGGATTATATTTATGAAATTAATATGGGAAGATATAAGGGCGATAAATTAGGTCCAACATATGAATATTTAAAATCTATTGGAAAAAGTGATATAGATATAATTAATTCATCATCAAAACCTAATACTAATATTGATAAATTATTATCTGGATTTGAAGAATGGTTAAGGAGACAATAGTAATGGAAAAACAGGTAGAAGTAACAAATTTAGAGACAGGAGCGTATTGTATGCTAAATATTTTAACAGGGGATAAAATATTTTATAAAACAGAAAAGAAAATACCATATTTTACCGGATTATATTTCAAAGACGAGTGTACATTTTTTGGAATATATCCAACAGAACGTGGTCCAATAATGTATTATGAAGGTGCCGAATATCCATTAAACAAAAAGCTGCATATAAATCTAAAAAAGATGGGAGCCTGGCGGGAGTTTAGTATAGGGGAATACAATATTCATATAAGATATCGGACTTCTAAATACATAGGATTTGATGTTTGGTCAGAAGAAGAAGACGTTGACCTATTTTATCAAATTGAGCAGAATTATAAAAATGATGATTATTATAAAAAGTTTACAAAATAGAAATCATTGTGATTATATTTTTCTATTTCCATAAAGTGTTGTGGGCGGATATTTTATCTGCTTGACACCTATATTGCTAGGGATAACAAGGTAGGGGAAACCATTATTGAACAGACAGGCAATGATATTATATGGACGATAAGTGTTTCTACATTTTCAACACTGGCAAAGCCGATACTGAGGGAAGCTTATAAGGAACGTACTTGAGAGGCTTCTATCCGGCGGCGCAAAGGTTGAGGACCTCAGCAAACTGGTAAATAACCTTAAGAAACTTGGACTGTAGGATGAACTGATAAGTGAATTTGCAAAGAACTTCGGAAACAGGGAACTTGACTGGTTAAGGCAGGCAAGGGGGCTTGGAGCATCGGCGGATGTTTTAAGGGAGCATTCAAAGCTTGACGGATTTGAAGGCAACATGGATGAAATCCTTGAGCTGATAAAAGGTTCATCCCGGAATGCGGATGATGTGGCGGAATGTATCATCAAATAT
>CANQTC010000008.1 GCA_947626675.1 uncultured Coprococcus sp. | reverse complement strand
GTTTGTTAAACCGTTCTTGAAATTCTTTTTTGGAATTTCAGGGTTGTCATGTTGTTAATTTTTCAAGGTTCTTTCTTATCGATTGATACCAGTATGTCTTAACGGAGAAGGAGGGATTTGAACCCTCGCGCCGAGACTATCGACCTACTCCCTTTCCAGGGGAGCCCCTTCAACCGCTTGGGTACTTCTCCCAGTATCAAGCGTTTGAACTTCTTAATGTTAAGAAGCCAGCGGAGAGAGAGGGATTCGAACCCTCGCGCCCTTTCGGACAAACGGTTTTCAAGACCGCCTCGTTATGACCACTTCGATATCTCTCCATTTCATTTTCACGCTGTCGCATTTCCCAAGCGACTTGTATATATTATCATTCTTATTCCATCATGTCAACACATTTTTTAAAAAAATTTCTGCAATTTTTAAGTCTTCAGGCGTTGTTATTTTTATATTTGTATAACTTCCTTCCAAAACTTTAGATTTTTTACCCGCATAGCGTTCTACCACCATCGTATCATCTGTTACACGATTGTCCTTTGCATCCATCATTCTTAAATAGCAATCATTTAATAATCGCCTTTCAAAAGTCTGCGGTGTCTGTATCTGATACAGATATCTTCTGTCAGGCGTATTGACTCCCATCTGTTCATCGTCCACCAGTTTAATCGTATCCTTGACAGGCATACCTACCGTACACGCGCCAAAGATTCTGACATTCTCAATAGAAGCATTTATCATCTTATCTGTTATGAATGGTCTTGCGCCATCATGTATCAGTACATATTCTGCGTCTGTTATGCATTTTAAAGCATTCCATACTGACTCATACCGTTCGCTTCCGCCCGCTGCTATCGTGCGGACTTTTGAAAAACCATATTTTTTTATGATATTCTGTCTACAATATTCGATATCCTGCTTCCCTGTCACAAGGATAACATCATCTACGATGCTTTCCTCCAACACCTTTAGCGGATAATAAATCACCGGATATTCGCCCAATGGCATAAATTGTTTTTGTATATTGCTCTTCATTCTGCTGCCGCATCCGGCAGCAAGTAATATCGCAGTTATTTTGTCATTCATATCGTTCTCTGCCCTAACTTCAGATTGGGTATCGCATTCAAATCCCAGCCATGTCTTGTTCCATTGATATACTCATAATATCCCGCTGCGCCAATCATTGCGGCATTATCCGTACAAAGTATCGGTGACGGATAATAGAGTGACAGATTTTCCTTTTCACACGCCTCTTCCATTGCTTTTCTCAGCGCTGAATTAGCTGCTACGCCGCCTGCGATTGCAACCTTATGCATACCAAAATGTCTTGCTGCTGCTATTGTATGCGCTGTCAGTACATCTGTTACAGCTTTTTGAAAGGACGCCGCTACATCCGCTCTGTTTATTTCTTCACCTTTCATATTGGCCTGATTAATATAATTCAAAACTGCTGATTTTAAACCACTGAAGCTGAAATCATATTCTGAATCGCCAATCTTTGCTCTCGGAAAGACAATTGCATCAGGATTGCCCTCTTTTGCCAGCTTATCCACCTTCGGGCCGCCCGGATATCCCAGTCCAATTGCTCTTGCTACCTTGTCAAATGCTTCTCCGGCAGCATCATCTCTGGTTATTCCAAGTATTTCGTATTTCCCATAATCTGCAACTTTAACCAGATGTGTATGTCCACCCGATACAACAAGACACATAAAAGGAGGCTCTAGCGTTTTATCCTGTATATAATTTGCAGAAATATGTCCCTCTATATGATGCACGCCGACAAGCGGAATATCTTTTGCAAAACATATCGCTTTTGCCGCGCCTACACCTACTAACAACGCACCCACAAGCCCCGGCCCATATGTTACAGCTACCGCATCGATATCGTCCAGTGTACATTCAGCCTCCTCAAGGGCTTTTCTTATTACCTGATTGATTTTTTCTATATGCTTTCTTGACGCAATCTCCGGAACTACCCCTCCATATAGGGTGTGAATATCTATTTGTGAATAGATTACATTTGATAAAACTTCTCTCCCATTTACAACGACTGCCGCAGATGTTTCATCGCAGGAGGATTCAATTGCAAGTATCTTTATATCCTTATCCATGATTTTGCCTTTCTAATCCTGAAAATTCAATACCTTATCCGTCTGGTCTTTTGCCGCTATGGCACGCGGAAATATCTGTCTTACTGCATCCATATATTGTGATGGTCTGACCATCGACGGACTGTAATGTGTCAGCCACATTTCACCTACATCCGATTTCGCCGCAATTTTTGCCGCTTCATACATCGTCATATGTTTGTGTTCTATTGCTTTCTGATACTTTTCTTCTTCTCCGTACATTCCTTCACATATGAACAAATCAGAATTTTTTGCATACTGTTCAATAACCGGCACAGGTCTGGTGTCTGTACAATATGTAAGCTTAAGCCCCTTCCTGTCAGGGCCAAGCACCATATCAGGCGTATATTGCTTTCCATCTACTTCAATTGTTGCGCCTTTTTGAAGCGGATTCCAATACTGTATGGGGATATTCAGCGCTCTTGCTCTATCTGCATCGAATTTACCGGCTCTGTCAAGGCTCATGGAATATCCATAACACGTTACGTTATGATGAACCTTAAACGCGTCGATTTTCACATCGTTCCACAAAAAGTGTTCTTCATTCTCACTAAGCTCTTTAAATTTTATTTCAAACGGAAGCTCCGGCGCTATCACTCTTAGTGAATTAACTACTTTTTCAAGCCTTTTAGGTCCTACCATCCAAACAGGCTCTGTCCTTTCGGCATTTCCTATTGTAAGCAGCAACCCCGGAAGTCCGCTTATATGATCGGCATGATAATGAGTAAAACAGATGATATCTATCGGTTTAAAACTCCACCCCTGTTTCTTAATCGCAACCTGAGTTCCCTCGCCGCAATCTATAAGCATAGAACTTCCGTTATGTCGTACCATTAAAGATGTTAAAGCCCTATGCGGCAGCGGCATCATTCCTCCTGTTCCAAGTAAGCATACATCCAGCATTTTTATCCTCCATATTATACGAATTGCAAAGTTTCCGCATATCCGAAAACCTGCAATTTTCAATTAAATATATTCTGTGACGTCCTCTATATCAACAGGGACAACAAAATTTCTTATCATTCTATCATAGCATGTCTCACAAAGGCAAAAGCTGTGCTTTTGTCCGTCTTTTCCTGAAAAATATCCCCACTCCTTCGTTACAGTGAGTGCATCTTCTACAAAAACAGTTCCATCATGCTTTATTTTTGTTCCACATCGATTACATCTTAATTCTTTCATCTCAACACTCCTATAATTTGTATTTTAAATTTTTACAATTCAAATTATAGCGTTTTTTGTCGTCAAATGATATCTGTAATGTTTTCCAACTCCATGATAACAGCATCCTCTTTTGGTTCTCTGTAATAATCTTTTCTCCTTGATATTTCTCTGAACCCTATTTTTTCATACAACGCCATTGCTGTATCATTTGATTCTCTTACTTCCAGGAAAATATTTTCACCTGATTTTTCTCCGCACCTTCTTATCATTTCTCTTATAAGCAGTTGACCGATTCCGTTTCGCCTATGCTTTTCCTCAACAGCAATTCTAAGAAGCTCGCAGTCCTCGCTTGGCGCTGTATATATAATGTATCCGATAAGTGTATCTCCCTCCATCGCTACCAACACTTCATCATAGCTTCCATATATAGAGGTATTCACCATCTGCTCATTCCACGAATTGTTAAATATTTTTTCTCCTAAAGCAACAATATCCAGTGCCTGTTCTTCATCCGCTTCTTTTATAATGATACTGGGCGCCGCCCCTCCATCTGTCATATTATTATTCATTTTTATCCGCCTTTTCTTTTCGTTCTCTTTCAGCTTGTGACATTCTAAGATATATCGGACTATGCGCATCTCCAGTTTCGTATAGTCCGTTCTTATACCGTATCATTCCTGCCGCTGCAACAGCGCCTGCCCTTTGTTTGTTCATATGAGCTGGCGCAAAACTATATTCTACACCGATTTTTTGTCTTATGATATCTGCAAATGGTATGATGCCATCGCCTAAAAATACTACCTTTTTCCCATAAGAATTCACTTTATCTATCAATTCTTCTATATCAAGAGGAACCTGAGCCATAATTGTAACAAGTTCCTCATTTTCATCAAATTTATATAATCCTGTATATACCTGATTTCTTCTGGCATCCATAATCGGACAGATTAAATCCTTACAGCCCCACATATTATATGCCAGTCCTTCCAGCGTAGGCACTGACACCACCGGAATATCAAGTGCAAGCGACAATCCCTTTACTGTAGCCGCTCCTATCCTGAGCCCGGTAAATGAACCCGGTCCTGCCGCAACAGCAAGCGCATCAAAGCTTTTTTTGTCTGTCTCTGTCATACGAATGATTTCATCAAGCATGGGAAGCAACGTCTGAGAGTGCGTTTTTTTATAGTTCACCGTATATTCTGCTATAAGGTTATCATCTTCTATTATTGCCACAGAAGCAACGAGTCCCGAACTGTCAAATCCAAGTATTTTCACCATCTACACCTCTTCAATCATTATCTGCCTGTAATCTGTTCCATTTTCAAGTTTTTTTTCTATTGTAATCTTCATATAATGTTCCGGGAGTATCTCCTCTATAAGATTTGCCCATTCTATGAGACACACGCCATCGCCATATACAATATCATGAAAACCGATTTCATCCATTTCATCTACATCGCCTATGCGGTATACATCAAAATGATATAAACGAAGTCTTCCTTCATCATATTCCTTTACAATCGTAAATGTAGGACTATTAACCACTTCATCAATGCCAAGCCCTTTCGCAAATCCCTGTGATATAATCGTCTTACCTGCTCCCAAGTCCCCATATATGCAATATGCCTGTCCCGCCTTTGCGTTCAGGCCTAATTCCATTCCTATATTATAGGTATCTTCTCTGCTAAAGCTCTCCTTAATCATATAGTCCCTCTTAATTCGCCTGTACATATTTTTTTAATTTGCCTGCCAGCGCCACATTATAATCTGCCGCCATCCTGCAAACCAGTTTTATTACATTCTCTTTATCTTCCTGCATCGCATCGACAGGAATTACAAATGCATGTGACTTTGTATCATATAAGGCAAGCATATGCGCTGTAAGCGCCACTTTATTTACCTTCGTCCACGGAAGAAATTCATTTTCCTTATCCTGTGTTATTACGATTCCTGCACTATCAAAAATATAATTCATCGGTGTTTGGTAACACATTTCATTTTTCAGTACATTCCCAGTCTGAATGATTATCATAATCGGTTTTATAACAATAAACAAAAGCCCTACAAGAATTAAAAGCCCATCTGCAACGACCCCAAATGTATCCCTCTTCCATATGAGCAAAATAATGGCCAGTATACTGATAAATATTCCAATTATGCCAAACGCGCTTGCATAGTTATGCTGAAACAAAAAAGAGCGCATCGCCTTTTTGTTCATTTTTACATCCAGCTTAATGCTTTTTTCTTCCATGTCCTTATCCCCTAAAGATTCATAATTATTTTCTTCCCTTTAATCTCAAATGCCCTGTATGCCACTCCGGCCATATCAAACATTCTTTTTGACGCTATGGTACTGTCTGTACTTGCATATTTATCTGACAAATATACAATTTCTTTTATTCCGCACTGGATGATTGCTTTTGCGCACTCATTACAGGGAAATAGTGTCGAATAAAGGCAGGCATCTTTTAAGCTCCCGCCGCGGTAATTCAGGATTGCATTTAACTCCGCATGACACACATAAAAGTATTTGTTCTCAAGCGGATTGCCCACCTTGTCCCAGGGCATGTTGTCATCCTCGCATCCGGCAGGCATACCATTATATCCAACCGAAAGAATCCTGTTGGTTCTGTCTACAATACAGGCTCCTACCTGAGTAGATGGGTCCTTGCTGCGTTCCGCCGACAGCATTGCAATTCCCATAAAATACTGGTCCCAGCTAATATAATCTGCTCTTTTCATATCAGAATGACTCCTTCCTGTAAAAACAGATTTTACAAGTAATTGTATCGTATTGCGCCGGAGTCCTATGATACCCCGGCGCAATCTATTGTCATCATCAATATCGTTATTAACGCTCGCCCAATGCAAATTTGTCATGAATTGCATTCATCGCACGTTCTGTATACTGCTGGTCAATCAATACAGTAACTCTGATTTCTGATGTCGATATCATTCTGATATTGATATTCTCATCATAAAGCGCTTCAAACATCTTCGCTGCAACGCCTGCATTAGACTGCATTCCTGCACCAACAATCGAAACCTTTGCAACATCTTTATTTACATCAATGCTTTCAAGCTTGCCCATCGTTGACTTGATAATCTCTGCTGCCTTATCGGCATTTTCATCGCTGCATGTAAAGGATATATCCTTTGTGCCATGTCTTCCGACTGACTGTAAAATCATATCAACATTGATATCATTCTTTGCTAACGTATTAAATAATTTGAATGCAACACCAGGTGTATCCTCTAATCCAACTACTGCAACTCTTGCTGTATCTCCATCTGCGGCAACTCCGCTAACTAACATCTTCTCCATTCCGGTATCCTCCTTAACTATTGTTCCTTCTGACGTATTAAGACTTGAACGTACGACCAACTGCACGCCGAATTTTTTTGCAAGTTCAACTGAACGATTATGAAGAACGCCTGCCCCTAATGTTGCAAGTTCAAGCATCTCGTCATATGTTACCATATCAAGCTTACGCGCACTCTTTACTTTTCTCGGGTCTGCTGTATATACACCATCTACATCTGTATAAATCTCGCATGCGTCCGCGTTAAGTGCCGCAGCAAGTGCAACCGCTGTCGTATCTGAACCACCACGTCCAAGTGTTGTATAATCATCATACTTGTTAATTCCCTGGAAACCTGTAACGATTACGATTTTTCTCTGCTCTAACTCGTGTCTTATTCTTTCAACATCAATTCTCTTAAGTCTGGCATTACCATATACTGAGGTTGTATGCATAGCTACCTGAAAAGCATTCAGTGAAACAGCCGGAACTTTAAGTGTATTCATAGCCATAGCCATAAGGGATACTGACATCTGCTCGCCTATGGTAAAGAGCATATCCATCTCTCTTTTCGGTGGATTTTCATTTACTTCTTTTGCCATAGTAATCAGCTCATCTGTGTATTTACCCATAGCAGACAGCACAACTACTACGTCATTTCCTTTCTGCCAATCTTCAATACATCTTTTGGCTACATTAAAGATTCTTTCGGTATTTCCAACGGAAGTACCACCAAACTTCTTTACTACTAACATCTCATCCTCCTGATTGCAAATTCGCAAATTTTATGTAAGTGCAATATATTTATACACGTTTCCCGGTTAAAATGCAACTCTTATTACATTTATTATACTGCCAAGTTCTGTTTTTTTCTTTTGGAAGTCCCCTTCTGTCATATCGGATGTAACAAATGCTTTTTCGCCTGTTACACCATCTGCCGATACATACTGCACATCACCGAATAATTGATTTATCTTTTCTTCAATTCCGGCTTCATCAGCAACTCTTACAAAAAATCTGTTCACAGCATCGGAGAAATCACCGGTTTCTAATTCCTCAGGTTCCCAAATCGTCATGATATTTGTTCCCATATGCTTTACTGCATCCACAACATCTGACACAACAGCTGAGGCTGTAGGAAGCTTTCCTGCTCCACGTCCATAAAACATAATATCATCTACTGCATTTCCATGAACCATAATTCCATTAAATACATCATCAATCTTCGCAAGCGGATTTGTTTCATTAAGCATTACAGGTGCAACAAATGAATACAGCTTATCGTCTACGTTTTTTGTCGTACCCAAAAGCTTTATCGCCGACTTCATCGCATCTGCATATTTAAAATCTTCTGCTGTAATCTTTGTAATACCCTCTGTATAAATCGTTGCGTAGTCAAGATTTTTGCCAAATGCTATGGAGGTAAGAATCGCAATCTTTCTGCAGGTATCACCGCCCTCTACATCCGCTTCAGGATTTCTCTCAGCATAGCCTAAATCCTGCGCCTGCTTAAGAACAGTAGCGTAATCAGCGCCTTCATTTGCCATCTTTGTAAGGATATAATTGGTCGTACCATTCAAAATACCTGTAATTTCAGTGATATCATCTGCTGTTATAGAAGAGTTCAGCGGTCTGATAATCGGTATACCACCCCCGGCAGAAGCTTCAAATAAGAAATTGGCTGCATGTTCTTTTGCTATTGCAATCAGCTCAGAACCATGTGCCGCTACAAGCTCTTTATTTGAAGTAGCTACACTTTTTCCTGCAAGCAGACTTTTCTTTACAAATGTATATGCAGGTTCAACCCCGCCCATAACCTCGACAACGACTTTAACCTCATCGTCATTTAATATATCATTGAAATCATGTGTCAATATCTCAGCTACAGGATCACCCGGAAAATCTCTTAAATCAAGTACATATTTAATACGAATCTCTTCTCCGGCTCTCTTATTAACTATATCATGGTTGGTATTAATAACCTCTACAACACCTGAACCAACTGTACCATATCCTAATACTGCTATATTTACCATTTGACAAATCTCCTTTATCTATTATATTTGTATAGGCAATTGTGAAATCACATTTTTTTACTACATTTCCGTCTTATTGCACCAACTGAGATAGGAATTCATAAACAAGTCGATATCCCCATCCAGCACCGCCGTTACATTTCCGCTCTCCACATTCGTCCTGTGGTCTTTTACCATCGTATATGGCTGCATGACATAGGACCTTATCTGACTTCCGAAACCATTCTCTAGTATCTCTCCTCTGATATCTGATATCTTATCAAGATTTTCCTGTTTCTTAATCAGATAGAGCTTGGACTTAAGCATCTGCATAGCCTTATCTTTATTCATATGCTGTGAACGTTCGTTTTGACACTGTACCACAATCCCTGTAGGCAGATGTGTTATTCTGATGGCTGAAGAGGTCTTATTAATATGCTGACCGCCAGCACCGCTTGAACGATAGGTATCTATCCTCAAGTCATCATCATTAATTTCGATATCCAAATCTTCCTCTATCTCCGGAATTACATCACAGGAGGCAAATGAGGTCTGCCTCTTTCCCGCCGCATTAAACGGAGATATCCGAACCAGTCTGTGAACGCCTTTTTCTGATTTTAAATAACCATATGCATTCGGACCGCTTACCTGTATGGTAACTGATTTAATTCCGGCTTCATCGCCATCGAGATAATCAAGAACTTCTATTTTATAGCCCTTCTTATCTGCCCATCTTGTATACATACGATATAACATACTAACCCAGTCGCAGGACTCCGTTCCGCCGGCGCCTGCGTGCAGCGTCAGAACTGCATCATAATTGTCAAATTCATCCGAAAGCAAAAGACTGATTCGATATGTTTCAAACTCTTCCTTGAACGTTGTAAGCATATCGCCAATTTCAGGAATCAGCGAAGCATCAGCTTCTTCTGATGCCATCTCTATCAGCGTTTCTATATCCTCATAATCATTTTCAAGCTTCTGATATCCCGATACAGAATCTTCAAGCTCTTTCAGTTCTCTTGAAATATTTCTTGACTTTGCCACATCATCCCAAAATCCCGGTTGTTCCATTTCATACTGCAATTTTGCAATATGAGCCAGTCGCCCGGCTATGTCAAAGTGAATCCCTTACTTCCGTTAATGGTTGTTTATATGTGTTTAAGGTATACTTAAACTGGTCTAATTCTATCACTAACTACTCACCTCTTTTTTATAAACACATTGTCTGATATCTGCGAAACTATTCGTTTCTTCCGCAGCACATCTTATATTTCTTGCCCGAACCGCATGGGCACAAATCATTTCTGCCTATTTTCTTTGCTTTTTTCACAGGTCCTTTTGATACGGTATCGTCTTTATTGGTTCCCGTTACTTTATTGACTTCTTCACGCTCAACCTTCTGCTCAATACGGACTCTGTAAAGCATCTTCAGTGTATCCTCCTGAATGGCCGCTGTCATCGCATTGAACATATCGTATCCTGCAAATTTATATTCTACGACCGGATCACGTTGTCCCAACGACTGGAGTCCGATACCCTGCTTTAACTGGTCCATATCATCCAAATGGTCTGTCCACTTTCTATCGATTACTTTAAGAAGAATAACCCGCTCAACTTCACGCATCTGTTCAGCATCAGGGAATTCACCCTCTTTCTTCTCATAAAGCGCAACCGCTTCATCAAGCAATCTGCTCTTAAGCGCTTCGATATCACCCTTTTTCTTTTCCTGCTCAGTCAGTTCAACAGGATAATCAAGCGGGATAATACTTCTAATCATATCGTCAAGCTCTGACATATTCCATTCTTCTACATCAGCCTCATTTGAACATACTTTATCGACACATGAATTTACATTATCTTTAATCATCTTCATGATGACATCACGCATATCCATTCCATCCAGAACCATACGGCGCTCTTTGTAAATAATCTCTCTTTGCTCATTATTTACCCTGTCGTATTCAAGCAGATTTTTTCTGATAGCAAAGTTGTTGCTCTCAATCTTCATCTGAGCTCGCTCAACAAAGTTTGAAATCGTCTTATGCTGAATTTCCTCACCTTCAGGTATCTTAAGTTTGTCATATAATCCCATAACATGTTCTGAACCAAAAAGCCGCATCAAATCATCCTCAAGCGACAAATAGAATTTTGATTCACCCGGGTCACCCTGACGACCGGAACGACCACGAAGCTGATTATCGATACGCCTTGACTCATGACGTTCCGTACCGATAATACGAAGTCCGCCAAGCTCTGCAACGCCCTCGCCCAGTTTAATATCCGTTCCTCGGCCTGCCATGTTGGTTGCTATCGTAACTGCTCCCTTTTGTCCGGCATCCGCTACGATTTCTGCTTCCATCTCATGGAATTTTGCATTTAATACTTTATGTGGTATTCTTTTCTTACTGAGTAAGCGGCTCAATTCTTCCGAAGCATCTATATTAATCGTACCGACAAGAACCGGCTGTCCTTTCTGATGGCTTTCTATTATTTGTTCAACAATTGCATTCAGTTTTTCTTTCTTGGTTTTAAATATCGAATCATGATGGTCAATTCTCTGTACAGGAAGGTTCGTTGGAATAACAACAACATCCATTCCATAAATCTCTCTAAATTCCTCTTCTTCAGTCTGTGCGGTACCTGTCATACCCGATTTTTTATCAAACATATTGAAGAAATTCTGGAAGGTAATGGTTGCAAGTGTCTTGCTTTCTCTTTTTACCTTAACATTTTCCTTCGCTTCTATCGCCTGATGAAGTCCGTCAGAGAAACGCCTTCCCGGCATGATACGTCCTGTAAATTCATCTACAATAAGAACCTCGTCATCTTTAACAACATAATCCCTGTCTTTAAACATCAGGTTATGCGCACGAAGTGCCAGAATAATATTATGCTGTATCTCAAGATTTTCCGGGTCAGAAAGATTATCTATATGGAAGAACTGTTCTACTTCCTTCACACCATTTGCTGTAAGCATAACATACTTGTCCTTCTCATTAACAAGAAAGTCCCCATCCTCTTCTATATCGGTTTTCATCAGAAGGTCCATCTTGGATATCTCTCCATCACCTTCACCACGTTTCAAACGTCTTGCCAGATAATCGCACATCTTATAGAGTTCTGTAGATTTGCCGCTCTGACCTGATATAATAAGCGGTGTTCTTGCTTCATCAATCAGAACAGAGTCAACCTCATCAATAACACAGTAATGGAGTCCCCTAAGTACAAGCTTCTCCTTATAAATCACCATGTTGTCTCTTAAGTAATCAAAACCTAATTCATTATTCGTAACATATGTAATGTCACATGCATACGCTGCTCTTCTCTCATCTGTCGTTGCACTATTTAAAATAATACCAACTGTAAGGCCTAAAAATTCATGAACCTTTCCCATCCACTCCGCATCACGTTTTGCAAGATAATCATTTACAGTAACAACATGGACGCCTTTCCCTTCAAGTGCGTTCAAATATGCAGGAAGTGTCGAAACCAGTGTTTTTCCTTCACCGGTTCTCATCTCAGCAATTCTTCCCTGATGAAGAACCATACCACCGATGAGCTGTACTCTGTAATGTTTCATGCCAAGAACTCTTGAAGCAGCTTCCCTGACAACGGCAAATGCTTCTACTAACAAGTCATCAAGCGTCTCGCCATTTGCAAGTCTGTCCTTAAATTCCTGTGTTTTTCCTTTCAGCTCTTCATCCGAAAGCTTCTGCATGTCTTCATCTAAAGCTTCTATCGCATCAATAGTAGAGGAAATCTTTTTCAGTTCCTTCTCACTATGCGTTCCAAATATTTTTTCAAATAAACCCATTTTTCTTTTACACACTCCTACCTATCGTTATTCAGGGTACATTCTATCATTATATTAACTTTATATCAAGTTATAATTTTCACTGTTATCAGATAATGCTTCTATCTACTGTTTTTCAAACCACCTGCAATCAGCAAAAGCGAGTTGATTCTATAGAACCAACCCGCTTCCTTTCAAATATACAATATCGTTTTTAGAATTCCGGTTCAATCAAACCGTACGTATTTCCTTTCCTCTTATAAACTACATTGACCTCATCTGTTTCTGCATTTCTGAACACATAGAAGTTATGTCCTAATAAATCCATCTGGATGCATGCATCTTCCGGATACATCGGTTTTACCGCGAACCTTTTGCTTCTGACTATCTTGACTTCATCATCATCCTCTATGTCTTCATCTATAAATGCATCTCTCAAAAATGCTGCATTCTGTTCCTTGTCGACTAATTTCTTCTTATGTCTTGTAATCTGCCTTTCAATAACTTCAAGTACGAGGTCTATTGATACATACATATCATCACTAATCTGTTCTGCTCTGATAATATGACCTTTCATAGGAATAGTTACTTCTATTTTCTGTCTATCCTTCTCAACACTGAATGTAACCTGTGCGGCAGTATCCTCTGCGAAATATTTTTCAAGCTTGGAAAGCTTGTCATATACTGCACTTTTTAACCCTTCTGTAACCTCAATATTTTTTCCGCTTATAATGTAATTCATGATGCCCACTCCTTCTTTTTTGAGATAACCCAAATTGATATTACAATTATATCATATCCAACTTTTTTTTCAATACATTTTGAACAAATTTCCCATTAAACCCACGAATTCAATCATTTTTTTATACATTTTCACAAAACAAGGCGATATCCGAAGATACCGCCTTGTTTCATAAAAGCTTGTCCTATTGTCCAATAATACGAACTGCTTTACATGGTGTATTGTAATCATAACTTGATGTTTTAATTCCTGTTGCCTCTGTACTGGCATGTACAATCGTACCGCCGCCTACATAGATTGCAACATGTCCTATACTGCCATCATAGCTATAGAAAAGTAAATCTCCCGGTTCAATCTCTGAAAGACTAACCTCTGTTCCATAACACGACTGCATACCTGCTGAATGTGGCAATGAATATCCAAATTCTGCGTATACTGCCATAACAAAACCTGAACAGTCAGCTCCGTTTGTAAGACTTGAGCCGCCATAAACATATGGATTGCCAACAAACTGCAATGCAAAGTTTGCAAGGTCAACACCTGTTGAACCGCTTGATGGTACATATGCCGGCTCCTCTGTCGTTGGTTCTTCTGTATCCGGAGCCTCTGTATCCGGTTCTTCTGTATATGTTGGTTCTTCTGTATATGTCGGTTCTTCTGTAGGTGCTTCTGTTTCATCTGCGGAAGGTTCATTATCATCAGCTTCTGTAAGTGCTTCTGTTGGTTCCTCTGTCTCTTCTGTTGCAGCCTCTGCTTCCTGACGAAGTCTTTCAGCCTCTTCTGCTTCCTGCTGCTTACGAAGTTCTTCTGCAGCCTCTGCTTCTTCAACAGATACCGCTTCATTAAGAGCAAAATCTATCTTTACATAATCGGCGCTCACATATCCGAAGGTTTCTTCATCAAGTGCAATTCCTACCCATCCTGTTACCTGGTCGACGATTGCATAGCTTTCTCCACCGGCAACCATAGTAAGGCAATTTGCATCTTCGTTTGCATTCTCACGAACCCTTAAAGACTCCGTTTCTACAATTGCAACCTTGCTGCAATTATTCTCTGCATATGCTCCTGCCTCGTCTCCGAATACAAGGAAATCGTTTTTTATGTATCCTTTACATGAACCAGACTCAATCTCAGTCCAGTCTCTTCCTTTGTAAATTACTGTTGCCACTCCATTGACAGGTAATGTTCCCACTATATCAGATGTTTCATCAGCAGATGTTCTGATATTCACACTGTCTGTAACATTTGTAATACACTTGTCCTTAAACTGTGGATACTTACATTCTTCTTTTTTTGTATTTTTCTTCTTTTTTGTCTGTTTCTTCTGTTCCGTTTTTTTCGTATCTGTCTTTTCCTTGCTGTCAGCCTGTTTCTGATTGGTATTATTAACCTGTACCGACTCTACATATCTGTCTAATGCAGATGAAATTCCAATGCTTGAATCATCGTACACTTCGCCAGCTTTTATGTTCATATAGGAAAAGGCTGTTGTTGCGATAAAGCCTGCGGTCAATATTGCGACAGCCGCTTTCTTTGACGTCTTTGACATGATATACCTCCTAAAATATATATCAAGATTGAATATATTTATTACAATTCTGTTACATTTCATGTGTATTATAGCAACATCATGCCCCTTTGTCAACACAAAGGGGCATTGTTTTACTTACTTTTTTACATTTAATATTTTTTTAATATTTGTAACTACCTGGATATTACGACGCCATCCTCTCCGTTGACTGTAACAATTGAACCGGATTTTAATATCTGTGTAGCATTGCGTGCGCCAAGTATTACCGGGATATCCCTGCTCAAGCCTACAACAGCGGCATGTGAATTTCCGCCATCCTTTTCACATATGATACCCGATGCAGTCTTAAGCTGCTCCATAATCCTGTTACTTGTTTCTTTTATTACGATAATATCGCCCGGTTTATAATTTTCTATCAGTTCTTCTTCTGTATCGCATACACAAAGCGGTGCACACACAGAACGCTCATTGACAGAATTGCCTTTCACAAGGATATGTCCTACAACATGAACTTTAATGAGATTGGTTGTACCTGTTATTCCAAGCGGTACACCGGCGGTTATTACCGTCACTTCACCATTCTTTACATACCCTGCCTGTCTTGCTGCTTCTACCGCATGGTCAAACAAGTCGTCTGTATTCGTTTCTTCCCCTATCACAAGCGGCTGAACGCCCCATGACAAATTCAGTTGTCTGGATACCTTTTCAATCGGTGTACATCCGATAATCGGGCAATCCGGTCTGTACTTTGATATCATACGGGCTGTCTTTCCTGATTTCGTTACGGTTATGATTGCCGCAGCATCAAGGTCGATAGCCGTTGTACATGTCGCATGTGATATTGCGCTTGTTACATCAGGATTTTTGATGCTCTCCCTATTAAAAAATCTCTTGATATAATCGATATCCCTTTCCGCTCTTTCAGCTATCTTAATCATTGTATGAAGTGCTTTTACAGGATACTTTCCTGCTGCCGTTTCACCCGACAGCATAATGGCGCTGGTTCCGTCATAGATGGCATTTGCAACATCTGTTGCTTCCGCTCTCGTAGGTCTTGGATTTTTCATCATGGAATCAAGCATCTGTGTTGCTGTAATAACCTGCTTGTCTGCATTATAAACCTTTTTAATAATCATCTTCTGTATGACAGGCACATCTTCAAGCGGTATCTCAACACCCATATCGCCGCGGGCAACCATAATTCCGTCTGATACACGGATAATCTCGTCTATATTCTCAACGCCCTGCATATTTTCTATCTTGGAAATAATATTGATGTTGTCACAACCATGCTCATCAAGGATTTTTCTGATTTCCAATACATCATCTGCCGTTCTTACAAAGGATGCTGCGATAAAATCAAAATCGTTTTCAATTCCAAATATAATATCAGCTCTGTCCACATCACTGATATAAGGCATCGTGAGATTTACTCTTGGTACATTTACACCTTTATGATTAGAAATAACACCGCCATTTTCAACCCGGCACACTATATCTTTATCAGTGACCTCTTCTACCACCATATTAATCAGTCCATCGTCAATCAGTATGGTATTCCCTGCTTTCACATCATTGACCAGATTTTTATAAGTAATCGATACTTTTTCTTCATTTCCTATTATTTCATCTGTGGTAAGCGTAAATCGCTGACCTGCTTTCAGCTCTATACTGCCATTTTCAAAATCACGGACTCTGATTTCCGGACCTTTTGTATCGAGCAATGTTGCCACAGGAAGTTTCAGTTCTTCCCTGAATTTCACAATTCTATCCTTATTGCGTTTATGCTGGGCATGATCTCCGTGGGAGAAATTAAACCTCGCCACATTCATACCCTCTATCATCAATTTCTTTAAAACCTCATCATCATCTGTTGCTGGTCCTAATGTACATATTATTTTTGTCTTTCTCATAGTTCCTCCTAAACAACTGTTATCAGCTTCTTTCCTTTTAATATTTCTATTTTCCCTCAGATTTTAAAGGTATTTTTCTGCAACACGCATCATTTATTCACATACCCAATTGCTTACCTCCTATAAATTGAATCATTCCTTTTTCTTTTATCTTCTGCTTTTTCGCAGCATTCTTCAATTCCATATTAATTACCATTATACATATTATCATTATGATTGTACATATTATTTGAAAGATTGTTTGTATCCTGTCCGATTTTGGAAAAAGCATATATACTTAGAATAAGGTAAACCAATATCATTACAAATGCAACAATCCACATCAATGTTCCCATGCCAAATAAAACATGTGTGTTGATTAACTTTTTAATTATATACCATATCGCCCTTATATAAACAGCCGCCTTGAATATTGATTCGTACGGAAGGCTTATATTAAATATACTTGCACATATTTCTCCTATACCGCCCCATAACGCACAGCATATCATAAAACCTAAGAAGGAAATGACTCCGCAGAAAATAAACAAAGCCATAACAACAGGCGTATCATATCTATCTATAATATCTACTATAAGCTGCTTATCAAAATGGGCTCTTTTATCAATCGCCTGCAAATAGTCAAATATATCTTCCCATTCAACAGTCTGCAATTCACCATTGCTATATAATACAGCTTCTTTACTTGCAGCCACAACAACCGTTCTATAATGCTTGATATCAATCAGTTCCTCAATCTCATCATGGTCTACGGTACTTCTGTCCGTATCAATACATATATAGCCAAGTCCGTTTTCATCGAGCCATTCATACCTGCTCTCACAGTAAAATCCATCATCATCAATGCGAAAATTCACTATTTTATTTTCAATTTCTCTCGCCAGTTTTCCATTTCCAAGCAGCTTATTACATGGTAGAAACACTGTTAAAAAGGATGTCAGAAAAGCAAATATAAACGCGACGGCAATAGCAGCCCCCCACGAACCATATCTTCCGTTTTTCATATATTCCACAGGACGGACAAGCCCGACAAACATTCCTTTTATATCTCCAAAAAAACCTCTCTTATTCGTTTCCATAACTGCACCTCTTTTTATTGTTTATCATTTTTATCATTTCCATTTACTTCATTGATATGCTTTACTTTTTTCATCATTCCTTCATTTATGATGCGTTTTGATACGACCTCAAAAGGCGATACCAGTTTTCGTTCCTCGCCAACAGGCGGCGGTGGTATCAGGTCGCCGGGCTTTTTGAAAGCTCCGGTTTTTTTTAATCCATGCGTACTTTTTAACCCTCGTGCCATGCAAATATCCCCCTAACTAAATTCAATATGCAAATTATATTATACCATTTTATACCAAAAATGCATTATGAATCTTCCTAAAATATATTTCAAATCAGTTACATTTTTATTACAATTACATTGCTATTTTTCTGCTTTTCCATGTTTATCCAACACATTTAAGCCCCCTTTTTGTTGACTTTTTACGAAATAATAACTATTATATTAACTATGTTAAAACAATTATATCATTTTATAGGGAGGTTTGTATGTCTTACAAAAAAATTTTTAAGGCTATTTGCACAGCATCCATCTGCTGTGTAATTGGTGCATTTTCTTTTGCAAATAGCAGTTTCAAAACAGTACATGCACAGGAAAATTCCGATAATACCACTACAATCAGTTCTGAGGAAAACAACACCCGGGAAACGAATACAACAGCGGACACAATCAACTCAGCAACGACAAAATCCGATATAGAGCGTATGGTCGATGAGGGCAGCTTTGACAGTTCAAAATTATCCAAATCACAGATTGACCATATCTACGGTCTATATAACAATGACCCGCAGACGATTATCGAACTTCAGAAACAGTCTGACAGTGTTCAGCCAGCGCCTGCCCTTTATTCAGGATATAAGCACTCATCTCTTTTTAATGGTTATACCGTTGTGGATGGTATCGATGTATCTGAATGGAATGGGGATATCGACTGGAAAATGGTTAAAGCTTCCGGTATTGATTTTGCCATTATACGAGTAGCAGGTCGTTACTATGGCGGCGGCGGATATTTTACAGACAGTAATTACAAGAAAAACATCGAGGGCGCTCTTGCCGCAGGTCTTGATGTTGGTGTGTACATTTTCTCTGCTGCAATCTCTACCACAGAAGCAAAACAGGAAGCAGCATATACAATGAATCTTATCAAAAACTACAATATAACACTTCCTGTCGTTATGGATTATGAATATGGTCCAGGCCCTTCAGGCAGACTGTATGAAGCAAACTTAAGCCGGGCGCAGGCTACAAATATTATAAATACCTTCTGTTATACAGTAGAAGCGCAGGGGTATGTCGGCATGGTATACGCAAGCAAATCGGTTCTTGTAGACGACATGAATGCTTCCGCCATAGCAAGTAAATATCCTGTATGGAATGCACAATATAATGATGAAGATACCCTTACAAGTCCACATTCCTACTGGCAGTATTCTTCTACGGGAACTGTTATGGGCATAGACCATGCTACCGACATGAACTTCCGGTATATTAAGAAACCTGCCACTGTAAAATCACTTTCATATGAAGCCACTGACAATTCCATTACTTTGTCATGGCAGAAAGTTCCTGAAGCATATGGCTATCAGATAACACGTTATGATGAGGACAAAGATAAATATGTAGTTGTTGGTTCAGTTAAGGGTGCCAGCACTACTAAATACAGAGACAGAAACCTTTCAGATGGAACAACCTACCGCTATAAAATCAGAGCATATTACAAACTGAAATCAGGAAATAAATATGGAAATTATTCTTCTGAATTGAAAGCAACAACAGTATCTGACCAGGTAAAAAATGTGAAGTTATCCAAAGTTACGGATAATTCCATTAAAATCAACTGGACAGAAAAAGGAAGCGTAACAGGCTACCGTATCCTTCGTTCAACAGGTACAAGCACAAAATACAGTGCCATCAAAACAATCATGTCCGCTTCCACATCCTCCTATACGGATACAAATCTGATTGGCGGAACAAAGTACAACTATAAAGTGCAGTCCTTTACAAAATCAAGTGACGGTACTGTAAATTATCATGTGCCATCCGATGTACAGAGCGCTACTACTTTGCCAGGGGCTGTAACAGGTTTGAAAATGTCATACTGTTCCTCTGATACGATAACACTCACATGGAACAGGCAGTCAAATGTTAAAGGTTATAAAGTATATGTACGAAATGAAGCTGACACAAAATGGATACTCCTTGCCACTTTAGCGGGTGCTTCCAAAAATAAATTTGCACATAAAGACCTTATTGTCAATAAAGCATATAAGTATTCCGTTGTCGCATATTACCAGTCCGAAAACACCGTAAAGAATACAAAGCGTTCCAATTCGCTGACAGCTTATACGGGTGTGCTGCCGGTATCCGGTCTTAAACTGACAAATCGGACCTCCAATTCCGTAACCATTGCATGGAATAAACGTAAAAAAGCGAACGGATACGACCTGTATATGTATGATACTGCAAAAAAAGAAAATGTATTGATAAAGCGCATTACTTCAAATAACATTTGCAGTTATAAAATTACAGGGCTTCCTGCAGGCAAAGAAAAGACCTTTACCATAAAGCCATATCGTATTATTAACGGTCAATATTATCATGCTACAGGAAATGAAATAAAAGCATCCACAAAACCTTTAGCGCCGACCACTGTTACATACAAAAACTTTGGTTCTTCTACGCTTCTTAGTTGGAGTCGTGTAAGCAGAGGAAATGGATATATAATATATAAATACAATAAAGATTGTACAAAGCGAACAAGAGTTGCCACACTGAGAGGCTCTAAAACAGTAACATATATTGCGCCAAAGCTAAGCGGTGGAGAAACTTACAGAGTTGTCACTTATAAAAATACAGGAAATACCACCATTGCAAGTAACCGTTCGGCCGCCCCTGAAGCAAAACGCGGAACGCTTACAGGCATTGTAAATTCTGATGTTGTAAATGTCAGAAGAAATGCTGGAACAAATTATGGCATTGTGACAGAAGCTACCCAAAATACGACAGTGAATATCACCGGTATCAAGAAAGTATCCGGCTCTGTATGGTACAGAATCTCATTCAAGAGAGGAAACGAAACAATCAAAGGATATATGATAAGCGACTATATCACCTTGAAATAGCATAAATCAGAAACTTTATGTATATATAAAACCATGCTGTATATATATTGCAACGCATAAGCGGGCAAAAAACAATATATACAGCATGGTTTTTTTATAAAAAATTTTTTCTTTTTAAGCTTATCTTCTTAAATCTTATCTTCCGATGCATTAAAATGAAACCTTCTGGTTTTATCTAACACAATCTCATATACGCTTTCAGGGTTAGCGTATATAAAAGCAGCTTCCTGTTCCGTAACAGAAAGTGATTCACCGCCTATCACGATATCGTACCGTTTTCCCCGCCTATGCAGTTCTACACCTGAGGTAATTTCAACCTTCTCAAGCGGTGCCTCCTGCTTATCAGCTACGGATGCATCATTTCGGATGAACGGATTTAGCTGATTTCCGCTCTTGTTTTTTACATTGCTGATTTTAAGCTCCATTTTCCCTCCGTTATCTTCCCTTCACCCTCTATACATTCACGTTTTAAAACAGTAGCCAATTCCTCTGACTGTATGAATATATACGGCATCCTCTTCAAGCTTATCCCGCAGCCTTTTGATATATACAGAAAGTGTGTTGTCATCAATAAATGCCTCATCAGCATCCCATAATCTCTCTATCAACTGTTTTCTTGTAAGCGTCTGGTTTTTATGCACAACCAGTTCCTTCAGCAGCCGGAACTCGCTTGGGGTACTTTCTACAGAAACGCCATTTCTGAATATTCTGTATTGCGCAAAATCCAGAACCGTATTGCCAAATGTATATGAATGCTCTATTGTGCCATTCAATACCGTATCCGTTTCTTTACTGTCCAATTTTGAACTACCCATACGATTTCTTTGCGCCATCAACACTTCCTGATATTTTTGTCTGCGAAGAAGTACCGATATTCTGGTAAGAAGCTCTTTCACGCGATATGGCTTTGCGATATAGTCATCCGCTCCAAGCTCCAACCCCTGAACAAGATTTACTTCATCTGAAACCGCAGTCAGGAAAATAATCGGAACATAATTCCCTTTATCCCGTATATCCCTGCAAAAATCATAGCCATTTCCATCCGGCAGCATAACATCAAGTAATACAAGCTGTACGCTTTCATCAAGCATCTCATATGCCTGTTTGATATTTGCAGCATGTTTTACGATATATCCCTCTGATTTCAATGCGTATTCTGTTCCAAGCGCTAAAGCATAATCATCTTCCACCAACATGATATGAATTGCTTCCATACTCTTATCTTCCTTCATAAAATCAATCGGTTATCGCCTTAAACGATGCCTTAATATATCCATCCGCATAAAGCACATATTCCCTTCCATTAAATCCCCACATGAGTGCTTCCTCCGCATAGGATGGCTCTACAAATTTTACATCAAGACGCTTAAGCTTATCGATTTTACATGCAGCAGTTCTAAGAAGCAGCATTCCCTGTACAACAGGATGGTCTGTCAGATGTATCTCATTTTCATCACCTGTTTCTTTACTGAACGAATATACTTCCTCCTTAGAAAATGTATGAAATTCTGCTTCATCCTCATAATCAGCTTTCTCTACCCGCTTTATATCCTTTGCCTTATCCGATGGCTTTACAAGTGTTATCGTCATCTTCTCTACAGGCTCTTCACTTTCCTCTGTATTCCCCAGAATAGAAAGAATGTACATAAATGCATTTTCTTTTACATCACCATAAGAATATGTAATATTATCGGCTTTCTCTGCCCGTTCTCTATCTGCTGTATATGAAATTTTGCCTATAAACGCGCCCTGATATACAGAAGCATCCATATCAGTCATCTTTGTTCCTATTCCCATTATTCTGTCATAAATCTTCATACTGTCCTCCCTTATCAATATGATATGATTATATCATTTTTTTAATTTCTTTGTATAATATTATCAACGATACCGCCGTTTCGCAAGTGTGTTCTTATAAATACAAAAGAATGTCAGCTTTTTAATATAAGATGACATTCTCTTTGTTCAATACATATTTTTTATTTCTATAAATCGGCCTTTACTTTCTCCGCAATTCCTTCTGCATCAATCTTATACTTATGTATCAGTTCTTTTGCAGGACCGGACTCACCAAAGATATCATTTATACCGATTCTTGTAACTTTAACAGGACATTTTTCTGAAAGGACTTCCATAACTGCGCTTCCAAGACCGCCTATAACAGAATGTTCTTCAACAGTGAATACTCTTCCTGTAGCCTTTGCCGCTGATATTACAAGTTCTTCATCGATAGGCTTAATTGTGTGTATATTTACTACCATTGCGTCTATTCCCTGCGCTTTCAGTAATTCTGCTGCTTTCAGCGCTTCACATACGCAAAGACCTGTTGCAATAATGGCAACATCCTTGCCCTCTCTTAAAACAACGCCCTTACCTAATTCAAACTTATATGTGTCCTCATTATTTATTACAGGAACTGCCAAACGGCCAAATCTCATATAGACAGGTCCTTCATATTCATATGCAGCCCTTACTGCCGCTCTTGCTTCCACGTCATCACATGGATTTATAACAACCATACCCGGTATCGCTCTCATCAGTGCAATATCCTCGTTACACTGATGTGTTGCACCATCTTCTCCTACGGATATTCCTGCATGCGTTGCGCCTATTTTTACATTTAAGTGCGGATAACCAATACTGTTTCTTACCTGCTCATAAGCTCTGCCTGCTGCAAACATCGCAAAGGAACTCATAAACGGTACATATCCGCAGGTAGACATTCCTGCCGCAATCCCTGCCATATTTGCCTCAGCAATACCGCAGTCTATATGTCTTTCAGGAAATTCTTTTTTAAACATCGCCGTTTTTGTTGCAGCCGCAAGGTCTGCATCTAAAACAATAAGATTATCATGCTCTTTACCAAGTGCAACTAATTCTTTACCATAGCTGTCCCTTGTTGCAACTAATTTATTTTCTAACACAGTGCCTCACCTGCTTTCTCAAATTCTGCCAAAGCAGTCTTGTATTCTTCATCATTTGGCGCTTTTCCATGCCAATTCACATTATTCTCCATAAACGATACACCCTTGCCTTTAACTGTATGAGCAATAATAGCAGTCGGCATACCTTTTGTTGCTTTTGCCTCTTTAAAGGCTGCATCTATCTCATCAAAATCATTTCCGTCGATATTCATTACACGAAAGCCAAACGCCTTAAACTTCTCATCTATAGGGTATGGTGAACAAACCTCTTCTACAGTTCCATCAATCTGCAAATTATTATTATCTACTATAACTGCCAGATTATCTAGCTTTCTGTGTCCTGCAAACATGGCAGCTTCCCATATCTGTCCTTCCTGAATTTCTCCGTCGCCACATAAACAGTATGTTCTGTAATTTTTATTTGAAAGCTTTGCTGCAAGCGCCATACCTACAGCAACAGAAAGTCCCTGTCCGAGTGAACCCGATGACATGTCTACACCCGGTATATGCTTCATATCAGGATGTCCCTGAAGAATTGCTCCTACATGTCTTAAATTATTCAGCTCTTCTACCGGAAAAAATCCTTTATGCGCCAATGCTGCATAATATCCCGGCGCTGTGTGTCCTTTGGACAATACAAATCGGTCGCGGTTTTCATCGTTGGAATTTTCAGGGTTCACGTTCATTTCTTCAAAATACAAATATGTAAATATATCTGCTGCTGAAAGCGAACCACCCGGATGTCCTGACTTTGCGCAGTATATCCCTGCCAAAGCGCTCTTACGGACTTTCAAAGCCATTTTTTGAAGTTCTAACTTGTTCATCTGTTTTCTCCTTTTTGCCGAGAACTCTCTTTTTTCTGTCCTGCATACGCATATTTTATCTAAATAGTACATTATGCACATACTGATTATAACATACTTTTTTATCTTTGCAATCGAAACATTATCTGCCATATCGTACTGTTTCATATTGGTTATGAAGTTCTTTCATCTCCTCATGCGCCGCCAGACCTGCCTTTGCTTCTATCTCGCTTGGTGTTTCAGCAGGTTTCGGCATATCTTTTCTGTTTTTTCGTATCATTTTCCGATACTGCCTTCTGACAGAACCGACGTTCTCATCATCACGATGATACCCGCCGCGTATTCGCTCTTCCCTGTCTGATGACTGATTGAGCATTTCCGCTTTGTCACCATTATCATCGTTTCCATGTCTGAAACTTACAAGCTGCTCTTTTATCATTTTTACAAATGCGATGAGCAGCGATAATAAAACAGAACCCAATATTGCATAAAATAAAATTCCTACCCAGACAGGCGCCTGCTTCGGCTCACCATAAAGCGCCATGACATCCTGCATGGGGTCAGCGCCATATTCCTCCGGCTTCTCTTCATCCATAAGCGCTTCTGCTTCATCCCCCCGTTCCTTAACCCATTGCCTGAAATCTTTATAGGTACGATTCTTTATCATACCTATCGCAGGAATTGCGGCTATCAGCAATATCAAAACATAAATAATCAAAAAGACTTTTCCGATGGCATAGATTCTGCGTTTTGGAATGTTGCAGACACTTTGATGGCTTATCAGGTATTGCTCCGTCTTATCCATATAATGATAAGCCGCTGCCAGTAAAATATAAACAATCGTTGAAAATAATGACAGGTTGCAGACAGACGCGCAGTCGAAATTCTTCGCTGTTACATAAATAAATGTAAACCATATAACAAATACAGGCGATGGTTTCTCAAGCGAATACGTCTTCTTCTCCCACTGTCTGTCCTCTTCCTCCAACGCCTTTTTATGTTTTGCCTTATTTTGACGGACAGCATATACCAGTGCCATAACAATAAAACATTCCGTCAGAACAATCAGCATATAGCCTGTATGCAGTTCCTCCGGAAGCGCTGTCCCCGCAATGATGGCAGCCATAACGGTTGTAATACCAAAAAGTGCAATACAATATATCATATACTGCCCCAAACGCTTACAGCGAAATACAATGCTCTTTATCAAAAATACCGGAAGCAGAACAAGAAAATTACATAGATAGAGCCGGTACTCCATATCATTTGTCCGGCTCATTCCAAACATATAAACAGCAGGAAAAACAATTGCAAATATCAGAACGATATGCATACTTTCCATCATAATTTTTAATAAGCGTTCTCTCATATGTCAACACCCCTCGCAACGATATACATACAGGCAGAAGAAGAAACAGGAGCAGGCTTACCGTTTTCGACAGGAACTACCCATATTCCCTTATTCCCATATCCGAGTAATTTCTCTAACATCATTTTTCTTTCTTCCGATGCATTTTTTGAAATAAATACAGGAACTATATCTGGCGCAAACGATACCGCCGACACCCCGCTCCAGTAATCCGTCACTTCATTCTCTTTCCATTTTTCTGCAAGTAAGCGTTCAATCGCCCGCTGTCTGCCCCGTTCCTTTGAGGGCTGCATATAGACATATTGCTCGTTTTCATGCTGTAAATTCATAAAAAAGCCGACAGCATACCCACGCATCAGCAGTTTCTGAGATAAGGAAGCCGCTACCGATATACTGTCCTCGACCAGATTTCCCTGTTTATATATGCCCGCATCTTCTATATCCAGACAAATCATAATCTTCCCGCTCAATATCGAATGATACGTATTAACCATCAGAACGCCCGTCTTTGAACTTGCTTTCCAGTTAATCGTTTTCATCGCATCTGTAACCTGATATTCTCTTATTCCTTCAAAGCAAAACGGGTCTTCGTATATCTTTTTCCTGCTTTCAAGTTCCCCAATCAGGCTCTCACAAAGTACTGCAATCCCGGATACATTTGTGCGTCTGGCATAAACATACAGCTTTGCATCCTGTCGTTTTTCTACTCCACCCTCCAGTTTTTTAATATATTCATTTCCATAAAACATCGAATATGCAAAAATCGACAGTCCTCGTATATCATAAATTCCACGCCTGTCGCAGCGAAGGCAAAGCGACCTCGTAATACGCTGATTTCCAAGAAGCGCAAAAATATCACGTCTGTACACATAATCACTTACCTGATTGTTTTCTGTATTTTGAAAGCAAATTCCTTTAGGCATCTGAAATGCAACTTCAAGTACAGGAACAGGCATTTTCTTATCATTTGTAATAACCTCTGTAAGACGCACTTCTTCTCCGGCATAAACACATTCCAAATCAAAGGAAATATCTACAGCTATTTGCTTATGCCACCATGCTTTATATAGCATTTCCCAACCCAAAACAACGAATAGCATGCCTGCTAATAATATCACCATCATACTTTTTCCCAGTGTTCAGTTGGAACGGCTACCGTATCAAGCAATTCCTGAACTTTTCTTACCTTCTGTCTATATTCATCATCAGCGGATATGAAGCGATGCGCCAGTACCGGAATCGCAACCGCTTTAATATCTTCCGGAACAACAAATTCCCTGCCTTTTACCATTGCATATCCCTGCGCCGCACGCAAAAGCGCCAGTGTACCTCTCGGACTCACTCCGCTTACCATAGAAGGTACGCCAATCCGGTCTGATATTCCTTTTCTTGTTGCCTGTATCAGATTTACGATATAGCTTCTTAATTCAGTACAGATAAAGATATTTTTACAGGCTTCCTGCATCATGCACAATTCCTCTGCCGAACATACTGCTGATATCTCCGCAAGCGGTTCTTCACTGATAAAACGATTCACCATCTGACATTCTTCTTCTAACGACATACAGCCCATGCTTATTTTCATTAAAAATCTGTCCATCTGCGCTTCCGGGAGTGGAAAGCAGCCCAGCGTCTCCACTGGATTTTGTGTGGCAATAATAAAGTAGGGACTCGCCATCGCCCTTGTTTCGCCATCTACAGTTACCTGCCCTTCCTCCATACATTCCAGCAGACTGGACTGTGTTCTCGGTGTGGCTCGATTGATTTCATCAGCTAATAACAGATTTGTAAATACAGGGCCTTCCCGGAACACAAATTTTCCCTTTTCCTGATTATAATAAGATAGTCCTGTCACATCACTTGGCAATAAATCCGGTGTAAACTGAATTCTTTTATACTGAAAATCAACAGACTTCGCAAGAGATTTTGCAAGCATTGTTTTTCCCATACCGGGAACATCCTCCAATAGTACATGCCCCCCTGCCACAAGCGCTGTCAGAACCAAATCGAGTACATGCTCTTTTCCTATTATTACCTTGTTAATATTCTTCTTAATTTCATTCAGTTTATTTGCCATATAACCTCCCATATTACGCTGTCGTGATTAGTTTATTGCGGTACACTCTATCTGAGTTTCATTATATATAATGGTATATTGTTCACCTTTTATAAGTTCTTCACCGGAATATACAATACAGTTACAGGACTTCATCGTTTTCATGCTGTATATCTCTTTTCCATCTTTATCGCACAGCTTTATATCAGAATCTGCCGCTGCTGCTTCATCCAACCGGCATAATAGATAGGGTTGTCCGGAATTATCATCAAACCCCTGTGCCATCCCACTATAACCGGTCGCCATAATTTCGCCACCCGTTATATTTGCACGAATGCTATAGTCGATTGCTGCATTTCCATCATTTTCAGCTCCACTTACATATATCGTACCACCGGTTATCTTTAGATATCCATTCGAATCAAGTCCGTCTCCGGCTGCATCCACAACGATATTGCCACCATTAATCTCTATAAGCGAGTCTTCATCAGAATCCATATCCGGGCCACCTTTTCCATCCATATGCTGCGGCATATCCTCCGGATTTGGCATATCGCCCTGCTGTGGCATGTCTTCCGGATTTGGCACATCACCCTGCTGTGGCATGTCTTCCGGATTTGGCATGTCGCCCTGCTTCATTCCGCCTTTGTCATTGCTTCCCGGCTGCAATGAATTTTTATCACTTCCACTATTCGAATTAATCCCATCATCTGATGCCTTTATATTTATGCTGCCGTCATTGATAACCACCTTATGACCTTCTAAGCCCTCATAGCTTTCTTCTATATTGATATCGCCATTATTTATGGTAAGCAGTTCATCACAGCTTATCCCATCATCCTCTGCCGATATGGTAAATGCGCCGCCATTAATGACAAGTTCATCATTTACATTGATGCCATCCTTTTTGGCTGTTATGTTATATATACCATTTTCTACAAGCATACTATCCTTGCATACTATTCCATGCTTATAATTTGCTGATATTGTAAGACTTCCTGTGCCTGTAAATGTCATATCGCATTTAGAAAATATTACCGCATCTTCATTTTCCTCTGTATCATAGTCTACGGCATCAGCCAGAAAATTTCCAGTATTTTCTTCCAAAGTAACAGTAACTTTTCCGGCCTTCATAATTTTTACCGGAGCGTTATTCTTACAGGAAAGATGAAGCCCATCCAATACAAGGATTACTTCGTCCTCTTTACCTGCATCAATATATATCTGTCCATCTTCCGACTGACCGGATACACGATATATTCCCCCTCCTGTTATCGTTACTTTTCCATCTTCCGTTGTTACTTTTTCTGCATCAGCAATAACCTCAGAATTTTCAAAAACAATATCGCCAGAATTTATATCTGACTCAGCTTCTGTCTTTTCATTAGTTTTGTCATTATTACTATTCTCTTCACGACTGATTTTGCCATCTGTACAGCCGGTGAAAACGCACTGTACCATTACCAGTATACAAACAAGCCTTCCGATTATCTTTTTTATTCTATTCATATCAATCACCACTCCAATCATCCTGATATCAGGCAATTTGTAAAACAAGCTTAAAGTCCCTGTATTTCAGGCTGCGACACTTCACTGCTGCATACAATCTCAAGATTGCCATTTCTGCAGCGTAATTCATTTATCATTTCTGTTAAGTCCTCTTGCTGTTTCATTTCTATACGGTATTCAAGTCTGAACAGGCTTCCCATATTCGTTGTCTTCATCTGAATCAGTTCTGATTTATTTGTATACTTTTCAAAGATTTCATCAAATACATTTCCACCGTTTAAACTCTCAGGAATCGTTATACGAAGGAGCATCTCTCTCCTTTTATATTCTCCAAATACTGACAACTGTAGAATCAGTTCTGCTATTCCTACAATAATTGCCGTAATCACTGCAACACCGGCATACCCCATTCCCATTGCGATACCAACGGTCATGGCAAGAAATATATTCCCTATCTCCCGTGCCGTTCCCGGTGCTGACCGAAACCGTATAAGCGAAAATGTCCCCATAACTGCTATTCCTGCACCTATACTTCCGTTTACCATCATTATAATAATCTGCACCATAGCAGGAATAAGCGCCAGGGTAACGACAAAGCTTTTTGTATACCTGTTTTTTAACATATAAATCCCGGCAATGAATATCCCTAACGCTATGGATATGCCCGTACATAATATGAAGCTTCCAAATTGTATATTTCCCGGCTCCGTATTCAGAATTGTTTCCATAATTTTATCCATACTATCATCCTTTCTAATCTCTGCAATGATTTTCAATCATCAGTTTGTTTCTAAGCTGTCATATTATTTATCATCGATGCATATGCATTTCCATATTTTGAAAATGAACAGGAATATATCCCCAATTCATTTAAAATATCCGAAAACCATATCGGCATCGCATAGATAGACTTTACTTCCATGATTTTGCACCCCTCCGGAAGTAATTTGTCTCCGTAACTTCCTGACATAAGATTAACATTATCAGTCCTCCAGACGATATCACTGTCAAAAGTTACCCTGAATTCCCGTTCAGTCAGTGACATCATCCGTTCAGGTTTTACATAAAAGGCATTTCGCATATAAGATATGTACATAGATGGCCTAAGCACACCATAATAATTTATCGCCCACGCAATCTCCTTAAGAATCTGGGAAGATAACAAACCCTCCGTTCTACCTTCCAAAAAGCACAGTGCGTCTTTTATCAGCATTGGCTCACGCCTCTTATATACAACTCCCTGATACTTTTTCTTCAGCTCAAGATATACTTTTCCGTTTTTCTCAGGTACACCATAACTTCTAAGCCTCAACTTTTCTTTATATATCTCCTTTTCCATACTTCTTCTTATGAGCCTGTAATCGGGTGTATCATAATAGCAGCTGCATACAAGGGTATCACCATAAGCATCTAATGCCATATATTTGTCAATTAACGCCATCAACTGCTCATATTGCTGCGGTTTCAGAAAATATTTACACTCTCTTCTCTGAAATATGCTGTCATGTGTATTCATCGACTTCCTCCAATCATTTATTTATGTTAAGAATTTACTTTATATTTACATATAAACTGTGAGGAAATTCTGAAAACAATGTGAACTGCAAAAAGAAAGCATATGTTGTCTTCATTTATAAAACAACATATGCTTTGTAAAACAGTTTCAATATTCTATTTCAAAAATCCATTTATAATCTGTTCTTCAGCCTCGGCTTCGGTAAGTCCAAGCGTCATAAGCTTAATCAACTGTTCACCGGCAATCTTGCCGATGGCAGCCTCATGAATCAGACTTGCGTCTATATTATTTGCCGTAAGCTGCGGACTGGCTGATACGCTGGCATCATCCATAATAATCGCGTCACATTCACTATGACCTTTGCACTCATTATTTCCATTTATAACAGAGAAAAATTCCTGTCTTGACTGATTTTTTGCCACTGACCTTGATACCACATTGGCACTGCAGTCTTTGCCGTTCAAATCAACTGAAAAATCAGTCCTCGCATATTGCTTTCCATGCGTCATAATCTTTTCCCGAATTTCAAGGGAAGCGCCATCCTTTAAATCTGCTTTTGTAATACGGTTTGTTGAGTCAATCCCTTTAATTTGCGTTGTCTCCATCTCCATAGATGCGCCTTCATCTAAATGAACAATGGTCTCCGGATTCATAACATTCTCACCGGAACCATCGCCCTCACCGTAATGTCTTTCGATATATTTCACTTTTGCATTTTTCCCTACAAAAAAGCTGTGTACGCCGTCATGTTTTGATGTATCCACACCACAATTATGAATACCACAGCCTGCTATAATAACTACGTCAGCATCTTCTCCGATATAAAAATCATTATATACAACTTCCTGTAATCCACTCTTACTTAACAGTACCGGAATATGTACACTCTCATTTTTCGTTCCGGGCTTTATGATAATGTCGATTCCGGCCTTATCTTCTTTTGTAACAATATCGATATTCGCAGTTGTATTACGGCTGTCCATCTCCCCATTGGCACGAATATTATATGCTCCTTCCGGAACTTCATGAAGGCCTGCAACCTGTTGTAATAAACTTTTCTGAATTGCGTCCATTTTCTATCCTCTCTGCTTCTTTTTTAAAACTTCACATTCGGCGGAGGTGTTCAGCAATTTCGGCATAACTTCCGCTTTCGTTCCCACTGTATCAATATGTCCGTTGGCAATCACCACAATCTTATCCGCAATATTCAGGATGCGCTCCTGATGGGATATAATTAATATCGAGCCATGCACATCATCACGAAGCTTCTCAAATACCTGAATCAGACTGTTAAAACTCCATAAATCAATTCCTGCCTCCGGCTCATCGAACAGCGACAACTTTGTAGCTCTGGCGATAATCATGGCAATCTCGATACGTTTCAGTTCTCCGCCCGACAAACTGCCATTCACCTCTCTGTTTACATAATCTCTGGCGCAAAGCCCTACCTCTGAAAGGATATCACATACCTCTCCTACTTTCATCGGTTTGCCTGCTGCTATGGAAATCAAATCTTTCACAGTCAATCCCTTGAAGTGAACAGGCTGTTGAAATGCAAAACTGATTCCTTTATTCGCCCGCTCTGTTATGCTGCATTCCGTTACATCTTCGCCATCTAATAGAATCTGTCCGCTTGTAGGTCTTATAATTCCTGCAATAATCTTGGCAAGGGTGGATTTTCCACCGCCATTTGGCCCTGTTATGGCAACAAAATGTTCATCTATTTCTAAATTAATATCCTTTAGTATCTCTTTTTCGCTGCCATTTTCTGAAACGACATACGAAATATTCTTTAACTCAAGCATATAGCCCTCCATATGTATTTGTTATTATGTCAGTCAACTACGACTTGATACTGCTTATTATATACTATTATTTTCATTCGTGAAAGCATCTATACAGAAACTTTCCTGCAAATATAAATGTTTTTTTATCATTTAACAGTATTTGCTTTCATCACTTTCCTTAAAATCCCAAATCTTCATTTACAATAATTACTTTCATTCTGCCCTTATGCTTACTGTACCTTGTTGTTAAAAACTGACAGCATATCGTGTCAGGCATTTTACAATCTGCGCATGAACCTGTTTTGCTGCATGGCGTATCAAGACCAAAACGCTGCGCATTAATAGGCGCTGCTTCATTTCTGGCACGACTTAAGGCAGCTGCTTCATCTTTTACAATTTTATTCATACCACATATAACAATGACATGCGCAGGACCAAATACAATTGCCGCCACGCGATTCCCGTTTCCGTCTATATTTACCATAATTCCGTCTTCTGTCATGGCATTACAGCCTGTAATAAAGTAATCGGCAAAAAACATCTCCCTTGAAAGCCTGTTCTTTTCATCAGCGGTCTGCGCCTTATCCCTGTTTATCTCTCTATAATTTCCTTCTGTCACAGCATCTATCAAGCCGATGCCGGAAGCGCTCATAGAACCGCCCCAGCCCACTGAGCTGCCCTCTGGAATAAGACTTAATGCCAGATTTTTTGCTTCCTCTTTCGTCTGTACATAAAAGCCTTCTATATTTCTTGATGCAAGCCCCTTTATAACCTTTTGGGCCAGCATATCATTTCTCATATTTCTGAATTGTTCCATCTTTGTTCTTCCTCTCTGTTATTATTCTAATAAGTAATTATATGACGATATATTAAAGCAGCCATTCATACAATATACCAAATAATTCTCTTGTATAATAGGTCGGCAGCAGATACCATGCTGTTTTTCCTGCTACAGAGCAGCTTTTCAAATCAAGCTTTTCTGCCACTTTATGCGCCCTATACTCATGGAACTCATTTGTGACGATGGCTATCGTTTCGGGAAGCTTATTCTCCTTTATAATCTGCTCTGCGAATTTTATATTTTCTCTTGTAGAGGTGGATTGGTCTTCCATATATATTCTATCCGGTTCAATCCCCTTTTCCACAAGATAATTATACATGCACTGCGCCTCAGACATCACTTCATCTGCCCCCTGGCCGCCGCATACAATACAGGCTGTATCAGGATTTTTTTCCAAATAGTCATACGCTGCATCCAGCCTTTCACGAAGCATCAGACTCGGCTTTCCGCTTGGCGTCACCTTACAGCCCAGCACAACAACTGTAGTATTGCTGTCAGGTCTTGTAACGGCTGCCGATATCATAAGATACGTCATTATCCCTACTAATATCATTCCTGCCGCTGTACACAGCATAATAAATGATAATACGACCTTACCAACCGTTTTTTTCCATATCTTTTTTACCAATTTATCTACATATGGTTTCAAAATTCCATAAATCAGAAATAGTGAAAATAAAATCACGCCTGCAATCGTTCCTTCATTGACCTGCCCATGTAAGGCAACAGGAAGAATATAAAAAAATATGCCAACGATGCCCAGCATGATGAATATAATACGAAATATCAATGCTCTGACTGACCTGTTCATAACTGTTCATAACCTTCTTTCTTCATTGCAGTATTTCTTAAAATACTCGTTTTCTTTGTTTTTCGACAATCATTCTATCATAAGCTTTTTATAGTATCAACTAAACACTTATTAAAAATACCTTTCTGTTGAAGTTTATTTCCTGACGCTATATAATAATTGGAAGTATCAATAACACCGATGTTGTCGCAATGCCGGAAATAAAACGATGCATTTGCTGAAATCAAATTGGAGGTAACTGTAAATGAGAAATTATACAACACAGATGGATGCAGCCAGAAAAGGAATCATCACTCCCGAAATGGAAGTGGTTGCCCAAAAGGAACATATGGCAGCAGAGGCGCTAATGAAGCTTGTTGCGGAAGGAAAGGTTGCAATATGTGCGAACAAAAAGCATACCTGTATAAATCCTGAAGGAATAGGAAGTATGCTGAGGACAAAAATAAACGTAAACCTCGGCGTATCAAGAGATTGCAAAGACTATAATATCGAGATGCAGAAGGTCATGAGTGCCGTAGCGCTTGGCGCGGAGGCTATCATGGATTTATCCAGTCATGGAAATACACAGCCGTTTCGTAAGAAACTCACAAGCGAATGTCCTGCCATGATTGGTACGGTACCAATCTATGACAGTGTCATTCATTACCAGCGTGACCTTGCTACCCTTACTGCCAAAGACTTTATCGATGTGGTTCGTCTTCATGCAGAAGACGGCGTTGATTTCGTTACGCTTCATTGCGGTATCACCCGAAAAACGATTGAACAGATAAAAAAACACAAACGGAAAATGAATATTGTCAGTCGCGGCGGAAGTCTTGTATTTGCCTGGATGAGCATGACCGGAAACGAAAATCCGTTCTATGAATATTTTGATGAAATACTTGATATCTGCGAGGAATATGATGTAACGGTATCTCTTGGTGATGCATGCAGACCGGGCTGTCTGGCTGATGCTACTGATGTATGTCAGATAGAGGAACTGGTTCGTTTAGGAGAGCTTACAAAACGCGCATGGGCGCACAATGTTCAGGTCATGGTTGAAGGTCCGGGACATGTCCCGCTTAATCAGATTGCGGCAAACATGGAGGTTCAAAAGACGCTTTGCATGGGCGCTCCATTTTATGTACTTGGTCCTCTTGTAACGGATATCGCACCCGGCTATGACCATATTACAAGCGCAATAGGCGGAGCTGTTGCTGCCATGAACGGAGCTGCATTTCTTTGCTATGTAACGCCTGCCGAACACCTGGCGCTTCCAAATGTAGATGACGTAAAGCAGGGAATTATTGCATCCAAAATAGCTGCCCATGCTGCCGATATCGCAAAAGGAATTCCTCATGCAAGAGATATCGACGATAAAATGGCTGATGCACGACGTGAACTGGACTGGGATGCCCAATTTGAATGTGCGCTCGATTCTGAAACTGCAAAGGCCATTCGCGACAGCAGGATGCCGGAAGACGACCATAGCGACACTTGCAGCATGTGCGGCAAATTCTGCGCAGTAAGAAGCATGAATAAGGCTCTTAGCGGAGAATATATCGATATCTTATAAATAAATCTATATGCTTAATATATTTTAGCGCATACCTTGTATGCGCTAAAATTTCAAGTACATATTTGTCATTTTTATTTCTCTCTTGCAACAGCATTGCAAATATACTATGCCACCCGCAGACATCCGGCTGCGGAACTTATTTTTTGAATTTATATTTTCCTTTTCCGTAACCGGATACGGGTTTAATAATATCTGACTGTATCAAGTTTGAAAGAAGTTTAGAAGCGCCTGCGGCTTTCAACTCAAGAAGTTCCATAACAGCACTTCTTCCAAATACTTCATCAAAACCAAACTTTTCAAAAAGCCGATAAATATGAGCTGTCGTTTTTACAGAAAAATCATTTCCCTTTTCGGAAAGTACACTTTCAATGTCCACTTTTTCGTTTTCAATGTCTACTTTTTCAGTGTTCAAAAGTCCACTTATATGCAGGTTTCGATTATGGAGTTCGTTTTTCTCATTCAAAAGCAGATTTCTAAGGAACACCTCAAGATATTCTGTGGTTTCGTGAATACCCTTTTGCAAGTTCGTATAATTGGCACGAACAATAATTCATACTTTGCCACTTACTATTATACGGCTGTCCGTATATAATTATACTGATAGCGCTTAAAGAAAAGATTGGCGAATGATGAAATATATGTCTTGCCCCAAAGCGACGAAAAATGGGGCATTTCAAGGCAGTTAAAAGAAAATAAAAAAATAATCCCTGCCAATATATCTTTTTGTCTGTTTCCGGTGTTTTAGTAAATGAGAGAGTAATGAAGGTGGTGATTGGTGGTATGAACGAAAATGAGCTTATTAAAAAGGTGCAGAGCGGCGACGAGGACTCAATGAACCGTTTGATAAACAACTATTACCGTTCTGTTTTTGCGTACTTCTACAAGAATACGAATAAATACCATCAATCGAAAGATTTGACACAGGAGGTCTTTATCAAAATGGTGTCCGGTATTTCCAGATACAAACCAAAGGCTTCATTCAAAAGCTGGATATTTACAATTGCTTCCAATCATTTGAAAAATTATTACCGATTACTCTCCAGACATCCGGAACATTTAGAACTTTCGGAGGACATTCCCGTAAACGAACTTTTTATTTCCGAGATAAACATAAAAAGCGATATAAGTCAAGCGTTAGCCCACTTGCCGCCAGCGCAGAGAGAAACCATTATTTTACGTTTTTGCAATGAGCTTTCCATTAAGGAAATATCAAAAATTACCGGTGCAATGGAAACAACTGTAAAAGCAAGAATACGGTATGGCCTTGAAAAATTAAGAAAAGAATTGGAGGGATACGATGAAAAAAACAAATAGCTTTCCAGAGGAATTATCGGAAAGAGAACAGGAAATCATTTTGAATATCAAAGACAGCCCTGTCCCTATCGTCACACAAGAAGAAATTAATGCTGTTTGTAAAGTGGCAACTTCCTACTATACAGAAAAACAAAGCATTTTGAATATGGAGTTTTGGAAAGTAATTTTTTCCTGCCTTACAATAGGAACAGCTTTCTTTTGGATTTTATCTGCATTTTTACTTGGAAGCTGCGTGGCATTTTCTTTATTATTAACAAAATTTGAAATTGAACCGCTTGCATTTATGACCGCATTATCTCCCGTTCCTGTTTTAGCATTTGCAATACGCGAACTTCAATACCGTGATAACAATTTAGTCCAGTTGGAAAAAACCTGCAAATATGCTCCTGCAAAAATATATTTTGCACGCTTGTGGATAGGTATGATTTTTAATGCTCTATTTGTGGTCTTTGCAGGTGTGACTGCATTCTCTCACTACGAAAATCTTTTGCAATTATATCTTTCCGCCTTTACTGCTATGTTCTTAATTGGTGCAGTCGCATTATTCCTTATGTCGTTTTTGGACAATGCTTTGCCTCTTTCCTCACTGATGGCGATTTGGGTGTTAGGCGCCGTTTATTTACTCGGACAATACGAAGTCCTTGATGTAATTATGGGGGCAAGTATACCGATATTCGCTGGCGTGCTTATTTTCAGTTTGGGATTGTTCGCTGTCGCTGCCATAAGGTCTACAAAGAAGCTGTACACATAGAAAAGGAGGTAATATATGGAATTGTCTGTATGTAATTTAACAAAAGATTTCGGAAGAAAGCGTGCTGTCGATAATGTTTCATTCAAATTATCCAACGGCGTATATGGACTACTCGGTCCAAACGGTGCGGGAAAGACAACTTTGATGAAAATGTTGGTTGATATATTAACGCCATCATCGGGCGAAGTCTGCTTAGATGGTGTTAATATTCATGAACTCGGTGCAAGCTATCGGAATAAACTTGGATATATGCCACAGGAAATAGGCGTATATAAAAACTTTTCAGCAAGGAAGTTTTTGAAGTATATTGCTGCCCTAAAAGGTATTACAGGAAAAGCAGCAGATGAAAAAATCGAAGAACTTTTAGCTCTTGTAGGGTTAAAGGACGTTGGAAAGAAAAAACTTGGCGGTTTTTCCGGCGGTATGCTGCGCCGAATTGGTATTGCCCAAACATTACTGAACAATCCGCAAATTTTAATTTTAGACGAGCCGACTGCGGGGCTTGACCCACAAGAACGTATTCGGTTCCGCAACATTATATCCGAGTTATCAGAAAACCGAATTGTAGTTCTCTCCACACATATTATATCCGACATGGAGTTTATTGCCGGAGAAGTTATTATTATGCGAAATGGCGGGGTGCTTAAAATTGATACTACCGAGCACTTATTACAAGATGTCGAGGGAAAAGTTTGGTCTGCTACTATTTCGCACTCCATGTTTCAGAAAGTAAAAAGTCAATTTACAATCGGCAACATTATTCAAAAAAGCGATGGTGTGGAAGTTCGGATTATCGGAAATAAAAAGCCGGATTTTTCCTGCGAACCGATTAAGCCAATTTTAGAAGATGTATTTAGCCATTACTTCGGGGGAAATGTGCTATGAATAAAGAAATGTTAAAAACGGAACTATACAAGATTTATTCCAAAAAAGTTATTTGGATTGCATTGACGGTTTTTCTGACGCTTTTCCTTGTTATGAAATTGCAATTCATTGATAAGACGGGAGTAAAATATACGCTTGAGCCTATGCGTTCTGAACTGACGGTTGCGGTTGAAAATGAAGATTTCCATAATTTTGTCCGGGGAAATGATTACAGTTGTACTGTTGAAGCGATGAAACCGTTCATTTCCATCTCTGTGTTTGACTATATTGAGCAGCAGAGTGGAAACGACCGTATTTATCGTTCACTAAACAGCGATTTAATGAGCATCATCAATAATTACTATGAGCGCATAGATAACCGTACCGCCTTTATTGAGGAACTTGCACAGGATATTTCCATATCTGATAATACAAGTCTGATAAAGGCAAAAACAAAACTCTTGCAAGCCTATCAAAGCACACCTGTAAAGATTGAACTCAACTTGGAAAGCAGTGCAAACAACTTTATTGACGTAAATCATTCTGCTGTTTTTTCAGGATTAATTATGCTTATTGTCATTGTCGGGCTTGCGGGTATCTATTCAGATGAATACACAAGCGGCACTTTAAGCCCATTGCTGACTTCACGCAAAGGGCGCAAAGGCGTTTTTTTCAGTAAATTACTTGCAGCGAGTATCTTTATTTTCAATATCGTCCTATTGATGGAAGCATTTTATATGGTGGTTACTGCAATCTGTTATCATGCTCCAAACGCTACAATTTCTGCTGCAAGTACCTATGGTCTTTCTTTGACTACATACGATGGTACAGTAATGGGGTTCTGTTTCAGACAGATTTTAGGAACACTTTTAGCCGCCTTGACATTGGGAAGCCTTGTAATGTGCGTATCAGCATATAGCAAAAATGCCTTGATACCATTTTTTGTAGCAGGTGTTTATTATGGCGGCACAGCCCTTTATGCAAATATGATTACATTCCCCGAATATCTGTCCTCAATTTGGTCTTTGCCGGGAGAATTAAGTCTTTTTATGCTACAAACACAAGTCGAACTCGTTGAAGCAGGGCATTTTACAAATATTTTTGGATTTATGATACCTACCCTTACGGTGAATGTAATGTTTAATCTAATCCTTATGGTTATATGTCTTGTTTTGTGTTACAGGGCATACACACGAAAGCAGGTGAAAAACTGATGAGCACAATATTGAAAGTCGCCAGATTTGAATTACAAAACCTACTTTGCAAAAAATTATTTTGGGTTATAACATCCGTTTACGCTATGTTCAGTCTGGTGATATGTTTCGTTCCCAATTTGCGGCAAAGCTATTTTTCCGCTGTTGAAAGTGTTCCCATTATGCTGTTGGATTTCATTGCCCCCATTTTCCTTGTGGCTATTTTGATAAGCACACTATCTCCTGTTTTTGTAGTGGATAAGGAAAATAATACAAATCAAATCCCCGCCACCTGTTTAACAGGGAAAAAAGGGCGGAGTATTGCCAAAATGCTTGCAGCAATCCTTTTGTCTGTTTTGGCTTGCATACTAATTGCTTCAATAACTTTTGCTACATCTTTTCTATGTAATTTGTTCGATGAAAATTTGGAAGTGAAATATATGGGAGCAGCGTTGGAACTTTCCCCTATATGGTCAACCGGACAGCACTTTGGATTTTCTGTTATCTGTCTAATCGTTGCCTGTATTGTATTAACTATTTTTTTACTGTTCATTTCAGTAAACACAAAAACTGTAATAGCCGCAGTAAGTATATCAAGCATTTTTGTGTTGTTCGAGTTTTTGTTTAACAGCTTTTCGTTCCCAACGATTATTCAAGAGTACAATATTTGGGTGCTTTTTAAGCCGTACTATCTTTTTGTTTTGAATATTTTTAATATTTCGCCATACATGAATTTGCTGCTTCTATCGGTTGCCTTTTCACCGCTTTGCATATTTGCAGTATGGCAGATTATTAGAAAAGGAGTTTAGCGTTATTTATATTCTGATGAAAAAGATAAATATGGCAAAACATCTGCTAAGTCAGGGAAAACCTCCTTGCGAAGTTTATGGAGCATGTGGATTTTCTACCTATTCCAATTTTTATAAGGAGTTCGTAAAACGCACCGGTGTGTCGCCAAAGGAGTATAGACAATAGAAAACCATATTCAACGAAAACTTTCTATTCATGTAAAAAAGCCTCATAAACAGCATATTTGTACTGAATGTGAGGCTTCCTGGATACCATTCAGCGATTTCCTGTTCAGCTTCCATATTTTATTTTAATTTTACGTCGTACAATGATAAAACATACAATATGTGCCATTGTCGTTACCACCCAGCTTATCGGATAAGTGGCATAAAGCGAATTGAGCGTATGAAACTGTTCCGTCTTAAAAAATGTAAATATCCAGATAAGCCGCAGGCCGCAAGCTCCTATCAAAGATACAATCGTCGGCAGAACCGCATAACCAAGTCCCCGCAACGAACCTACCATAACATCCATCATTCCGCATAGGGCATAGGTTCTGCTGATAACTCCAAGACGCCTCATCCCGGCTGCCTTTACAATGCTGCTTTTGGTATAAAAACCAAGCAAAGAATCACCAAAGGAGGCAGCCAGATTTCCAAGTACGCTTCCTACTACAATGACACAAATCTCAGCTTCCAGCAAAATCTTATTAATTCGTTTATATTTTGCCGCTCCCATATTCTGACTGGTAAAGGATATGGTTCCCTGATGAAATGCATTCATCGCTACATAGACAAAGCCTTCTATATTGGCCGCAGCAGAATTCCCGGCTACAACTGTTTTTCCAAATGAATTTACAGATGCCTGAATGATTACATTTGAAACTGCAAATATGATTCCCTGAAAGCTTGCAGGAAGGCCAATACGCAGAATCCGTCCAAAAATTTCCTTATCAATATGTAATTTTGAAAGTTCAAGATGTATGCTTCCGCTTTCTTTCATCAAACATCTCAGTATCAGTACCGCAGAAATACATTGTGAAATAACGGTAGCAATACCGACACCTGCAACACTCATCTTAAAAGCAATTACAAATATCAGATTAAGAATTACATTCACTACACCAGCAGCAGAAAGATAATATAATGGACGCTTTGTATCGCCTATAGCCCGCAAAATCGCACTTCCGAAATTATAAATCATGGTAGCTGTCATACCAATAAAATAAATCCTTAAATATGTGACTGCCAATGGCAAAACCTCTGCCGGTGTCTTCATCCATATCAGAATTTGTTTTGCGCCAAAGATTCCGATAATCGTAAGTAATATCCCACTATAAAATGATAGCAGCATCGCCGTATGAACCGTTTTGCCTGCCTGTTCATCATTTTTAGCGCCTGTATAATGTGCAGTAAGTACATTCGCACCGATAGATAATCCTAAAAAGAAATTTGTCAGGAGATTAATCAGTGATGCATTAGAACCCACTGCTGCTAATGCATTATCCCCGGCCCATCTTCCGACTACTATAATATCTGCGGCATTAAACAAAAGCTGCAATATACTTGACAGCATCAGTGGAACCGTAAATGCAAGAAGTCTTGGAAGTATTGGACCATTTACCATATCAATTTCATATTTACTCTTCTTTTGCATATTCATAACCTCTGTTTTTTTCTACCAGACTATATTATAAACCTCTCCTTAAAAAAATAAAGTGTGTGTTCGGATTTTATTAAAAAAGTCATATGTTATCAGAAAACTTTATTCCTAAAGTAATCTGTAACATATGACTTTTTCTTTTCTACCAAAACAGGCACTTATAAAGCAAGCTATCTTTATATATTTGACAATTGTCTGCTTTAATTCAAAGTCAAATCCCCATCTTTTACCCAGCCAAGCTTGCGGCAGACCATATTAATCAGCGGGCATAAAACAGCCGGAAGCACAAAGGATATCGATAACAGTCCAATCCAGTCCCATGCGGTAATCGCAGTCTTTATACCTGCTGCCACATCATTTGTCCAGCCTGTATAGACACCAATCTGACCTACAAAACCGCATGTTCCCATTCCTGAAGAAACAGGCGTACCATTCATCTGAAGCTTAAACAGACATGTCGCAAGCGGACCTGTTATAGCAGAAGTAACTATCGGCGCAATCCATATTCTCGGATTTTTTACGATATTTCCCATTTGCAGCATAGACGTTCCGATACCTTGTGATATCAATCCGCCCACTTTATTTTCCTTAAACGACATAACTGCAAAGCCTACCATCTGGGCGCAGCAGCCTGCTACTGCAGCGCCGCCGGCAAGACCGGTCAGTCCGAATGCGGCACAAATCGCTGCTGATGATATTGGAAGTGTAAGCGCTATTCCTACAAATACGGATACAAGAATACCCATCAGGAACGGCTGAAGATTTGTTGCCCACATAATCAGGTCGCCTACTTTCATCGCTGCTTTTCCAAGCCCCGGTGCAAAGAAGTATGAAAGCGCAACACCTACTCCTATTGTTACAAGTGGTGTAACAAGTATATCAATCTTTGTCTCCTTCGATATCATTTTACCGAATTCTGCAGCAAGAATAGCTATAACAAGAACTGCCAGCGGTCCTCCCGCTCCGCCTAAGGTATTTGCGGCAAAGCCTACCGTAATCAGTGAAAACAGTACAAGCGGCGGTGCATTAAGTGCAGAACCAATCGCTACTGCCATCGCAGGACCACTCATAAGCGATGCCAGTCCGCCAACTGTATATCCTACATCATTTACCTTTGCTATCTGTGCAGTCAAAAACGGTATATGAAATTGTGTACCCAGCGTATTAAGTATCGTACCTATCAGCAACGTGCAGAATAAACCTTGTGCCATAGCGCCAAGTGCATCTACACCATATCGTTTTGCGGATATAATAATATCCTTTCGTTTTAGAAATGCCTTTACTTTTTCCATAGTGTCTCTTCCTCATTATTAATATATTATCAGGTGTAAAGTTATTTGTTTACACCTGCACATTATATGCTCCCTGTATACTTTTGTCCAGCATTTTTTTAATTTAATCGGATTTTGTATCCGAAACATCAGTGTATACAGCGTATGCGCTTAGTTCACATGTTCAATCTATCATTGCCTTCCTGGCAAATATTCTATATAATAATCATGAATACAGCAGAACATAACATTCCCTATATCCGGCGATTTGGAGGCAGACTATGAATACGATAAAACTTGTAGCAACAGATATGGATGGCACTTTACTGGATAGCCGAAAGCAACTTCCCGCAAATTTTATGAAATGGGTAGAAACGCATCCGGACATAAAGACGGTTATTGCCAGCGGCAGACAATACTATAATTTAGAAATCTTATTTGCACCCATAAAAGATAAACTGATTTTTATCGCTGACAATGGCGGACTTGTCTTTGAAAAGAATAAGGCAATCTACTGTAATAATATGCGAATCGAGGATGTTCATAACATGCTTGATTTTTTGCAGACAATACCGGATGTAACACCTATTATCTGCGGTGTTCATTCTGCCTATATGAAACATTCTCCGGCTATGTCAGAGGAAAATGCGCATATGTACTATACAAAACTGAAATTTTTAGACAATATTAAAGAATGTACGGAACATGATGATATTATCAAGCTTGCTCTGTTTTTTGAAAAGCAAAATGCGGAGGAATTATTTCCAATGATACAAAATGGATTAAATGACCGTCTTTCAGCTCAGTTATCCGGTGCAAGATGGATTGATATTGCGAATTCCTCTGTCAATAAAGGAAATGCCGTAACTGCTGTTATGAAGCAGTACGGCATCCGCAAGTCAGAAGCGATGGCATTTGGGGATTATCTGAATGATTATACCTTATTGCAGGCATGCGGGGAAAGCTACGCTATGGAAAACGCCCATCCGGATATTAAAAGAATATCCAGACATATAGCGCCTTCCAATGACGAAAATGGGGTAATGCGTATACTGGAAAATATGTAATTTCATTTTGCCGGATTATTTTCTGCTCCACATATAACAAAAGGCCTGTGTTCTCGCGGCAAATTTTTCTGTCTTTAACAGCGCTCTCACCTGCTCCTTTGTATACCAGCCCGGCTCTATCTCCTCAAGCGTAGATGTGCTTGGCATAAATGTACCGCGTGCTTTTCCTACCACACATACATTGGTTTCGTTGGAAAAACCTACTGCACTATAACTGGTATCAATAAAATCAACAATCTCATAAAGTTCAAGTCCTGTTTCCTCCAGCAGCTCACGTTTTGCACTGATTTCAGGCGTCTCACCCGGGTCAATCAGTCCGGCCGGGAAATTGTAAACCCATTCTCCCGGCGCAAGACGAAATTCTCTATCGATAAGAATTTTTTCATCCTTTTCATCTGTCACAATAATCACGACTGCATCCGCCCGCTTTCCATGAAGTCCCTCAAAATTTTTTATATCAGGATTTCTGCTTATCATCTCATATATTTTTTTCTTCCCATCTGTCGTTTCATATTCTATATCATAGCGTGTTATAAATTTTCCCGATTCTTTCTTTTCTATGCCCTTAAATTCCATGTCTAATCTCCTTTTATCATAATATCAACGATTTACCTGTCAGATAAATCTGCCGCTGTCAAAATTACATCAAGGCAACGCTCGTCCTAATTATCGGTTACATCGATTACAACATATTCCGACTTACATCCTGTCTTAAATTTGATAGACCAATCTGATATCCCCGAAGTTACAATAAATTCTGTCTGTTCTTTCTGCTTATAGCCATATGTACTGTCGTTTACACCCATCCACTCTCCTGCATAGGTAATAGGAATAAGCTGCCCGCCATGCGTATGCCCTGATAGTACCAAATCAGCCCCGCTTGCGGCTTCCATGTCATAATCGACCGGCTGATGGTCTAACATAATAATATATTTGCTTTTATCAAGCGGCTCTGTCAAAGTAACCGCATCTGCCCTGTTTTCTATCGAAGCATCCTGCCTTCCTACTATATAAAAGCTGTCAGCTACAAGTACCGCCTCATCCTGAAGCACCGTTACATGATTCTTCTCAAGTTCCGATACCAAATCATTTGCATCGAAATCCCGGTAGTTCTGATAATATCCCTTATCATGATTTCCAAATACATAGTATACGCCATAGGTCGTTTTAAGCTCGCCAAGTGCCTGACAGCACCGAATCATATCTTCTCTTTTTGTATCATCATCAACAAAATCCCCTGCAATAAACAGTACATCAGGATTTACCTTTTCAATTTCCTTCATATATTTCGCAAATCCTTCTCCATCAAAAGTAGTTCCGACATGTGAATCAGCGATTTCCACTATCTTCAGTCCGCCTTGTGCAAGTTCTTTATCTGTTTTCAGTTTATAATCTGTTTCTTTAACATGATGCGCAATATAATATCCCATACTAAGATATGCGATGGTTATGACAATCGCACAGATTCCCGGATAGTATATCTTCCATGTCCTTTTCGTACATTTCCCTGCTATCCATCCTGCAAAATCACATAAAAGCCAGAACAGCACCAGATGAAGCATACAAATCATTGCGTTCATGATATTCATGCTGAACATCATTACTACGAAAGCTACCGCTGTTATGCAAAATCCTATCAGCAGCGCAAACCATCTTCGATTTCCCGCCAGTTTTTTTACGATATTAAATTTTCTAAATCTGGTTATCAGATATATAAAGCCTGCTCCCGCCGCTATAAATAAAGAAATAAATATTGCCGCCCACATCAACATCACTCCTAAACTTTATTAAGTGTTCATACTTCGCTTTGGCTCGTATTCATTAAGTGTTCATATTATACCCTGTATATGGAATGTGGTGCAATCATTTTTTTCTACATGCCCTTCTGCAATTCTTTTACGGTATACAATCCTGACAAAAATACCTTTTCTGCCATTTCCAGTATATATTTGCAGTCTGACTTTGGTGTATGGATTATACCGGTGTATCCTTTATATGCTTTTTTTACCATTGCATCCAGATGCTCCAAATGTATCTCTTTCATATATTGATTATTTGATAAGAAAATTTCTTTCCACATCATCCGGTGAAGCTCATGCTCATATTTCTTGTGCTGACTGATTCCAAACGCATAATGGTCACTATGCGGATATGTGAAAGAATCTGCCAGATAGTGCATTAAAACGCCGAGCATGAAACTGTTTTTATATTTATTATCCTTATGTTTTTTTATATATCGGATATGCTTCTCCACTCTTTTTTTGGCATTACTGTGAATATGCCCTTTTAGGTTTTTTCTCTCTGCAATTCCTACAGCATATGAAAACAGCCATACATCAGGCAGCACATTTCCAATTAGAAAGAGCTTCTTCTGTAATGGCGTAAAATTATTTTCAGTATTATATAAAAGGTATTTTCCAAGCGCCAGATGGTCCTTTGTCTCCATATATATCCTCCAAATCATAAAGTCTTTCAAGCCTTGATAAAACGATACGTTTTTATAATTTTATTATCCTTCGATTCATACATTTTATTCATTAATAAAAGGGTATAACCTGATACTGCGGCTATACCCTGACTATTTTTACATCAATTCATTAACCCTGTTTTGTACTGCATTATAATCATAACCTGCTTTTGTAAGACGTTCCCTTCTGTCAGCGCCATATCCCCATTTTCCCTGAATCACTTCCCTTGCAAGCTCTTCAACAGATTTTGCGGGCCTACGATTATCCGCCATCAGTTCGTTTACTTTACGCTGAACTGCATTATAATCATAACCTGCTTTTGTTAATCGTTGTTTCCGTTCATCCCCATTTCCCCATTTTCCTGCAATAACCTCTTTGGCAATCACATTTAATGATTTCTTCCCGGAATTTGGTTGTTCAGGCTTTGTGTCCGTTTTCCCATAGTAATAATCCATATCAACATTTCCGTCAATTCCCGCTACGCTTCCTGTACTGCTGTATTGCCGGAACGTACAAGGATAATCAGGTTCTCCTGAATAATCCGCCAGCCAGAATACATATCGTTCAATTACACTTTTATCATACATGTTTTTATAATAATCAATATTGGAATAAATGCCTGCCTGATACCCCTGACTTTTTATGTAATCGCAAAATGCTTTTGCATGTGCATTACATTCCTTCCGTCCAAGCGTTACCCCTTTCTCCTTTGCCTTTTGAACCGTATCATATTCAAAATCAAAAAATACGATAACATCCTTTCCAAGCCCTGCCTTTTTCATCTGACTCAGGCAAAACTTTGCTTCCTCCTTTGCCTGTTCCAAATTCAAGGCGTAACTGAAATGATAAACGCCTCTGATTTTAATTCCGTTGTCCTTGCACCCTTTGACATAACCTGAAAATCTTGAATCGGGACTCTGCCCGTATCCCTCTCGTATAATGACGAACTTCACACCATCTGATTTTACCCTTGCAAAATCGATACTGCCCTGCCAATATGAAATATCAATACCTCTTTCTGCCATTATGAACCACCTGCTTTCTATCTTATAACAAAATATTATTCATTACTTATTATATATACAGATTTTATCCATTTGTTCAGTTATTCTATAGAAAATGATTATTTCAGTTTAAATGTCTGTTTCAACTTTACCCCCTTATTATCACAGAGTTGCAGCTTTGGAAAACTCAATAAAAACGCATAATCGGAATTGTAACCATAATGACTGGTTGAAAAACCCGGAAATGCATGAATCAGCGCATCAAAAAGCTGATTCATGTCATCAATCTGATTATTGTTCTGCGCAAGATAGCTGTATATAAAGCGCTCTATCTTCTCATTTCCTTCCGCAATATTCACATAGGCTCGGTTATTCTCATACGCTATATATACGCCTTCCACCTCATTTTTTACAAACAGTTCAAAATGGGTATATCCATAATTTCTTGCATCAAAATCTTTATACATTCTGCATAAGGCACGATAAAGCTTATCAACAGTAATCTCTTCCCCCCTGCCCTTATAAGAAGATATAATGTCCCTGACGGTTTTTACAATATCGGCGATGGGTGTGATATATTCTGTTATCGGTTCTCCATTTAATGCCTCAATATATATATAATTTGAACATTCATGACGAAGCGGGCCCCGTTTCCGGCAGCTTCCAAACAAAATAACTTTTTTTCCTTTTTCCCTGATAAGGGACAGAACCGGCGCAATATACGCATCCTGCGTAGCAGCCATGATAAAATCCACCGCACTATCATCCGCAGCTTTTATCATATCCACCGCCATTTTCATAGGTATTCTGTCCTGATATTTTGAGTCTGCATCTTCGATATATATTGCATCGTCCAAAAGCTCGTTTTTCAATTTTTCGTTTTGGGCAGCAATACCATAGGCCCTTTTAAAAATAATATCCCCCATGTGAACAGCTTCTTTGTATATAAGGTTTATGTATCTGCTGTCAATCGTATTGGTATCTATAAAAAGCGCAGCTTTCATCTGTATCCCCCTTCATCTTTTCTATAATCATTTCTTCAGCAGTTCCATCAATGTCTGCTTTATGCCAAACGCTTCACAAAGTCCGGCTGCTTCAGCAAATGATTTCTCTCTTTTTGCATCCGATATATTTTTCCTTACTGCCCTGATTAATATATTCTTTGGAGAATGTTCTATCTCTATAAATTCCATTAAATCAGTCTTATAACCACAGCTCTCAAGCAGACATCCCCTGATAGCGTCTGTGACAAGCGCTGACGTTCTTTCTTTTATGAGGCCATACTTCATAAGCGCTGATAAGTTCTCTGAATGAATCTGTTTATTCACTTCGTGCTGACAGCATGGAACAGAAAGAATATAATCTGCCTTCTAGCAAATCGCATTATAAAGCGCATAATCAGTCGCCGTATCGCAGGCATGAAGTGTCACGACCATGTCAATCTCTTCATCTGTTTCATAACCGTTTATGTTTCCTAACTCAAAGTGCAGATTATCATATTCAAATTTTTCCGCCAGCCGATTGCAATCTGCTATTACTTTTTCCTTTAAATCAAGTCCTGTAATATGCGTTTCTATCTTCTTTACTTCTACAAGATAGTAATACAATACAAATGTCAGATATGATTTGCCGCAGCCAAAGTCTATGACATTGATAGACGTTTTATGATAATTCTTCAGGATATCATCAACCATTTCCACAAAACGATTAATCTGCCTGTATTTGTCATACATGGCATGAACAATTTTTCCTTCTTTCGTAAAGATACCCAGTTCCTTCAATACCGGGATATCCATTCCCTCTTCAAAAATATACTGCTTCCTTCTGTTATTGCCTTCAACCCTTATCAACTTTCCTTCAGCTTTTCTTTTATTCACTGAAAACTTTCCTTTTTTGGACAGTTTAATATCGTATTCATATTCTGCCGAAAACGAATTGAGCTGCCGAAATCCTTCCTCCAGATATTTCTGAAGTGTTGATATCAGTTTTTCTTCATCTATATTTTCATGAAATACCTGCTGCCTTGTGTATTTCTCAAGCTGGTAAACAGTCTTCCCTCTTATCAGCTTCCGGACAGCAGTAATTTTCATATAGTTTCCTCTTCCGCCGCTCAGTACGATTTTATAAGGATTTGTATTCTCAATTTCTTTTAATAACGTGTCCATCTGTACATCCCCCTTGTATATTGATTTTATTATACCTTTACCACACAGTATGTCAAATGCTGCCATTATATAAAATTAAAAATACCTTGAATTGTCTCTGCTATATTGACATTCTCTTCACCTTTGCTATACTTCTTATAAAAAAGAGGAGGTTGCCGGCTCACCGGCAGTTGTGATTGATGAAAAAAGTATCATTCAGAAAATTATTATGTCTGTTTTTATGTGTATGCCTTTTATTGATTTGTTCAGCATGCGGTAAATCAGATTCTAACGGAAAAGAAACGGGGGATAATCTCGATAAGCTTTATGAACAGGGACTTAAGCTTGCAGATACCATGCAGGAACTTTGTTCAAATGAGTCTTATATAAAATCTGTTGCAGGAGGAGTGGAAGAGCTTACGTCGAAAATAGCGGAACTTTCAAACGGAAACTATGAAAATAGCACAGCAGTATATCAGGTGTCTGTGGAACAATCGGTAATGGAAGCATATCTTACATTAATGGGACTTGACACCAAAAATCTGTCCGATAACCTGAAAAACAGTATTATAAATAAATCATACGGCAGCATCATCAATATTTTGAATTCAAAATCGGGCGTTACTTCCCTTGCAGTATCCGGCGTCATAACAGCAAATTCTACATTTGTCTGCAATGCGCTTCAAAGCCCGACGATATACATATACCAATATCCGGATAGTTATCCCGTCTGTATATCCTTTATCCCGGGCGAAGACGGCGCTGTATCGGCAAATTCCTCCTATATCCTGTTGGATAATTTAAAGGATGCTGATGAGAACAATTTCTCAGACACGCTCTCTTCCTCGTTTACAGCAATTGGTTTAACCCCGGATATCTCGAAGATAAAGTAATGCAGAAAATGGTGTGGCTCGATTGTGAGTCACACCATTTTCCGGTTGTTTTACCAGGTTGGTCCATCATAGAAAATAGAATCATTCCAAAAGGATTCTGTACTATTCCCCTGACGGTTTTTTTCTTCAATCCCCTGATTTTCTAAATCTTCAAGCTGCTTTCTTTTTTCTTCTCTTTCATCCTTCTCTTTATCGTCCTTATCGTCGTCTTTTTTATCATCCGGCGTATCCGGAGTGTCTTTCGGTTCATTTTTTTGTTCTTTCAGTTGTTCTTCAAACGCATCAATCTCATCTTTCAACGTCTGTGCGTCTTTATTATGCCCATTATGGTCATCCCTGTTCGCACATCCATGTTCAATAAGAACATCTTTTGCTTCTTCAAGCGTATTGATTACCTCATCGACATTGTCCTCTGTTATTTCCTCCGGATTAATCGGCGTAACCATTGAGAGTGCAAGATTGATTCTTATTTTACATTCCCTGTCATGCGGCGGGTTTTTATCCAGTGCATTTTTATAGGAAATGATAGCGTTTTCATAATCCCCTGATTTAAAATAAATATTTCCCTGATTATAATCGGCTATATATGGCTCTGTAAAACCAAGTACAGAAAAAGAATTGGATTCATATTCCCCTGAATGATATTTCCGAATCATCACTTCATTTGCAGCATAGTTTATGACGAATACGGTAAAGCATAATATAAAAAATATCCATACTGCTATTATTATCTTTTTCATTGAAGCACTACCCTCTCCTTCTATAATCTACAAACTCATATATCAGCAAAAGTAAAAGCGGCACTACAAAAATGTAGTAGACATCCGTATAACCATCCGCCGACTCCCGCGCCAGTGATGTTTTGGAAGAAGACTGAACCTTTTGAATGACCTCGTCTATATTCTCCCGTTGATTCATATTGATATAATCGATATCAAGGTCGGAAGCAATCTTTGTAAGATTATCCTCGTCAATCTTTGATTTTGCAGGCTTATACGGATAATCAGATGTATCCTCTATCGGCTGCGGCGCATCGTCAAAATAGGACTGTACATACATCTCACCGCCCTCTTTCGTTCCATATCCAAGAACTGCTCCGTTATCTATATATTTCGCAGCATCTTTAAAGGAGGTAAGCGCCTCACCATTTGTAATTTCTCCATCACTGATAAAAAATACGACAACACTTCTGTCACCTTTGTCATATGACTTCTTTGTCGTATCAATCAAGATATCCTTGCATACATTCATGGAACTTCCGGTTGCATACAACTCGTCAATCGGATATATTGAACGAATCACACTATTTGCATAATCTGCATCATCCGTAAATGGAGACAGCATATTCGCTTTATTATTAAAAGAAATAACTGCAAACCGCGCACCATACAGTTTGTCAATAATATATTTACAATCCTCTTTAACTGCTGTAAGCCTTTCTGTTTCTCCATTATAATCCCTTGCAACCATACTGATGGTATCATCAACCACAAACAGAACATCCGCCTCCATCTGCTTTGACTGAATCTGCGCTTCGCCGCTTGGAATCATAATTCTTAAGTTTACTGCAAACATTAATATAACGATAATAATCTGTCTGATATATGGTACACGCCCCTTTCTTTTCAGCAGAAGCATCACCACACATATTACCGTCATAAGCCATATTGGAATTATCGGTTTTATTATCATATCGCCCTCTACATCAGCGTTTCAGCTGCTTTGTCACAATCATCATTAACAGAACAGAAAAAAGAAGTATGATAAACGGTACACCCACAATATCAGTCTGCTGTACCTGTGTACCGCCTTTTACAAGGCTCTTACTCGTTTTTTCTATCTCATCTACTATCTCCTCAAATGTTCCTGATTTATTTTCAAGGAAAAACTTTCCTCCGGTTTTTACAACAGCGTCCTCCATAGACTGAATATTCGCATTACTCATTTCCTTTGTTCCCACGCCGAATACTGTAATCTTATTTTCTTTACAGACATCTGCCGCCTCATCTAATGTAAAAACAGGCGTCCCCTGTATATCATTATCGGTAGCAAATATGATAACCCTTGTCCGTTCCTTATCTAAATCAGGAAAATCATAGGCGCATGCTGCAAGGCCATCCCCAATCAGGGAGCTTCCCCTTTCTTCAGGCCCAATCTGCGTTCCCGATACAATATAGTCAAAAAGATAATAATCATCCAGCGAGGTGGCAAATCCCATATTGATTTTCAATACTCTCTCAATCAAATCAAGCTGTTCAAGAACATATTCATAATCATCTGTAAGGGGTACAAATAAAACCGGGTTGCAATTAAATATCAAAATCCCAAATCGTTCCCCCTGAAGATTCGATACGGTATCTTTTAATTCCTCGATAAGATTTGTATTCAGATAATCAACAGACGCCGATATATCAAGGCACAGCATAATGTCCCTGCTGTACTTTTCTTTATCAACCACTCTATTTTTATATGGTCTTGACAGCATAAAAAAAGATACTGCAATTCCAAGAATGAATGAACCTGTCAAAACATAAGATAATATCTTATATTGAAGCACTTTCTTTTTAAAATATGGTTCATCCTTCATATAAAGTGTATTGGAAACTTTTTTTCCGCCCTTGTATTTTCCTTTTCTGCTGAATTTAATAAACAGCGACAGAAAAAGCAAAATCAGGACAACCATCCCTATGTATATCATAAATCGATTTTTCAATTCCATCGTTCTATAACCCTTTTTGTTTTCTCTATTGAAGTATCTGCATCGCCTGACGACTTCCATGCAAATTCCGGTGTATAATATTCAGAAATCAACTCCTCCAGCACAGGCATATGAAGCAGCTTTATTTCCTGAAGCGTATAATTCACAACCTTCATTCCGGTCATTTCATAAACAAATTTTCTGATGCAGATGCTCATCTTCTGATAAGCCAGTCGCATACTAATCTTATCCGTATGCAAGTCGCTTTCTATTCTGCATAATTCTTCAATATATTTTTTCTTTATTGCAAATACCTCTTCAGGCGAGCGTCTTTTAATGACAGGAACTTTCCTATGCTGTTTCGCTCTATATTTTTGAATCAGCTTCACTATCACAAAATATGCAAGAAATGCAGCCGCTATCCCTCCCGCAATAATGACAGGCCATAATGCATATGAAAATGGTTCCTGCAATCTAACTGTTGTTTCCATATTACCTCTTTTCACCTTTATGTTTATTAAGCAATTCCATGATTTTCATATCAATCTCATCTGTATCATGAATTGTCGATGATGCGATACCAAATCTTTTTAATTTATCCATAGCTTCTTTATATGCCGCCTGCTTCTTTGTCATCTCCAGCTTTGCAAGTTTTTTATCCATTGTAAAATATTCCGGCAGATAACACTCACTGTCAATATCATATACATTCCTGCCGCTTGTGTCAGCATCGCCAACATTGACAAACAAGATATCGTTCATTGTAAGAAGCTCCTTCAAGGTTGCATCAGGAATCCCCCGGATTCCCTCTATATCCGTAACAACAAGTATCACCATTCTTCTTTTAAAATGACGGATAATATAATCAAGAGGCGCATTGATATTCGATTGATTTTCCATCGTCACTTTTCTGTCATAATGGGTAAGAATCTCCTCGATATTCATCAGTCCCATTTTAAACGGAAAATGATTGATTGATTTTTCTGTTGCATATGTCGCGCTGACATAGTCCCCATTTCTGTTTACAAGATAAGCAAGCGTACCCGCGCACATCAATGCGACTTCCCTTTTCTCCTGCAACTGGTTTGAATATGCAAGCATCCTTCTGTTTGTATCCATTACAAGCATAATATTATGCTTTTTTTCAGCAATATATTGTTTGACAAGCAACCGCTGGTTTCTTGCAGACGCTTTCCAGTCTATATCCTTTATTTCATCTCCTACAACATATTCCCTCAGCTCATCAAAGTTCATACTTCTTCCCTTATAAATTGAATTGTATGAGCCATCAAGAATTCTCGATGTTGCTTTATTGGTATATATGGTACTGCACCGCGTAAGGCCTGACTGAATTTTTGAAATATATTTCATTCTCATGGTGTCTTTACAGCTCCTATAATCGCATCGATAATGCTTTCCTCACTAATACCATCAGCCATAGCTGCAAAGTTCAGCATAATTCTATGTCTTAATACAACATGACGCATATTCTTCACATCATCCGGTATGCAGTACGTTCTTCCGGCAAATAAAGCGACTGCTTTTGCAACCTCCATAAATGAAATTGCAGCTCTCGTACTGGCACCCATAGAAACATATTGAGCCAGTTCAGGTCTTAAAATCTTATCTGTATTTCTTGATGCCTGAACGATATCAACAATATATTTTTTGATAGTCGGGTCAATATAGACTTTCCTGCACAGATTTTGAAGGAAAATCATATCTTCAACGGATGCAACGGCATGATTTTCTGTAAATACATCCGCCTCTATTCGGTTTAATATCTCCATTTCATCAGACGGATTGGGATATGCCAATTTAACTTTCAGTAAAAATCTATCCAGCTGGGCTTCTGACAAAATATATGTACCTTCCTGCTCAATCGGATTTTGCGTTGCAATTACCACAAATACATCCGGCAAATCATAAGTCTGTCCGCCGATGCTGATTTTATGCTCCTGCATCGCCTCAAGCATGGCACTCTGCGTCTTTGCACTGGAACGGTTAATCTCATCTAAGAGTACAAAGTTGGCATATACAGGGCCAAGCTTATTCTCAAAAGAATTTGTAGCCATATTATATGTCTGCGTACCGATGATATCACTTGGTAAAAGATCCGGAGTACACTGGATTCTGGAAAATGTTCCATTTACAGCGTCTGTCAGTACCTTTGCCGCCGTAGTCTTTGCAAGCCCCGGTACGGATTCGAGAAGTATGTGTCCATTTGTCATCATTGCAACAAGAATTGCAAAGCCGAGAAATGGCTGTCCGACCACCTTGCTATTATAATAGTTGTTTATTTTAGTTATAATTCCCATTGCCCTTTGCAATTCTTCACTTGTAATTTCTGTCTTTACCTGCATATCTGACTCCCTCGTTTATTATACTATTCATCTATTTACCACTATACATTAACAATATCATCATTCCTGTGTCAACTTAATAAATATAAACATAAATATAGTGTTGATATCAATACGGATACTCTGTATAATAAGCTTCAGAATATCGGTACAGAATCACCGACTATACATGACAAGGAGCTTTAGATAATATTATGTGGATTGCAGATGGCTGGAAGGATTATGAAATAATAGATTGCTCTGAGGGCGAAAAGCTGGAGCGTTGGGGAACATATATACTGCTCCGTCCTGACCCTCAGGTATTATGGAGTACCCCAAAAAAGAATAAAAACTGGAATAAGCTGAACGGACATTACCACCGCAGCAATAAGGGCGGCGGCGAATGGGAATTTTTCAATCTTCCACAGCAATGGTCCATCCAATATAACGATTTAACATTTAATCTGAAGCCTTTCAGCTTCAAACATACAGGACTTTTCCCCGAACAGGCTGCAAACTGGGATTGGTTTTCCGGCCTTATTAAGGATTCTAAAAAGGAAACCATCAAAGTCCTGAATCTATTTGCCTATACCGGAGGCGCTACCTGTGCCGCTGCCAAAGCAGGCGCAGCAGTAACACATGTGGATGCTTCAAAGGGCATGGTTACATGGGCAAAGGAAAATGCTGCATCATCCGGTCTTGCAGATGCGCCAATCCGTTGGATTGTTGACGACTGTGTAAAATTCGTTGAACGGGAAATACGTCGTGGCAATAAATATGATGCAATTATCATGGACCCGCCTTCTTATGGCAGAGGCCCTAAAGGTGAAATATGGAAAATAGAGGAAAAAATCCATCCTTTTATCAAACTGTGCAGCCAGATACTCTGTGATGAGCCTTTATTTTTCCTCGTCAATTCATATACCACAGGATTACAGCCCGCTGTACTGACATACATGATTTCTACAGAAATAAAAACACATTTTGGCGGAACCGTTATTTCTGATGAAATCGGATTACCTTGCACCGAATCAGGTCTTGTACTTCCATGTGGTGCATCAGGAAGATGGTGCTTATAACATAACCGTTTCACAGTGAAACCTGAACAAAACCTAAAAATGGGTACTTTCCTGTCGAAAGTACCCATTTGTTCTTTTCATTAATATGTCTGCTCTATATTATTTTTCTTCTGTGCATCTGACCATTTCGTATTCCAGTCTGCCATAATATCATCAAAGCTCTTGCTTCCTGATGCGGCAGCCTCAACGAGAGCCTTCAGCTTATCTCCACCACCAGCATTCAGCTTAAGCCCGGAATCAGCATTTAACTTATCATTCAAACCGGCTTCTTCCGGAAGCGGCTTGTCATCTATTACAAGCTGTACACTGCCAAATACTTCGTATATATCAGGCCATTCAGAATCTGAAAGTGCAACAGGAATACCGCCTTCATTATATGCATATTTGGACTCGGTTGTCAGCCACTTAACAAATACCATAGCGGCAGCTTTGTTATCATCGGATGATTTTGCATTGATTGCATAGCCATAATCTGCACCTGCCGATGCATACTGTTTTCCATTTACAGTAATCGGGAATGGCATATAACCGATATCATCATGATTAGGGCCTGCATTTTCTACCTGTGAAAATGCCCAAGAGCCAAGCACCATACAGCCGATATCACCATCATTAATCATCTTTTTGCTGGCTTCCCAGTCTGTTGTTTTATAATCTTTCTCCGTCAAACCATTTGCCACAGCATCATAAAGAATCTTATAAACATTATATGGACCTGTACCATCTCCCGGATTTGCAAATGGCGCTGCTGTATGTCCAAGAACATGATTCATATATTCCGCTTTTCCTGTTGCAGTTCCTCCTATATGGGCTTCCCACTGTTCCAGTGTCCAGCCTGCAGCATAGTTCGTATAAAGCGGAACTGCATCTGTACTGTCCTTGATTTTCTGAAGTGCAGCAATAAATTCATCCGGTGTTTTCGGTATCTCCGTAACGCCTGCTTCTTCAAATACTTTCTTATTATAGACAATACCGTTTACATTTGCCTTTGACGGAATCCCATAAACCTGATTATTATATGCATACTCATCAGTGAATTTAATCTGGCTGCTCATAATCGTAAGGTCACCATATGGCAGGAAATAGGATGCGTACTCTTCCTTTTCAAGTGAAGGTATCATCATAATGTCCCCCCAGTCACCTTCTTTTACCCGTTCTGCAGCGACTTTATCATAATCATCAATTCCTTCAAATTCAACAGTAATGTTCGGATATACTTTATTAAACCGCTCAACGTAATCCGCATAGTTATCACCTGCATAATCATCCTTTAACATATCTGTTCTCTGTGTCAGAACTTTAATTGTAGTCTTTATATCTGTATAGTCCTCACCAAGCCTTATTGCATCATAAGTAAGTTCCTTTGGTTCATCACTTTTTGCTTCTGACGTTGTAGAAGCACCTGTATCCGTAGTAGCTGAATTATCATTTCCACAAGCAGCCATAGACATCGCCATTGCTGCCGCCATAGCAACAGCAGTTACTTTCTTAATCTTCATTCCTATACCTCCAGTAATTCTATTCGTAGTTTTATGAACTTAACAAATTGTTCATCCTGTTAAGCTTTCTTCCGTCATTTATTATACTAAAATTAATAAAAATATCATTACTTATTGGCATACTTTTTTATTTTCTCCGTTTTTATCGTTTTAACCTCTTCTTCGGATAATTACTTGTATATTTTAATTTCAAACTACTTTGCATTTCTCTTGCGTTCATGTACCTTTTTTATAGTTTTTATATGCCTTTTTATGTATTTTTAATAATGGATTGTTTTTTATTTTTTTATACAAAAAAACAGTTTCAGAAAATATCCCGAAACTGTTTTCATTTCGCCAAATATATCAGCCTATCGTTCTTCCATCGGAAGATATGCTCTATGCGTTCCTACATACTTATAAGCAGGTCTGATAATCTTACCGGCATTTACAAGTTCTTCTATTCTATGCGCACACCATCCGGCAATTCTTGCAATTGCAAATATCGGCGTGAATAATTCGATTGGAATGCCCAGCATACTGTATACAAAACCGCTGTAAAAATCCACATTTGCAGAAATCGTCTTGCTGCGGCCGCGTTTGTTTGCAAGAAGTTCGGCTGCTATTTTCTCAACATTCTCATAAAGTGCAAATTCCTTCTGCTTTCCTTTCTCTTCCGCCAGTCTTTTTGCATAACCCTTCAGGATTCTTGCTCTTGGGTCAGAATTCGTATAAACAGCATGTCCCATTCCATATATCAGACCGGAATGGTCAAATCCCTCTTTATTAAGAAGACTTTCAAGATATGTTGTAAGCGCCGCTTCGTCAGACCAGTTCTTCACATGGGCTTTTAAATCATCAAACATCTGCTGAACCTTAAGATTTGCACCACCATGCTTTGGTCCTTTCAATGAGCCAAGCGAACCTGCTACAGTTGAATATGTATCTGTTCCGGTAGAAGAAATAACATGCGTGGTAAAGGTCGAATTATTTCCGCCGCCATGTTCCGCATGTATCACAAGGCATATATCAAGCACCTGTGCCTCAAGTTCTGTATATTTCTTATCTGCTCTAATCAGCCTTAAGAAATTCTCCGCAGTTGAAAGTCCCTTCTTCGGATTATGAATGACAAGACTCTTATCATGAAAATAATGCTTATAGCCCTGATAACCATATGCCGCAATCAGTGGAAACTGTGCAATCAGCTCCATACTCTGCCTAAGTACATTGTCAATACTGATATCATCAGGATTATCATCATATGAATATAGGGTAAGAACACATCGCTGCAATACATTCATCATATTCTTGCTCGGCGCTTTCAGTATAACATCTCTTGCAAACTTACTTGGAAGTTCCCGGAATGTTTCAAGCAGCTCTACAAACTCATCAAACTGTCTTTTATCAGGCAGTTTTCCAAACATAAGAAGATAAATCGTTTCCTCAAATCCGAATTTACTTCCATGAAAACCTCTTTCCAAATCTTCCACATCATATCCCTGATAATAAAGATGACCATCACAAGGTACTCGTTCTCCGTCAACAACATCATATGCCACTACATCTGAAATCTCTGTAAGACCTGTAAGTACGCCCTGTCCGTTGGAATCGCGCAGTCCTCTCTTTACATCATATGTAACATAGAGGTTTTGGTCTATTCTCCCGGAATCGTTACAATAATTCACCAATTCTTCAATTACTCTATTATATTCTACACTTCCCTTTTCCAAACCTCTATCTCCTTTCTCTGCAAGGCTATCATTACCATATACTATTTAACCACAGCTTAGTTTATCAAAAAATTGCAGGCTATGCAAGAAAAGCAGTGGAAATAATTATATATTCAAGTGATTTTGGTATAAAAATAATAAAAAAAATATTTTCACCTGATTTTATTGTTTAATCAAACAAGGCCAATAAAGAAACCATTTATAGCCATCGGAATGTATCCGCATCCTGACGGCTATAAATGGTTTCTTTGTTCCCCCGCTTCCATATCAAAAAGCAAATAGGACTGCTATATTTCAATAATATATCTCTCAAATGCATTAATAATCGTCGTATCCATATATTCCGACTCCCGAACAAAGTCACGCCCATAGTTTATATGGACATGTCCATGTACAAAATACTTTGGTTTGTATTTTTCTAACAGCTTTCTAAAACATTTAAAACCGGTATGCGCCAAATCATCAGAATCATTAATCTGATAGGCAGGCGAATGTGTTATTAAAATATCAAAGCCTTTATGCCTGAGCAGTTTCAGTTTCATCTTTAAAATACGAAAATACATCGCCCGCTCTGAATATTGATGCGGCGAACCGCCAAATTTATATTCCATCGAGCCGCCAAGCCCCATAATGCGTATGCCTTTATAAACATAGATTGCGCCATCAATACAGATACATCCTTCCGGCGGTGTATCCTTATAACAGACATCATGATTTCCATGCACATACAATACAGGTGCTTTTGAAAATGTTGCCAGGAACGACAAATACTGTGGCGATAAATCGCCACAGGATATAATAAGGTCTATATCTTCTACTTTACTCTTGTCGAAGTAATCCCATAAATATTTGGATTCTTCGTCCGCCAAAACAAGAATTTTCATCAGCTATTGCTCCAATGTTATCCCAACGTATTTTGCATAATGATTTATAATTATGACTTCAGTTCCAAGCTCTCGGGACTGTTTACACCCTGCAGATTTACCACGTCTATGGCATCGTCTATCAGCTCTGACATATCCGGAATATAACCTACTACATTCTCCGCTAACCAGTCCATCTTGAGTATTTCCTCCGGAAGCATATTGCCTTCGTCATCTTCCCTTACAATACCCTTCTGAGAATATAGTTTACCATAGAATGGTGAAACAGAACCATCTTTTATCATCTTTTTCATCAGATTCACAAGACGCATCGTTTCAAACGGAAGATGCTTTGAACAAATTACATCGATTACACCGGAGGACATTCCCCACCAGTAATTAACGCTCTTCGCTGCCTCGTTCTTTTCTTCCTGCTTCCAGTTCCCATCCAGAATTGTTTTTATGATTCTTTCATAAAATGCTCCCCAGTTGTGAAATGGCATGGCAAGATTCCTGATTCCGCCGTCTTCATTACAATGAAGTCCAAATTCTCTTGAAGCTTCCAGCGGCGATATCATATCTCTGTCAGAAATATACGATATCCCAAGTTCCCTGAAATGTTCTTTCGGATTTGCATTTCGTACCTTAGACCACTCCAGATATATTTTTGCTCTTGGATTTACCATTTTTGCGCCTATTGCAAACGCATTAATATTGGAAACAGTTCCATAGATAGGATAATCCGCCACATAACCAATCTTATCATTCTTGCATAAACATCCGGCAACAATACCTGTTATAAATTTTGCCTCATACATTCTTGCATAATATGTTCTTACATGACTTGTAGCCATATTAAGCGAACAGTTCAATATCTTTATATCAGGATACTCTACCGCCACTTTAAGCGATTCCGGAAGCATTTCAGGTCCTGTTGTGAATATGACATCATAGGACTCTTCTGCAAGCTCATTCAGACACTCTGCAAGCTTCTCGTTATCATCAATATGACAGAATGTATTTGTGGATATATTGTCCTTATAAATTTCTTCTATCTTCAGTCTTCCTAATTCATGACTATATATCCATACGGAATTTTCCGGGTCTTTATCATATACAAATGCAATCTTAAGTTTATTTGCCGGACCGGGTTTTCTTGTAAACAGCTTCTTCTTTGATTCAACCGGGTCAAGTTTCGGAATCACCACATTTTCTTTCTTATGGCTGCTGAGAAGGATTTCATCCCAAATCTTATCAACGCTTTCCTTTACTTCATCAGGCGTCATCTCTTTTAATGCTGTATAGCCATATACACTTAAAAAAACAAGGAGCGCGTCATCCTGTGTAATAGTCAGCGTTTCGCCGCCTTTTCTGGCCCTGAACGCTTTTTCAAAAGACAATCTTGCCGAATTAAAATCCATCCTTGCATCTTCCGAGAAATTTTCTCCCTGTGAAAGGCCAATATATTCCCTTAATTTATCATAGCTTCCCAGTTGCGAAAACAAAATATAATTTATTCCCGTCTGTTTATGGAAATCTATGTATTCAAAGTAAATTTTATTTTCAAGTGTATCGTTTTTCTTCGGGACTTTACGCGTTACCATCGCAGGAACGGAATCCGCGCCAAAAAATTTCAGCACACTGACACGCTTATTTCCCTCTATAACATAATACTTATTCATATATTCATAAGCTTTTATCGGGTCATGAATTCCCTCTTCTATATGCGAATCACAAAGTGCAGACCACTTTGAGCCAAACTCCGTTTTAAAATCAAGAATGGGCATAAAGTTACTTGCAAACGCAGTTGTTCTTCCCGACGTAGCAGTACCCACTACATGGTCAAGCGGTACATTCTGTAAACCCAGACTCACTTCACATTCTATATCTGATGTCGATACGATATCGTCAAGTACCGGCAGATATGGATATTCATTTTTTGATACAGATGCCTGATATCGTTTTTCACCAAGCTTCTGTGCCTTCATATATTCAGTTATTGACATATTAACTACTCCAATCTTCGTTCATACAAACCGGAACTTCTATTATTATCTACAGTTATATATTCTCATTAATTGAAAAATTTTTCCATAGGAAATCTGCAATTTCATCATATTATGCTATTAATTTTATATCCCTTGCCGTTTAATTGTGAATAATGTCTAATTAGAATTGTATATTTTCATTACTTTTTAAATGCAACCGTAATCTCCGTACCGATTCCAACCTTACTCTCTATCGCGATACTAGCATTATGCTTAGCCACGATATGCTTGACTATCGCAAGACCAAGCCCTGTTCCCCCGGTTGACTTTGAGCGGCTTTTATCAACCCTGTAAAATCTTTGAAATACAAGCTCCTTATGTTCATCAGGAATTCCTATACCGGTATCCTTCACCTTTAACACAACATTTTTTTCTGTTTCATAGACCAACACCTGCACAGAACCATTCTTTTTATTATATCGAATCGCGTTATCCGTCAGATTATAGACCAGCTCCTCCATCATCATTTTATTAGCCATAATGATACTGCTTTTCCCTTCGACACTTAAGGTTACATCATGTTTTTTGGCATTTATCATGAGCATATCCGCCGTCATCCCCACTATGCTGTACAAGTCCACACGTTCCATAGATGGAACGCTTTCTGTTACATCAAGCTCCGAAAGCCTGATGATATCATTGATAAGCGTAAGCAGACGATTTGAATTTCTATGAATTTCCGCAGCAAAATGCTGTACGTCCGTTTCTTCTGCCATCCCGCTTTCAATCAGCTCCGAATAACCCGATATTGATGTCAGCGGCGTCTTTAGTTCATGAGAAACATTGGCTGTAAATTCCTGTCTCATCTGTGCATTTTTCATAATATCTTCATGCTGTTTCAAAATTGTATCAATAAATGGCCGTATCTCCTTATAGGCAGGAATATTGTCAATATGATAAATATCCTTCGCCATATATTCGATAGGCTTCACAATGCTTTTCGTCAGATAATGTGTTACAAATACAGCACAGCCTACAAGAAACACCATAATAATCAGCATGACAGGAACAGCGGAAGCAAATATACTCCATATGCTGTTGGATTCTCTGGCAACACGAAGTACCTCCCCCGAATCCAGTAAAACCGCATAATAAAACGTACTTTTCTTTAAGGTCTCCGACTGTCTTACATCTTCCCCATATCCTTTTTCAAAGGCCTGTATGATTTCCGGTCTGTTCACATGATTTTCCATGCCGGCGATATCAGCCATATTATCATATACAGCCTGTCCATCGGATGATATAACCGTTATACGAAGCCCGTCACCTGCAGTCAGTCTGTCTCCGATAGTATCAAGCTCACTTAAACTTTCCTTACTGCTTAATATATGCGTATATGTAACAAGCTCCTTCATAATCTCTTTCTTAAACAGCTCATAAAACACCATTACAGACAACACCATCGTTATTCCTATTGCAATCAGTGTAAGCAGTATAAATCGTATATTGATTTTCCCCTTCAGCTTCATATCAGCTCTACTGTCCATCTCATACTCCTTATCCAAACCGATATCCCACATTCCGTACAGTCTTAATCATATTGCCGGCATCTCCAAGCTTCTGTCTTAAGGTCTTGATATGCATATCAAGTGTCCTGGATTCTCCTTCGTAATCCATTCCCCACACATCCGACATAATCGTATCCCTGTGAAGAACGATTCCTGCATTTAACATAAGAAGCTTTAACAGTTCAAATTCCTTGAATGTAAGCTCACATTCCTGACCTGCCACTGTAACCACCCGCTTTTCCGAATCCAGCAAAACATCCCCCTGCTTTAACAGCTTATCCTCCTGAAGATTTCTGCTGCGTCTTAGCAATGCCTTTACTCTTGAGAGCAGCTCCATAATTCCAAATGGTTTGGTTATATAATCATCCGCCCCTATATCAAGCCCCTTTACTTTATCAAGTTCCGTTGTCTTTGCCGTAACAAGCATAATCGGCACTCTCACCGTATCAGCACGTCCCCGGAGTTTTCTTACAATCTCAAGTCCGTCCTGGTCCGGAAGCATAATGTCAAGCAAAACAAGGTCAGGCACTTTTTCATCAATTTTGTTAAAGAAGTCCTTCCCATTTTCAAACCCCTCTGTGAGATATCCTGCGTTCTTAAGTGCAAACATTTCTATCTCCTGTATATTTTTATCATCCTCTACAATATATATCAGCGCCGTCATATACAAACCCTCTCCTTCATAATAAATTCGCGATACAGCCATGACTATCTTTTCACTTCCGTAAGGATTTTATAACTTCGTATTTTTCTTATATCTCAATCTGAAGCATCGCTTCTGCTATATTATAACAATGTTCTGTCACATGTATATAGTGATTAATCAGATTTTCAAGCGCTATACCATGCTTTACATTACATTTTCCCTTTTGCAGTCTTTTGATATGATGCTTTTTGATAACTGCACTTAATTTCTTTATATCCTGACACATCACCCCGACTCTTTCTGCTGCTTTGATGTCCTCCTCGATAAACGAAATAACAGTCATATTAACAATATCGTTCAGCGCTTTCGTATATACACGAAACTCCTCTATGGCTTTATCCGAAAATCCCTCTGCTGCTTTATCCAGTTTTTTATAAATATCCGCAATCTCGATGGCCTGGTCTGATATTCTTTCAAAATCTCCCATAATATGAAGCTCCAGCGATACCTTCTGACTATCCGAAACCGACAATTCCCGGCTGCTTAATCTGACTAAATATGTTCCCAGTTCATCTTCATATCGGTCAACCACATTTTCAATCTGCAGCACCTCTTCCCTGATTTCCGCCTTGTAATCCCCAAGCAGCGATACTGCCTTACTCAGACTTTCCTCGCACAATTTTGCCATCTGCTTTATAACATCCACACTTTGTGCTACTGCAAATGCCGGTTTCTCCAAAAATCTTACATCCAGCCGCTTCAAAAAATCTATTCCGGCCGTTTCATCCGGTTGTCCGTCCTTTTCCCTTACAGTAACCACAGCAAGCTTCTCAAGTCCTTTATGAAAAGGAAGCAGACATAATGTAGACACTATATTAAACAGCGTATGAACAACTGCAATACCGGCGGCATTTGCTGCTGTATCGATAAATGGAAATCTTGCGATGGCATTTATCGTATAAAAAACCGTCATAAACAATATTGTGCCTATAATATTAAAATACAGATGCACAAAAGCGGCGCGCTTCGCATTTTTCTTCGCTCCTATGCTTGATATCAATGCCGTTACACAGGTTCCGATATTTTGCCCCATGATAATTGGAATTGCCGCGCTGTAATGAACCGCTCCGGTTGCGCATAATGCCTGCAATATTCCTACAGACGCAGACGAGCTTTGTATTACGGCAGTCAGCACCGCTCCGGCAATCATTCCAAGTACAGGATTGGAAAACATTGTGAATACCGATATAAATTCCGGCACATCGGCAAGAGGCGCTACGGCATCACTCATCATCTCCATGCCGAACATAAGAATCGTAAAGCCCAATAAGATTGAGCCTGCATCATGCTTCTTTTCACTTTTTGAAAACAGAATACATATAATCCCTATGACTGCCAAAATCGGTGAAAATGCAGACGGTTTTAAAAGCTTTATCCATATATTATCACTCTGAATACCCGAAAGGCTTAAAATCCACGAGGTGATGGTTGTACCGATATTGGCGCCCATAATAATTCCAACAGCCTGGCGCAGTTTCATAATACCTGAATTTACAAATCCTACCACCATAACGGTTGTTGCTGATGAGGATTGGATAACCGCTGTTACTGCCGCACCAAGAATCACCCCTCTTACCGGCGTAGAGGTAAGCTTTTCCAATATTTTTTCAAGTCTGCCACCCGCAGTCTTTGCCAGACCATCTCCCATTACATTCATTCCATACAAAAACAATGCCAAACCGCCCAAAAGCGACAATACGTTAAAAATATCCATTTCTTCTTCCTTTCATAGAGTTTTATTGTTCCCATTGTAAAACAGCTATGTAAAATGTAGCGGGTGGCATATGTAAAATCCATGTAAATTTTTTCAGCGTAAGCTCATACTTATGGATGATTTCCGGTTATTGAATACATTACCCATTCAGAAATATTGACAGCATGGTCGCCTACCCGTTCCAGATATTTTGCTACCATAAGAAGGTCTGCCGCCTGTTCTCCGTTTGAAGCATCTTTACGAATCAGTTCAATCAGTTCGCTTTTTACTATATTAAATAATTCGTCCACAATATCATCATGGGCAATCACATTAGCCGCTTTCTTGATGTCTGCGTCAACATATGCTTCTATACTGCACACCAGCATAACCATTGTTTCCTTTGCCATCGTCTGAATATGATTCAGTTTTTTTATATAGGATTCTCCTGCCATGATAATGGTAAGTTCGGAGATATCTGCCGCATGGTCGCCAATTCTCTCCATATCCGTAATCATTTTAAGGGCAGAGGAAACCTGTCGCATGTCCTTTGCTACGGGCTGCTGGGTAAGAAGCAGCTTGAAGCATAAATTCTCTATATCTCTTTCCTGCTGGTCAATTTCTACATCTCCTTCTATGACCTTTTTTGCCAGTTTTACATCCTGTCCTACCAGCCCTGCTATAGCAGCTTCAATAGCCTGCTCTATCAGTGTACCCATTTTCATCATTTCTTCATTCAGCTTTTTCAGCTGCCTGTCATAATAATCTCTCATTTCGCTATATCCTCCCTAACCAAATCTTCCTGTTATATAATCCTCTGTACGTTTATCCTTTGGCATAGAGAACATCTGCCCTGTTTTATCATATTCGATAACCTGCCCCAACAGAAAAAATGCTGTACGGTCTGCGATTCTTGCAGCCTGCTGCATGTTGTGCGTAACCATAATAAGCGTATACTTCTTTTTTAATTCCATAGCCAAATCTTCTATTTTCGAGGTTGAAACAGGGTCAAGCGCCGATGTCGGCTCATCCATAAGAAGTACCTCCGGCTCTACTGCAATCGCTCTTGCAATGCAAAGCCGCTGCTGCTGTCCGCCCGACAGTCCGAGTGCAGATTTCTTCAGTCTGTCTTTTAACTCATCCCAGATAGCCGCCTGCTTCAGTGAGCGCTCCACGATTTCATCAAGCTTCGATTTATTATGTATGCCATGCGTTCTTGCCCCATATGCAACATTGTCATAGATACTCATCGGAAACGGATTCGGACTTTGAAAAACCATCCCTACTCTTTTTCGCAGCACATTGATATCAATCCCATTATAGATATCCTGTCCGTCAAGCCTGACATCACCTGTTATTTTACAGTTCTCCACCAAATCATTCATTCTGTTTAATGATTTCAAAAAAGTTGATTTTCCACATCCTGATGGCCCTATAAATGCTGTAATCTCATTTGCCGGAATATCCATGTCTATCCCCTTCAGCGCATGGAATTTTCCATAATACAAATCCAGATTTTTTATATCAAATTTTGTACTCATATCTACTCCTTACTATCTTCTATATTTCAGGCAATTATACAATTGTCTGTTCTATCCTTTCTCTGATGTACACTTTTTTGCGATTTTGTCTGAAACGAAATTAATCAGCACCACAAGAACCAATAATACAACTGCTGTGGCATATGCCTGATTGGTATGAAAGCCTTCCTTAGAAAGAAGATACATATGTACCGAAAGTGTCCTTGTTGATGAAAATATATTTTTTGCTACCTCCGCGACAGAACCTGCTGTGTATATCAATGCTGCCGTTTCGCCTACAATTCTTCCTGTTGCAAGAATCAATCCCGACAGTATCCCTGGTACTGCACTTGGCAGAACCACCTTAAACACAGTCCGAAGTTTGCCTGCGCCAAGCCCGAAGCTTCCCTCCCTGTATGACTTTGGAACTGCAAGAAGCGCTTCCTCCGTAGTCCGCATAATAACGGGAAGTACCATAATCGCCAGCGTAAACGCTCCTGACAACAGTGACAGCTTAAATCCCAATGCGTTTGTAAAAAACAGCATCCCAAAAAGTCCATATACAATAGATGGGATACCGGTCAGTGTTTCGGCAGTTACCCTGACAACCGCTATCAGTTTGTTTTTTGTCTTTGCATATTCTACCAGATAAACAGCTGCAAATATTCCAATGGGCGCTGCTATCAGAAGGGAAAGCAGTGTCATCAATATCGTATTAATCAGTGCCGGAAGAAGCGAACAATTATCCGAGGTATACTTCCATCTGAACAAATCCGCCGAAAGATTCGGAATCCCCTTTACCAATACATAGACAAGCAGAAATCCTATGGCAAGCATTGTCAATGCCGCTGAAAGATATACAATCAGCATCGCAATGAATGAACCCGGTCTTTTCTTATACTCTGCCCATTTATCAGCAAATTTTCTTCGATTGATTGTTTCCATATAAGCTTTCGTGTCTTTTTTCACCATATTACACCACCGTCTTTCTCTTAATAATGGAAAAAAGCAGATTAATAAGCAGGATGAATACAAATAATATCACGCCTGTTGCAATCAACGCCTTTCGGTGAAGGTCCTGCGCATATCCCATTTCCATAACGATATTGGCGGTCAGTGTTCGCACCCCTTTTAAAATGCCCTGCGGCATGCGCTCCTGATTTCCTGCCACCATAATAACCGCCATTGTTTCTCCTATTGCCCGGCCTACCCCCAATATAATTCCGGCCATAATTCCGGATTTTGCAGCAGGCACAACTGTCAGAAACACACTTCGTTCATGCGTTGCGCCAAGTGCGACAGCCCCTTGATAATATTTTTCAGGGACTGCCCGTATCGAGGTTTCCGCCACACAGATAATCGTTGGTAAAATCATGATTCCTAATAAAATCTGTGCTGTAAGCATCGTATTTCCATTGACGCCAAATATTTTCTGAACCAGCGGAACCATAACGCACATGCCAAAAAATCCATAAATTACCGAAGGAATTCCTGCCATCAGATTAATCAGCGGTTTGATTATTTTATAAAGCCTTACCGGGCAGAACTTTGCGAGAAATATTGCTGTAAGCAGACCTATCGGAACACCTATTAACAGTGCGCCTGCTGTTACATATATGCTTCCTAATATAAAGGAAAAAATTCCATACATATCATTTGATGGCCGCCATATCTGTCCCAACGTAAAGCTGCCAAATCCAATTTCCCTGATTGCAGGAATACCATTTACAAAAAGAAATATACATATAAGCGCTACTGCTGCAATCGACACAAGCGCTGATACAAGGAATACAATCTGCATCAACACTTCTTTAAACTTCCTCATAAGCTACTGCACATCCTCCCATTTTACCGCTTCTCCCGTAAATATTTTCTTTATTTGCTCAGTAGTGCAGTTTTCCATTGGATTATTCTCATTTACAATCAGTGCAATCCCATCCATCGCGATAACCGTAGATGACAAACCAAGCTTTTCTTCACTGTCTTTCAACTCTCTTGATGCCATTCCAATATCACATGTTCCATCAGCCGCAGCCGTTATACCGGTTGTAGAATCACTCTCCTGAAGCTCGATTTCCGCATTTGTATTGATTGCTTTATACGCTTCTATCAGCTTCTCCATCACAGGCGTAACCGATGACGAACCGGCCACAACAATCTTGCCTGATGGGTTTAATGATTTAAAATCTCCTGTATTTTCGATTTCTATGTATCCCTTATCTGATATAATCTTCTGTCCGTCTTTACTCAGAATAAAACCGATAAAATCTTTTGCCACATCATTGAGACTTTCCTTCGTTACGATATTAAATGGTCTTGATAAGGTATATGTGCCATTATTAATATTTTCTGCGGTTGCCTGTACGTCGTTTACTGTTAATGCTTTTACAGATGAATTTAATGAGCCAAGCGATACATAACCGATTCCATAATCATCTCCTGCCACTGTTGTAAGTACAACCTCTGTACTATTACAGACAATTGCATTTGTCGTTGTATTATCAACCTTATTTCCTTCCGCATCTTTTTCCTCTACACCTGTAAGCTCCACAAACGCGCCCCTTGTACCGGAACCCGCCTCTCTTGAAACGACTGATATCTCCTTTGAGGACTGAAAGCCCTTTGTTCCTTTTCCGCATCCTGACAGACTGCCAAACAGCAGTACTGCGCCAAGTATGATTGTTGCTGTCTTCTTTACTTTAATCATTGTTATACTCTCCTATACTGTTTTCATTTTCTTTGAAAATGTCTTTGCGCTATGTTTCATTTTCTAAAACAATCATAAAGCTTCTTTGTAAAATACATAATCAGGGAAAAGTAAAATGTGCGTAAATTTTAGCCATAACGGATTGATAAGAGAACAGACGCCGCCATACAGCTTGACGAATACGGATTTATTCGATATAAATACTTTAAAAGAATAATCATAATGATAAAAGGCAGGTAAACAATGGAAATAATAGGTTATATCCATACTGATTATAAAGAAAAATTCGGCATACCAAGACAGAGCGGATTTGTTCATGAAAACGCTTCATATATCGAATTTGAACCAAAATATCGTCAGAAAGAAGCATTCCGGGGGCTTTCTGAATTTTCACATATATGGGTTTTATGGGGATTTAGTAAGGTCATGGACAGCGCATGGTCTGCAACTGTCAAGCCGCCAAAACTTGGCGGCAATAAAAGAATGGGTGTATTTGCAACAAGGTCGCCTTTCCGCCCAAATCATATCGGACTTTCTTCCGTAAAGCTTCTGAATATAGAATATACGGAAAGCAACGGTCCTGTCCTTTTTGTATCGGGTACTGATATGCTTGACGGCACACCAGTCTATGATATAAAACCCTATCTGCCATACACCGATTGTCATACGGATGCTACAGGCGGATGGACAAATCAGCTTAAGGACACCCCGCTTTATGTAAAATGCCCCGACGAATTGTTATCCCTGCTTCCTGAAGAAAAACGTCAGCCAATGCTTGATATGCTGGCCGCCGACCCGCGTCCCGGCTATCAGAATGACCCTTTAAGGCGCTATGGCATATTATATGCGGGATATGATGTCAGATTTCAAATAGATGGAGACACATTAGAAGTTGTTGAAATTATAAAGCTTTAGAAATAATGTATTAATATAACCAGTTTGGAAAATGTCTTGTCTTAAAGCCGGTTTATATTCTGCACTCAAGATATATTGTAAACATATCGTTCTCACTTTTGGCATATACTTTATGTCCCAGTTTTTCGATAAGACATTTTACCACATATAAGCCAAGTCCCGTACCTTCACTATGTCTTGATGACTCCCTGTAAAATGCATCAAATACTCTTGTCATATCTAAATCATCCGAATGTACCATATCATTTTCTACAGTCAAAACTATATAGTCATTCTCTGCTCTCAGACTTATATTCAGTTTTGAAACTGTATATTTTCTTGCATTTGAAAATATATTCTCAAATATTCTCGCTAAAAATTGTGCGTTTGATAATATAACGATGTCCCGTTCCGGTATATTAAAATCTACATCTATATCACTGTTATTTATCCATTCATACTGGCTCATAATCTGTTCTGAAACAAAATTAGTCAGATGCACTTCTTCCAGAAGCGGCGGCTCTGTATTGGCTTCTATTGCAGAAACCTCAAAAAATGCATCAGACAAATTCTTTAAATATTCTGTCTTACTCATGGCAATATCCAGATACTCCTGGTTTTTTTCATCCAGACAGCAGCTTTTATCTATCATCTGCATATATCCTTTTGCCGCAGTAAGCGGTGTTCTGAAATCGTGTGATATCCCGGCTATCACATTCTTCAGATGCCGTCTGTCCTGTTCAAGCGCCAAAATACAACACTTTACCCGCTCTGTATATTCATTTAATGCATCTGCAAGCAATACGATATTCTTATCAAAATAATCGACCGTTACAGGCTGATTCATCTCCTCTGACTGGCGTTCGCAGATACGCTTTGTAAAGCTTCTAATCTGCCTTTTATACTGATATATACGCACAAGAAGGACTGCTGCCAATAAAAGCAGCAATCCTCCCACTATCATCCATATAAGCTCCCTGTTTGTCATTCTTTCTTCACCCTGCCATCACTTATTTTACTGGAATTTTCTTCTCCTGTATCCTATATAGGATATCACATACCATATAACAGCTTCAATAACAAATCCTGCAATCGCCGCCACTATAAAATATGACGGTATCGTCTCCATTCCAAGACTTGTAATCTGGGAGCCTGTAAACCACAAACAGACCTTTCGCACTGTTTCTATATCATAACTGTCTTCAATTAAAACCTGTATCAAGATGATAAGCGCTGAATCAAATACTGCAAATCTTAAAAATGCAATTCCTATGCCAAGAATACTTCTTACTGCGGTAACAGCAAGTACTGATATCGTACTGATATGAACTACTGCCACAAATAAAATCAACAGCCGAAGCGGCATCTGCTTTAATTCTCCTGTACCGTTTGCCAGTTGTAACACTCCGGTCACAATAACAACGAGCCCTGTAAATACAATCGATACAAGCGGAACAACCACTAACAGTTTACTCAGAATAATTTTTGATGGTTTATTGCCTGCCATCACCTCGTAAAGCGCTGTTTTATTATTAAACGGCATACCGGCAAATAACGCCGCTATAACGGTCATAAAAAGCAATATCAAAGGCGCCACATTTTCTTCAAATAGCAGTAAATAAGAAGATGCTGTTATATTCTTCGCACTGTCATATTCCATGAATGTTATTGCCAATAAAAAGATGGAAATAATGAACAGCCATTTCATGATTCCTGACGACTTTCTTGCTCTGTACCATTCCGCTTTCATCAATCTGTTCATATCTGCTTCCCCCTTTTTATTAAATTCTTTAAAGAAAACCGCTGTGACTGATATGCCTCGCCGCTTCCTGAGGCAGTTACTTTTGAAAGATAGTATTCTTCAAGACTTTCCCCTGCGACAACAAGCTTTGTAATAATCAGCCCATTTTCCGTAATCCCCTTTGAGATTGCTTCTATTTCGTCAAGCCGCTCATAGATACGGATTTCATTATTTTCCATGACCTTATATTCATTTATCCCAAGCTTATGTTCTACAACCACCGCCAGTTCATTGATATCATTTGCCGAAACAGCGATATAATTTCTGCACTTCTGCTCCAGTTCTTTCTTCGAGATACACTCAACCAGACGTCCCCTGTCCATAATGGTAAAATCCGTACAAAGCTCTGCAAGCTCCGAAAGCAGATGACTCGAAATTAAAATGGTTATTTTATTCTCTTCACATAACCTCTTAAGCATCGTTCTTACTTCAACAATTCCTTCCGGGTCAAGACCATTTACAGGCTCATCAAGTATCATAAGTTCAGGACTTGAAAGAAGTGCCATGCCGATTCCAAGTCTTTGGCGCATACCAAGTGAAAAATGTTTTGCTTTTTTTACACCTGTATTTGCCAGTCCGACAAGCTTCAATATCTCGTCTATTCTGTCTTTATTTGCCACCCCCCTCAGATATCTGATATACTCCATATTCTGTCTGGCAGTCATGCTTCCGTCGATATACGGTGCTTCTATCATAAAGCTTGCCCGGCTTCTCTTTTCATCAATATGATTCTCTCCGCCAAACAATGCGATACTCCCTGTATTCGGCATGCAGATTCCTGCTATCATCTTCATAATTGTTGTTTTACCTGCACCGTTTGGTCCAATCAGACCATATATATGACCTTTTTCGACAGTAAGGCTGAAATCATCCACAACCTTATTCTTACCATATAACTTTGTTAAACCCTTAACCTGTAAAATATGTTCCATATTGATTAACACGCCCCTTTCCTGTATGTTATTCATCAGCTTCTGGCAGCACAAGCTATTTTTACAAGTTTATTTGATTATAGCGTGTCATTATAAAGAAAAGGTTAAAGAAAAGGTTAAGAAAAGGTTAAATCTGATTTTTCAGCTTATATCCCATTCCCCATACCGTCTCTATATATTCTTCTTCATCATACTGCTTAATTTTATTTCTGATATTGCTCATATGCACCTTCAGGGTATTATCCTCTGCAAAATACGGTTCATTCCATACACTCTCAAATAAATTCACCTTTGAAAAAAGTTTGGACTGGTTTTTCAGGAATAATTCCAATATGGCATATTCCTTTACTGTCAGTTCCAGCTTATGACCGTTTACAAATACTGATTTTGCAATTCCGTCCATTTCCATATTTTTAAACCGTATCACGTTTTCCTCACGCCCTTTTTTGTCTGAATAGCTGCCTGTCTGCCTCCGAAGCACCGCCTCTATTCTGACTGCCACCTCATCAAGGTCAAATGGTTTCGTTATATAGTCATCCGCACCGGTTCTGATAATATCGATTTTTGTCTGCACCATATCCTTTGCAGACAGGATAATCACAGGAACCTGTGAAAATTCCCTAAGCTTTTTCAGTACCATATCACCGCTTTGAAATGGCAGCATCAAATCAAGCAGCACCAGCGCAATGTCTTTTTCTGCCTTAAAGGTCTCAAGCCCTGTCATGCCGTTAAATGCGGATATCATATCATACCCCAGCGTAGACAGATATTCACAAACAAGCCTGTTGATTTCTTTATCGTCTTCTATAATCAGTATTCTTGCCATACTTTATCTTTCCCCCTGATATCCGATGCCTGCTGCATACCGGTCAATTGAATTTGTATATGTATTCATATCACATGTCCCTATGATACCATATTTATATAGCAAAGTCACAATCTGATTATTTTAGTTTTTCAATATGCATATATGCCGGAACAAGATTCTCTCCAATCTGCTCTTTCAGATATTCCTTAATTTCCTCTTCTTTGATATCACCGCAGACCTTGATATCGGCATGCAGCAGCATCGTATTGAACTCCACATCATAACACATATAACATTCAGCCGCTTCTATGCCTGCCATTTGCCTTAAAGTACGCTCTGCCAATCCAAGATTATAGTATTGTCTTCCCCTGATACCATCTGTCAATACCATACGCCCTGTTTTATCAAGGAAATCCATTGTTCCGTCAGGAAGAATTCTTCCTGTTAAGCCTGTTCCGTAAAGAACGCCCTCCCCATATGGATACTGTACAACCTCTGTATAATTCTCCGGTTCATAGTTCATTACATATACAGGTCCCCATGCGCCATATGGTTTCTTTGAATAGCTTTCGTCAAATACATAGACTTTAATATGTTCATCTTCATCAGCATTGATAAGAATATCCTTACCTGCTGCCTCATTCAATATCCCGGCTTCCACATAATAGTGCTTCGGATATACAGACTGCGGCAGATGCTTTTTCAAACAGCGTACGGAATTTTCATCAAGCATTGCATTCAGCACAGCCTCATAACATACAAGGAATACTTCCAGTATATCCCGGTCAAATCTGTTCTCCCAATACCGAAGTTCCATATAATAACCTTTGTCATCAAACATAACCTGCATATGAAACGGTAATGAATCAAGCTGCACCCGGATTCTTTCTGTCGTTTCTCCACCAATCTGCGGAACTTCAAGAATATCACCCTGAAACTGGAAAAACATCTCTCCCTGTCTCGGGCAGCTTACAACACACCGCATAGTATCCATAATCTGCGCACCGGTCTTTTTCAGAAGCGCCTCTACCGTTTCATGTTCAATGCGTTCATTTGTACAATAATAGGTTTCAAATAAAGCGCCCGCAATTCTGTTCCATCTGCTGTCCGTTCTGCCGGAATGTATCGAGTTTACAAATACCTTATCCTCATCTGAAAATAACCTTATGCAGTAGTTATATGCTGCTATAAACATAGCGTTTTCAGATACACCATGCTGTTTTCCATAATATAGAACCTGCTTTCTCGGAAGTTTCTCAAACCGCTTTCTAATCGTTCCGTATCTTCCCTCGGATAAATCCTCAGACTCTGATTTGTTCAGGATACTTCTGGTAAGTCTGATATCCTTCATAAGGCTTTCTGTATATGCCTTGTCCCTTTGTCTGATTCCATTTTCCTCCCTTAACTGTTCTTCCAGTATATAGTCATATCCCGTATATGTTTCGGCTTCAATCATATCACCATGATATGCCTTGTTCAAATCTTCCATAAGAATGTTCATCGTAATCCCATCTCCCATAAAATGAGCCACATCAAAGAACATATAATGATACTTTTCTCCCTCAAACAGTTTGATATGAACCAAATCATCATCCTCCCGGAAACGAAACGGTACTACCAATTCCTGCATCACCGTCTCAGCACAAGCATCCTCTATATGAAGCACAGGAATATCTATCACGCGGCTGTCATCCCGGTAAATGGCATAATACTTCTGTTCTGTCGGCTTCACAACAGCCTTCAATGTCGGATGTGCATCCAGCACCTGATAAATTGCTTTCTTTAATCTATCCAGATTGACGTCCTTACTCATACGGAATGCAAAAGGCAGATTACCGGTCGTATTGCCCGGAATAATATAAGCGAAGTATTTCTGCATGGCTGTCAGCGGATAAACTGCTCTTACTGACAAATCAGCCTGTTTTTCACTGTTCTTCCTCTTAATCAGAGCCTCAAGTTCTAATATACTTGCATTCTCCATAAGCTCAGATAATGTGATATGAATATTTAATGCATCCGATAAATCAGCAATCAGCATTGTACTTCCAAGCGAATCCAGACCACACTGATAAAAATTATCGTCAATGCCAAATTCCATACTGCCGATTTCATTTGAAACCAGCTCATATAGTTTACGCTGTATATCATTTTCCGGCTTCCGGTTCATCTTATGCCTTTCTTCGCAATTGTTCTTCTCTGCAAAATATACATCGCGGATAATTTTGTTAGAAGACGTTTTCTTAAATGGCGTTGTTCTCACCCTGCACGCAGCGATATTCGCATATGATGGCAGTTCGCGATTATGTTTTGCGACAATTTTATCTATCTCCGCATCAATATCCGTAATTCCATGCACCTGCGCATACTCAAAGTTTGGATAAACCTCAGCCGCTATGATTTCGTCCTTGCCATATACAAGGATATCTGCGATAATTTTATCCTCATCAAAATAATTCTCTATCATCTCAGGCGATACATTCTCCCCATTACTAAGAATAATCAGGTTCTTTTTTCTGCCATTCAGATAGATGAAGTCTTCATCGTCTACATATCCCAAATCCCCTGTACACAGCCAGCCGTCCTCTGTAACAGCCTCTCTTGTAAGCTCCTCATCATGATAATAGCCCATCATCACAGAAGGACTCTTAACCTGTATCTCCCCATCCACAATACGCACTTTACAGCCTGTTACAAGATGGCCTACAGAAGCCGTCTTATCCTTTCTGTCATAATCCGGAACGGATATCTTCGGCGAACACTCTGACATTCCATATCCCTGACCTGTAACGATACCAATATTTAATAAAGCATCTGAGAGTACCTCCGACAGGTAGCCGCCTCCACTTGTCAGTCTGTTCAGCCGCTTTCCCAATACGCGTTCTTTCACTTCAGCAACATTCATATCCGGATGTTTCTTCTGCTCGATTGCTACACGATTAACCATCATCTTTGCAATCATCGGAACAACACGCATCAACGTAGGCTTAAACAAACGGATATAGTAAAACATCTTTGAAAGGTCTTCGCACAGGCAGAGCGTACTTCCATATCGAAGTACCAATAAAACATCACCACTGATACAAAATATATGATGAATCGGCAGCACATTAAGACAGAGCTCCTCAGCATCATCCGCACAAAACATATTATCAATAACATTTCCATGTGAGAGCATAACCCCTTTGCCGCGACCTGTTGTACCTGATGTAAATATAATCATGGAGCAATCCTCCGGCTTAACCGCCTTCTTTACCTCCTGCCCTCTATATAGTTTATGAATCATCGTAACACAGCGGGTATTCTTCCTGCTTTGAAGACAGATAAATCTGGTGATAAACGGACATAATTCTTTTAACAAATCTGCCTGTGAAGAGAACTCATAATCGTAGAATAATATATCGGTATCCGCCTTTTTTAAATTTTCCGCCATTTTATCAACAGGCAACTTCACATCCATTGGAATGGCAACACCACCGCCACACGGCGCGCCTAAGAGAACGGTAAGATACTCATAGCTGCACTTTCCTAATATCGCCGCATGAACTGCATGCGCTCTCTTATGGTTCTGTTCTGCTATATAAGCCGCAACTGCCATCGTATCAACAGAATATGTTCCGTATCCCTTTTCAAATATCACATCATCCTTTTCAAATCTTAAGAACACTTTGTTCTCATACTCCTTACCCACATTCTTTACCAAATCGTATATTGTCTTTGTGTTATTAAATGTAATCATCATAATCTCCTTATCATTCTTTCGCAATGCGAAATATTTAATTAAAAATAAATGCGGTCATATATATCCTTTTAACCGCATCTTATCCTTCAATTTATATAAACGAATAAAATACCTGTCCTATCTCTGTTCAGCCATTTTTCAATCAATTTTCTGAATCAATCTTCCTATTATATGTAAGCAATATCTTCAACAGCCTTATCAGCTCCTTCGCTTCTTTCGGACTAATAATATCAAAGAGTCCCTGATATTCTTCATGAATCGCTTTTCTTTTCGCCATCGCTTCCTGCGCTCCGTCTTTTGTCAGACAGACTCTTACCACTCTTCTGTCTGTTTCATCCTTCCTTCTGACTATAAATCCCTTCTTCTCCAATGCCGTAAGGATATCTGTCATTCTACCCGGAACTACATGTAATTTATCTTTCAGCTCTCCGGCGCTTACAGGTCTGTCCTGCGTCACCAGATACCACAAAACGCCATACTCTCCTCTGATACTGTCAAAGAAACTCCTATTCTCAGGGCGGTTTAAGACCTGAACAAACAGGTTATACATTTCCTCTCCCAGATATTCGTCTTTTATATCAGTTTCAATATTATGCTCATTCGACATACTGCCCATCTGCAAACTTACACCTCTTTTCATATCAATCCGCCAAATGCCTATGCTGCACACTATAACACAAACCAATTTATTTCGCAACACGAAATTTTATTTCTGATAAAAAAGCCCGCTAACAAAAAATCATTTTTTTATTAGCAGGCTTTCCCAAAAACGTTTTCTTTACTTTTTCTTCAAATCCTTTAATGCATTACTAAGCTTAATCGGATTACCGTAACGGAGCGTTGAATTCCGGAATATCTTTCCACCAATGATACCCATGACAACTACGGAAACATACAGAATGATTGCTGATACGATAACCTCCCACATCTCAACAGAACCCATCGCAACCCTTGCAAACATTGCACTATAGGAACTAATCGGCAGATATGAACATACCTTCATCACTACACCATCTATATTTGTAAGCTGTGTCAAAACGACAATATATACAATCATAACAAGCATCTGTGCTGTACCCGCGCTCTTATTCAAGTCTTCTATCTTTGAAACAAGCGCTCCAAGCGCTCCATAAAGGAATGCATAAACCAGGAAACCACCTAATCCAAATACTGCAAATGCGAGCAATACATCTCCCGGAATATCTAAGAACATCGATACTGCTCCGCCCCAATATTCTTTATTAAGCTGATATGAACCCAGTAAACCGACTGCTACCAGACCTACCTGAAACAGCGCTGCGATAGCACCGGCAAATACTTTACCAAATAAAAGATGTATGGAAGATGTCGTTGTAACCATAATCTCAATCGAACGATTACTCTTTTCATTTGCTACACCTGTCGCAATTTGTACACCATACATAATGATAATCATAAATACAAGAATTACAAGAATATAACAATACCAATAATTCTGCGTACTATCTTTACCGAGTATGTTTTCATGTACATTTATTTCTGCGTTTTCCATCCCCATAAATTCTTCTACATCAAGATTATGCGTATTACAATAATCAATTTTTACAAGCATACTCATATAGCTTTCAAATAAGCTTGAATTGTTGTCATTCATTCCCTTATTATATACATAATAATCAAAATCATTTACAGAATTTACGGCAAATCCTGCTATTGCATTACTTTCTTCGCTGTCTAACTGATTTTTTAATTCATCAAGACCGGCAACCTTCTTAATCTCTGTTTTCTCAAGATATTCAGATGCCATATCAACATCTACGAGATTAGCAGGATCATATAACAGATAATAATCCTCTTCTTTATCCTCATCATCATTCTTATCAGATACGTCGGTGCTGTCATCCGAACCCTTAAAAGAGTCTATCACCCTCGGCGCAAACATAATGCCGATACATAAAACACAAATCAGTAATGTTGAAATAATATATGATTTACTTGAAAAATAATTGCCAAGCTCATATTTTAAAATAGTACCTATCTTCTTCATTATTTGTTACCTGCCTTTCCTGAAACTTCAGACAAATTCTGTTTATCTTCTGCTTCCGCTTCTTCCTCTCCAACCCGCGAAACAAATATATCGTTTAGGGATGGCTCATACATACCAAAATTCTTAATGTCTATATGAAGCCTTTTCAAATCATCGAGTACCTGCCACTGGTCAGCACCTTTAGACAATTCAACAATAATATAATGTCGGTTCTTACCAACTATCTTTACATTCTCAGAAAGATTTTCTTTCAAGATTTCCTCAAGTGCATCAACCTCATAATTCGTAGCAGCTATAACACGTCTTCCGTTTCCATATTCTGCTTTTATCTCATCAAGATTGCCTGAAAGCACCACTTCTCCATGATTAATAATAACAATATCCTCACAGAACTCCTCAACATAACTCATCTGGTGGCTTGAGAAAATAACAATCTTACCCTCTGCAATCAGTTCCCTTATAACATCTTTCAATATCTGCGAATTTACAGGGTCAAGTCCGCTAAAAGGCTCGTCCAGAATAACGATATCCGGCTCTGCCACCAGTGTCGCGGCAAGCTGCACCTTCTGCTGATTACCCTTTGATAAAGTATCCAGCTTTCTGCCTGCATATTCTGATACCTGCAAACGCTCCAGCCATTTCGCTGTATTATCAACGGCCTGTTTCTTAGTAAGTCCTCTGAGCCTTCCAAGATATATCATCTGTTCCTTTATTACACGCTTTGGATAAAGACCTCTCTCCTCCGGAAGATAACCTATCTGGTCGCTTGTGAACACAAATTTCTTACCATCCATAAGAACCTCTCCTGAATCAGCATGGAATACATCCATTATGATTCTTATGGTTGTCGTCTTTCCTGCTCCATTCCTTCCCAAAAGTCCAAGCGCCCGTCCGCCTTCAACTTTAAAATTAATACCATGAAGTATTTCTTTTCCATCAAAACTCTTTTTAATGTCTCTAACTTCAAGCTTCATGTTTTTATCTCCTCTCATAAATAAATATCTTGCCTATCATATCACAGCAATTCATAATCTTATATATCAATTTTATATATTTAAACATTTTTAAATATTCATTTTAAACCAATTCAACAAAATCACCAAACTCCAGCTCCGAAGGCAGTCTTAAATCGCCCCTCGGACTGACTGAAACCGTACCGACTTTTACACCGTCAGGCATACAATTTCGTTTAAACTGTTGTCTGAAGAAACGCGTATAAAATACCTTCTGCCATTTTTCAATTTCTTCATCACTAAAATAATATTGACTGTTTTGTTTTACAGCAGCCTTACACAGCTCATATACCTCTTCCGGCGTCATCCCATAACGAAGTGTATAGTATAAGAAGAAATCATGCAGTATATACGAGCCGACCGTATCCTCCGTTTTCTGTGCTATCGTTCCATCCGCATTTGGCGGCAGAAGCTCCGGACTTACAGGCGTATCGATGATATCCTCTATAACCGGCGCGATTCCCTCAAATCCTGTTTTCTCCATGTGATGACCGATTTCATCTACAAGCGTGCGAACCAGTGTCTTTGGTATACTTGTATTGACAGCATACATACTCATATGGTCGCCATTATATGTACACCAGCCAAGAGCCAGCTCCGATAAATCACCTGTTCCAACTACAAATCCGCCTTCCTTATTTGCCACATCCATCAAAATCTGTGTCCGTTCCCTCGCCTGACAGTTCTCATAGGTAACATCTTTCAGTTCTTTGTCATGACCGATATCTGAAAAGTGCTGCAGCACAGAATTTACTATACTGATTTCCCTCATGTCACAGCCGAGCAGCTTCATAAGAGATATGGAATTATTCTTCGTACGATTTGTCGTACCAAATCCGGGCATGGTAATCCCAATTACGGTAGATGCCGGAAGCCCTGTATTTTTTACCGCCTGTGCAGAAACAAGAAGCGCCAGTGTGGAATCAAGTCCTCCGGAAACACCAACTACAACACATTTACATTTCGTTGCCTCTATCCTCCGCTGCAATCCTGCAACCTGCATATGAAATATGGAAATACATCTGTTTAACACATCCCTTGACGGCACAAACGGCGTCATCGGAACTTTGGCCAGAATATCTTTTTTCTCCATAACAGGCTTATCGCAGGAGATGCATACATATGTCCGTTCTGTACAGTTTTTTCTGCAATCAGCAAACGATTTATTCGCAAGTCTGTCGTGACGGATTTTCGTCATATTAAAATCTCTTGTGATTACATTCTCTTCAAATGGCTTTATCTCGCCAAGCATTTTTCCATTTTCATACATCAGATTGTGTCCGGAAAAAACAATATCAGATGTAGATTCATATCGTCCTGCCGACACATAGACATAACCGCATATACAGCTTGACGAAATTCCGCCTATCAGATTTCTCCTGAACTGCTCCTTTCCGATTACCTCATTTGATGCGGAAAGATTCAGGATTATCTCTGCTCCATTCAGCGCCAGCAGTCTTCCCGGAGATACGGGTGTCCATGCGTCCTCACATATTTCAATACCAATTTTTACAGTTTCGTCATTTCTTCCAAGCTGTATGATGATATTATTTCCAAACAGAGCGTTGCTGCCATCTGAAAATGTTATCTGCTCTGCATCATATTTTCTCCCGGTAAACCATCTCTTCTCATAAAATTCACCATAATTCGGCAGGTATGTTTTTGGCACAACTGCTATTACTTTTCCATTTTGTACAAATGCAGCACAATTAAATAATTCACCATCCACTTCATACGGCAGACCTACTACAATCGCCGCACGCTGTCCGGTCCCACATGATGTCATGGCGGCGATTGTCATCAGTCCTTTTTTTGCATTTTCTATCAAATGCCTGTTTGTAAATAAATCAGCGCAGGTATATCCCGTAAGCGATAATTCCGGCGTTACAATAATATCCGTTTTATCCTGATATTCCCTGTAAATCTCTGATAGTTCTCTTACATTTTCAGTCACATTTCCTATATGAACCTTCGGTGTTGCTGCTGTTATGCGAATTAAATTCTTCATCAACGTAGCTCCTCTTCAATATTGATTAAATTTTAAGCATCTGCAAAATTTTTAGATACAAAAATTTTATCCGTCTTCCCAGAACAGTTCATCTAACGTTTTATCAAGCGCCTTGCAGATTTCTATACACAACCTGATTGTAGGATTATAATCTCCTTTTTCGATTGCATTAATTGTCTGTCTGGAAACGCCTACTGCAGCTGCAAGTGCCTGCTGCGATAAATCTTTCGCTGCTCTTGCAGATTTTAATTTTAAATTCTTCATAGCATTTACTCATCCGTCCCCATTTTTTTATCCATATTCGCCTTTATCACCAATACTGCAGTAACGACAATAAACAAAACTACAATTCCTATATTTAAGATAACTTCCGAAAATTCGCCATTCTCTATCAATTTTTCACCATGACAGATACTTGCAATAGCACTCGCCATATTAACAACCACCACTACGGCAAAAATATAGATTGTCTGTTTTAATTTATTGTATAATCCCAAATAAGCATCATTCAAAATGCATAAGACAACAAACACCCCAATCGATATAAATATGGAAATCCCCAGCGCAACAAATCCGGTAAACAGCTTTATTTCAAAGAAGGTATCGATAATTCCTTCTATAACAATACATGCCATCAATGAAAAATATGCTGTTTTATATGCTTTCCCTCGCGCCTGCAACTGTCTTTCATCATATTGTGGTACGCAATTCTGGTCGGATGCAGATGCTGTTTTTTTCGTCGTTTTAATTAAAAGCTTTATAATCCAGACCAACAGCATTCCTTCCATAAATCCCATTATATACGATATCTTCATCATCATTACCCTCACATTTGATTTCTAACTGATTTTTCACAGTATATATCTTATGGTACATTTTGTCAAGTATATATTACATTTTGTTATCTTTTAATTACAAACTGTATTTTTTCTTTGATATTCGATATTCTGATGAATTTACAGACCTTTTATCAGCACATTCCTGATGATGGAATAAGTTAAACTGTTACCCTTGAAAGAATAAATCAAACGTGATACAATCCGCTTTGTTCTTTAATAATCAGGCAATCGCCTGATTATATATTTTACAATGAGGAGAAAAAGGAAAATGAAAACACTAAAACCAAAGCTTTTTGAAGTTATGAAGGGCTACACAGGCAAACAGCTCGTTAAAGATGTAATAGCCGGCATTATCGTTGCCATTGTTGCCCTTCCCTTATCGATAGCACTTGCTATAGCATCAGGCGTTGCCCCTGAGTGCGGACTTTATACTGCAATTATTGCAGGCTTTTTTATTTCATTTGCAGGAGGAAGCCGCGTTCAAATCGGCGGTCCTACCGCAGCATTTGTTACTATTATATATGGGATTGTTCAGACAAACGGAATGGATGGGTTAATCGTAGCAACCATTATGGCGGGAATCATTCTGATTATCATGGGAATTTTTCATTTTGGTTCACTGATTAAATACATTCCTTATACCATTACAACCGGCTTCACCTGTGGTATCGGTGTAAGTCTGTTAGTCGGACAGATAAAGGATTTTCTCGGTCTGAAACTCTCAGCCGTTCCATCTGAGTTTATTCAGAAGATAATTGCCTACGGTAAAAATATCAATTCTGTCCATATAACTACATTATTAATCGGTCTGCTCGCCATTGCAATTCTTGTAATATTGCCAAAAATTACGGATAAAATACCGGCATCTCTTGTGGCAATCATTATTACAACACTTGTAGTAAAACTGGCAAATCTTCCTGTTGCCACTATCGGAAGCGTATACGGCGAGTTATCTTCCAAGCTTCCTATGCCGCAGATACCAAATGTCAGCTTTGATATGATACGAAATCTGATATCCCCTGCATTTACCATTGCACTCCTTGCAGGTATCGAATCCCTGCTGTCCGCCGTTGTATCGGATGGTATGATTGGGGACAAACATAATTCAAATGCAGAGCTTGTCGGTCAGGGACTGGGCAATATTTTTTCCGGTCTTTTCGGCGGTATTCCTGCCACAGGCGCTATCGCCAGAACTGCTACAAATGTAAAAAATGGCGGCCGTACCCCTATTGCAGGCATGGTACACAGTATCACGCTTCTTGCAATTTTATTGCTTCTGATGCCATATGCCGCGTTGATTCCGATGACAACACTTGCGGCTGTACTGATTATCGTAGCATGGAATATGTGTAACTGGAGTACCTTTTTCAATTTAATCAAAACATCGCCAAAAAGTGATATCATCGTCTTAGTCGGAACTTTTTTCCTGACGGTAATATTTGATTTGGTCGTTGCCATTGAGGTCGGTGTTGTTGTATCCGCATTACTGTTTATGAAGCGTATGTCTGATACAAGCGAAATTAAGTCCTGGAAATATATCGAAGAACCTGACGTAACAGATGGTGAAGCAGAAAAGCTTATGTCCATTTCAAAGGAAATACGCGTATTTGAAATAAGCGGGCCTATGTTCTTTGCAGCATCAGAACATCTGGCTGATATCAATTCAAAAAAATACACAAAGGTTATCGTTATCCGTATGCGTGCCGTACCTGCCATTGACGCAAGCGCTATGCATGCACTTCACGATTTAACGGACCGTCTTGAAAAGAAAGGAATTCAGGTCGTCTTCTCTCATGTCAACGAACAGCCAATGAAAGTTATGCAGAAAGAAGGACTATATGATAAACTTGGAGCAGATAACTTCCAGCCTGATATCGTAGCGGCACTGAATTATGCAGAAACGTTACTGAAATAAGAAAGATACATATGCCGGCACTCCCCCCATCGTGGAGTACCGGCATATTTTTATTATTTTTTCTATTGTCTGTCATAATAATCCTTACCCGCATCCGGCTTAAAATATGTTCTGATATAACCATCTGTTGAAACAATAACAAATTCATTCGTATGCTCCAGATAATATACATCATCACCGTCTTCTGCTTCATTCTTATGCAAAGCCTGCGGATTGTTAATGACAGCATTTGCACCGTCCTGATATTCATTTGTATTATTATAACCAAACTCTGAACCATGTTTCTCATAATGGCTTTCAAGCGTTGACTCATTTCTAAATGTATAATATTCTTCTTCAGATGTCCGTTCTTGTACGTTTTCCGAAGCGCCATTGCTATTTTGTTCATTATCTGACTTACCGCCGACAAATCCTCTGACGATAAAACAAACCACGACAAATATAATAAATACAATCCCTACTATTCTATTTGCAGCAGGACTCCATCCTTTTTGGGGTTTCTTATACAAACCATTCTGATTATTCTTTTGCGACATCTTTTTTCTCCTCTTTGTTGATAAAATAATTGTTACCTGCTTCCGGCACCTGAATAATAATATGATTATATATTCCCGATAACTTTTTTGTCAATTTTATTCGTATTTATCTTTATGATTGAAAAAACTGCCATCAGCATTTATAATTTGATTATAAAGTCTGCCTTTTATATGCGCAGACAAAAATGGAGGTATTCACAATATGAGACTTATTACGCGTTCAGATTTTGACGGTCTGGCTTGCGGTGCATTGCTGAAAGCAGCAGGGGTTATTGATAGCTGGAAATTTGCTCATCCAAAGGATATTCAGGACGGTCTTGTAGAAGTAAATGAAAATGATTGTCTTGCAAATGTCCCGTTTGTGGAGGGATGTGGTCTTTGGTTCGACCACCATTCGAGCGAACACGAACGATTAGAATTGGAAGGAAAATACAAGGGCGAAAGCAGGCTTACCCCATCATGCGCCAGAATAATATATGAATATTATGGCGGGGAAAAGACATTTCCTCAATATAATGAAATGATGGAAGCTGTTGATAAAGTAGATTCCGGCAATCTTACCATAGATGAAATCCAAAATCCGAAAGGCTGGATATTAATTGGCTTCTTAATGGACCCTCGTACCGGTCTTGGTCGTTTCAGAAACTTCACGATATCAAATTATCAACTAATGGAAAAACTGATTGACGCATGCCGGGTTATGACTACAGAGGAAATTCTTGCTATGCCTGATATTCAGGAAAGAATCGAACTTTATAATGAACAGACTGCACATTTTAAAGAAATGGTCCTTGCGCATACTACTGTAAATGGAAATCTGATAATAAGCGATTTACGCGGTGTCGAGCCTATTTATACCGGTAATCGTTTTTTGATATACAGTATGTATCCTGAACAGAATATTTCTGCATGGATTGTCAGTGGAAAAGGCGGCGCAGGATGTTCTGCCGCAGTTGGTTACAGTATATTGAACAAAACCTGCACAATTGACGTCGGCAGCCTTATGCTTAAATATGGCGGCGGTGGTCATAAGAAAGTAGGAACATGCCAGTTCTCAGATGAAAATATGGCTATCGAACTTCCTAAGATGTTAGCAGAACTTACATCCCTGGCAAATGCTCAATAAATACGATTAAAAAATAAAATGGAGAACAGATTAACTGTTACTCCATTTTATTAAATATAAATAAAATCTTTAACGTCTGATTTCTTACGGTATGGATTTACTGCATCCTTCTTGCTATATCTGCAAATATTTCCTTACTATATATATCAAGAAATGGATTATCCCCCTGCACAATGTTCTGTCTGTTCATCTCCTGCAAAATACAAACTGCAATTTTTTCAAAAGCCAATACAATCAAATCATCACTGTTTATTTCATATGGATTGTATCTCTTATCTGCCCATGCATCCCTCTGACAATTCAGAACTGCAATTTCATCAATTATATTTTTAACTTCGTTTAATACCTTCAAATCTTCAATTCCACGTCGCATCCATTTATAATATGGGGCATACCGCCTATTAAGCAGATATATAATGGACATCGCACTTTTTAGCCCATTCGCTACACAGATATTCGCTGTAGCATAATCCTTTCTTGCCATCATACGGGCATAATTACTCTGTACATTCTGTGAAAAATGATAAAGCTGTTCTGCCAGTTTCATTCTCCACACATTATCAGGATAATACTCAAGAAGCGCGTTTCTAATCTCTGTAAATAAGCCGAGGTCATCCCGGAATACTACGCCATTTGTAACTGTAGCAAATTTGTCCTCAGGCACACTAAACCACATACGATTTCCGATTCCTTCTTTCAGAATATCATATCCGAGTATATTTTTGTAAAAATCGCCTATCCGCATAGCGCCACGCCTGTCATCTGCAAAAATATTTATACTGTCATCTTCCCCGGTAACACTTCTTATAAGCAGGCGGTACGCATCCTGCAATTTTTCGCCAACCGTATCATAATCCTTTCCGGTAAGCCACATCACAAAACCTATGTTATAATCGTGGTCGGTAGAAATGTAATCGTCATAACCAAAGCAATCAGAACCTTCTCCCACAAATCCTACCGCTATTCGGCTTTCATATTCGGGAAATTTATCATGTATCATCGCCGCGCCATACATTTCATACAATTTGCGGCATCTTTCTATATTATTAATCTCTTCCATATCATCAGCTCCTTTACCTGATTCCATTATATCTGAGTTCAACAACATAGTCACGCATATTGATGCTAAATTCATTACAAATTAATATTTTTTTATTTTTGGCACATCAATACGGCAATCAGTCTTGCCCCATTTTCCAAATCGTTTATCCTTGTATACTCCTTTACAGAATGTACCTGATACATACCGCATGACAATACAATACCCGATATTCCTTTGTTTACAAAATAATTATTATCACTTCCGCCAAATGTTGCTGTCGTTTTCCCTTTTATTCCAATCTGCTTACATGCAGATTGAAAGCGAAGCACGACATCATCTGTCTTGGAAACGCTGTATGCTTTCAAATGTATTTCAGTATCCATATCCGCCTTTATACCTGCCGAAACCGCCAGTTCATTTAATACCTTTTTTAAATTCTCTATACAATCAAGTGCTTTTTCATGACGATAGCTTCTGATTTCCCCGGTGCAGCTACAAGTATCAGGAACAATATTCGTTGCCACGCCCCCTGAAATCATTCCAATATTTAAAGTCGTTTCATCATCTATATGTCCCTGCTTTACAGATTGAATAAAACGGCTCATGGCAGTTATGGCATGAATCCCATTTTCAGGCTCAAAGCCTGCATGTGCCGCTTTCCCATGTATTGTTATGCTAAAAGAAATAATCGACGGTGCAGCAATTGCCGCAGTTCCTATTGGTCCTGACAAATCAAGCACATAGGCTTCTTTGGCCTGTATAACAGAATAATCAAATACTGCCGCACCTTTTGCATAGGCTTCTTCTCCTATGGTAAACAATACTTCTATATCACGATGTGCGATATGCGCCCGCTTTAAGTAACGAATTCCCTCTAAAATCTCTACAATACCGGATATATCATCTGCACCAAGCACCGTATCGCCGGCAGAAGTAATAACATTATCGTCACCAATTACAGCCCGTTTACCTGTACCGGGCTGCACGACATCCATATGTGCAGATAAGAGGATGGGCGTTCCCGGTATTTCGCCCTTTAAAAAACCATATATATTTCCGGCATTTCCGCCATATCTCTGTCCCGCATTATCTTCCTTTGTCTCAAAACCTAAAAGCTTCAATTCCTTTATCAGCCAGTCTGCTGTTTTCCTTTCAGAAAAGCTTACCGAGTCAAATGAAACAAGTTTTGTAAAATCATTGCATATTCTTTGTATATCTATCATATCACATACTCCGGTTGATTCATTAGGTTCATTTTTGCAAAGAACTCCCTGGTTCGCTGATTTTTCGGATTATCAAATACTTCTTTTGGAGAGCCGTCTTCAACGATTTTCCCTTTATCAAGAAAGATAACCCTGTTTGAAACATGGCGAACAAAGTTCATTTCATGTGATACTAACAACATGGTAAATCCTTCTGCCGCAACCTTCCTGATTGTTTCAAGCACTTCCCCTACAAGCTCCGGGTCAAGTGCTGAGGTCGGCTCGTCCAAAAGTAAAAGCTTCGGCTTCATGGCAAGCGCCCTGGCTATTGCAACACGCTGCTGCTGACCGCCTGACAAATGCTTCGGATAATGATTTGCCCATGCCGCCATTCCTACCCGTTCAAGCTCCTCTTCTGCAATTTTTTTAGCCTCCGTTTTGCTCTTCTTCTGAACCACCAGCAAGCCTTCCATTACATTCTCAATGGCAGTTTTCTTTTCAAACAGGTTAAAACGCTGAAATACCATTCCTGTAGTCTTACGCAACTCAAGAATTTCTTTTCTGTTCTTTTTATTAAGCTGAATCGTCTTTCCGTCTAAAACAACCTCCCCCTGTTCCGGCACTTCCAACTGATTGATACAACGAAGAAGCGTTGACTTTCCTGTTCCCGATGGCCCGATAATACCAACCACATCCCCCTTATTTATCGTCAGATTGATTCCATCCAGAACCACATTATCATGAAAACTCTTTGATAAATTTTTTATTTCTATCATATTTCCTATTCCTCCGCTGCATCTTTCTGTTTCACAAGTTCAACGTGTTCCGGTATTCTGGTTTTACGCTCAACCAGCTTGATTAATTGCTCCACAATGATTGTAACAACCCAATAAATAAGTGCAAGGGATATGTATATCTCAAAATAACGATATGTTCGTCCGCCGATAATCTTTCCCTGCGCGGTCATCTCCACTACAGCACAGGTAAATGCAAGTGAAGTTCCTTTTATCAGTCCGATAAACGAATTTCCTATTCCGGGTAATGCAACCGTTAAAGTCTCAGGCAGTATAATTCTCCTCAGTGCCTGAAAATAAGTCATACCAAGCGCACTGGCAGCCTCAATCTGCCCTGTTCCCACTGAGCCAAGCGCTCCTCTGAAATTCTCTGCAAGATATGCAGACTCATTCATCGATAATGCAATAATTGCATATACCATACCCGATGCATCGGATGGCTGATACACTGTGCCATTACGCAGGCATAAATATTTTATAAACATCGGTATTCCAAAATATGCAATATATAATTGTACAATAATCGGAGTTCCCCTTATCAGCGACACATATACGCCTGCTATCTGACGAAGCACCGGTATTTTCTTCATTTTTATTACCGCAAGCAAAAGTCCCAAAACAATTGAAATCAACATCGATATCACTGCAAGTTCCAGTGTCACAGGAAGATATTTTAATAATTCCGGTATCTGTTCAAAAACCGCTTTAAAATCAAATATTTTTGCCATTGTCCTCTCCTTCTTCTTTCGTAAGCTCCTTCACAGTCCGCACACAACGAAACTCGCCGCTTCCAAATGTCTGTGTATAATCCGGTACATACCCAAGCTTTTCATAAAACCCCAAAGCGGCTTCTCTCGAATTGATGACGACCCTCGTTACACCGTTTTCCGCAAATAAACGCTCTGCTTCCAATATAGCAGCTCTGCCATAATGCTGTCCCCGGTATTCCTCAAGTGTGGCGACACGCTCAATCTGACCTGTATGCCCGTCTATATAACGAAGTCTGCATGTAGACACAGGCTTTATACCATCTAAAACAAGAATATATTCATCTTCCGGTGTATCCCCCTCAAATTCCATCTCAAGCGGAACATGAAATCCTATACACATTGCCTGTGTTCTCACATAGTGGACACCCGCTCTTTCATACTCTTTTGTTACGCGAATTGCTTTCATCTATCTGCAAACTTCCTTTCATGCGCTAATCTTCTATGCGCCGTATCCTATTTTTCAATCCGAAACTTATTTGCCGGATTTTTGCTGAGTTTCTCACGCCCTGTCGGCGTCTTCCAGATTGCATCAAAATCGGTATCCGGAATTACAATATCATAATATACAGACTCCCAGTAATCCTCATCTGCGGTACTTAAATCACGACTTGCTGCAAAATCCTTAAAGTATGTATTGTGATAAAATGCCGGTATCTGATACAAATCCCTGGCATAACCCCATAGATTTTTATAATCTACCAGACGCTTCTTACATGGCCCTATATTTCTTGAATAGGCAACATCAAATCTTGCAAGTGTAACATAAAGACGAATATCGCTGTCCGTTACATAATCTCCAAATAAAAACCGGTTATTTTCAAGCCGCTCCTCTAACGTATCCAGCCCTGCAAAAAATGTTTCATATGCATCTGAAAATGCCTGAAGAGACTGCGCAAACTGCGCACGATAAACTGCATTATTTACATTTTCAAAAAGCCACCAGTTAAGCTTATCAATCTCATCACGCAATTCCTCCGGATAGAGATTCGGCGCATCTTTTTTATGAAATGGCTTAAATTCTACCTCCAGATAATTCGTCAGTTTATGATAATCATTATTTACTACCTTTTTCTTTTTATAATCTACAAAGGCCGGAACAGTTGCACGTCCTTCATACGACGAATCTGCATTATAATAAAGTTCACTTAAAAACTGCGCCCCTGTTTCCGGATTGATGTGATTCGGTGAATGAATAAATTCCCAACCCAAAGGCTTTTCATATGGCGTATCATCCCAATCTACAATTTCTACCTTAATCGCATCCTGAAGACCAAGCAGTTCTCTTACAATCGATGCCCGATTAGACCAATGGCATCCCTTCGCCCAAAATAAAATATATCTGTCTTTTTCAACTACATTTTCATCAGGTCCAAATCCTCTGGTAAAATGATTGGGCTGCCTGTGAAAATTACCATATTTATCAATTTCACTTACTGTTTCGATAGGACGGACACGAATCTGTCTGCCATTTACTGTTAAATATTCCGCCATGATTATCCCTGCCTTTCTGCCTTTAATTTATTAGCCGGGTCGCTGCTGAGCCTTGCTCTGTTATGCGGCGCTCCCCAATATGCATCAAAATCAATTTCATCAAGAAACCGCGCATTAAATGTTTCCATAAGTGTTCCATTCTTCCTGCTTCCCGGATTTGCAAAATCCTTAAAATATGTATTATTTTTAAATGCCGGTATCTGATACAAATCTCTGGCATAGGCCCATAAGTTCTTATATTCAAATAATGGTTTCTTGGTATGGCCAAGCTGATAGGTATAACGGATATCGAGTCTGGCCAGCGTAACATAAAGTCTTACATCACTGTCTGTTACATAGTCCCCAAATAAAAATCTCTGATTTTCAAGGCGCTCCTCCAGAATATCCAGCGCTGCATAAAATGCATAATAGGCCTCCCAGTATGCTTCCTTACTTCTTGCAAATGCTGTTTTATAAACGCCGTTATTCACATTATCAAACAGCCAGTCATTCAGTTCATCAATTTCTTCTCTTAATTCCTCCGGATAAAGTTCCGGTGCGCCGTCTTTATGAAACGGCTTAAAATCCACCTCAAAATAATTCGTAAGCTTATGATAGTCATTGTTTACAACTTTTCCCGTCTTTACATCTATCAGGGCAGGAACCGTTGTCCTTCCTGTATAATCATCATCAGCCGCATAATAAGCTTCACTTAAAAACTGAATATTTAATACCGGGTCGATGTTGTCTTCATTATAGACAAATTCCCAGCCCAGATTTTTTTCATGCTTTGCATGGCCTACCATATTTACACTGATTGCATCCTCCAGTCCAAGCAGCTCCCTGACGATAGAAGCCCGGTTAGACCAATGACATAATTTTGCCCATACAAGTCTGTATCTGCCTGCCTCTACAGGATTCTTTCCTGCCCCAAAGCCTTCTGTGAAATGATTCGGCTGACGATGAAAATATCCGTTTTCATCAACTTCAGAAACCGTTTCAACCGGACGGACTCTAATCTTCCGCCCGTTTACAATCTCATAATCAAATTCTGCCATAATCTTATCTCCTCCCGTTCATTCCCATTAGTTAATTGGTGTTTCAAACTTGGATGCATCAGGTACCTGGTCCGCGCCAAAATATTTCTGTGAAAGCTGAAGTAATGTTCCGTCTTCCTGAAGTTCTTTCAGTGCAGCATCAATATCATCACGAAGCGCTTTGCCCTCTTCACTCTTTGGGAAAAGGAAATATGCATCTAAAGCGGTTGAAATCTTTGCGGTTTCTTCATCTGAAAGTTCTGTTTTCTGAAGGTTCTTAAAACCAAATTCATCTAAGTATGCATTATATATCGGTAAATCATCGATACGGAAATCAGCCGTTCCATCCTCGATATGTTCAAACCACACTGATAAATCTGCTTCTGAATATATAATCTCAATCTGTGAATCCGGATTTTCACGATTCCACTGTTCAATTGCATTTGTCACGTTACCACCTGCATTGGACTCGATTTTATATCCTCTGTCAGTAGCATCCTGTAATGATGTAAGCGGCTTATCACCTGCCCGCTGAACAAATACATAGGTAATCTCATCATATGGAAACGAGAAGTAGTAACTTTCTGCCCTTTCCTCACGATAGCTGAAATTGTTTACCGCCAATTGATAATTGCCTGCTGTCAATCCTGTAAAAATAGCATCAAAATCAGCCGTCTTTAAGTCCAAATCATACTGCGGCAATTTGTCGAAAACTGCATTCAGTACCTCTATATCATATCCTGAATACAAGCCATCCTCATTGACCGTTATATAAGGCGCCGGACTTCCACCTGTAACAGCATGAATCGTTGTTACCGCCGGGGTATTTTCATCTGTACTTTCTGTATTTGCAGATGCCTTTTTGCCACATCCTGTAGATGAAACGGCAAGTGTTAATGTAAGCGCTGCAACTGTAAGTGTCTTTAATATATTTTTTCCTATGTTCTTTCTCATGATAAGTATCTCCTTTATATTTCGATTTAGCAGCTTGTTTGAAAGCTGTACATTTTTTAATTTTTTACACAAAAAAAACGGGGTTTATCTTCCCGCTTAAATAACCGTATCTGTTTCATTATCTTCCGTATATCTATCTCGCGGATATCGACTTCTCCGATAAGAGGCATTGACGATTATTTAACATGCAGGAATAAGCCATGCACATCTGCATAGAACGACAGCAACAACACATCATGCCCATCTCCTTCTCTCTTCTTATCTGTATCATATCGTTTCTCCTCCTTTTATCATATTATTCCTATATACTCTGTAGGAATAAATGTATACTATCAGACTTTCGCTCGAATGTCAACACTCATTTTGAAAAAAATATAAAAAAAGCCATTTGCAGTTGAAGTGTTATATGGATTTGCAAAAGTCCATATAATCCTTCAGCCTGCAAATGGCTAAGTAGCTACTACATTTCTGAATTGAACAAACTCTTAATCTTATAGATAACATCATCGGAACTGGCATTGATGGCAGCCGCTTCATTAATCAATGACAATTTTCCCAGTTCATCGGAATCTGCATCATCCCCATATGCAATCGTATATACCGGAATATTGGCGGCGTCAATAGCAGAGCTGATTTCTGATAATTCATAACCAATATTGGCATGTCCATCGCTAAGCAGGAAAAGCATCACTTTTGCATCCGGATTTTCCTTCTTTGCTTCAATCAGCATCTTTGCTGCAACCGTAACCGCATCGTATGATGCCGTCCCGCCATTCGCATAAAGGCTTTCCACCGCCCCCTGAAAATATGCCCGCTGGTTCAGGTCAAATTTACCGATAGGAAGATTAATTGTTACATCATCACTATAACTTACGAGACCAATCTGTACATTATCACCTATATAAGAAGCTCCGTTTACAAGTGATTCCCTAAGCTGGTTTATCGGCTCGCCATCCATACTTCCGCTGACATCCGCAACAAACACCGCTATAATCTGCTTACCCAAATCCTTATTTTCCTTCCAAAGTGACTGGGCCTCCAGAATATCCTTATTTGTAAATGCTGAAAGGTCAATGTCCGCCTCATAATCAAGCAGATTGAAACCATCCTCTTTGGCAAGCTTTACTGCTTCGTCCGTATGGCAGTAATCCGCAAATGCCTGAAGCACCTCAAGCTTATCGCTGCTGATGCCATCTACCGAATATAATGGATTATTATGCGGTACGCCAAATGGAATAAATTCATAATTATCTTTCAGTTCGCTGTCATTGATATATGTCTGATATTCCATAACCATACCATTTAAAGCACCACTCTTTGCTGATTCTCTCATCTGAAGTGTCGTATATGCTACATATGGTACATTAAGCTGAAAGTCCTTAAATCCCTGCGCAGCCGCAGCGCTTAAAATGTCTTTGTTATCATTGATGTAAAGTGTCGACACCAGGAAATTAAGTCCTGTAGCACTTGAAAGTGGATTTGTATATCCCATCGCGATAACATTATCCTCTGTCGCTTTGATAATCGTTTCCATATTGACTGCATCATATTTACTTTTAATAGTATTACTGATATCTGAGGATATCAAAATACCTGCAACATTTTTCACAGTGTAATCTGTCACCAGCGATATTTTTCCGCCGGATGCCAGTGTTATTGAACCGAAGAGTTCATTCGATGGCGCATATGCTTCCGGCTTATACACGCCTGACACGATATAATCTGAACCAAGTCCTGATGCCATCGGTCTAATTGTTACCGCCATCGTTTTTCCATCTGAAGTTGTAAGCTTTGCCGCATTAAAAGTCTCTGCCATGTCGTTCATCCATCCGTCTTTACCTGTCCCGGACTTCTCAGAAGTAGCAAATATTTCTGCCACAACATCGGCGTTGCCCGTTACCGAACAGGGATATGTATCAATAGCAGGCAGTTCATTTGCAAGATTAGACTGTGACAAATCTACCGACGCTTTTACAAGCTCTGCATTTGAAGGAGCCACTTTTTCAGCCATATCACATAATGCTGCTTCTGCCTCTTCTTTTGTCATATTACCCACGTTTCCATAATTTGAATCAGATACATCCGATTCATCATCCCTGCCTTTTTTTCCAAGCGTCACAGCAAATGTTAAAATCACCATAAAAGCGATTATCACAAAAACCGTAACCCCTACCAGCTTAATCATCTTCTTCTCATTCATTCTCAAACCTCCGCATCTTTACCGAAACCGGCTTTCCTTCATAAGCATATTCTTTAATATCTCTGCATCACTTTGGCAAGTTCTTCATCACCTACATTATCATTCAGCATCTTCAGTGAAGCAATATAATCCTGAAGATTATCAAGATTATTTTCCCCCTCACTCTCATTGATTCTTGAAAGTTCTGTAAGCAGCTTATCAAACTCTATCACAATTTTTTCATTTGTATTGACCTTACCTTCTATATATTCAAGATGTTCATTAAAAATCTGTCTTGACTCAGCCTTTAACCCGGCATCTACAGCTCTTCTTTCATTCAGCGTGCTTCTATCTACTATTTCAAGTCTTCTGATAACGCTATTAATGTTTTTTATAAAGATATTTCGATACATCGTTATGATATTTTCCATATCTGTACAATTACCATCTTCTCCAAAATTCTCCACAAGCATTTTCTCAAGAAGATGGCTTCTGTCATTTAATTTATCAATCTGCGATATCATGGTATTTGTGTAACCGGAAAGTCCTTTTACATTTCCAAGTCCATTCAGTTGTGTCTTCAATCTGTTCATCTCTGACAATTCCTCGCTTAAGCTTTCGCTCTTCGTATCATTCCTAAACATATTTACGATAAGCGGTATCATAAAAATAAGCGTTGCGCCAAGATATATCCATGATACTATTCGTATAGGCATAATAGAACTTAAAATAGTATACCGATTCAGCGCTATCAATATAATGTCAGTAATCGCTATCAATATCTCTAAAAATAGTGCTGCCTTTTTTAATCTCATCTATCAATATATCCCCTTTATATATATTCTGTTACAATATACATAATATCAGCTTTTACGTCATTTAACAAGTAAAGTTATGCCATTCTGTCATGAACCTGTTCCCGCATATTTTCTTGCATGATACAACCAGAATTTACATGTCAGCAGAAAAAATATCATTCCTATAACAGGCGAAAAATACACAATAACCGGAATATTCTCCTTTGCCTTTACAAAAAAACTTGCCGGATAATATGCTACAAATCCCACTGGAATGACAACCGTAAATATAATCCGGATTGCCTTGTGAAAAACGGTCAGGGGGTATCTGCTGTATCCCTTTAAATCAGAAGCCAGCACCATAGCCGCATTCGTAGCGCCGCCCATAAAACCAAACGCACATGAAAATATGAGAAGGCCCATACAAATCAATACCGCTCCCGACATGAAAACCAGCAATAATAAAATATTCACAAATGTAACAGGAATTCCAAGTTTATTCCACGAATATACAAACATTACAATTCCTAAAAACCACTGTGAAAAACCTTTCACATCTACCGTTTCACTCATAAAATAGAATAATAGGTTCATAGGCCGAAAGCAATATTTCAAAAAATCCCCTGTAACAACTTTATGTGATAATGACCATCCATTATCAAGCAGCAACTGCTGCGGACTCATCGCCATCAGCGAAAAGCCATATAAAAATAACATCTCATAAAAATTCCAGCCTCCAAGCTCCGTAATCGAATGAAATACTACCCAAAAGGTAAGAAACTCTACAAGATTCACAATAAGCATCCCAAATATCTCCATTACAAAATCCGCCCTGAACTGCATTCGTTGTTTTAAGTATTGAGCTGCCAGCATAAAATATATCCTTGTATAATATCGAATTTTTTTCAATGTATTTTTCCCCCATTCAACCGCCATTAATATCCAGTCTTTTCGACATGATTTTAAACAATATCCATGCAGCAGCCATCAACAGGATACACCATCCAAACTGAAAGCCGATAACGCGAATATACGCATGAGCATCCATCGAAGTATCCATTAACATCCTTAACGGCTCATGATACATCGATTTAAACGGCAATATCTGTGCAATCCGATATAAGCCTTCCGGGAAAAAGCTTAATGGTACATTACTGCCGGCAAAAAATCCAACGACAACATTCTTAATCGTTGAAATCCCCCATACCGACTGCGTATAAAATGCAAACACCCCCGCCATAAACTCCAGACAAAACATCATCAAAAATGATAAGCACATACAAAAAACAAACATTACAATATTCCATCCCGGATGCAGATATCCCGGAAAAAGAATCATCACAACAAGAAATACCGGAATGCCATTTGTAATAATATGTGTAATTACATAACCTATTTTTTCAGACAGCATGTACATCATATAATTTAAAGGCCGCACCATCTTAATAATGATATTGCCGTCTAAAATTGTAAAATGAATATTCCACTCAATTTCACTGCTCAGACATTGCACCAGACAACTTGTTAATGCAAGATTTACAAAAGTATCGGCAAAGGTCTGTCCATTGATAGAACTTCCACTACCCGCATAAATCGCCTTCCATACAAAATAGAGAACAATATAGTATACAACGGATATTAAAAGCATAACAATGAAATGCTCTCGATATGTCAGTTCTTCAGCAAAGCAGTTCCTGATAATTCCTCTATACCGCTTTAACATGAACCGCTCCCCCTTCATATATTTTCTTAATGACCTCTTCCAAGCCTACATCTTCCATATTCATATCATCAAAAGAAAGAGCGTCCATAATAAACGCAAGAACCTGCTTAACCGGAACGACTTTCTCGTTCACTTCAATGGAAAAATCCTCCCCATTAATTTTAATGGCATTTTGACCGAATTTCTCACTTAACATATTCGCCGCAGTTTCATAAGTCACGATGTCTGTATTTAATTTCAAACGTATTGTCCTGTATTTTCCGAACATTTCCTTCAAATGTTCAATACTGTTATCAAAAATAATCGTTCCTTTATCAATAATTGCCACCCGTTGACATAAGGTTTCAATGTCTTTCGTATCATGCGAAGTCAAAATAATCGTAGTACCTTTTTCTTCATTCAGTTTTTTAATCAAATTCCGTATGCTGTCCTTTACCGCAACATCTAATCCAATCGTTGGCTCATCTAAAAATACAACGGAAGGGCTATGCAGAAATGCTGCTACAACCTCACAGAGCATACGCTGTCCAAGAGACATCTGTCTGACAGGCTTTCCATACAGGCTTTCCAAATCCACCAAACGCTCAAAAAGTTTAAGATTTTCCTGATAAACAGCATCTTCCACCATATATATTTCTTTCAGTACCTTAAATGATTCTCTCACCGGAAGCGACCACCAAAGCTGGGAACGCTGTCCGAATACAACGCCGATATCCTTCAAATGTTCATTCCTGTTATCATAAGGATTCCTTCCGTCAATGATAATTTTTCCCGAAGATGGCTGCAAGATACCGGTCATCATCTTAATCGTAGTCGATTTTCCTGCGCCGTTTGGCCCTACATAACCAATAATCTCACCCTTATTAATGTGAATCGATACATCATTTACAGCCGTAACATATTTATAATCTCTTGAAAATAAATCTGATATCGCCCCTTTTAATCCCTCTTTACGATTTAAAACTTTAAATGTCTTTGTCAAATGTTCTATCTCTATCATTACCTTTGTCCTCCCCCAATATCATTTTCTCAAACGTCTGTTACTTGTGTGATAGCATTATAGAACATAAGTTCTCCTATGTCAATCTTTAATTTATCACATATCTTTCCGCCAGACTTTGATGATAATTCACCTGTCTGTTGTAAAAAAATAAAAGCCATCAGCAAACAGCAGCATGCCACTAATATCAAAATGGTGTATTTCATAATTGAAATACACCATTTGTTAAGGGAGGACATATCACATACCGATTTTATCCGGTCTGATAGATTATTCCCACATATTATCATTCAGTCCATGCTCTAATAAATAATCTTCCCACAGTTTATAATATTGTGCCTGAAGATGAATATCATCCCATGTATATTCCTTTTTCAAGCCGCCATTATCATCTGATACAGCAGTATTGACATTGAGGTAGAACAGATTGATTCCATTTGCATAAGATGCAATCCCATTGTTCTTATCATCAATATTGTCATTGTTAATGATATCATCCTTATTGGAATAATCTGTTGAAACATACATACAGCTCATCATGAATACAATAGCGCCCGGCTGGGCATCCATAATTTCATGAATCTTATCAATATAATTACTTACATAATAATCCGTATCATATCCAACTTCATTTACGCCAAGCATCACATAAATCTTCTTATATTGCTTCGATGACAGGAGTTCCGGCAACGTCATGACACTACCGTCTACCTCCGCTATCCGCTCTGTCATCATACCATCGACCGTCAGACCTTCCATGTATGCAAAATCAGCATTATCAATTCCTGAATAAAGTGCCAGTCCCTCTACTCTGGAATCTCCTATAAATAATGCGTCTTTAAAATAATCGCCCTTAACCTTCTCATAAGGGTAATCTGTTGTAAGTGCAATTTTGTCTATATCCCCATAGCAGTCATTTCTGGACTTCCTTTTCTCTATATTAGTATACTGCGTAGGCCGTTCCGCTTTTTCAGTTGTTTTTGCTGTGCCGCCGCCAAGCGTTGACTCTTCTGTTGTATCTTGGTTTGTCTTATCTTTATTATCTTTGCTGTCTTTATTATTTTTATCTTTATTATTTTTATCTTTGTTATCCTTATCTTTGCTGTTGTCTTTCTCCTTATCGTTCTCTTTGTCTTTCCCGTCTTTATTTTTATCATCCTTCTTCACAGGCTTTTCTGTTGTTGTTTCGTCAGAACGCTCTGTTTTCTCTTCTTCAGTCTGTTCCGGTAAGTATGATATTGCATCCGTTGCGGTAGCATCATTTGGCGTTGCATCCCCAATTGTGGCGATTTCTTCATCAAGAAGAACCGAAGTCAGCATAGGATGCCCTAATGTTACATTGAATTTATAATCGCCAAGCAGCACTTTTACATAGGCAACACCGGAAAGTACAAGTGCAGATACTGCTATCATCAGCAGCAGAGGACATTCTCTTATACAATCCATCATTTTTTTCATTCGTATGTCCCCTCCTAAAATTTAAAATATAAAAATGGATTTGCTCCACCGTCTGCAATCTGATAAACCGAATACCAAAAAGCCACTAACAAAATGATTTTACATGTCCATGTTTTATAATATTTGTCAATCAGTTTTCTCGGAATAGGCGTACAACAAAATATACATATCAGCATGAGCCACCAGTATGTTTTACCTAATAATATCAGTTTGCTCATGGCCTTTGTAAGAACCGAACCTTCAATCGTCATGCCGAACATCCGCTTTATATATAAAACAAGATTATGCAAATCTGACATATTAAATATCGTCCATGAAAATGGTATCATAAACAACATATAGATATGTCCGAGTATCTTAACCTTATCAAGCGCTTTCTTCAGAAACAGCTTTTCTATTAATACAACGACAAATAGAAATAGTCCCCATATCAGGAAATTCCAATCTGCGCCATGCCACAACCCGGTAAATGTCCATACTGCAAATAAAGCAAGTATCATGCGTGGAACACCTTTTTTACTGCCGCCTATCGGTATATACACATAATCCCTGAACCATCTTCCCAGTGTAATGTGCCATCTTCTCCAAAATTCAGTAACCGACCTTGACATATAAGGTGAGTCAAAGTTATCCGGTATATGAAATCCCATAATAAGACCAAGTCCGACAGCCATCAGTGAGTAACCCATAAAGTCAAAAAGAAGCTGCATGGAATATCCCCATGAGCCGAGCCATGCCGTTGCCGTATTAATTCCATAAGGTCCTACTGTCTGTACATCAGTCCAAAGATGTGAAATCTTATTTGCGAGAAGCACCTTATATGCCAAACCCATAACAAATAACGCAACACCCTTTTCCACGTCATCCAGTGTCGGTTTACGCTCAGTCAGTTCCGTTCTGATATCGCTGTAATTCGCTATTGGGCCTGATGTCAGTTTTGGAAACATCGCAACATATGTAGCAAAATTTAACAAACTCGTATCTGCCTGATATTTTAATTTATATACATCTATAATATATGATGTTATCTGAAAAGTATAAAAGCTTATTCCTAATGGCAATGTAATCGCCACTTCCTTCAGCAAGGCTGTTCCGGCGATATCATTTATAATTTCAATAAAGAAATTCATATACTTAAACAGGAACAACAAGCCAAAATTAAATATCATCGATGTGATAAACCAGCAATTCCGTTCAAAAGAACAGTCAATCTCTGAATAAACCTCTATATCGTAAAAACGTTTAATCCGTAAAGCTACAAAGTGATTAAACAAAATTGAAATTAACATTAATAATATATATACGGGTTCTCCATATGCATAGAAAATTAAACTACCAATCAGCAATGTAATATTTCTATATGCAGGCTTCGTAATAAAATAAGCAGTTAAAAATATCGGGAGAAAACGAAATAAAAATTCCATACTAGAAAAAACCATGTCAACTCTCCTCTCTCTGCATATAAATTCGACATTATTCTAAAGAATAAGGCAAATGAAAGTATATAATTATTTTCATGCTAAGTCAACAGCCTAAGCTCCGATATTTTCTTAACTTTTGGCGCTTTTTTTATGCAACATTTCAGGTATTATGCGATTTCTCAAGAAAAAAGACAACCGCTAATTTCCAGCGATTGCCTTTTCATACAGTTCAAGTATTTCACCCATCAATTCATCATCCGGCTTACCGGCATATTTTGCCCTGTCTAAATTCGCATTTACCCATGAAACCTTTTCTTCCGTACTGATTTTATGGTCAAGCGACTTCTCATATTCATTGAGTTTGGAATGAATATCCTTCATATACTCCATTGAAGCTTCAGAAGAATAGACATACTTATGAGCCCTGTTATGATATTCCCTGAATATAAACCTGTCATCGTCCTTATATCGTTCATAATATATATCATATCCATATTCCGGCGGCACAATTGTATCATCACTGCTTTGGACAATCATAACGCAGGCCTCTGACTTCTCAAATCCTGTCAAAGCACTGTCTGATGCATACTTCCCAAACCGCAATTTTTCATAAAGCTTCATATAAGGAACTGCGATATCAGCAATTTTACCCGCATGTCTTTCACATTCTATTTTTATCAGGTCAGCAGAAGTATTAAAACCCGCCATAGAAACAACAGCCTTTACCTCCGGATGCTCATTCAGCACATTGCATACAGCATAGCCGCCCCAGCTATGGCCAAGCAGCACAACCGGCAAATGCTGAAAATCCTCATTTTCTTCCACAAAATCAATGGCATATAACAAATCAATGACGCCCTGCGGTATCCCATGAACCGAATCCCCCTCGCTTTCATCATGCCCGGTAGCATCATACGCAAATACAAAAAAGCCATTTCCTGCAAAGTAATTAATCAGGTCCATATAGGTATTATATCCGCCGCAGCCAAGACCATGAGCAAATACCAGCGTTCCTTTGATATCCTGATGCTCCTTATAAAATTTGTACCCTATCAACATTTGTCCGTCATCCGATGTAAATGGATACCGTTCCTGTTTCAGACCTGCAAAATCAGTTATCTCGTAGCGCCATTCCTCTCTTGTATCATATCCTTTGCCAAAATAAACTTCATAGATAATGGAACATAGTACAAATGGAATTATCGTAAGAAACAGGAGTACCGTCAGCATAATCATTATTATTTTTTTCGTCTTTTTATTCATAATAAGCCTCCACAGCCTAAAAACCAGCCTAAAAACTGAAATAAACACTTGCATATCATCCGCAATTATGGTATTCTATGTGTTGCGAAAGCATTTTGGGGTGTGGCTCAGCTTGGTAGAGCGCTTGGTTCGGGACTAAGAGGTCGCGCGTTCGAATCGCGTCACCCCAATTTTTTTATTTGTGCCAAAGTTATTTATCCAGTCTGCCCGCATTATATTTAAAATCTTTTATATCAAAATTCATTGCATCAATAGCCTGATGTGCCATATCCACCTTTACAGTTTCACTTTTAATATCTTTTTCTATCTTATTGACGATTCTCTCATATTCAAGCATATGTTTCAGTACACCTTCGCAATACTGCTTTTCCTCTACGATATTATGTATCCCATGTGTTTGTATGTAATTGTTAAATTTATCAGGAACTACATTGATAAGATATATCCGGACTGCTTTCGCACATCTTATTACCATATATATTATACCAATATATATGACCCCTATCGCAAGCCACCCCACAAAAGTACGCAAAAGCATCCCGCCGCCGGCTTTGATAACTCCGGAAAACATTATCTTAAATAATATCAAAAGCACTAAAACCACGATATTAATAACCATCGATGACCGCATATACGATATTCTTTTCGGAATACCATCCAGCTCGGCTGTATACATATTTTTATAATATTCAATATTTCTCTTCGCCTGTTCTATCTCAATGTATAAAGAACCATAGCCTGCAGAATCTGTTCTTTCATACAAATCCGCGCAGAATTGTGTTTCCATATTTATATCTTCTGACAGCTTCACAATCAAATCTCCTCCCTAAATGCACCCATGCTGCTACTCATGTTCCGGAACAACCGCATAGAATATTAAGTCTTCACTACCCTCATTAATAAAACTGTGACTATGCCCCATCGGACAGTAATGGCAGTCGCCTGCATGAAGAATTTCTTTCGTATCATCATATATCATCGTTCCAACACCACTAAGTATAAATATAATCTCGCTGTTCGTCTCATGCATATGTAAACCTATCGATGCACCCGGCTCAAGCCTGCCCTTCATAATCTTATTATAATTTCCGGCATGCATACGAACCTTAAAGGACTTTTCGCCGCCTTTAAAATTCTTCTCTTCTCTTTCTTCAAGTGTATCAAATACAATCTTCATAATATTAATCTCCTTTTCTATCGTTTTCAATCTGTAAACAAACTCCGAAACAGCCTGTCGATGGCTTCTTCTGCATACTCCATCCCAATACCCGAATAATTAATGACAAGCGTATGCAAAACAGCGCTCTTCACATCATAATAATACTGGCTTAGACAGGATATATGAATACCATTTTCTGCTGCCCTTCTCACAATCTCGTTATCATCATAATCCGTCGAAAGTTTCAGCAGGAAATGAAGCCCGGCATTTTCCTCCTTAATTGTAATCCGGTCGTACCACTTGTGTTTTTTTATATCATTCAATATCATATCCCGAAGTGCTCTGTAATAATTTCTCATTCTATTGATATGCTTTTCCAGATATCCGTCATTGATAAATGCAGTCAGCGTATACTGGTCAAAATTGGAAACCGTACACGCATAAAACGAAAGCTCTCTGCGATACCGCTCCATAAGCGTCTTTGGCAGAACCATATAGCTTATTCTTATCGTAGATGCCAGACTTTTTGAAAATGTATTTATGTATATCACCTTATCTGACACATCTATACTTTGGAGTGAAGGAATCGGTCTTCCTGTCAGCCGGAACTCGCTATCATACTCATCCTCAATGATAAACCGCTCAGGGGACTTTGATGCCCACGAAAGCAGTTCATATCTTCTGCTTATCGGCGTCACAAGCCCCGTAGGGAAATGATGGGAGGGGGAGATGTGCAAAACATCCGCCCCTGACTCATAAAGCGCATCCATATTAATTCCATTCTCATCCATTGCAATATGGCTGCATCTTACATGATGCGCCTGATAAATTCTGAATATCTTCTGATATCCCGGGTCTTCAACCCCATAACACATATCATGACCTAAAAGCTGAATAATAAGCCCATACAGATACTCTGTTCCCGCACCTACTACTATCTGTTCAGGAGCGACAGACATCCCTCTGAATTGATACAAATAATCAGCAATTGCGCATCTAAGTTCATATATTCCCGCCGATGGCGGTCTGTTTAAAAGCCTGGCAGTATCATCAGCCATAACATCCCGCATAAGCTTTGTCCATGTAGCAAACGGAAAATTCTCACTAACAGCTCTGTTATTTACAAAATCTGCATAGTACCTGTCCTTCTGCTCATCCTCTTTATCAACGCCTTGTTCCATTCGTTTTGTTAAAATCCCGCCGAATTTTCCGGAAATATCACGACTGTCTGAAACAGGTCTGTTCCTGTCAAATGGGATATATTCTTCAAAAGTACCGCCTGTTTCAATCTCGCAAACATAAAAACCGCTCTTTGGAACGGAATAGATATATCCTTCCGCTATCAACTGGCTATATGCAGTCTCCACCGTTATCGTACTGATATTCAGATGCTTTGCCAACATTCTTTTTGACGGAAGCTTTTCATTTGGAATTAGTTTTCTTGAAATAATATCCTTCTTAATCTGCTTATACAGATACTCATACAAAGTATCATTACCTTTATTTTCAAAGGAATACGTCAGCATTGCTCCTCCATCTGACCATAAAGGCCAACATTCTTTATCCATATATCAACTGGTCACTTCCTAGTATAAAGAGCAGATGTTTTTTTGTAAAGTGCTTTTTATATTGCTTTAATCAACCCTAACATTTCTTCTATATTTTTCTTACCAAAATATACGTCATGGTCATTTATAACGATACAGGGAACGCTCATTACGTTATATTTATTCTTTATTTCCTCAAAGCGCATAACATCTATCATCTCTGCTGTAATATAGTCCGAAAGCGTTGCAAGTCTGCATGCCGCCATGACCGTCTCGGGACACATATTACAGGATAAGGTTACAAGCACCTTTATATTAACATTATAATCAATACTCTTTATTTCCCTTATAATCTGCTCATCCACTTCTACGCCCGGTCCGGCAGTATTATACAGTGCCATGATAAATGAATTAAATTCATGCCCGCCCGGCACTCCATGAAAATATATCTCCGGATTTTTACCGCTGCATCTGGCTATCTCCATAGCAGGAAGCAGCATCTTTTTATCCGATTCACTGAATACGCTGTCGGAATAGCTTTCTTCCATCTCTTTTATGGCATCCCTTACACTGATTTTATCTGTCAGTCCGGCGATTTCTTTTGCACATTTTTCCATTTCTTTAGAAAGCGCTGTTTCATCACGCCACAACCGGATATAAATACCGGACTCAAATTTTGAAAATATTTCTGCCAGTTTTCCAAGAAATTCTTCAGGAACAAATTCAAGATTATCATGTATGACCGTTTGATTATTCGTTATTTTCTGCTCCCGATTCTTATTCAAATCAACACCGGACTTCACTTCATCATAAATCTCCCGGTTTTCAAGCACATGCGCCAATTCATGCTCCAGCGATGTCGCTGCGATTGCACCGTCAGAAACAGCGGTAACTACCTGTCTGAGATTTTTCACACATACATCGCCCGCGGCATATACGCCTGTCAGATTTGTTTTTCTATTGATATCCGTTATAATATATCCCTGTCCGTCCTTCTCCACATCAGCAGGCATCCACTCTGTGTCAGGAACATATCCGGCAAATACAAATACCCCAAACCCATTATCGTCTCTATATTCTGTTATTTCTCCGGTTCTATTATTCTTAAATTTTACATAGTTTAATTTTCCGGCGCCCGATACTTCCATAATCTCCGTTTCGTATACAATCTTTATTTTTTCATGTGCCTTAACTTTATCCGCCACCATTTTCGCACAGGTAAAATCTTCTTCCCTTACAATGATTGTTACCTGACTGGCATATTTTGTAAGGAACATGCCTTCCTCTGCTGCTGCAAATCCGCCGCCTATGACAAACACCTGCTTTCCGGTAAAAAATTCACCGTCGCATGTCGCGCAATATGCCACACCTCTCCCCTGAAATTCCTGTTCGCCTGCAAATCCTAATTTACGGGGATTTGCACCTGTTGCCAAAATCACGCCAAGCGTACGATAATCCCCTTTATCTGTACAGATTGTCTTTATCTCACAATCAAGCTTCATATCTGTTACTCTCGCCATCATAAAAGACGCGCCAAAGTTTTCAGCCTGCACCTTCATGTTTCCCGTAAGTTCCGGTCCTGATATACTTTTTATTCCGGGATAATTCACTATCTCGGCAGTAATATTAATCTGTCCGCCTATTTCTTCTTTTTCAAGCACAAGAACACTGTATTTTGCTCTCGCCATATAAATCGCTGCCGAAAGTCCCGCCGGTCCCGCGCCAACGATTATCACATCATAATAATTTTTTTCCATTGCCCGCCGCCCCTTTACAGCATACCGACCAAGTCAAGACTTGGCTTCAAGGTTTTCTCTCCCGGCTGCCATCTGGCAGGACATACTTCATCCCCATGTTCAGCAACAAACTGCAATGCTTTCACACGTCTTAACAACTCTTCTGCATTTCTTCCCACATTTCCTGCAAGCACTTCATAAGCAACAATCTTTCCCTCCGGATTTAATATAAAGCTTCCCCGTTCAGCCATTCCGTCTTCTTCAATCATGACATCAAAGAACCTTGTCAAAGTACCCGTAGGGTCCGCTAACATAGGATACTGAATCTTCTTAATAGAGTCAGATGCATCATGCCATGCCTTATGAACAAAATGGCTGTCACAGGAAACACTATATATTTCACACCCCAGTTTCTTAAATTCTTCATATTTCTCAGCTAAATCCGTAAGTTCCGTAGGACATATAAATGTAAAATCAGCAGGATAGAAGAAAAACAAGCTCCATTTTCCTAAAATATCCGATTTTGCGATTTCTTTAAACTCACCATTTGCATACGCATTTACTTTAAAATCCATTATACTTTCATTAATAAGCGACATAATAAAACCTCCCACAATAAATTATCTTCTTACACAGATATTTTTCATTATTATGTTCGCATTATCTGTCCGCTATGCACTGTATTTGAAGAAATAATAAAAAACCATGTGCCTTTTGATATGTCCTCTTTTTCGGGAAAACATATTATTTACACATGGTTTTTATAATCTTTATAATAAATTTCAACAAAACATCTTTAATATTATTTTACATTGAATGCTTTCATACCCGGATATACTGCGGAAGCACCAAGCTGTTCCTCGATACGCAGAAGCTGGTTGTACTTTGCAACACGTTCTGTTCTTGACGGAGCGCCTGTTTTAATCTGACATGTATTCAGCGCAACAGCAAGGTCAGCGATAGTTGTATCTTCGGTTTCTCCTGAACGATGGGAAGAGATAGCTGTATAGCCTGCCTTATGTGCCATCTTTATTGCTTCAAGAGTTTCGGATACCGAACCAATCTGGTTCAGCTTAATTAAAATTGAATTACCACATCCAAGTTCAATCCCTTTCGCAAGTCTTTCCGTATTTGTAACAAATAAATCATCACCAACAAGCTGTACCTTATCACCAAGCTCCTCTGTAAGTTTTTTCCAGCCTTCCCAGTCCTCTTCGTCAAGCGCATCTTCAATAGATATAATCGGATATTTGTCCACAAGTTTTTTCCAATGAGCAATAAGCTCCTCAGACGTATATACTGTGCCTGCTTTTGGAAGCTTATATTCCCCTGTCTTGCCTGTTTTCCACTCAGAAGAAGCGGCGTCCATCGCAATTTTAAAGTCCTTACCAGGCTCATAGCCTGCGTTCTTTACAGCCTCAAGAATCGTTTCGATAGCCTCTTCATCACTCTTTAACGCAGGAGCAAAACCACCCTCATCACCAACTGATGTAGCAAGTCCTCTGCTCTTTAAGATTGCTGCAAGGGCATGAAAAACCTCTGCGCACCATCTCAAACACTCCTTAAAGGAAGACGCTCCAACAGGCATAATCATAAACTCCTGAACATCCAGTCCGCTTGATAGTGCATGGCAGCCGCCGTTAATAATATTCATCATAGGGACAGGAAGTCTGTTACCCGAAATGCCGCCTAAAAATCTGTATAAAGGAATATCCAGTGCAATCGCGGCCGCCCTTGCTGCAGCAATAGAAACTGCCAAAACAGCATTTGCCCCAAGCTTTGACTTATCCTTTGTTCCGTCTGCCTCTATCATTGCCTTATCTATAGCGTATGTATCCGAAGCGTTCATACCCACCAAAGTATCATTAATAATTGTATTGATATTTTCTACTGCCTTCGTAACACCCTTTCCCAGATACCTGTTCTTATCTCCATCTCTAAGTTCAAGAGCCTCGAACTCACCCGTTGACGCACCACTTGGCGCTGTTCCTCTGCCAACAGTTCCATCTGCCAAATATACCTCTGCCTCAACTGTCGGATTTCCTCTGGAATCCATAATCTCTCTTCCAATGACCTTCTCAATTTCTAAATAATCCATTACAATAATCTCCTTTCAACAGCATTGTGCCATTCACTCTCCTGTAGTGAAACTCCTCCCGAAAGAAACGATGTCTTCCGGGGAATGTATTATCAGCAGTTACATTCTGTAGAAGTCCACAACAATTTATTCACAGTTAGTTATTTCTAACTATAAACAGTATAGATTATTATAATGGATTTTTCAATTCTTGTATTTGATATTATTTATCATTTTTGATTTTACATACACTAAAAACTATCCGCACATATCCACAAACAGCTTATGAAAACGTGCATCCCCGGAGAGTTCCGGATGAAATGCTGCGGCAAGCTGGTTCTTATATCTTACCGCTACTATATGGTTATCTACCTCTGCTAGCACTTCTACATCTTCAGCCGCATCTTCTATGTATGGCGCTCTGATAAATTCCATTGGAAATACGCCAAGTCCTTTTATTTCCCCATCATGATGAAAGCTTCCAAGCTGTCTGCCGTATGCATTCCGTTTTACCCTTACAGGCAGCGTGGCAAAGTGTCTTCTGTCATCATTTGCAATATCCGATGCCAGCAATATCAGTCCGGCACAGGTTGCAAGAACAGGCAGACCATGCTCAATTCTTTCCTTAATATCATCATACATATTAAGTTCTTTCAGAAGTTTCCCCTGAACGGTACTTTCCCCGCCGGGAAGAACGATACCGTCAAAGGACTGCTCCAAATCCTTCTTCTGCCTAAGCTCAACCGTTTCGCATCCCAACGCTTCAAGCATCTTCTCATGCTCAATAAACGCACCTTGAACAGCCAAAACTGCTATTTTCATATCAGTAGTCACCTGCCTTTGTTTTATTTACCTCTCTCTGCCATAAGAAGCTGTATCTCATTCTCGTTGATACCTACCATAGCTTCACCGAGGTCCTTTGAAAGTTCAGCAATAAGCTTCGCATCCGTATAATTTGTAACAGCCTTAACGATAGCATTTGCACGTTTTGCAGGATTTCCGGACTTAAAGATACCTGAACCAACGAATACACCCTCTGCGCCAAGCTGCATCATAAGCGCTGCATCCGCAGGAGTAGCTACACCGCCGGCAGCAAAATTAACAACAGGAAGTCTGTGATTTTCATGAACATAAAGAACCAAATCATACGGAACCTGCAATTCTTTTGCTACATTAAATAACTCATCTTCTCTCATTGATGAAATTCTCGCTATTTCACTGTTCATCATTCTCATGTGACGTACAGCCTGAACAACATCACCTGTACCCGGTTCACCCTTTGTACGAATCATTGAAGCACCTTCATTAATTCTGCGAAGCGCCTCGCCCAGGTCTTTTGCACCACACACAAATGGAACTTTAAATTTCGTCTTATCTATATGATATACATCATCAGCAGGTGAAAGCACTTCACTTTCATCTATGTAATCAATCTCAATTGCTTCAAGAAGCTGTGCTTCCACGAAATGTCCGATACGACACTTTGCCATAACCGGTATCGATACCGCCTCCTGAATCCCTTGTATCATCTTCGGGTCGCTCATTCTGGACACGCCTCCTGCAGCCCTGATATCTGCCGGAATTCTCTCAAGCGCCATAACTGCACACGCGCCCGCCTCTTCTGCTATCTTTGCCTGCTCAGGTGTTGTAACATCCATAATAACGCCGCCCTTAAGCATCTGTGCCAATTCTTTGTTCAGTTCATATTGTCTGTTTGCCATGATTATTTTCTCCTTTTCGTCTTATTATTAGGTAAAATTTTTACTTTTTTGCGCTTTGTACAAACTTTTCTACTATTATACGAATATCTGATATTATTAAAATAACCATTTTTCCAATATTATACATGTTCAAACTGGCACTATTTGATATGTTCAGTCAATATCAGTTTAACCAAATTTAGAATAATATTTATAAAAAACACTTGAATGATTGTTATATGCCATTTATTCTATAATTACTATGGAAATCAGAGAATTGTAAAGTCAAACGGTTTGATTTTGATATCGAAATACTTTTTATTTTCTGATGAAATTATGAGATAATTGCGAAACAGATAAATATCACATTATAAGAACAGATTGTTTCAAAAGTTTCAAAATTATCTGATAAGATTATATAGAAAAGGGTGTATTACTTATGAGCAAATTACTTATTATTTTATTTCTATTTTTTATGGGAAGTATCATCGGCTGGATTATCGAGTTATTTTTCCGAAGATTTCTTTCAAAAAGCAATATTAATAAGAAGTGGATTAATCCGGGATTTCTTATAGGTCCTTATTTGCCGTTATATGGTTCAGGATTATGCACACTATACATTTTATCCAATATTCATATATCGTCACTTGAGCAATATCCGGTTGCTGCCACACTGATAACAATTATTATCATGGCTATTGCCATGACTGTAATCGAATATATTACCGGACTTATATTTATAAAAGGAATGAATATCAAATTATGGGATTATAGTGATGAATGGGGAAATATTGACGGAATTATCTGTCCGTTATTTTCATTGATGTGGGCAGCGCTTGCCGCATTTTACTATCTGACAATCCATCCGCATATTATAAATGCCATAAGCTGGCTTGCTGACAATCTTGCCTTTTCCTTTGTAATCGGATTTTTCTATGGCGTTTTTATAATTGATATCGTTGTTTCTTTTCAGCTTGCTGCAAAGCTCCGTCATTTCGCACAGGAATACGATATCATTGTTAGAATCGAAGCATTAAAATCTCATCTTACAAATGAGATAAAAGAACGAAAGGAAAAAAATCATTTTCTTATGCTTCTGCATAATTACAACCAATGGAAAGAAACATTTGAGAAAAGCAACGATAAATTTGCTATAGCAAAGAAAATCAAAAAAATTAAATCAAAGAAGTAAAATAAAAGCTGACGCCTTATGAAATTCTATTCATAAAAGCGTCAGCTTCTGAATTATTCATATAGCGAATACCTCTTTTCGCTAATTACATTCAATTATCTTTTTACTTGTCTTCAGATTTCTTTTTACGAATAATCAGAATAATTGCCCCTGCAATAGCGCATACCATAATTCCTACTGGAATAATGATGTTGAAGGAATCACCTGTCTTAACCTGATTATTCACAGATGTTGACGGCTTCTTATTATTTCCTTCTGTAGTATTCTCTGTCGTTGTCGTTTCAGTGGTCGTCACTGTTGTAGCATTCTCTGCTGCAATATAAACTTCGCAGTCTGCTCTCTCGCCATCTGTAACAGATACATTCTGTACATTTCCAGTCGTTACAGTATATCCGTCCGGTACTGATACGACCTCCACTTTATACTTTCCAGATGGAAGTTTGGATAATATAATCTCTCCTCCAGAGTCCGTATCATAATTCTTTGATGAACCATCAGGATATGTCACTTTCACTGTTGCACCTGGAACTACATCTCCAGTCTTTTCATCATATACAACGATTAAAAGCTCTCCATTATTCTTTCCATTCGGCTTTTCAGTTGAAGGTTCTTCGGTCGACGGCCTTTCAGTCGATGGCTCTTCGGTCGATGGCTTCTCAGTCGACGGCTCTTCGGTCGATGGCTTCTCAGTCGATGGCTCTTCGGTCGATGGCTTCTCAGTCGATGGCTCTTCGGTCGATGGCTTCTCAGTCGATGGTTCTTCGGTCGATGGCTCTTCGGTCGATGGCTCTTCGGTCGATGGCTCTTCGGTCGATGGCTCTTCCTTCACTAATTTACCACTAAACGGATAAAAATGTCCCTGTGCTGTTCCCACCAGTTCTTTCGCAATAATACTTCCTTCATAATCAGCGCCGCCTATATCGACCTTTGCATTCGGCGCTACCAAGTGACCGCCAAGACCATTCAGTGCAATCGTTCCAGTTACATCAGGAAAATTAAATAACAGATTCATTCCAGCAAAATTTAATTGTTTGTTATATGCCGCATCCTGTCCTGACATGCTTTCCAGCGCCTGACTCATATGGACTCCGTTTATTCTAATCTTAGTCCAATCATCAAATGCCACCGCATCATTTCCATCCTCAAGTTTACCATTCACTTCAACTTTTCCATCGCCTGTTATTGAAACAGCACATATATGGGTATGAAGCCAATCTATATCTCCATCAGGAATTTCAATATTAATTTCGCGTACTTTGCTAAATACTTCATACGGTAAATTAAAATATGTATCATCATCTTTACACGTTAATGTCAGAACATCATTCTTAATCTGGGCATCTGTAATCGCTATACCATTTTCAGCAATAGCAGCCGCCTGTACACGAATTCCCATAAAATATGCCTGCATATCTATATATTCCGCATCTTGTACCCATTTTGTACCGTCATTCGGAATTTCACTTCCATCTGCCAATTTACCATAATAAACCTCTTTATGCTGTTCCAAACCTTCTGGCAGAGTTCCATTCCATCCATTTCCGATTCCACCACTTTTATATGTACCTATATATGACGGAACTATAGAAACATCGCCAAAATAATTCGTAGTTCCATTATATGTTCCTTCATATGTTCCGCCTACAGCAATTGCCCCAACAGTATGTCCGCCATTGCTTACATCACCTTCTACAAAATACTGATATTTTCCCAATACATCGCCAATATAGTCTTTCTCATCTTTCGCGCTTACATTTCCATTTGAAATCATAATCGGTATGCACATAGCAACTACAAGTACTATCGATGCTAATACTGCCGTTATTCTTCTTTGTCGCCTTAATACCTTCATCCAAACACCTCCTAAAAATTTTCATTTAAACTTGCACTTGTTGAGCATCACATTATGTAATAACAAATTAACAGGCTTATCTTATAATTTATTCCTTCATTTTGTCTATCCGAAAAATACACAATCATATATGTTCATTTTTGACAAATCTGTTTAATGTCCTTTTTAATACAAGAAGCGGTGTAATTCAATTTTTAAAACTACACCGCTCCACTTTATTATTGCATTTAAGAATCAGCTATCATGTAGCAGTTCTCATTCAAATTTTAATTTGCCTTTTATTTATCTTCATATTTTTTCTTACGAAGAATCAGGATAATTGCTCCTGCAATAGCGCATATCATAATTCCTATTGGAATAATGATGTTGAAGGAATCACCTGTCTTCACCTGATTATTCGCAGGTGTTGACGGCTTCTTATTATTTCCTTCTGTAGTATTCTCTGTCGTTGTCGTTTCAGTAGTTGTCACTGTTGTAGTATTCTCTGTTGCAATATACACTTCACATTCTACTCTCTCGCCATCTGTAACAGATACATTATGCACTTTTCCAGTTGTTACAGTATATCCGTCCGGTACTGATACAACCTCCACTTTATACTTGCCAGATGGAAGTTTGGACAATATAATCTCTCCTTCAGAGTCCGTATCATAATTCTTTGATGAACCATCAGGGTATGTTACTTTCACTGTTGCGCCCGGAACTACATCTCCAGTCTCCTCATCATATACAACGACTAAAAGCTCTCCATTATTCTTGCCATTCGGCTTTTCGGTTGAAGGTTCTTCGGTTGACGGCTTCTCAGTCGAAGGTTCTTCGGTTGATGGCTTTTCAGTTGATGGCTCTTCGGTTGACGGTTCTTCCTGCTTTCCTACAACAAGTTCTGTCTTTGTTGTTTCTCCCGGTTTTACGGTTTCCGTCTTTGATTCCGGTGGGGTATAGCCTTCC
>CANQTC010000007.1 GCA_947626675.1 uncultured Coprococcus sp. | reverse complement strand
GGCATAGATGAGTACCTCCTAATAATTGTATTATATAATGATTTAGGAAAAATCTCATTTTAATTTGATTTATTTATGTACTAACAGCAAGAAGGGTATAGACAAGATAGAATAGCTTATCATAATAGAAATGAAGGTGTTGCACAGCAAATGGTTTCAAAAATGGAAGCAGAAGGGGCAAGTGTGGAGGATATAGCTAGAGCAGTAAATGAATATAGAAACCAATCGCGAATAAGTGCATATATTGATGTTAATGGTAAAATAAAAAATATTGATGGATATAATGCTGCGTTAGTTAGGGCAGAAAAAAATTCGTATGAAAATTTAATACAAAGTGGTAAAACACCAGAACAGATTATTAAATCAGCAACGAAGGGAAATCCTGCAATGGATGCATGTACTGGGTTGTATGATGAATATTTTGCTACATATTAGGAGCATTACATTCTTTGTTCTATACTATGGGATAATACATTATGTTTTCTCTGGTGTCTCTATCAGGAACCGTTAGACATGATAATTATTTCCGGATAACATTTGATAAATAAAGAATACCTTCTTCTGTTATCTAATATAGAAATTTATTAACCAAGTAGTCTTAATTGACTACATCATTATTATTCTAGGAGGATTATATATGCTATGGGATATAGTAGATAAAGAAAATTATATTTTATATATAAATAGAGATATTGATTTGAAAATAAAGATTTATGAGGTTAATGAAAATGATGAAATATATATGAATTATAAGGGGTTTAATTTAACAATACCTATGTTAGTTTGGGGATTTGGAGAAGATTTAAGTCTAGCCTCGATAGAAGATGTTTATATTGAGGGAGAGAATCAATTCAATAAACATTTTATTGTTAAAAGAAAGTATAGAGACAAATTTTTGGATGAAATATATTTCTTTTTAATTGATAATAACATGGATTCTGTATTTCATGAAAGATATCGTATAAATTGAAAATGATTTTTGGGGGAGGAAATAAGTGCAACAGGTCTTGAGAACACCTATAATTAGTCGGTAGCATATGTAGAAAATGTCTACAGTCCTGACTATATGGGAAGGTATCTTGAATTTGCAGGAAAGCTTTATTTTGCCGAACTTGATGTGACGGATATAATGGCATCAGACAGTTACGATGTAGCGGCGACAAGGGATGCAGGGGAAGCGGTAACAGGCTATGAAGCAGAGAAGGAATACATATACGGAAAGGTAAGCGGAATAGACTTCGGCGGAATGTTTATGGATGTAGACATGGACAGCCACAGTGCGGTAAGCCTTACCGGGGATAAAAAGTCAGAAAAGGAATATTTCTTTACAACGGGTATCATGGGTTCAACATATGAAAGCGGCATATGGGAAGAGCTTACGGGAGAGCCTGCCGTTTCTACAATAAGTATACTGGAAGAAGCGAAAGAACAGGGAACGGAGATACTGGTTATAAATAAATCAAACCTTGACGAGAGTTTGTCTTTACTAAAAACAACGGATGAGATAGTATCGGAGATAGAGAGTTCCGTAAGTGGCGGGCATGTTGTTATAATGCCTGAAGAAGATGTACATATCGGAGGCTGGAATGGAACGGGGTACATCATTCTTGATATGAACAGCGGAAGCGGTATATACAGGATATCAGGAGGATTAAACGGCGGATATACACAGGGTGAAGTCATGTATGATACCATGGTGGAGTTTGGACTTACACTTGCTGATATCGTGGAAGGTATGCTTTGTATCTTTCAGGTTATAAATGTTATGAAGACAGCCGAGGCCATATCGCTTCTTGGGACAGGACAGATATTATTTGCCGGAGTATGCATGGCTTTAAGTATATGGTCGTGCGTACAGACTTTTAAGCTGTTTGATGCATACATGGATGGAGATGAAGCGGCAGGGGAAGAGATTGTCAAGCAGACGTTATTTGATGCAGCATTTACCTTAGGACTTACGATATTCAGTAAGATAGCAAAGCCAATCCTGAAGCTTACCATGAAGAAAAAGCTTATGAAAACGCTTGGGACTGATGTGGTAGAAGAACTTTTATCAAATGGAGCAGAGATAGAGGATTTAAGCAAACTTGTTAAAAACCTGAAAAATCTTAGTGTTTCCGAGGAGCTTATTTCTGAATTTGCAAAGAAGTTCGGCGATAAGGGACTTGACTGGTTAAGGCAAGCAAGAGGGTTAAGTGTATCAGCAGATATCGTAACAGAACTTTCTAAACTTGAAGAATTTGCCGATAATATGGATGATATCCTTGAAGTGATAAAGAAGTCATCAAGAAGCGCGGATGAGGTAGCGGAGTGTCTGATTAAATATGGTGATAAGGCGGCGGAAGCCATCAGAAAGTATGGAGATGATGCTGTAGATGCTATTAGTAAATACGGAGATGATGCGTTAGATGTCATAGATAAATATGGCGATGATGCAGCCAAAGGGTTTAAGGATGGTAAGACACCTGATGAGGTTGAGAAGGAGCTTGGAGGTCGTGAAGGTAGCATTGGATTTAAGGGGCAAGCATATGATGGGATAAGAAATCCGGGTATTGATTTTGTAAATGGTAAAGGAGAAAGTACACTGGCAAAACATGCAGAAAGTCATGGATATTCTTCTGAAAATGTTTATCTAAACGATGCGAGAAATTTCTTAGAAAGCTTACCTAATTCAACTACTCAATCGTTTGTGTCAAATGAAGGAACTTATTTTAGATATGATACAGCAACTAATGAATTTGGTATAATAAATATGGGGGCATATCAACATATTTTAAACCAGATGATGGTTTAGCATATTGGCTTGAGCAAATTGAAAAGTATGCTCCCCAATAGGAGGAGAAGATGCTTAGATGTCCTTGTTGTAATTGTTTAACTATAGATGATACTTTTGAAGTTGTATGTGAAATCTGTGATGTTTGTTTTTGGCAGTATGATTTAATTGCCCAGAAGTATCCGGATAAAATAATTGGACCGAATAAAGTATCTTTAACTGAAGCAAGACAAAATTATAAAAAATATGGGGCTTGTGAACGTAGATTTATAAAAACAGTTAGAGAACCTAGAAAAGATGAAATTTAGCTATATCTTTTTAATACAGTAGTTAAATTTAAGCGTACCATAAGATATAATAACACAGATTTCCTTGTACTATTGAATGTATTCAGACAGACAATGGTACAGAATTCACCAATCGCTTTGCCCCACACAGGGATAAACCTACACTTTTTTAAAAGCACCTGGGGGGCACATGACATGCAACATAAAGTTCTCCGCCCTTTTACACCCTGACGTAATAGCAAGGTAGAACGCAACCATAGGAAAGACAACGAGCGGTTTTATGCCGCTCACCTGTTCTATTCCTTTGAGGGTTTTGAAAAACAGTTAAAATTATATAACCACAGGGATTATAATCATTTGTTTGACAAATTTACAAAATTTTGTAAGTTTATATTCTGGGACTGAGTTTGGAAGAGTTTTAAAGGCAATAGAGAATGGAGGAATGATATGGGAGAAATAATAGAAATTCTATGCATGACAAAAAATAAAGATTGTGTGATTAATTTATATGAATATATGAAATTTACATTTAATAAAGAGAATATATTCATATAAATTGAAATAATGGATAATTAGTATTATGAAAATTTGTTCAAATTAGATTGTTTTGATATATGTAAAATTAAAGAGTATATGAAGAGTAAGATTATTTCAATAACAGAAATAATGGCAGATTGGCAGAAAGGAATAACTATAGAACCAATATCTGAGAATTATTATAATACTGAAATTTGGTTTAATCAGAAAAAAGAATTTTGTGATGTAATAATTAATTCGTTATTGAAACTAATTGTTGAAAATATGATTGTGGATATTGATTTAATTGTAATCGGTAAAGAAATAGTGTACTATGTATATAGAAATATACTATTTTAGGAGTTGACAGATTATGTTATATGACAGACACGGTAATTAATGCGTCTGTTTCTGATATATACTTTTATGAGAGCGCATTCATGTCTTATGCGTCTGCATAAAACGTAGATGATTTCTTAATTTTTATGTTCTAATGGGGGTGATAAAAGAAACAGAACCAAAAAGTAATGAACAGAATGTAACTTGGAATGAAGAAAATTGCAGCAGACTGTTGCACAATTATCCATACAGGAAAAGAAGAAAGGACGGCATTTATGAGAAAAATTACAAAACGGATTATAGTAGCCATTATGACACTGATAATGCTTGTAACCTGCATTACAACATTTCCGACAGGTAATGTAAAAGCGGCAAACAAAACGGTAACATACAATATGTGTGTTGGACAACGAAAGACACTTTGTTTAAAAGGAAGTAAGAGTAATTATACATTTAAGAGCGACAATAGAAAAGTTGTTTATGTAGATAAAAAGGGTAATATGCGTGCTGAAAAAAGAGGTACAGCATATATAACAGCTACAAATAAGAAGACAAGAGAAAAGTTTCGTTACAAAATTAATGTAAAACAAAATCTGCAGGTAACTTCTGAAAAAGAAATCAAAATGGGCAGAAATAAGAGAACCCAGATAAAAACCAATATAACAAACCCAATTTTTAAATCATCTAATACAAAGGTTGTTACGGTGGACAAATCCGGTAGCGTTACTGCTAAAGGATTTGGAGAAGCCATAATTACTGTTAGTTGTGCTAAGTCAAAAACGAAAGTAGGCAAAAATGTAAAAGCCCAGAGGATAAAGGTATTTATAGATGCCGCAACATGGTCTGTCAGACTTGACAGAAGTACAATACAGGTAAATGAAACTACAAAGATTTACGGTAATTTAGCCGGAGTAACTTATCGTAGTAAAAATCCTGAAGTTGCTACAGTAGACAGATATGGAAATGTAAAAGCAGTAGCACCGGGAATGACGACAATTGTTGTAACTTCTAAAAATGGTTATACCAAAACAGCTAAAATTACAGTAAAAAACAAGACGGAAGTGATTGTATCGCCAAATAGAAAATACTATACTTTTAGAAATGAAGCAACACTTGAAAGTCATTATGAAAAGCATGGTTTAGAATTTTCTTATCATAATGCAAACGAATATCAGGATGGTGCAAATGCAGTCATTAACAATTCAAGGTCTTTGCATAAAAAGGAAGCGGAAGATGGCGATGATGTGTATTATCTTGAAAGTACAAATGAGTTTGTTGTAGTTTCAACAGATGGTTATATCAGGACATATTTTAAACCGATTGGCGGAAAAGATTATTACGACAGACAGTAGATAGATGAAAAGAAAGAATGTAAAACAGACTGAAAAAATCTCATACTGTAATTTGTGCTGTAAAAATGCGGGGACTTGTTAATTAGGATTTATTGTGATACAATGAGCCTTATATAATTAAGAAAGAACGGATAACAAATATTTGTTATACATTTATGGAGGGTACGCATGAAAAGAAGACATATAAAAACACTTGCCTGTTTCATGGTATTGACACTTGCATTTTCACTGACAGGCTGTAGTAAAAACAACGAGCAGAAAGACAGCACAACAGAGAACACGACACAAGAAGCTACAGAGGAAGTTACAACGACAGAAGAAGTTACGACAGAAGCTGCACCGAAGGTTGATAAAGACGGTTTTACAATCGTAAACCAAATGGTAAAGACAACAGATTATGTAAATGTAAGAACGGAACCTTCAACAGACGGCGATGTATACCAACAGCTTGCTAATGATTACGAACTGGAAAGAATCGGTTATAATGATGAATGGAGCAAGGTTGTTATAGATGGAGAAAACTGTTATGTGTTTTCGGAATTTGTAACCGTTACAAAGGATATGTCGGAAGATGGAACTTCGGAAGAGAGCAGTACTGAGAAAGATGCCGCCGAAGACAAAGATGATGAGAAGGTGAAGCCTGCCGAAGGACAGATTATCGTCATTGATGCAGGTCATCAGACTACTGCAAATACCGATGAAGAACCGGTAGGCCCTGGGGCATCCGAAACAAAAGTGAAATCTTCAGCCGGAAATATAGGCGTATCAAGCGGGATAGCGGAATGTGAGCTGAATCTTGAGATTGCATTACAGCTTGAAGCGGAACTTACATCAAGAGGATATACGGTTAAGATGGTAAGAACCAGCAATGATATAGATATGAGTAATGCTTCAAGGGCTGAGTATGCAAATAATTTAGATGCGGCAGCATTTATCAGGATACATACAAATGGTTCAACAGACAGTAGTGCATCGGGCTGTATGACGGTATGCCAGACAAGTGCAAATCCGTATAATGCAGATATTTATCCTGAATGTAAAGCACTTGCGGCAGATGTTGTAAATGAACTTGCTGCTGCTACAGGTGCTAAATCAGAAGGCGTATGGGAAACAGACTCCATGAGCGGTATTAACTGGAGTAAAGTTCCGGTAACGATAGTTGAAGTAGGCTATATGACAAATCCTGATGAAGAAGCCAAACTGCTTACAACCGATTATCAGATAACGATAGCAAAAGGAATAGCAGATGGAATCGATAAGTTCCTGTCCGGTAAGTAATATAGAAGAGTAAGAAAGCTGACTAAATGTATGGTATGCATTAAGTCAGCTTTTTTAGTTCATCGTCATGAAGCCGGCGGAACTGACCGGAAGGCAGGCTGGCATCAAGCACGAAGTTTCCCATAGCGATACGTTTCAGGTATGTGACCTCCATTCCCATAACATGAAACATTCTTTTGACCTGATGATATCTGCCCTCGGTAATGGTAATTTCTATTTTAGATGTATTAGACATGGGATTTGTTTCAAGAATGACGAGCCTGGCTGGTTTTGTCAGTTTATCGTCGCCAATATCAAGCCCTTTTTGGCATAAATCAATATGAGAAGCATCGGCAATTCCTGTTATATGTGCATAGTAGGTTTTTTCTATGTGCTTAGAGGGGGATAACAGGTCATGGGAAAGCTTTCCGTCATTGGTGATTATAAGAAGTCCCTCGGTGTCTATATCCAGACGTCCTACAGTGAAAAGCCCTTTTAAATTTTCTCCTTTTAGAAGTTCAAAAACGGTTTTGTGAAGATTATCCTTATTTGCACATACATACCCCATCGGTTTGTTTAACAGATAGTAACGGCTTTCTTCATAAATCAGCGGTTTTCCGTTATAGCATATGATATCCGTATTTTCATTGATTTTGCAGTCGGCATTGGTACAAATTGCGTTATTAATTTGTATCATTCCTTTTTTGATAATCTGTTTCACCTGACTTCTTGTACCGATTCCCATATCGGCTAAATATTTATCTAAACGCATATGAAATTCTCCTGTATTTTATTTTAATCTGTATTCACTAAGGCAACAGGTATATATTCTCACTAAACGCATACGTCGCTTCGCTCGTATTCGTTAAGTGTTCACATTGCACCATGAAAACTAAGCTCAACTTTGTTTCGCTAAGGTTTCAGGTGTAAGTTCTCACTAAACTCATACGTCGTTTCGCTCGTATTCGTTAAGTGTTCACATTGCACCATGAAAACTAAGCTCAACTTTGTTTCGCTAAGGTTTCAGGTGTAAGTTCTCACTAAACTCATACGTCGTTTCGCTCGTATTCGTTAAGTGTTCACATTATACCATGAAAATGAAATTTCAAAAAGGGATAATGGGCAGATTATTGATAATGAGTCTTAATAAATGTGACAAAAATGTTAAGAGGATTATGGGAAATACATTATGTAAACGTAAAATAAAAAATTGTGACAATAAACTACAAAATGTATAAAAATTAATAAGAATTACAAAAAAAATACAACATTTTGTGCTTGGAAGGTGTTGACACATATTACCATACATAGTATTATATTTAACAGAAATGTAATAACTTGTAGACTTTTGTAATGAAAATATGTCAAAAGAATTTTGAAATTGTTGAGTAAATTGATTTGATATATGAGATGATATTGATATGAGAAGAACACATAGAAGAAATAGAAAATTAAGTAGATTTTCTGATTATATGAGAAGAAATGTACTTAGTTACAGATATATAAAAAAGAATATACTGATGACTATGCTGGTTATAGTGTTGTCTGTTATGCTGATTGCATTGGTAAGGTATGGAGAGAATGTTGACCCATTAGCTGATGAGTTGTATGAGAACAAGAGCATAGATGTAGAAGTGGCTGATACGATTATGATGAATCCGGAAAGTGTAACCGCTGTTACAGATGCGGTTAGCGCTTCAGATTCGCAGATGGCATCCGGAAACAATCGTGTAGTTGCGGCAGCACCATTGGAAAATAATGAAAATATTACGACAGAAGAGCGTACTGCGGCGGTACCTGTTCAGGATGAAACGTCTATGAAAAAGGAAGGCACGATGACTGCTGATGGCGTAAGAGTCAGAGAGTATGCAGGTATAGATGCCGATGTGCTTACAACGACGGCTATTGGCGATGTGTATGAGGTGAAATCCGAGACTGAAGACTGGGTAGAAATTGTTTTGGCGGATGGAAGCAGCGGCTATGTGTCTGCTGAATATATATCCGTAGTAACAGTGGTCGTGGGGGATATGGATTTAGATGAGTAGCATGACTTGCAGTCATTGGAATAAAAGAAAACCCGGCAAATTCGTTCGTTATGAATGGATTTGCTGAGTTTTTTTTCATGCCAGTATATCTAATTCAGCTCATTATAATAAAAACAGGCAAGCTGTGTTCTGTCCCGAAGCTCAAGCTTTTCTAATATATTGCTGATATAATTTCTGACAGTTCCTTCACTTAAGAATAGTTCGGAAGATATTTCTTTGTTGTTTTGACCGTCAGCTACCAGTTTTATGATATCGTATTCTTTGTCTGTTAAGTTGAAATTTTTATAATTCGTATTCGATACATTTCTTGTTTGATTTGAATTCCATAATCCCGGAAGTTTTTCGATTATTTCACTGCCGAAAACGGTCTGACCGTTATGTACAGCGAAGAGGGCAGGCGCGATGCTCTCGAAGTCCTGCTTTAATATGTAGCCTTTTGCACCCAGCCGGATTGCTTTCACGATGTATTCATCATCTGAAAAAGTCGTGAGCAGAAGGATTTTCGCATCAGGATATTGGGCGATAATAGCAGATGCGGCTTCAAGCCCCGTCATATTAGCCATTTGGATATCCATAAGCAAAACATCCGGAATATATTGCTTATATAGATTTATTGCATCCTCTCCGTCTTTTCCGATATCAAGTACATTGATATTGTTTCCGGCTTCAAGAATTGTTTTCAGTGAAAGTGATACAAGCTGGTCATCATCAACGATAATAATATTCATTTATGTTCTCCTTTTTTCATAACAGAAATTAATATGTTAAATCCATGTTCAGTTGATATTTTGATTGTGCCGTCAAGTGCTTTGATTCGTTCCGCCATTCCGGACAGCCCAATTCCTGTATCGTTGATATGGATATTCGTTCCGTTGTCAGAAATCATCAGTTGGTAAAATCCCGGATGCTCTCTTAAGATAATGGACATAAAATCACAATTGCTGTGTTTTACCGCATTATTGACAGCCTCCTTTGTAACGCTTATAAATGCGTATTTAATATCACGCGGAATGACACTCCCCATGTCATAATCAACGGTAATGTGAAACTTGCTGATATCTGATGTCAAAGCCTCAATTGACGTCTTTAAATCAATCGACTCATCATGCAAATCATGTACGCTTGTTCTGATATTAGTCATGGCAGTATTTAAGGTATCCTGAAGATTTGTAAGCGGGACGTTTAGCCGGTCGTCTTTATTAATAGTGGCAATCGCACCCACTTGAAGGATGGAGCGCGTCAGCATATGCCCTACATTATCATGGATTTCTCTTGCAATTCTGTTTCTTTCTTTCAAAGTAGCCATATAGATTAGGTTATTCTGATTTGCAATAATCTGTCTGTTATTTTCTTCAATAAGCATATCATGTTCAACGGAATTGTCACGTTGCAAAATCAGTGCATATTCAAAATCAGAAGATTTTTTTTCCATATAGGATGTGTATATGCCAAGCGCTGTGAGGATAATCAGCATAACAGGCAAAAACGACTGATGATGATATACAAAATAAACACATGAAATAACGGATAAAGCAGGCGTGAGCTTATACCGAAATCTGCCCACAGCATAGTTTATGAGCGGAATAAAACAAAAAAAACAGGGATGAAAAAAGCTGGCTGTAACATACAGAGTGGATATGATATCAAAAAAGAGGAGATATCGTTCCCTTAGGGAGTCTTGTACGGTATCTTTTTTCTGCCTGTTTGCAATGAGTATAAAATCGGCATAACTTATGATAATCGCAATCAGGAATGCCAGTATACTTTCCGTATCAACAGGATAGCGGCAGACCATCAGACATAAACATCCAATCATAATGAAGCTTTTTCCCATAATTTCTTTCATAAATATATATCTCCCAAAATCCCTGCATTTATGAGCAGTGCAATCACTCTTTTAACAGTATACACTATAAATATACAAAATAGATAGCAAAAAAATAAATATGACAAATGTCACTTTCGTTTGTGACAGCAAACACTACCCACCACATTCCATCTGGTATAATATATATGTAAACATTACCAAGCTATTTGGCGTCAAAAGAAGGAGGACAATATGAGTACAGTTATTGAAGTAAACAATCTGGTAAAAAGATATAAAGATTTAGTTGCATTAGACCATTTCAGTTTAAAGATAGAGGAAGGTGAGATATTTGGACTATTAGGTCCGAATGGTTCGGGAAAAACAACTACCATAAACTGTATTTTATCGCTGCTTTCTTACAACAAAGGAGAGATAAAGGTATTCGGCAAAGAGATGAAGCCGACAAGCTATGATGCGAAAAAGGATATCGGTGTCGTAATGCAGAATGTAGCAGTATTTGATGAGCTTACCGTATATGAAAATATTGATTACTTCTGCGGCCTTTATATAAAAGATAAGGAAACACGAAAAAAATATGTAGAGGAAGCAATTGAATTTGTTGATTTGTCCGACCATAGAAAATTCCTTCCCAAGAAGCTGTCGGGCGGACTTCTTAGAAGATTGAATATAGCCTGTGGAATCGCTCACAAGCCGAAACTGATTTTCTTTGATGAGCCGACGGTCGCAGTAGACCCGCAAAGCCGGAATAAAATTCTTGAAGGAATAAAGACATTAAATGAAAATGGTGCAACCATCGTGTATACGTCTCACTACATGGAGGAGGTTGAGCTGCTCTGCAGCAGAATACTGATTATGGATAAGGGAAAAAAGATTGCACTTGGCACAAAAGATGAGTTGAAACGAATGATTAAGAATACGGAAACAATTAAAGTTGAGGTGCTTGGACTTGAGACGGATTATTTGGAAAAACTGAAAAAACTGCCGCATGTATATGATGCGGTCTATGAGGAAGACCTGCTGCAACTGTATTTTTCAGGCGGAAAGCATAATCTGATAAGGGTTATGGAGTTCTTTAAGGAAAATGATATTTCATTTGGAAGAGTAACAACAGAATTACCGACACTGAACGATGTATTTCTTGAAATAACAGGAAAAGAGCTTAGGGATTAGGAGGAGAGTATGTTTTGGCATAATTTTAAAAATTGTACAGCAGTGATTTTGAAGGGGAAAACCACTATCTTTTGGACACTGATATTTCCAATAGCGCTTGCAACATTTATGTATATGGCATTTGGCAATCTGATGGAAAAGGAAGAGATGTTTCATGATATCAATGTTGCAGTTGTTTCTTCTGATGAAGAAAGTCAACTGATGTATGTGATTGATTCATTGTCAGAAGGAGATGACAGCCTTTTGAATGCAGAGAAAATGACGGAGGAAGAGGCAAAAAAAGCTCTTTCTGATGAGACGGTAGAAGGCATCATATTTGCTGATGAAGTGCGGCTTACCGTAAATGAAAATTCGGCAGATGCATCAATTCTTGAAGGGATATTAAGCAGCTATAAACAGAACGAATATGCGATAAAGAATATCATCGAAGAGATGGACGGGATGCCTGATGAAGCGTTTATCAGGACACTTACAGACGATATTATGGCAGATGTTTCGTACTATACGGAACAGTCTGTTTCAAAAGGAAATCAAAGCTTATATACCAATTATTTTTATGCGATATTTGCCATGAGCTGCCTTTTTGCAGCATATTCATCAATCACAGTAACAGGTAATCTTCAGGCAAATGAAAGTGGAAGGGGAATGAGAAAATGTATATCGCCAAACAGTAAGCTGGTATTTATTCTGTCAGAATTTTTCTCATTACTGGTGATTCATTCCGTTGTAGAAATCATTGCATTCTTGTATATGAAAAAAGTATTGGGAATTGATTTTGGAGACAAAAATCCGGAAATACTGCTGACGTTATTTGCAGGATGCATGATTGGTCTTGCGATTGGATTTATCATAGGTGCTGTTTCAAATATAGGTATGGAGGGCAAAATTGGTATTGTTACAGCGGTTGGACTCGGACTGTCCGGTATGGCGGATTTGTTTGTGAATGGAGTCAAGCATGCAATCGAACAGCATGTTCCCATTATCAATAAAATAAATCCGGCGGCATTGATAACCGATTGTTTTTATTCATTGAATGTATATGATGATAATTCTGTATTTTTTCAAAATATAGTGATTATGGCGGTTGAGTCCGTAGTGTTGCTTTTAATCGCATTTATGATGGTAAGGAGAAATAAATATGCAAGTATTTAAGATGTTTTTCAAAGTATTAAACAGATATAAGGGACAGATGATTATGTATATGTGTATATTTTGTTCCCTGCTTACGATATTTATAAAATCGAATTCCGGTTCTAAGGCAAATGAATACGCAGATGAGAAATGTAAATTTGCAGTATTTGATTATGACGGAAGTACTGCAAGTAAGGCGCTTATTTCTTACTTAGAGGGAACGAATGTAAGGGTAGATAAAAAAGACGGGATAAAGGATGAAAAAATATCCATGCAGAATGCGCTGTATAACAGAGATGCGGATGTAATCCTGAGAATTCCGGAGGGATTTGAAGAGAAACTCGTATCGGGTGAGGCAGCCGGGCTTATTGATGCCATAACGATTCCCGGTACGAAGAATTCAATGCTGATTGAGTCTGATTTAGACGGATTTATTAATATGACAGGCATGTATATAAAAGCAGGTTATGATATGGCAACTGCCACAGAAAGGGCATGTACGGCATTAGCGGAAACGGCGGAGGTTTCCCTGCCTGATGGAGAAAATGTGTCGAAACACAGCAACCTGTATACGTTCTTCTCTTATCTGGGCTGGGTTATGGTTTGCATGATAATTACAGGAATCACACTAGTGCTTCAGGTATTTGAAAGAAAGGAGCTGAAGGACAGGATAGAATGTTCTTCGTACAATTTCCTGAACTTTAATAAGGAAGTGGTACTGGGAATGGCGGCAACCGGTGCTCTGATTTGCGGTGTTTTTCTGACAGTGTCCCTTATTCTTCTGAACGGACAGATATTTTCGGAAAAAGGCGGAATGTATATTTTAAATATGCTTTGCTATGCGGCTGTGTGTATGGCGATTGCGTTCCTGATAAGTAAACTTACTGCCAAAAAGGAAGTCGTCAGTATGATTGCAAATGTGGTGTCGCTTGGAATGGCATTCTTATGTGGTATCTTTGTACCTGTTGATTTCTTAAGTGACGGCGTTATTAAGATTGCACATTTCCTTCCGGCATACTGGTATAATCAGGCGGCCATCAATATTGATTTTCATCTGGATGAAAAGGCAGGCAGCATTTTTTCTGCTATGGGTATTCAGATATTATTTGCCATTGCCATCCTGATAGCCGGAATGGTGGCAGACAGGCGAAAGAGGGCATAAAATAAAAAATCATGTACCATATTCGGAATTTGGAATATGGTACATGACTTTTTTTATATATTATTTATCTCTTTCAGCGTCAAGCATAGCACGAACCTTCATGGAAAGTCCAAAGAGGTTGATAAAGCCTGTTGCATCCTTGTGGTCATATAACTCGCCTGTTGTAAATGAAGCAAGGCTTTCTGAGTAAAGTGTATAAGGTGATGTAGTACCTGCTTTTATAATGTTGCCTTTGTAAAGCTTTAATTTGACATGACCTGTTACACGCTCCTGTGTCTTTTCAACAAATGCCTGTAAGCTTTCACGAAGCGGACAGAACCACTTGCCTTCGTAGATAAGGTCTGCAAACTTAGTAGCAACGAGCTTCTTATAGGCAAGCGTATCGCGGTCCAGTATTAATTCCTCAAGCTGTGTATGTGCTTCCATAAGAATTGTTCCGCCAGGTGTTTCATATACACCGCGGGATTTCATACCGACAACGCGGTTTTCAACGATATCTATGATACCGATACCATGTTTGCCGCCTAATTTATTCAGTTCACGAATAATATCGGAAACTTTCATTTCCTTACCGTTGATGGCAGTAGGAACGCCCTTTACAAAATCAAGTTCAACATACTCGCCCTCATCAGGTGCTTTTTCAGGTGAAACACCAAGTACGAGCAAATCATCATAATTTGGCTCATTTGCAGGGTCTTCAAGCTCAAGACCTTCATGGCTGATGTGCCAGATATTACGGTCGCGGCTATATGAATGAGAAGCGTCAAATGGAAGGTCAATTCCATGAGCCTTACAATATTCGATTTCAGCTTCACGAGAATCCATTGTCCATTCAGGCTGTCTCCATACAGCGATAACCTTGATGTCCGGAGCAAGTGCTTTGATGGAAAGCTCAAATCTGAGCTGGTCATTGCCCTTACCGGTAGCGCCATGACAAATCGTAGTAGCGCCCTCTTTGCGTGCAATCTCAACAAGCTTCTTTGCAATCAGCGGTCTTGCAAAGGAAGTACCAAGAAGATATTTGTTTTCATATACGGCATTTGCCTGTACAGTAGGAACGATGTACTCATCACATAATTCGTCAACGACATCACAAATATATAATTTTTCCGCACCTGAATATTTTGCTCTTTCTTCAAGACCATCAAGCTCGCTTTCCTGTCCTACATCGATACAAGCACAGATTACGTCATAATCATAAGTTTCCTTTAACCAGGGAATGATAGCAGTAGTATCAAGTCCACCTGAATATGCTAATACAACTTTTTCCTTAGCCATTTTGTAAATCCTCCTTAAAATGTGTCTTCCGGGATATACCCACTGGGTTCAATATACAACGATAATGAATAATATGCAAGTTTTTTTTCTTGTACAATATGGATATCGGATAATAAATGAATATTATTTTGCATACAGATAGCTTAAAAAGCTAGATAAATGGCTGTTTTTAAAGGCTTTTTGGGAAATCATCCGAAAAGAATGAATAAAATACATAAAAAGTGTATATTTATAAGTGCTAAGCAGATTTGGCAACTTGTGTGATAAAAAAGGCAACATGGTGTAAAGCTGCTTGCGGGATATGCGTTATTTGATAAAATGTGATTGGTAAGGAGGTGTATGGTTTGCAAATTAATGTTGAAATACAGGAAGATACAGCAGACACTGTTGTTACGATTCAGTGCAGGGCACAGGACGCTTTTGTGAAACGACTGATTGCGGCACTTCGGATTATTGATAAACAGATAATGGTTGCGCATGATGGGAATATAACTGCATTAGATTTAGAAGAAATTCTCTATATAGAATCGGTAGACAGAAAATGTTTTGCTTATGCGGCAGATAAAGTGTATGAATGTTTTAATAAGCTATATGAGTTGGAAGCGCAATTGGAGCCGTATTTATTTGTCCGTATCAATAAAGCCTGTATTGTAAATTTAAAAAATATTAATTCAATAAAAACTTATATTGACAGGCGGCTGTTAATTACGTTGTCAAATGAGGAACAATTGATTGTATCAAGACAATATGCACATGAAATAAAAGCTTTGTTAGGGGTGAAATGATGGAAGAGAGAAAACATTTGTTGGATTATTTAGCGCAGCTCATGATGATTTTTGGAACTACAATATTGGTGGTTACGCTGATTTGCTGTGCGGTGGGAGATGAAGGAAAGGGATATTCCACCATGTTTGCGTTGGGAAGCAAAGGCGTACCGGTCAATACGGTCTTGCAGTATTTATTATCTTCCGGTTGTGTAACGGTTTTCCGTTTTTTGTTTTTTTCCGATAAGATAATCAAGAAAATGTCCGTTGCAAAAAGAGTAATCGCAATGCTCATTTCAGTGATTGCTTTAATAGGAATATTCGCTTACATTTTCGGCTGGTTTCCTGTCGATGAGCCAAGATGCTGGATGATGTTTTTGCTTTGCTTCGGGCTTTGTTTTGTAATTAGTGCGGGGATTTCCGTATGGAAGGAAACGACAGAAAATAAACATCTGGCGGATGGGTTGAAACAGCTAAAGGAGAAACGAAATGAAAACATTGATAGAAGTAAATAATTTGTCTTATTCGATTGGCACGCAAAAGATTTTAAATGATATTTCGCTGACGATTGAAAGGGGATGCATAATCGGGCTGCTGGGACCATCCGGAGCAGGAAAAACAACACTGGTAAATATACTGACAAAACAAGTAAAGCCTGAAAAGGGTACGGTAGATATATTAGAAAAGAATGTGGTGTCCGGGATTATGATGGATTGCTTCGGGCTGTATGAAAGACTGACTGTTTTGGATAATTTGGAAATATTTGCCGATATCTATAAAGTTCCGCATGCAAGAATCGATGCGTTGTTAAATAAGGTGGAATTAGCAGATGCAAAAAAGACAAACGTATGTAATCTGTCAAAAGGGATGCGTAATCGGGTGAATTTCTGCAGGGCGTTATTAAAAGAGGTCGATATATTGTACTTAGATGAGCCGACCTCGGGATTAGACCCTGCGACCACGAATAAGATTCATGCGCTGATTGAGGAAGAGCGGAAAAGAGGAACGGCAATCTTTTTAACCACACATAATATGCATGAAGCTGAAAGCTTATGTGACAGTATTATTTTATTAAATGAGGGAAATATTATCGAACAAGGCGTTCCGAGGAAACTCTGTATGAAATATAATATTGAAAATACAGTAGCGGTTACGCTGAAAAATGGAGAAACGTGTATGCTTCCGAACAGCAGAGAAAGCGCTGATGCTTTTTTTGAAATGATGAAAAATGAAAAAATTGTAAGCATACATTCATCAGAGCCGGATTTGGAAAAAGTATTTTTATATCTGACAGGAAGGAGTCTTGCGGAATAATGAATAATGTAATGATAATAATGAAAAAGCAGCGAAAAGATACCTTGAAAAATATAGCAGTTCTTATTCAATTTATTATGTTTCCATTACTCGGGATTATCATGACAAACGCAATGAAAAATGCCAATATGCCGAAGAACTTTTTTGCAGATTTATTTGCCGTCATGTATATTGGAATGGCGCCGCTTACGAGTGTTCTTGCAATCATTTCAGAGGAAAAAGAAAAAAATACATTGCGGGTTTTAATGATGGCGGATGTGACGCCGGCGCAATATCTGTCGGGTATAGGGCTTTATGTTTTTTTAGCATGTATGCTTGGAGAAATTGTTTTTTGCTGTCTGCTGGAGGGTGTTACCGGTATGAACAGGGTATTTTTTCTTTGTATTGCAGCAGTTGGTATCCTTGCATCGATGCTGTTAGGCGCTGCAATAGGGATAGGGAGTAGAAATCAAATAGAGGCAACGTCCATTGGGATGCCTGTAATGATGATATTTTCATTTCTGCCAATGCTGTCGATGTTTAATGACAAAATAGCGAAACTTGCCAAGATTACATATTCTGAGCAAATCAGGTTCTTAATCAGCAATCTGGAAAACAGTGGAAGCTGCGCTTCCCATGTAGCTGTGATTATCATGAATATGGTTTTGTTTGGCGCAATATTTTTCAGAAAGTGCAGGATTGTATTTACGAAATAGGGTACATGAATGAAATTGCAATAAATTTTGTCCTGCAATATTTGTTTTGAAAATATTTACAAAAGATTGGAAAAATAGTCATAATTTGTTCATAAATATATTCTATACTAACAACAGTTGTTCAAGTAAAATAATTTTTTCTTTTGTTGTTAATGTAGAAAATGGTGTGACTCATAAGAGCCGCACCATTTTCTATTTTCTGCTTATATTTTTAATTTCTATTGCATAATATACATTGATAATGTATAATTATAAAATGTTACTGGAAATTGATGTATATATATGCATATTTTATGCATAAACTATATATATGAAGGCGCATTTTATTTCCCGCAGGAAAAAACTTACTTGCAATTTGCGGCAAATAAGGTAAGGTAGATAGGGAACAGATAAAAATAGATGGAGGCACGATATGATTAAGGTAGGTATTATAGGTTCTACAGGATATGCAGGACAGGAAATCGTAAGAATATTACTTGGACATAAGGAAGCAGAGATAGTATGGTATGGCTCAAGAAGTTTTATTGATAAGCAATATTATCAGGTATATGGGAATATGTTTCAGATTGTTGATGCGAAATGCATGGATGATAATATGGAGGAACTTGCAAGTCAGGTAGATGTGATTTTCACAGCAACACCGCAGGGACTTTGTGCATCCCTTGTAAATGAGGATGTACTTTCTAAGACAAAGATTATCGACCTGAGCGCTGATTTTCGTATCAAGGATGTATCTGTATATGAGGAATGGTATAAAATAGAACATAAGAGTCCGCAGTACATAGATGAGGCAGTATACGGACTTTGCGAAATCAACAGAGCAGACATAAAGAACTGCCGGCTTCTGGCAAATCCGGGATGCTATACGACATGTTCCATTCTTTCATTATATCCGCTTGTGAAAGAGGGAATTGTTGATGCAAATTCCATTATTGTAGATGCAAAGTCAGGAACATCCGGTGCGGGCAGAGGTGCGAAGATTGCCAATCTGTACTGTGAGGTCAATGAAAGTATCAAGGCATATGGTGTTTTAACACACAGACATACGCCGGAGATAGAAGAGCAGCTTGGCTATGCAAATGGAAGTCCTATCCATATTATTTTTACACCGCATCTTGTTCCGATGAACAGGGGAATCCTTGTTACTGCATATGCAAATCTTGCAAAGGATGTCGATTACGATACCGTAAGGGCAGCATATGACAAATATTATGCCGGTGAAAAGTTTATTCGTGTTCTTGACAAAGATGTATGCCCTGAGACCAGATGGGTTGAGGGAAGTAATTATGTCGATGTAAACTTTAAGATAGATAAGCGGACAAACAGAATCGTAGCAATGGGCGCGCTTGATAATCTTGTGAAAGGCGCTGCCGGACAGGCTGTGCAGAATATGAATATTATGTTTGGCTTTGATGAGGATGAAGGACTTAAGATGGCACCTTTATTCCCATAGAAATTGGGTGATTGAATATGAAGATAATACCAGGCGGCGTGACTGCGCCAAAAGGCTTTAGGGCATCAGGACTTCATGCAGGTATCAGAAAAAATAAAATGAAAAAAGATATGGCGCTTTTAGTCAGCGATGTTCCTGCAAATGTGGCAGGCGCATTTACCTTAAACACAGTACAGGCAGCCCCTGTTCTATGGGATAAAAAACTGGTGACAGAAGGAGGAAAGTGCCAGGCGCTTATCGTCAATAGCGGCGTTGCAAATACATGTACAGGAGAGAACGGGTATCATGATGCGGAAGCGATGGCAGCGCATACGGCGGGGTTGCTTAATATTGATACCTCGCTTGTAGCAGTTGCATCGACAGGTGTAATTGGAATCAGACTTCCGATGAAAACGATATTTTCAGGAATAGACAGTCTGATACCGGAGCTTGGTTATGATATAGATGCAGGAAGCAGGGCAGCAGAAGCCATTCTGACAACCGATATTTATAAAAAAGAGATTGCTGTTACATTAGAGGTCAAAGGGAAGCCTGTAACCATTGGCGGTATGTGCAAAGGTTCAGGAATGATTAATCCGAATCTGGGAACAATACTCAGCTTTATTACGACAGACCTCAATATCAGCTCAGCGCTTCTTGATAAAGTGCTGAAAAAAGATGTTATCGATACTTATAACATGGTGTCGGTAGATGGTGATATGTCTACGAATGATACGGTTATGATATTTGCAAATGGTATGGCAGGAAATGAGGAACTGACAGAAGAGGATGACGATTTTAAAGCATTTGCAGAAGCTGTCAGATATATCAATACTTCATTTGTGAAAAAAATAGCGTCTGACGGAGAAGGTGCTACGAAGATGTTTCAGGTGGATATCGCAGGCATGACATCAAAGGATGCCGCAAGGAAGTTGGCAAAGGCGATTGTATCATCGAATCTTGTAAAGTGTGCTATGTATGGCGAAGATGCAAACTGGGGCAGAATCGTATGCGCGATGGGACAAAGTGGAATTCCATTTAATCCGTATAAGGTTGATATCATTATAACAAGTGTTGCTGGACAGCTTAAGATTGTGGAAGACGGGACAACAACGGATTATGATGAAAAAGAAGCCACAAGAATATTAGCTGAAAAGCAGATAAAACTGATAGCAGACATGAACATAGGCGAATATGCAGCAACAGCATGGGGCTGCGATATGACATATGATTATATAAAAATAAATGCCGATTATAGAAAATAAAATATACAAATAGAGAGGAACACATAAAAATGGTAAAAGGTGATTATACAGTAGACCAGGTAATTGAAAAGGCGCAGACGCTTATCGAGGCGCTGCCGTTTATACAGAAATTTCAGGGAACAACAGTTGTGGTAAAATATGGCGGAAGCGCTATGCTGGATGAAAGTCTTAAATATAACGTCATTAAAGATGTGGCGCTCCTGAAGCTGGTAGGCATGAAGCCTGTCATCGTTCATGGCGGCGGCAAAGAAATCAGTAAATGGGTTGAGAAGGTCGGTAAGGAAGCTGAATTTATCAACGGACTTCGTGTAACGGATGCTGAAACGATGGAGATTGCCGAGATGGTTTTGTCAAAAGTAAATAAAAGCCTTGTAAGCCTGATGCAGAAGGTCGGACTGAAGGCAGTCGGTATCAGCGGTAAGGACGGCGGTATGTTTACGGTTGATAAGAAATTTCCGGGCGGTAAGGATATTGGGTTTGTCGGAGAAGTGAAAAATGTAGATACTACGGTACTGACATCGCTGATTGATAATGATTTTATTCCGGTTATTGCACCGATTGGTGTAGATGCTGATTATGACAGCTATAATATCAATGCGGATGATGCTGCCTGCGCTGTGGCAACCGCCCTGAATGCAGAAAAGCTTGTATTTCTTACGGATATTGAAGGCGTATTTATCGACCCAAAGGATAAGTCCACATTAATATCAGAAATGAGTATCGATGAAGCAAGAGAGATTATTGATAACGGAGTGGTAGGCGGCGGTATGCTTCCAAAGCTGAATAATTGTATCGCTGCGATGGAAAATGGAGTATCACGCGTGCATATCCTTGACGGAAGACTGGAACATTGTCTGCTTTTGGAGTTCTTTACACAAAAGGGTATCGGAACTGCTATTTTGAAACAGCCGTTATTTTAAAAAACAAAATATCAGCGAATGAATCGGTGTTGATAGCGGCAGGGTGTATGGAAAGCAAACCATATGCCCTGCCGCTGTCTATGGATGTTGTTGCTGAAATAATATTAAATTTGAATTAGGATATTGTAAATCTGAAAACAATTCGTTACAATGACAATGTGTATTTCTATGCCTTCGGATGGGAGGTATATGATAAAACTGAATAAAATGGTAATGCGAAAGACTGGTTTGCTTATGATAGTCTGCGCGAGTATATTCTGCGGCTGCGGTTCGGAGCAACTTGTATGTCATCAGGAGGAAAGTCGTATAGAAAACCCAAGTGATGGGAAAGCCGGCGGCAATGTTACGCAAGAAGCTTCCGAAAGTTCCTTATCGGCCGAACTGACGACCGGTGAACCGGACTTTGTAACGGTATTTGTCTGTGGCGCAGTAAGGAATGAGGGCGTTTATGAACTACCGTCAGATGCAAGGATAGATGATGCGTTAAAAGCAGCAGGAGAATTTGCAGACGGTGCCGATACATCAGCGATAAACAGAGCCGATAGATTATATGACGGACAACAAGTATATTTTCCGTATCAGGATGAACATTATACAGTAGATGAAGTAACCGGGCAGTCAGGCGGAGAAAACAACGGACTTGTAAATATTAACAATGCAGACAAAGAAACGCTGATGACCTTATCAGGAATAGGAGCGGCAAAAGCTGAAAATATTATAAAATACCGGGAAGCCAATGGTGCATTTGGGCAGATTGAGGATATCAAAAATGTCAATGGAATAGGAGATAGCATTTACCGGAAGATAGAAGAATATATTACTGTAAACTGATGCTGCAGTAAAAATAGGATAGATGATTGCCGAACGCATAATCGTAAGGGCGGATGGTTTCGCAATTGTCTGAAAGAGTCGTAGAGAGAGGTGGCATATATGAAGAGAGTGCTTGTAGTAGATGATGAGAAGTCAATAGTGAAAGGGTTAAAGTTCAGCCTTGAGCAGGATGACATGGAGGTTGATACTGCCTATGACGGTGGTGAAGCATTTGAGAAGATTAAGAATAATGATTACGATATGGTGCTTCTGGATATCATGCTTCCGGTATATACAGGTACAGAGGTCTGCCAGATGGTAAGAGAATTTTCCAATGTGCCGATTATTATGCTGACTGCAAAGGGCGATGATATGGATAAAATCATGGGACTGGAGTATGGCGCTGATGATTATATAACAAAGCCTTTCAATATCCTGGAGGTAAAGGCGAGAATAAAGGCGATACTGAGAAGAAGCGGCAAAAAGAACATCACTGTGCAGCCGTCCAATATCATGGAGATAAATGGCATGAAGGTAGAGCTTGATAGCAGACGTGTCTTTGTACAGGGTAAAGAATTGAACCTTACCGCAAAGGAATTTGATTTGCTGGAGCTTCTGATGGCACACCCGAATAAGGTATACTCAAGGAATGAACTGCTCGATACGATATGGGGAAGCACATATCCGGGAGATGCAAGAACGGTTGATGTACATGTAAGAAGGCTTAGAGAGAAAATCGAGACAAATCCCGGCGAGCCGGTTTATATTCATACCAAATGGGGCGTGGGATATTTCTTTAAAAGCTGATAACAAAAATATAGTATTGGAATATAAAAAATATGAAAGAACCGTCTAAAAACGAGGAAGTACAATCAAATAGCAGTGAGGGCAGGAAACTCCGCGTCAGTCAAAAGGCAGTTATTTTTATCGTAATAGCCATCTGTGTCGCCATTATTTCAATTGTTATTTCTTATGCCATGACAAAAACGGTCAGTTCAAAAAACAACAGGGAGTTTGAAAAAGATATAAGGCATAAAGCCGGGTATTTTATGTATGAAGTAAATAATCGATATATCCCTGACGGAGATTTTAATGCGTTAAAGGATGTGTCAGACGCTGTGGCTTTTTCCGTTTCGGGAAGAGTTATGCTGATGGATGTTTCTTATAAAGTGGTTATTGATTCGTATGATAAAGATACGGATAAATACATAATAGACAGAGATATCGAGAAAGTTATGAATGGAGAGGTACAGGAGGTTCATTATATTATCGGTGACCAGTATCAGTATATATATCCCATCGTAAATAACGAAGGCTATATATATGCGGTGGCTGTGATAGCCGCGAGAATGGATGGTGTGAATGAACTGAATGAACATGCCAGACAGCGTTCGCATATCGTTGAGATTTTATTTATTATTATTGGGATGCTGTTAGCCTATCTTGTTGCCTATCTGTCCGTACGGGATATCAAACGAATTAAGCGTAAATTGGAAAATATGAAAGATGGTCTTAACGAGCAGATAGAAAGTGAAGATTTATTTACAGAGTCTATGGCGTTGATTGATGATATCAACCATGTATTTTCAAAGGCTCAGTTATTAGAAGCTTCACGTCAGGAATTTGTATCGAATGTATCACATGAGCTGAAGACGCCGATTACGTCAATGAAAGTATTGTCGGAGTCGATACTGATGCAGGAAAATGTACCGGCAGAGATGTACAGGGAGTTTATGAATGATATTGTACAGGAGATAGACAGGGAAGCACAGATTATCAGTGATTTGCTTACGCTTGTAAAAACAGATAAAGGAACGGAGAGCCTTAATTTTGAAAGTGTTGATATGAATGAGCTTATGGAGGTTATCCTAAAGAGATTAAAGCCGCTAGCGCAAAAGAGAAATATTGTCATTACATTTGAAAGCTTTCGTGAAATTACTGCCGATATCGATAAAGTGAAATTTACACTTGCGATATCCAATCTTATTGAAAATGGAATCAAATATAATGTGGATGGCGGCTGGATTAAAGTTTCTCTGAATTCAGACCATAAGAATGTATATATTAAGGTTGCAGATTCCGGAGTTGGTATACCGGAAGACTGCATTGGACATATATTTGAACGATTTTACAGAGTGGATAAAGCAAGGAGCAGGGATACAGGCGGAACAGGGCTTGGTCTTGCAATTTCGAGGAATATAATCGTTATGCATAAGGGAACGATTAATGTATACAGTGAGCCGGGAAAAGGAACAACATTTACTGTAAAAGTTCCTATGAATTACATAGGAAATAAATAAGGATACGATATGAAAGAGAAAAGAAGCAAAACTTTAATAATATTGTTTATGGTATTGACGCTTGTTTTGGTGCAGGGATGCAGGAAGGAGAACGAAGCAGATAATCGGCGGGAAAGCAGCGTGAATGAAGTAAAAAACAATATGATGACGATTGACCTTTATTATGTAGATGCCGACAGACGGGACTATGTAATAGAGAATTATTTAATAGACCAGATGGCTACAGCAGAGACGATGATAGATGGTGTAATGGCAAAGCTGGTAGAAACAGATGAAACTCCAAACGAATATGACAGCCCCGTACCGGAAGGAATGGTTTATCAGAGATATTCGTATGATGGTAAGGGGATTGTCACGATTGTTTTTAATATGGATTATGAAAATGTTTCAACCTATGATATTACAATATGTAAAGCAGCATTTACAAATACATTATGTCAGCTTGAATTTGTAAATGCGGTTACATTTGAAATGGTAAATCTGATTAATGAAGAGGAAATCGTGGATGAGACATATAATGAAAATGATTTTGCAAGATTGAAAAATGTGCTGGCATCGGAATATCCGACCTATATCTATTATCCATATGGGGACGGCAGCAGACTGAAGGCTGTGGAAACCATGCTTGATATGTCCCAAAAAGAGACATTAGAGTACCAGATAATAGAAAAACTGAAAAATGCAAATACGGAAGGTTATATTTCGCCGTTTGCAACAGACGTTGTAGTGAATTATATAACAACAGAATCCGGAGTCTGCACGATTAATCTCAATGATAAGTTTTTAAAAGGACAGGGAACGCTTGACCATAAAATAATCATATATGCCATCGTTAATTCATTGCTGAGTCTGGATTTTATCAGTGAGGTACATTTTGAGATAGACGGAGCTGACGGGACAGATATAGAAGGAGAGGATTTGTCCATAGGATATAAGGCAGATTATTCTTTTTCAGATTAAGGAGGAAAACATATAAAAAGACCACTTTTCTGGGGTGCTGTTGCATTGGTGCTTGGAGAGGCATATGTCATAGTACATGGAAGTAGTGTCTTGAGCATACTGATATATATATTGGCTGTACTTTTATTTTCATATAAAAAGAAAAGAAAAGGAACAGCCTTTGTTTTTTATTGTATCAAGCTGAGCTTTTTATGGCTGCTGATTGCGGCAGCCGGGTATACGAATGTACAAATCAGCGCTGCAAATGAAAAGAAAGTTATGGAAGTTCTGTTATCGGGGCAGGAAGCGTTGACGGGAATGGTATATGGAGAACTATCGGATATAAGACAGACTTCATCGGGATACAAGGTTTATATGAATTGTACGCGGATTGTAAAAAATGGGATAGCGGAGGAAACTGTTTATAAAGGCCGTACGAAAACCTGTATTTATATACAGGATATAACAGATTTGAAAATCGGACAGCGAGTAACCATCAGGGGCAGTCTGAAATGTCCTGATGCGCCGACAAATCCGGGAGAATTTGATGCTGTCAAGTATTATAAAAACCGCGGAATCTATTTTCTTGTATATGACGGAGAGCTGATTGGGACAGAAGCTGGATACAGTAATATCAAACAGGCGCTTTATATGCTGAGAAATAAGACTTCCAGTATCATTGACAGAATTTTTGCTCCATCTGACGGCGCAATCATAAAGGCTATGCTTCTTGGGGATAAAGGGGATATCGATGCAGATACCAAAAGGCTGTATCAACGAAATGGAATTGCACATATTTTAGCAATATCGGGACTTCACATAGCACTGCTTGGCATGAGTCTATTTCGGAAATTGAGAAAATGGACAGGTTCCTATGTTGTATCAGGACTAATCTCGATAATCATAATCATATTGTATGGGTTATTGACAGGACTTGCAGTCTCCACAATCAGAGCCATCCTGATGATGACCGTAGATATCGTTGGCAGAATCATAGGAAGAAGCGCTGATATGCTTACCTCGCTTGGTTTGTCAGGTATCGTGCTATGTATGATAAATCCATATGTGATTGGTGACGCAGGATTTTTATTGTCTTTTGGGGCAGTCTTTGCGATTGGCGCAGTCTTTCCCTGCATAAAGGAATTTCTTGGAAATGCAGCAGCGCATAAAATCATATCAGCGGTATTGATTAGTTTGTCCATCAATATAGTAACCATGCCGGTTATCATTTATTTCTATTATGAATTTCCACTGTACGGGGTATTGCTGAATCTGATTGTTGTGCCATGCGTGGGATTCGTATTTGCAGCAGGTATCCTTTCTGTAATTGCGGGGGCATTGTTTCCGCCGATTGCAGGGTTTATAGCCGCTCCTGCAAAAGGGATACTGGCATTTTATGATATGCTCTGTCGGTTATTTGAAAAATTGCCATACAGCAGTATCAATACAGGACATATCAGGACAACTGTATTGGCGGCTTATTATCTGTGGCTTGGGCTTACACTGTATGTGCTGTACAAATTAAATGGAGATTGCAGGAGGAGCAGAAAAAAGGCGATTTTCTTTGAACTCATTGTAACGCTGACCGTTATCGTTATATCTGTTCTTGGCTTTCGTGCGCGGTTTCGGATTGTATTCCTTGATGTAGGTCAGGGAGACGGAATACTGATTACAACGAAGCAGGGAACGAATATTCTGATAGACGGCGGCTCTGTGACAAATAAAAAACTTGGGGAGACTGTTATGCTTCCGGCTATCAAATATTACGGAATGAGCAGCATTGATTATGTTTTTATAACGCATGGAGATGAAGACCATCTATCAGGTGTCAAATATCTGCTTGGGGAAGACCATATCGGGATAAAAATAAAAAATCTGATTGTTGCTGTATATGCAGACCGGGAAGCCTTAAACAGTCTGATTGCTGCGGCAGAAAAAAGGGGTATCAATGTCATGTACATGAAAGCAGGCGATATGTTTTGGGAAGAAGGGCGGAGTAACCATCAGCTTGCCATACAATGTCTGTCGCCATCAGCGGCACTATCAGCCTGTGATACCAATTCATTGTCGCTTGTATTGAAGCTTACGACAGCGGAGGTATCGGCTTTATTTACAGGGGATATCGGGGCAGATGCAGAAAAGGAAATCCTTGCGGGGGGATACGATATTAACGCGGACATTTTAAAGGTGGCACATCATGGCTCAAGATATTCGAGCAGTATGGAATTTTTGATGGCGGTAAACCCTGATTATTCCGTTATATCTTGTGGAACGGATAATTCCTATGGGCACCCGCATCCGGAAACGCTGGAACGGTTTCGTCAAATCACAACAACGGTATTACGAACAGACAGGATGGGTGCTGTAATATTTGAATTGACACAATAATCATATCCGATATAGAATATCACATATACCGATGATACAGAGCAGTGTGGGAGGAAATCTTGTATGGCAGTAAAAAAACAGACGGAAAAAAATGGAATGGCTGTTATCAATGAACATATTAAAAACAACAGCTTTGCAAGGATTTATTTATTATATGGAAATGAGAAATATCTGATTAACCAATATAGGGATAAACTTCTTGATGCCATAACAGATATCAATGATACAATGAATTTTGCAAAGTATATAGGGGAGAAAACGGATACCGCAGCAGTTGTAGACTTTTGCGAAACCTTTCCGTTTCTTGCCGAAAGGCGCGTCGTATTAATAGAAGGGAGCGGTTTGTTTAAGACGAGCTGTGAAGCTTTCGCTGAAAAACTGAAAAATATTCCTGATACGTCAATCGTGGTATTTGCAGAAACAGAGATAGATAAAAGAAATAAATTATTTAAGACGGTATCGTCTGTTGGAGAGGCCTTATGTTTTGATACGCCCGATGACAGGACTATGGCAATCTGGATTCGCTCACAAGTGAAAGCCGTTGGCAAAGAAATCGAGGATGCCGCGGTATTTCTGATTATGGAAGCCGCCGCATCAGATATGATGTGTATTAAAAACGAAATTGAAAAGGTAATCTGCTATGCGTATGACAGGGAACGGATAACAATTGCGGATGTAAAGAATGTATGTATTACGGGTTCTGAAAGTAAGGTATTTGATATGATGGAAGCAATCGCAAGGAGAAATCAGACGAAGGCGATTCATTTGTATCATGAATTGCTTGATAACAGAGAACCGGCTATGCGGATTCTTTTTCTGATAGTCAGACAGTTTGATATGATGCTGAAAACAAAGCTGTGTTTAGCGGAGGGAAAGAATGATGCGCAGACTGCTTCTGTAATCGGAGTACCGGCATGGTCGGTGAAGAAGTATCGTGACCAGTGCAGCTATTATTCGGTTGATGAAATAAAATGTATCGTGGACCAGTGTCAGAATATAGATTACAGAATAAAAACGGGGCAAACAACAGATATAATCGCGATAGAGCTTTTGATAGTGGATTTAAGTAAGGCGAAATAAATGAAAAGGAATTGGCAATACGTTATTGCACGAAAAAAACTGCCTGGGTTATGGCAGTTTTTTTCGTGTATCATTGATTTTGTGCAGCCAACATCGTCAATGAATATATATGTTAATCGTATATGATTCAATTATGCCATTTTATTAACAGCGCTTGTAAGACGTGATACTTTACGGGAAGCATTATTCTTGTGGTAAATGCCCTTTGAAGCAGCTTTATCAATTTCTGAAATTGCCACAAGTAAGTTTGCCTGAGCAGCCTGCTTATCACCAGCAGCTATAGAAGCTTCAACCTTCTTAACAACAGTCTTAACTTTTGATTTAATCATCTTGTTTCTTAATGTTTTTGTGTTAATTACATCAATTCTTTTCTTTGCAGATTTAATATTAGCCAAAACGGTTACCTCCATCTAAATAGTATTGTTATCATAAGGTTTTACATTAAAACCGGACACGGACAATTCAATGTAAACATACTACTCAATAATAGAGGAAAGACCATATATTGTCAAGTAGAAAATAATATTTTATATGAAACTTATTCAACACAAATGATAGGCGCTGTTCTTTACATTAAAGGCGGGAAATGATAAAATGAAAGCATATGAAATGAAAAAGAGAAATATAATAAGTGAGTGTAATAAATGATTAAGTATAAAATTTTTCAGGTGATTATGGCTGTTTCGGTAGTCATGTTGATTATTTCGACGGCGATTGTATTGATGTTTGCAGTAAGAAACGTGCCGCAGGAGAAATACAGTTCTATAGGAGAAGAGGAGCCGTCCGTTACGATGGTTGATGGGAGTGTTCAAAAATTAACAGATTTTGAGGCATGGCTTGCGTATAGTGTGATAAGTGATGGTTTCGACAGTGGAAATAAAGCAGGATTTCAGAATGGGGAAATTGCTCTGTCAGAGGATAATGTGAATAAATTGGAGATACTCAATGGAATAAAAACACAGGCCGGAAATGGCATGTTTTTTTCTATTGTGGTACTTGTTATATGCTTTTTGGTAGTAAAAAAAAGAAGACTTTATGAGTGTATTGTATGGGGTGGAACTGCGGGACTCATTATAGGTGCAGCGGGTATTATTATGATGATGCTTTCCGGAAACGGAGTTCTTTTCGGTATTAAAAAGATGGTATTTAATAACGATTATACCATATTTTTTTCAGGTGAAGACGCATTTGCACAAATAATACCATATGGTACAGCTTTGAAAATGTTTGCGATGTATGCAGGTACGATATTGGCAGGCTTTTTGGTTACCATACTGATAAGGCTCGTATGTTTAAAAAAGTCTAAGCCACATAAATTTTGACATAATGGGAGGGTTATATGAGAAAAAGAATTGATGAATGGATTAACTGGGTGCTTTATGATGAGCTTATGGAAGGAAAACTGAATGCACCGAAGCATCTGCTGGGTATTCATGATTATGGAATGGGACAGATTATTACGGTATTCAGACCGCATGCGGCAGAAGTAAAAGTAACCTCTGCTGCAGGGAAAAAGGTGCATGTGATGGAGAAAATTACCGACGAGGGATTTTTTGCCATATATTTTGCAAAAAAAGAATATATGGGAAATCAATATCGCATCGTTACAACATATGAAGATGGAACTACAGTCGATACCGCGGATGCATATGCATTTGACTCGCAGATAACAGAGTTTGATTCTTATCTTTTTGCAGAGGGGAACAACTATAAAATTTACGAAAAATTCGGCGCGCATCCGATGACGATTGATGGTGTAAAGGGAACATATTTTGCCGTATGGGCGCCTCATGCAAGAAGAGTCAGCGTCGTTGGGGATTTTAATATGTGGGATGGTATGTTAAATCCAATGCAGCTAAAATCTACAAGTGGAATATATGAGTTGTTCATACCGGACGTGAAGCCGGGGGCAGTATATAAATATCAGATATTAACCAGATATGGGGAGCTGTTATATAAGAGTGACCCATATGGTAATCAGGCGCAGATGCGGCCTGACAATGCCTCCGTTGTTGCAGATTTAACGAAGTATAAGTGGAAAGATACCGAATGGATTACGAAAAGAGATAAACATGGAAGAACAGACCGGATGAGAGAGCCAATGGCTATCTATGAGATGCATCTTGGCTCATGGAAGAAAAAAGTAGAAGACTCTGATAATGGATTTTTCAGTTATAGAGAGCTTGCACCGATGGTAGCGGATTATATTAAAGATATGGGGTATACACATATTGAACTGATGGGTATAGCAGAGTATCCTTTTGATGGTTCATGGGGCTATCAGGTAACAAACTACTATGCACCTACCAGCAGATATGGAACGCCTGATGATTTTATGTATTTTGTTGATTATATGCATAGCAGGGGAATCAGTGTTATTCTTGACTGGGTTCCTGCACATTTTCCAAGAGATGCACATGGACTTGGAAGATTTGATGGTATGCCGTTATATGAACATCCGGACTCCAGAAGAGGGGAACATCCTGACTGGGGAACATATATATTTGACTATGGAAGAACAGAGGTTATCAATTTCCTGACTGCGAATGCACTTTTCTGGGTGGATAAGTTCCATATAGACGGATTGCGTGTAGATGCTGTTGCATCAATGCTTTATCTGGATTATGGAAAACAAAACGGACAGTGGCTTCCAAACAAAGACGGCGGAAATGAAAGCTATGAAGCCATCGCGCTTTTACAGAATATTAATAAGATTATGGAAGAAAAATATCCGGGCGTCTATATAATAGCGGAAGAGTCAACTGCATGGGCAGGAGTAACTGCGCCTGTTGATTTGAAAGGATTAGGATTTACATTCAAATGGAATATGGGTTGGATGAACGATTTCCTTGAATATATGAAGATGGACCCATATTTCAGAAAAGATAATCAGAATATGCTTACATTTAGTATGTCGTATGCCTATGCAGAGAATTATATTCTGGTATTATCGCATGATGAGGTCGTGCATCTGAAATGTTCAATGATAAATAAGATGCCGGGAAGTGAAGAAGATAAGTTTGGAAACTTAAGAACTGCTTATGGCTATATGTATGGTCATCCGGGTAAGAAGCTCTTATTTATGGGACAGGAATTTGCCCAGCCTAGAGAGTGGAGTGAAGCAAGAAGCCTTGACTGGTTTGTTCTTGACAATCCGCTTAATCAGGGAATGCAGCGATATGTAAAGGCGCTTAATAAATTATATAATGAAAATGATGCGTTATATGCAAATGACTGTGAAGCAATAGGATTTGAATGGACAGACTGCGACCACCCTGACATGAGTATTATTTCATTTGTGCGAAGAGGTTCTACTGCAAAGAAGCAACTGCTTTTTGTATGCAACTTTACACCTGTTGAAAGACCAGGATACCAGATACCTGTTCCATGTTATACAACTTATAAGGAAATTTTGAATTCTGATGATATTCAGTTTGGCGGCAGGGGCAGACTGAATACGCAGCCTTTAAAAGCGCAGGATATCGCAACAGACAGGATGCCATACAGCATAAAAGTGAATGTACCACCGCTTTCGACGCTGATATTTGAATATGATTATACAGACGCTGTACCAGTGAGAAAAAAAGAACTGCCTGATAAAGTTGCAGTAAAGAAAACGGTATCCAGGAAGTCGTCTGCAAAGAAAAAGGCTGCCGCACCACAAGCAGAAACGAAGCAGGCCGTAGTATCGTCTGCAAGAGGAACTGCAAAAGGAACTGCAACAGGGACTTCAAGGAATAAGCAAAAATAGCTTGCAATTATTACAGACACGCAATATAATATAGGATGAAAATGCAAAGAGGCATAGAGCATACAGCTCTGTGTCTTTTTTGCGGTTATAACAAGACGAATGAATTCGTTGCAAGCTTTTAGGAGGAATACAAAATGAAGACAGGAACAGTAAAATGGTTTAATGCAAAAAAAGGATATGGCTTTATCAGTGATGAAGAAGGAAAAGATATATTTGTTCATTTTTCAGCTTTGAATATGGATGGATTTAAGGTGCTGGAAGAAAACGATAAGGTAGAGTTTGAAGTAGTCGATGGAGAAAAAGGCCTTCAGGCGGCAAATGTAACAAGACTTTAAGATACATATACTGAAAAAGGATTCATTGGCATCCGGGATTTGAATATTCTGGGTGCCAATTTACAATATAGAGAAGGTTTTTAAAAGATAATATGTACAGAGCGATATTGACAAAATATCGTTTATATAATATTTTATTAAGTAGAATTCTAATTATTAAGAGGAAACTTAAATGAATTATAAAGAATTAACAAGCAAGCATGAGCGTTTAAACCGCCTGATGAAATTACATTTTTCTGCATATTTTGAAGATTCAGTATTAACTGTAATGCAGGCAGTAACGCTTGGGTATATCATGGAGAAGTATGAAATTGGTGATATTTTTCCAAAAGATTTGGAGCTGCTTCTTTCAATAAGAGGCTCTTCAGTGGTGAGTCTTATCAACAATTTAGAAGCTGCCGGTTATATCCGAAGGGAAACCGCAGGCTTTGATGCCCGTTATAAGCGTTTAATTCCAACGCAAAAGGCATTGGATATCAAATCTGAAATTTCAAAACGTATTGACAAATATAATGAAAGTCTTTTTGTTGGAATTTCCGAAGCTGATTTAGCAGTTTATGAATCCGTAATAGAAAGAATGGCAAAAAATATTCAATAATTCTTCGATTTCATAAGCGATTTTGTGCGCAGTAATAATTAGAATTCTATCTATATAAAGGAGGAATTTTTATGAGTGAAACACAAAATGCTGTCAATCCACTTGGAACGGAGCGAATTGGGAAGCTGTTGAGGAGCTTTGCTATACCAGGTGTTATTTCAATGATAATCAATTCGCTTTATAACATGGTTGATCAGATTTTTATTGGACAGGGCGTTGGGATGCTTGGAAATGGCGCTACAAATATTATTGCGCCGATTTCTACTGTTGCAATTGCACTGGCAGCGTTGTTTGGAGATGGTCTTGCGACATATTTCAGCTTAAATCTTGGCAAGGGAGAACCGCAAAAGGCTTCAAAGGCTGTTGGAAATGCGGTAATAGCAGGTGCTGGCGTAAGTATCATGTTGGCTGTCGTGGTTTTTGTTTGCCTGAGTCCGCTGTGCCGACTTTTTGGTGCAACAGACAATATTCTTCCATATGCGTTGGATTATGGTTCGATTACAGCGATTGGTTTTCCATTTGTTATTGTTGCCATTATTATAAATGGAGTTATTCGTGCAGATGGAAGCCCTACCTATGCGATGTTTTCAATGATGGCAGGCTCCATTTTAAATTTCGGGCTTGACCCGTTGTTTATTTTTGTATTTAAAATGGGTGTCAAAGGGGCGGCGCTTGCAACTGTCATCAGTCAGTTTATTAACCTTGTACTGAATATTGCATATTTATTTCGTTTTAAAAATATTAAAATTACGAGGGAATCATTTCGGTTTCAATTTTCTGTTGCAGTTAAATTGGCGACACTGGGTGTAGCAAGCTGCCTGAATACAATGACGGCTACCATTATTGGAATGGTATCTAATAATTTGTTTAACCATTATGGCGCTTTATCAAAATATGGCGAGGACATCCCCATTACCGTATTTGGATTGTGTATGAAGGTTTCGATGCTGTTTCTGTCAATTGCGCTGGGAATATCAAGTGCGGGCAGACCTATTTTGGGATTTAACTATGGTGCAGAAAAATATGACCGCGTTATGAAAACGCTTAAGCTGATGCTGCTATCGTCAACCGTTGTAATGGCGGCAGCCTGGATTACCTATATGATTTTTCCGTTGCAGCTAATACATATTTTTGGCACAGGCTCTCCCCTATATGAGGAATTTGCAGTAAAATGCTTTAGAATTTATCTTATGTGCAGTTTTGTCGGCGGTGTTCAGATTTGCGCGGGTTCGTTTTTTCAGTCGATTGGCAAACCGGCATTGGCAACTGTTATATCACTTGGCAAGCAGGTGATTTTCTATATTCCGTCTTTGCTGTTGCTGGCAAAAATATTTGGACTTACAGGACTTCTATGGGCAGGACCAATTGCTGAAGCTGCGGCATTTATTTTAGCAGCGGTATTGTTGTTACGGGAAACGAAACGTATGGGGAAAAGGGCATAGGAACGATTGCCTGTTGACAAAAAGATGCTTTCGCCTTATAATTAAACTAATAGTTTAATTATAAGGAGATTCGTAATGGCACGAAGAAAAAAAGAACCGAAAAGTGTTCATCGGGAAAATATTTCATCTGCTGCTTCGATATTGTTTATGGAAAAAGGGATTACAGCAACTTCTATGGATGATATCGCAAAAGCCGCAGGTTACAGTAAGGCAACCTTATATGTGTATTTTGAGAACAAAGAAGAAATTATTGTTTTTTTGGTATTGACCAGTATGAAAAAACTTTGTGCTTATATCGCTTCGGCTTTACAACAGGAAGAAGATACAAGAGCAAGATATGACCTTATTTGTCAGGGGCTGACGCAGTATCAGGCGGAATTTCCCTTTTATTTTAAGATGGTGTTGGATAAAATTAATATTGATTTTGACGCACATGATTATTTGCCGGAGGAAAAAGAAACCTATCAGGTGGGCGAAGAAATCAATCAAATGTTAAAAAAATTTTTGCTGCAAGGCATTGAAAACGGTGAACTGAGGAGTGATATAGAAATTGTTCCCACTGTGTTTGCTTTTTGGGGAATGTTATCCGGTTTTGTTCAACTGGCTTCCAATAAAGAAGAATATATAGAAAGTTCAATGGGATTATCAAAAAGCCAATTCCTGAAATATGGATTTGATGTACTTTATCAATCGATTGTGAATAAGGAGGTCTATAGATGAGCCAGAAAATGGTACTTGCTATTTTGGGAAGTCCTCATTCAAAAGGAACGAACGCAGCTATGTTCAATCATGCAATTCAAAAAGCAGAGGAGGCCGGATATACGGTATCAAGGATAAACCTGTATGAAAAGCATATTTCCTATTGCACAGGGTGCAGAACCTGTCTTAATACAAGAAAATGTGTCTTAAAAGATGATATACAGGATATTAGTGATTTGCTGCAAAAATGTGATATTGTTATTCTTGCATCTCCGGTGTATTGGGCAAATGTTTCTGCTCCGGTAAAAAATTTATTTGACCGTTTGTTAGGGGTTGCGATGGAAGAAACAAGCACTTTTCCAAAACCGCGTTTAAAAGGGAAAAAGTATATGCTTATGACATCCTGCAATACACCTGCACCATTTTCATGGATATTTGGACAAAGCAGGGGCGCAATTCGTAATATGGATGAATTTTTCAAGACAGCAGGCATGAAACCGATTGGAAAGATTGTTTGCACAAATGTGTCCAAAAGACATATATTGCCGAAATCGGTGCTTAGAAAAATAGAAAAGTGCTGGAAATAAGAATCAATATTTGCGGGTTGATTTTTGGAAAAAATAGTGGTACTATGAAGTCAGCTAAGAAAAGCGATTATTATTCCAAGTGAGTCAAAGAAATCTGGAGTGCTAGCTCTAGGTTTTTTTGTTGTATGGGCAATAAAAATAAAGATAAAGAAAACAAGGTACAAACTGAATTCTGTTTCAAGTCTGTACCTTGTTTTTATGTAATGTTTAATTCTTAGAACACCTAAACTGCAAATCCTCCCATCTGCGGTCTACCTCCTCCTGATATTGAACAAGTAAATGTTCATTTTCAGGTTTAAACAGATGTTTGAAACGACCTTGTGTTTTGAGGAAATCTTCAATCGGAAGCTTGTTCTTTGGTTCATAAGAGAGACTCCATTTTCCTTCTATGACCTCAAATAAAGGCCAGTAGCAGGTTTCAACAGCCAGTCGGCATATGTCCATAATCTGTTCAGTAGGATATCGCCATCCTCTTGGACAAGGCGCCATTACATTTAAGAAGGCAGCGCCCGGCGTATAGATAGCCTTTTCCGATTTTTCATATAAATCCCGCATATTTCCAAGCAGCGTTGACTGTCCAACATAAGGAATGTCATGAGCAGCGATAATCTGTGCAAGGTCTTTTCGGTTCTGCATTTTACCATTTGATACTTTTCCAACAGGCGTAGTTGTTGTATCAGCATACATCGGTGTCGCAGATGAACGCTGTATGCCTGTGTTCATATAAGCACCATTATCATAGCAGACATAAACCATGTCATGTCCACGCTCCATAGCACCTGAAAGTGATTGCAGACCGATATCATAAGTACCGCCGTCACCGCCAAACGTGATGAATTTATAAGTGTCATTTAATTTTCCCTTTTTCTTTAATACATTGTATGCTGTTTCAACACCGGAGAGCGTAGCACCTGCATTTTCAAATGCATTGTGAATGTAGCTGTCCTCATATGCTGTATATGGATACATAAATGAAGAAACCTCCAGACAGCCGGTAGCATTTCCGATAACTGCCTTGTCCCCCTCATGTAAAGCACGAAGAACAGTTCTGACAGCGATAGTACCGCCGCAGCCTGCACACATTCTATGACCTGGAGCAAGACGCTCAGGCTTGTTCATTACTTCTTTAAAATTATATGCCATTTCATCTTACCTCCTATTTCCGAAGTCCTATATATTGATACTGTGGAATTTCAATTCCGTTTTCTATCATGTCATAAAGCTCGGCAAATACTTTTTTGGCGTCATCTACTCTGTAGTCACGACCACCAAGACCATATATATAGCTGACAGCCTTTGTGCTGGCGCCGATATCATACAGATGCTCTTTGACCTCGGCCGAGAGAGGGCCGCCGCCCGCCCGGAAGCCTTCGCTTCTGTCTAAGATTGCGACAGCTTTTGTATGAGAGAGTGCCTTTGCAATCTCATCACCGGGGAAAGGTCTGAATACTCTGATTTTAAGAAGGCCAACCTTTTTACCCTCTGCACGAAGCTCGTCAATAGCTTCCTTTGTAGTACCGGCAGCCGAACCGATTATAACAATCGCATAGTCGGCGTCATCAAGACGATATTCCTCAAAGAAGCTGTATTTCCTGCCGCTTATTTCCTCAAATTCCTTTGCAATATCGAGGATAACCTGCTTTGCATTTTTCATAGCGGTGTTCTGTGCCATTTTCGTTTCCATATAATATGGTGATGTAGCATATGGACCGACAGCCATAGGCATATCAGGATTTAACAGATATTGTTCAGGCTCATAAGAACCGACAAATGCTTTAACCCTGTCATCTTCAATAAGCTCAATATTTTCTACTGCATGGCTTGTGATAAAACCATCCTGACAAATCATAATAGGAAGACGTACGTCTTTATGCTCGGAAATCCGAAATGCCTGTATAAAGTTGTCATAAGCCTCCTGATTATTCTCTGCATATATTTGAATCCAGCCTGTATCTCTTGCCCCCATACTGTCTGAGTGGTCACAGTTGATATTGATAGGACCGGATAAAGCTCTGTTTACAAGTGCAAGCGCAAGCGGAAGCCTGTTGGAGGCTGCAACATAAAGCTCCTCCCACATAAGCGCCATACCACATGACGAAGTAGCCGTAAGCGTACGGCAGCCTGCTGCTTCCGCACCGATTGCAGCGCTCATCGCACTATGCTCACTTTCCACAGGAATAAATTCCGTATCAATTTCTCCATTAGAAATGAATGTTGAAACAAACTGCGGTATTTCTGTTGAAGGAGTGATAGGAAATGCCGGCATAACATCCGGGTTAATCTGCTTGATTGCATATGCGACAGCCTCATTTCCTGATAAACGTTCTCTGATTGCCATTTTATTTGCCCTCCTTCATAGATATTGCGCCAAATTTACACTGGTATGCACAGATACCACAGCCTTTACAATGCTCAAGGTCAAATGCAAGACGTTTGCCGTCTGCAACGGGGATACAACTGTCAGGACAGACTGGGGCGCACAGCAGACAATGTACGCATTTGTCTTCATCAAGCACAGGTGTGGAGGTTCTCCATTCTCCTGTATTAAATTCCTTTGAAGTGCCGCCGCCGTATATCTGATTGCCGGGCGTTATATCCTGCCATTTGCTCTTTTCGTTTATTTTACTTACATCAGTTTTCATTATTTCATTACCTCCTTGAATGCAAGCTCCAAGGCTTTCATATTTCCGTCTATTACTTCAGGTTTTTTCGCAAATTTATGTTGATAAGAAATCCTCATATCTGCAAGAAAATCATCCTTATTCATAACTCCGCTTACAGCTACGATTGCAGCAAGCATAGGTGAATTTGGAAAATTCTTACCTAAAGTCTGCATGGATATCGCTCTTGCGTCAAGCGTGTATACCTTGCCGCTATAACCGTTTAGGGCAGGGGTAATTTCTTCTGCACTCTTAGGCGTATTAATAATAATTGCACCATCGGAACGAAGTCCTCCGGTTACATTAACTGAACCGATAAGGGATTCGTCAACAACTACCACATACTGAGGGGTATAGATGTTTGAATGAACTCTGATAGGCTCGCTGCTTATTCTGTTATAAGCTGTAATCGGCGCGCCCATTCTTTCCGGACCATATTCAGGAAATCCCTGAACATATTTGCCTGTTTTAAATGCAACATCTGCAAGCAGAAGCGCTGCTGTCTTGGCACCCTGACCTCCCCGGCCATGCCACCTGATTTCGATAGTATCTTTCATCTTTTCGTTCTCCTACTACATTCAAAACTTGCCCGCACATCCTTGCGGAGCATTTATCGCAGTCTTATCTGACTTAGATAAAAATATCATCATATGTACAGGTTATAAATGCGTAAACCTGAATTTTATGATTTTTTTTAGTATAACATGTAAAAATAATAAGTAAAGATGAAATTGGTTTATAAAATGTTTCCATATCTGCCATGTTGAAAAATACTTTCAGAAATATTAAGATATTCGTATATATTTATTTAAGATTTACCCATAAAACTATGATTGTTCATGTTGATTGATAACGTGATAAAATAAATTGTAGTAGAAAGAAGGCTGTTTATGAGAAAGAAAATTTATGGATGCTTAATGCTTATGAGTTTGTCATTGACAATGCTGGGGTTAACAGGATGCGGCGTAAGTTCTGAAAAGGATACGTCGTCAACTACTGCCCAGTCCGTTACAGATACCTCGGAGAATGGGAATTTAGATGACATTTCAGGTGAGAACACCGATTTGGAAATGGGCGCTTATGAGCCGGAATGTCCGTTTTGCGGAATTGTTGCAGAAATACCGCAAGAATATCTTGATATGGGTATGTATGGCATAGCCGCAGCAGACCCGTTTAACCGTAGGACTTTTTTCATTGTATATATGGGACAGAATGAAGGGCAGGATATGCAGTTTCTGGCATCTGTTTTACTTGTGAAGAAAGAAGAATACGAAGCACAGCTAGACGAAGGTAAAACACTGGATGAGATAGCTATGAATGAAAATACAGAGCTGTTAGGAGAAAATGACGGATATGTCTATCTCTTTAACCGCGAAGGCAATATTTCCAAAGAAGGCTTCAGCGCTGAAGAAAGCAGTAATTTAGAAGCGTGTATCGGATATGTTGATGAGTTAGTCAGGAATATTAAATATATACCGGTGGAAGAGGAAGAAAAGCAGGATTTTGCAACAAGTGAAGAAGCATTTCCTCAATTTGCCACAAAAGATATTTATGGAAATGATGTTACGAATGAACTGCTTGCCGGAAAGGATTTAACGGTTGTGAATATATGGGGAACTTTCTGTGAGCCTTGTATTGGCGAACTTCCGGAGCTTTCTGAATGGAGCAAAAATATGTCTGAAAATGTTCAGCTTATAGGACTTTTATGTGATGTCAACAGCTATGATGATACAGAGCAGGTAAATATTGCCAAAGAGATTGTAGAAAAGACGGGTGCAGATTATACACAGCTTATCGGAAATGACGATTTTACACAACTGCTTAGTAATGTGGTAGGAGTCCCTACGACAATATTTATAGACAAAAATGGTTATATGGTTGGAGAGCCTGTTATGGGGGCAGATGTACAGGCATATAAAGATTTTGTGGAGGGATATATCAATGGACAATAAGATAAAGCTGAAAAAAAGAATACAGATTGTACTTTTGTTGACAGCAGTTTCATTTATTGTCTATGGGCTTTATCGCGGTGAAGTTGGCGTAATTTTGAAAAAAGCAGTTAATATCTGCTTCGAATGTATCGGACTGGGGTGATGAAATGGCGATAAGGCAGGCAGTAAAACGTAAGCTGATACAGATTGCCGCATTTGGTTTGTCTAATATTCATGTATGCAATATGAAGACTGGAAAACTCTATACAGGTAAATGGAAGCGATTCTGTAATCCGGGACTTCATTGTTATTCGTGTCCGGCGGCTTCTGTATCGTGTCCAATCGGTGCGCTTCAGGTTGTGTCAGGTTCAATGAATTTTAAATTCAGCTTTTATGTAGTCGGTTTTTTATTGGCGGCAGGCGTTTTATTTGGAAGATTCATATGCGGATTTATCTGTCCTTTTGGACTTGTACAGGAATTGCTGCATAAGATACCTTCGCCAAAGTGCAAGCTTCCGAAATGGGTAAAGTATATCAAATATGTGATACTTGTAGTATTTGTGCTTATTCTTCCGATAGCAGTTACAAATGCTGCGGGAATGGGCGCACCTGCATTTTGCAAATACATATGTCCTTCCGGGACATTATTTGGGGCAGTTCCGCTCTTAAGTACCCACCCGGAACTGAAAAAGATGCTTGGCGCATTGTTTTCACTGAAAGCAGTTATATTAGGGATAGTTATAATAGGAAGTGTATTTGTTTTCAGATTTTTTTGTAAGGTACTGTGTCCGCTTGGGGCAATCTATGGACTGCTGAACAAGGTAAGCTTTTATCATTTGGAGATTGATAAGGAGAAATGTATAAGCTGCGGCAAATGTGCAAAGGCTTGTCATATGGATATCAATCCTGTAAAAACACCAAACAGTATGGAATGTATTAGGTGTGGTGCATGCAGGGAAAAGTGTCCGACAGGAGCGATACAGTTAGGTTTTCATATAAAGAAAAAACAGACGGAACAAGAGGAAAACGATGGATAAGACAACGATTTTGCTGATAGAAGATGATGAAGATATCAGAGAGGGAATACGAATTTTGCTGGAAAGCGAAGGCTATGTCATAAAAGAGGCAGGAAATGGCAGAGATGGGCTTGCAATATTAGATGATGAAATGGATTTGGTAATATTAGATATAATGATGCCGGGCATATCAGGAATAAAGACCTGTGAGGAAATTCGTAAACGCTCATACGTTCCGGTTCTGTTTCTGACTGCAAAATCAGGGGAATCGGACAGGCTACTTGGTTTGATGGCAGGCGGAGATGATTATCTTATAAAACCATTTTCTTATGCAGAGCTTTTGGGAAGAGTCAAAGCGCTGGTACGGCGATATCATGTTTATAAAGGAAAAGAAAATAAAACGGATACGCATACGCTTTCAAATACAATAATTGCGATGAACAACATTCGCATTCATACCGCTTTCAATGAGGTATGGGTTGACGATAGGGAAGCGGATTTAACGGAACTGGAATACAAAATCCTGCTTTTGCTGATGCAGTATCCTAAGAAGACATTTTCAGCCCGGAATTTATATGAAAGCGTGTGGGAGGAACCCTATGTGTACACCTCAAATAATACGGTTATGGTACATATCCGTAAGCTTCGCCGGAAGATAGAGAGAAATCCTGATATGCCGGAGCATATAAAAACGGTATGGGGAAAGGGGTATCGGTTTGAATAAAATAACCCGAGGTCTTATCGGAGAGACATTACTTGCAGTCGTACTCTCTGCCTTAGCCGGAATAATGTTATATTTTGCGCTGAATACAGGTGTTACATATTTCATAAGCACACATTTGGACAGCGCCGCCTATATTGAAAAAAAGAGTAATCAGGCAATCAGCCAGTTGGAGCAATATGTTTCTGAAAATAACATCAAAACAACAGACAGGAAGCAGCTTGACTTATGGGTAAATAAAAAGCATATGGAATATTTGCTGCTTCATATTTCAAAAGATGGTTGCAGCACATATAATTCCGTAGAATTGATGTTTTGTACAGATAATGAAAATGTGGAAAATATACTTAATCAGGCAGAGGATATCAAGACAGACAGTTTTGTACTGACAGACGGTTTTGGAAGCGGCAGTATGTTTGTAAAGCGAACTCTTCTGTTTGCAGATGGTAAGGCAGAGGTTTCTCTTTATGGAAGCTTCGATAGAAAAATATATATCAATGCGATGATTGCAGAAATCATGATATCCGTTATTGTGTTCATTATTATCTTTATGATATTTATCAGAAAAAAGATTATTTATGTAAAAAAACTGGAGCAGGAAATAAAAGTATTGGAAACAGGGGGACTGGATAAGGAAATTACTGTAGAAGGGACTGACGAAATCAGTTCTCTTGCCGATGGATTAAACGAGATGCGCCTTACACTTTTGAAAAATATGGAGCAGCAGGAGGAAATGAGAAAGGCAAATGATGACCTTGTGGTGGCAGTTTCACATGACCTGCGTACACCTCTTACAGCGCTTAATCTTTATTTGGAGCTGCTTCATGAAGGAAAATATGAAAATGACGAGCAGTTTCATGCATATTTGGATAAGGGAAGAAATAAGGTGGCTCAGATAAAATGTATGTCAGACCGGCTTTTTGAACGTTTTTTGTTGTCAAAGGAAGAAGTTACCGTAATTTTGGAAGAGTGTACGATACAGTATGCATTTGAAGATGCTCTGTCCGGTATCATTGATTTTCTGCATATAAACGGCTTTGAAACATCATGCAAGGTATGCTGGCATGTCGGCTCTGTACGCATATGCACAGATTATATATGCAGGATTTTGGATAATATAAGCGCAAATATTTTAAAATATGCAGATAAGGCAGAGCCTGTTGTGCTGACTGTGAATTGTGAAAATGATACTTTTACAATTCAGTTTGCAAACAGAATCATAAAGCATAAGAAGAAATCTGACAGTACAGGGGTTGGCGTCAGAAACATTCATGTTATGATGGAACAAATGAAGGGAAAATGCATTGTGAAACAGACGAAAGATAATTATAGTATTTCGTTGCAGTGGAAATGTGTGCAGGATGCAGACAAAGATAGAAAGGGCAGTTCCTTTTAGGGAATTGCCCTGTTTCAAGTTATACACAAAACTTTCCTACTCGTTATCCTGTCTGAGATATGGTATAGTAAATAATAAATACAATTCTGGAGGACCTTGATGAAATACGACTGCATTATAATAGACGATGAAAAGCTGCTTGCGGACAGTACTGCGGAATACTTCAATATGTTTGGGGTGACGACCGCCGTAGTGTATACAGCGGAGGAGTGCCGCACATTTTTGCGGGAGAATGCCGCTGATTTACTGTTGCTGGACATCAACTTAGGCGATGACAGCGGTTTCCAATTATGTAAGGAGCTGCGCGAGAAAACTACGATTCCGATTTTGTTTATCTCCGCCCGTACAAGCGATGACGACCAGATAATCGCACTGAATATCGGCGGCGATGATTACATACAAAAGCCGTATTCGCTTGGCGTGCTGCTCGCCAAAGTAAAAGCGGTGCTTAAACGGTATGGACAGTGTACGGCTGGGTACGATGACGGCAGGCTTCGTGTTGATTTTGGCGAGAAAACGGCATATGTCTATGGAGAACCCGTAAAGCTCACCGCACTGGAATTCAGACTGCTTGCGTATCTTGTTAAAAATCAAAATAAGGTGGTCTCCAAGCAGGCGCTTTTTGAGAACGTCTGGGAGGATAAGTTTACAGGCGACGGCACGCTTAATGTTCATATCCGCAAGATTAGAGAAGCTATAGAACGTGAACCGGGCGCTCCCCAATATATAGTCACTGTGTGGGGTGACGGCTATAAATTCTGCGGAGGTAAGCGATGAAAAAGGGGATTTTTATGGGGGCGCTGACAGCGGTGTTTGCACTTGAAATAGCGGCGCTGATTTTGTTTATGTTCCATGATGGGGAAACCATGCAGGATACCGTTGCTGTGAACGAAGTAGTGCAGCAGGTTCGTGAGGATTGGTACGATATGACTTCTCACGTCAACAAGACCGGGCTTGATTACGTTGTTATCGACAGTGGCGGCAAGGTGGTTTACAGAACGAAAGAGGGGCTTTCCGAGAGTGTAAATACCGCAATCGCACACCGCGATACGGTTCTGGATATTGAGGAAAAAGGCATAGTCCTCGGAAAAATCATCGTGTGTAACGATAGCTTTGGCGCTTTGAACAGATACAGGAATACGCTTGCTGCGGTTTTCGGAATAGCTGCCGCAGTTCAGCTTGCGGTTTGCATGGGTTATGCGCTTTACCTGAACCGCGTTGCCATAAAGCCGTTTCATAAGCTGAAAGGCTTCGCAGAGCGCGTTGCAGAGGGAAATCTTGACATTCCGCTTGAAATGGACAGACATAATCTTTTCGGTGCATTTACGGAGAGCTTTGACATAATGCGCACAGAGCTAAAGGCGGCGCGGCTTGCCGAAGCAAAAGCGAACGCTTCCAAAAAGGAGCTTGTTGCGAAGCTGTCGCACGATATACGCACACCTGTTGCGAGTATAAAGGCGGTATCAGAGCTTGGCATGGCGCTTGCCGAAAATGAAAAAACAAGAGATAATTTCGCACAGATAATCTTGAAAGCCGACCATATCAACACGCTTGTGGGAAATCTTTTTTCCGCGACGTTGGAAGAGCTGCAGCAGCTTTCGGTATCTCCTGCCGATATGCTGAGCGCGGAGCTGCGTGGTATGCTGGAAAGCGCCGACTATTTTCACAAGGCGCGGATACCCGATATACCCGAATGTATGATATATGCGGACAGGCTTCGCTTACAGCAGGTTTTCGACAATATTTTCGCAAACTCCTATAAATATGCAAATACGGATATCGAGGTAAAAGCTGCGCTTTATAACGGTCGGCTTGCCGTTTATATCGAAGATTGCGGCGGCGGGGTAAGTGCGGAGGAACTGCCGTTGCTGAAAGAGAAATTCAAACGCGGCGGCAATACGAAAGGAATTGACGGCGCAGGACTTGGACTGTATATTTCGTCCGGATTTATGACGGAAATGAAAGGTGAGCTGAAAATAGAAAATGGAGAACGCGGCTTAAAGAGTACCGTATTGATTATGCTTAGCGGAGATTTAAGGAAAATTTAAGGGTTTCTTAAAGGCATTTAAGGATTGAAACGTAATAATAGAACGTGTAAAAAACAAATTACGGAGGTATTTCAATGAAAGAAATATTGTTAAAAACGGAGGGGTTGAGCAAAAGCTTCTCAAGCGGAGGCGCTTTGCAGCACGTTCTGAAAAATATTGATTTAGAGCTTTACAAAGGCGATTTTACGGTAATTATGGGCGCTTCGGGTGCGGGAAAATCAACGCTGCTATATGCGCTTTCAGGAATGGACGTGCCGAATTTGGGCAAGATTACGTTTGCTGACCGGGTTATTTCGGACTTAAGCTCCGATGAATTGGCGGTCTTTCGGCGGGAGCACTGTGGGTTTGTGTTCCAACAGATATATCTTATTGATTCGATGAGCGTTTTTGATAATGTCATGACGGCGGGGCTTCTTGTAAATCATGATAAGGCGGCGCTTATCAAACGCGCAAAGGAGCTTTTTGCGGCGGTGGACATCTCTGAAAAAACGCAGCGAAAGTTTTCAACGCAGATTTCGGGCGGCGAAGCACAAAGAGTCGGAATCGTCCGCGCACTGATAAATTCTCCGGAAATTCTGTTCGCCGACGAGCCGACGGGCGCGCTGAATTCGCAAACGGGACTTGACGTTCTGAACACGCTTACCGAGTTCAACGAACAGGGGCAGAGCATTGTTATGGTAACGCACGATATGCGCTCCGCGCGCCGCGGAAACCGAATTTTGTATTTAAAGGACGGTTCGATACTCGGCGAGTGCGAACTCGGTAAGTACGCTCCGAACGACAGAGAACGCCACGAAAAGCTATCGGCTTTCCTTGCGGAAATGGGGTGGTAAGATGAGTAGAAATTTACTGCTTGCACGCTCCAATCTGCGTAAGGCAAGGGGACAGACGATAGCTATCGTCGTGTTGGTTCTTCTTGCGTCAATTATGATGAATTTGTGGCTTATGTTAAGTGTTGATTACAAGGCAAATTTCGACCGCACATACGACAGACTGAACGATGGTCATGTTACGCTGCGTTTTAAGGCTGATGACGAAGTAATTAATTTCTTGAAAAACAAGCTTGATAATTCCGCTGACGTTGCGGAATACTGTGTGACTGCTTCCGTTAATAATAACAACTATGTTTTGATTGAAAAGGGCGCGGCGCTTTCCCGAAAAGTTGGAAAATTTGAGATAGTCGAGGAGGGAAATTGCACAAGCGGTATCTATCTCCCTGTAATCTTTAAAGGAAACGAAAGTTATCAATATCAGATTGGCGATGAATACAAAATGAGTACCGCAAATGATGAGGAAATGGTATATATGGTTTGCGGTTTTGTGAACAGCGCGACGATGGGCAGCGTCAACTGCGGCATATGCGGCTATCTTCTTACCGAGGATAAATATAACGAGTTTTGCGATAAATATCCGAATTATAAATCAGTCTGTGTTTCTATAAGGCTTAAGGACAAATTCCAAAGCCGCAAATTTAGGGAAGAGATGAATGACGCATTGATGGGTAAATTTCCGGATTTGAGTATTATCAGCAATTGCTATGAACTGCTGGCTGTCACGCGGTACGTTTCTCAAAACATATGCGCCGCGATAATTAGTGGAATGGCATTTGTTATTATGCTTATCGCACTTGTCGTTATTTCGTCGAATGTTGTGAATTATATTAAGGAGAACATGCAGAACCTCGGCGCTTTAAAAGCGATAGGCTATACGAGCCGACAGCTTGTTTCTGCGCAGACGGCGCAGTTTTCGGGGATAGCATTCGCCTCGTCAGTTGTCGGTATTGTGCTGTCTTATACAGTTTTCCCATATATTGTTGAAATGATGGATGCGCAGACGGGAATACCCTATTCCATAAAATTTTTACCCTTTTTATGTGCCATAACGATAGTCGTTATTGTGGGAGCGGTCGCGCTTGCTGTTTATCTTTCAGCGAGAGGTGTAAAAAAGATTGAGCCGATAATCGCGCTCCGTCAGGGAATTGCCACTCATAGTTTCAAGAAAAATCACGTTCCGCTGGATAAGACCTCCGCACCAATCAATTTTGCGCTCGCTTTGAAAACCACGCTTTCGGGTGCGAAACAGAACGTCACAATGTGCGTTACAATGCTTGTTTTATCGCTGATTTTGGTGTTTGCAGGAGTGATGTATAAGAATGTGATACTGGATATAGATTCAATGCTGAATATGGTTTTGGGTGAGACTGCAGATTATGCAGTAGTAGTCGATAAGAGCGACGAGGAGGAATTTGTGCGGGAAATGCAGGGCGATGACCGAATTGAAAAGTGTCATCAGTTTTCGCAGGATTATGTGGTTCACAAGGGCGTGGACCTTTGGGTGAGCTTTTCTGATGATTTCTCCAAAATGAACAATACGGAATATGTTATTGAGGGACGTTTCCCAAAATATGCGAACGAAGCTGCAGTCGGTGCAAAATATGCAAGGGACAGGGGCTTGAAGATAGGCGGGGAGATTACGCTGTCTAACAAGGGAAAAAGCTTTACATATCTTATTACGGGATATACGCAGTTTGCCAATTCTCTGGGAGAGGACTGCCTTTTGACAAACGAAGGGTTTGAAAAAATCACCGATTCATACTCGATTGTAAATTACATAAATTTGAAGGAGGGTACGGATATCGACGAGTTCGACAACGAGATATGCGAACGTTTCGGGGATAAAATAATAGGTACCGACAAGATTCAAAGGTATATCAATGAATTCTTTTCTGTATATACATCACTCGTGACGGCTATCGTCGTGGTGATACTTGTGTTAAGCGTGCTGATTATACTGTTCGTGCTGTATCTGCTTGTAAGAATGTTACTAGGTAACAAAAAGCGCGATTACGGTATTTTGAAAGCACTTGGTTACACGACAAAACAGCTTGTTTTACAGACTGCGCTCAGTTTTATGCCGACGATTATTATTGGGGTAGTGGTCGGTATTACGGTTTCCACATTTATGATAAACCCGCTTTTTACGCTTCTTTTAGGCGGCATAGGCATCGTGAAATGTACATTTGAGGTGCCGATACTGTTCAATGTTATCGCAGGCGCGGGACTTATTCTGACTGCGTTTACCGCGGCTTGTCTGATGTCGCTTAAGGTAAAAAAGATTGCACCGAGGGCGCTGCTTTCAGGAGAGTGATGTTTCATGCAGATGATGCCTACATTTCGTTTTGAAGTGTAGGCATTTTTTTATCGAATAGGAAATTATGTCTTTCATTTCTCTTTATATAAAAAAGTGCTTGACACCTATGTGTTAATGCTGTATATATAACATATAAACAGTTGGCGGTGTGAAATGCATCTGCCTATCAATAAAAATAATTTTAGGCGAAACAAAGAATAACGATGATGAATGAGGTGATGCATAAATTATGAGAATACTACAAAATTCAGGTGTTGCGATATATCAGCAGATAGCAGACCAGTTCAAGGAGGATATATTATCAGGAAAACTGGAACAGGGAGAATATCTTCCGTCTATAAGAGGGTTGGCAAAAGATTTGCGGATTAGTGTCATTACAACAATGAAGGCATATGAAGAACTGGAAAAACAGGGACTTGTTACAGCCGTACAGGGAAAGGGCTATTATGTCAATGCGCAGGACAGTGAGATGCTTCGGGAACAGCATATGCGTAAGCTGGAGGAATATCTGTTGAATGCAATTTCGGCGGCAAGAATTGCAGGAATATCAGATACGGAGCTGATAGAAACACTTAAATTATTAATTGCGTCACAAGAGTAAGAAAAGGAGAAAACGATATGAATATAGAAAGTATAGTAAGAGGAAGTCATATTACAAAGCAGTTTAAAGGTTTTAAAGTGGATATAGATTCGCTTAATATTCCGAAAGGCTTTGCAACAGCACTGATTGGAGAAAATGGGGCCGGTAAAAGTACGCTGATGAATATATTGGCAGGTGTAAGGTTGGATTATAAGGGAGATATCATTTATTTTGATGGGAACATGAAGCCGGAAGAAATCAGAGAAAATATAGCTTATACAAGTCCTGTGAATTATTTTATGCCAAACTGGACGATTGAACAGGTGGGAGATGCAGGCAGGCTTTTATTTGAACATTTTGATTATGACAGGTACAGACAATTATTAATCGATATGGACGTAAAAGCACCGGAGGGAAAGCGGAGCAAAGATAAAGCAATAGGCAAATTATCTGATGGAATGAAAATGAAAGTAGAACTTTCGGCAGCATTTGCCAGAGAAACGAAATTGTTGCTGCTTGACGAGCCTGCATCACCGCTTGACCCACTGATGCGGGATAAATTGTGTTCGATGATAAGCGCTTATATAGATGAAGGAAGCGGAGAAAAAAGTGTATTCTTTTCTACGCATAATATTGCAGATATGGAAAATATTACAGATTATGCCATGATTATGGAACAGGGAAAGATAGTGGAGCAGGGCTTTGTAGAGGATTTAAAAGAAAAATATATTATGGTAAAAGGCAACAGGGCTGATGCAGAACAGGCAAAGGAGATTCTGTATACAATACAGACAAATCCGTATGGGTTTGAGGGAATCTGCTTAGATGAAAACCTTGATAAGCTTTCAGGAATGGATATTTCTACAGAAATACCGACTCTGTCACAAATCAGTGTGGCGGTAATGAAGCATTATACAAAGCTTGCAGCATAGGAGGAAGCAATATGGGAGAGTATATAAAGGCATATCGGCTGTTTGTATCGAAGGGAACAAAAAGAGTGCTGGAAGCGGTATATTATATCTGTATGGTGTTTATCATAGCCAATTTTATTCCGGCAATGTTGTCAAGAAAGTCAGGATATATGGTAAGGATTGATTTGGTAATCTATTTCGTTGCGATAGCGGTATTTATTATGGAAGCCAGCCTGGACCGTTTCAACATCGGAATTATTTCTAAGAAAAGTCACCATTTTGAGTATTTTAAAATATCGGGAAAATGGAAAAAGGTGGTATGGAAGGGAATGGTATTTGAACAGATTTTCCGCCTGATTCGTATTTTTGCAGCGTTTCTTTGGAGTATCGTTTGTTGTTGTCTGTATGGCGGCGCTAAATGGAATTTTGAAAGGACAGCTTATTTGGTGATTTTCTATACATTTGCAACAGGACTTGTTGTAAATGCGATTATAAATCTGGCAAGGCGAACGGATACCGCATGGAAGGTATGGTTTGCAGTCTCGCAGCTTGGCGGTGCAGGAATCGTGGGAATCATGGTTGCGATGATATTTTTAGACCGTCTTAACATCATATGGTTAAAATGTGTTTGTATTGCCATCGTTACGATGTTGTCAATATTGGTTTCTGTGATATCCGTACGCATGGTTATAAAGAGTGTTGAAAGAACCTGTTATGATGAGATATAAAAAGGAGCGGAGAAAAGAATGGAAAATATAAAATTGGGATTTAAGCTGATTAAATTTAATACGATGAAAAAACAACAACTGCTTATAATAATATTGGTTGAACTCGTATATTTAGTGATACTTGCTATGGAAAGGTCACCGGGGAGTGTTCGGTTGTACTTGATGGTGATATCGATGTGGGGAATATCTGTAGCAGACTCTTTATACAATATAGAATACTCAGAATTTGTTATGGCATCCCCAAAGCGATATTTTATATCGGTGATAGCGTCAAATATTCTTAGCTTCATTTTGGCAGCAACGCTGTTTGTTATTTTATTTTTGTGCTTACTGATAAGAGTGAAAACAGGTAATGGCGATGTGGCTGAAATCGGCAGTCTTATGGTTTGGACCGGATTATGTGAACTGGGAATCGAAATATATATGGCGATAACAAAGAAAAGTATTGCTGCAAGAATTGTATGGGCTGTATTCTGTATTTGGGGTCTGACAGTATGCATTGGTTTTATTGAAGTATGGAGACCGGATTTTTTAGCAGGGCTGCTTGCAGGAATAGGTTTTATCATTCTTGGCTGTATCTTATCCTATCTTATCCGCAGGCTTTTATATAAGAAAGCGGTGCCAAGATTTGTTGTGGCGGGAGAAATGAAAAAATATGTATAGGAGTCATGAACGGTCTAAAAAGGTAAATGTGATACATTATATTATATTAATGTAAGAAAAGATAAGTTGATTAATAAATTATGGAATGATATCATACAGCAGTATCAGTAATTGGAAAAGTATTTTCCTTACAAAAGTGTAATAAATAAATTCACTATATTGTAAGTTTAATAATTTAATATTTATATAAAAAATATTATGAAAAGGAATAGAAGGAGAATTAAAATGACAAAAAAGAAACTAAAAAAGGCGGCAGTAGTTGCCATAACAGGTGTTATGATGGCGCAGACATTACTTACCGGCTGTGGGAAAAAGAGTGTAGATTATAATGTGGATGGGAATCAGGGACAGACATCAGATGATGGAAAAGGAACTTCATCGAGAAATGGAATAGGAGACAGACTTGGAATCCCGGAGGGCTGTGACGAGACGATAGAAGTTGGTAATTCGGGTATAAGCAGCATAACCTTAAAAGATGATGAAATAATAGTGCCTGATACGGATAAAATGAATGTTGAACATTTTACATTATCGCCGGTTGATAATACGGAAAAGCAGCGTATCGCTGAAACCATATTTGAGAAAGATAAGGGTATTTATGAATTTGACCAGGAGCATATGACGAAAAGCGATATTGAAGAACAGATAAATCTGTATAAATCGATGGCGAGTGATTCTCAAGGTGATGACAATAATATGATGGGAACATATCTGGACAGTGAAATCGAAAGACTTGAGGGTGAACTTGCCAAAGCGCCGGATGCTTATCCGGAGGCAGGAGATTATTCAGGTGAAATGTTTGTGGGAACGATAGGCGATACACAATATATTATGGGTATTATGGACAGCCAGAATAATGATGATATTCCTGCTATTGGAACATATGTATATTTTGGCCCTAAGTTAGATTATATGTTTCTCAGACCAAAGGATGGCGCTGCAATTGCATATTGTTCGGAATATGACGATATGGGAAATGGTGTCAGTGCCAATGAAAGCAAGATGACAAAAGAAGAAGCTGAAGAAATAGCAGGAAAGTTTATGTCAGATGTAGGAATTAAAGGAATGGTAAATACAGAGACTTCTGATTTGATATGGGAGTATGTTTCATCTTCAGGTATGCCGGTCGCAAGTGAAAGTGACGGATATGTTGTAGTTTATACAAGAGGTATTGCAAATGCATCGTCGTATTCAGATGAATTATATGAAGTGGATAATCTTCAGACGGAAGATGGTATGGTAAACGCGCCTACAGAGAGGTATAGTGTGTATGTATATGATGGAAAAGTCATAACGGCAAGATGGTCCCAGATAGCACTGGAAGCAGACAGTGTGGAAGAAAATGTAGATATTCTTTCCTATGAGCAAATGCTTGAAAAGGCAAATACTGAAATTGGAAAATATTATGAAAAATATCCTACAAGATATAAAAATGTAGAATTTAATGATGTGCGACTTACTTATTATATTGTGCCTGACGGTGATAAAAAGTATAAATATATACCTGTATGGGTATTCGGACAGTATCCTGAGCTTCAGAATACATCAGGTACAAAAAGACCGGAACAGGTTGTTATTATGAATGCTATGGACGGAAGTATTATAGATATTTTAGAAGATGCAAAAGAAATGGGATGTTATGAAACATACAATTAAATATATTTTATTATTTTTGCTTGCAGCAGGTTCCATATTTTTCTGTTCTTATAAATTTGGCAAATGGAAATATAAGGAAGCCTACAGCTTAGAAGATTTATACAAACAGATGACAGAAGATAACATGGATTTTAAGAAGCATGCATATTATGTTATGGATTTTGAACCGTCAGGAATTGATTATTATGTTGTTTCAGACAATGCAGTTGCGGTTAATCCATATAAAGGCTGTAATTTGTTTGGTATAGAATATGTATATGATATAAAGGATGGAAGATACTATTTAGATGTAGACTATAGTTACTATCTTAATAAGATGAAATATTTTCTTGCGGATATGAGAATATCTATGATATGCAAGAAAATAGAGAATTTGAGCGATTATGAAAAAGTGAAAGCTGTTCACGATTATATAGTCAGATATTGTGAATATAGTTATGCAGGAAGCGGTGCATACAATACTTTGTATCAGGGACGTTCCGCCTGTAATGGTTATGCCTTATCATTTTTTCGGATAATGGAGAAAAGCGGCATACCGGTAACCTTTGAAGTAGGTGATAACCATGCCTGGAATAAAGTTTATCTGGATGGATACTGGTATAATATAGACCTTACATGGGATGACTTAGGCGGTAAAACGGTATCTTATGAGTATTTCCTGAAATGTGATGCCGATTGGAAAGGACATGAACATGGCGGTTCTGATGCACCCGCCTCTTATGAAATAAAAGGGAAGTCGGCAGAAGAATATTATAAGATGTTTCCGGCATATCAGATATACTATTATATATGTATATTTGTGGTGATTGTACTGGTTATAGTCGTATTCTCATCCGTATCCTATGTACATGGTAAAAAGAAGCGGGCAAGGAAACTGGCAAGACAGAATGAAGAATATGAAGCATACTTAAATAAAAAAGATTGGTAAATTAAGCTTGCCCTTTAGAAAGTTTAATTTTCAGGGTATTATATAATATAAGCTTTTGGCAGATAATATAGTCTGACAAAAGCTTTATTTTTTATGGGAGATTATTCCTTTTAGCGAATAGGTGTGTTAAAATGTATTTTATAAGGGAATTATATAAATGGGGTACATTTTGGATTTATCAGGGGTGAAACGAATATATGAAAAGGACTTGGGGGAAGTTTATAAAAATACTGACGATATGTATCATTATGCCATATATTGTATTGATATTACAAGGAAGGGTATATGCAAAGGAAGAGCGTGACGATGGTACTGACGATAATGAATATGCTACAGTGACATATGCTGTACCGGAGGCGTCCGGAAAAGGGAAAGACCATAAGCACCGATATAATAAGACGATTTTGTCGGCAAAGGAGAACTCGACCGGTAAAATATCAAGTAAAAATGGTATGCTGTCCGCTGTGCTGTATGAAAAATGCGGTGATAAAAAGCCTGTATGGAAATGCAAAGTAGAATTTAATGAAGGCGGCGAATGGACGTACGCAGAATGGACATTGAATTCTGAAAAAGGGAATGTTTTTGAAAGGACTACGATAACAGGAAGAGGCGATTTTGATTTACAGCAGATATTTGAGAAAAATTGTGATTTTGTAAATGGCAGACGGGATGCAAATGCAGAAAAAAGGTATCTTGTTGTAAAATTTTCAAAAGGAATATATGATATTAATAATTTTTTCAGGATTTATTCCAATACGAAGATATATGGGCATGATGGTTTCGGAACAGATATTTCAGATGGTGTAGTGCTTAATAAAAAGAACAACAAAGTTATTTTTATTACGTTTGATGACAGAAGCCGGAATGTAAAAAGGTATTCCGGGTTTCGGAATATAAGCATAGAAAGTCTGACTGTAAATTGTAACGAAGGAAATAAGTACTATGCTTCGAGTGTATTATATGCGGCGCATGGCAGAAATCTGAAAATATATGACCTGACTGTGAAAAACGGACTGGCATGTCATGCTTTCCAGTTGACAGGAATAGAAAATTCAAAAATAACCGACTGCATTTTTGAAAATGTAAATTATATCAATTACAATGGCAGTTATGTCCAGTTTTCCGGCAATTACGCAAGTGAGAAACGAATGACGGAAGTGGATGAAGAAAACAACAAATTCAGCGGGATGTTTACGAAAGAAGTTATTCAGATTGAAACGGATTTTTCTGATATCTGGGGAGCCTATAAGGATAAATGTAAGACAACATATGCATGTCCGACCTGCAGAATGAGCAATGATGATACGTCATGCAACAATATTACAATTTCCGGGTGTACCTTTACAAATGTCGTCAGAGCGATAGGAAACCATACATCAAGGGGTGAGGGACATTTTGAAACGAATGTGACGATAAAAAATAATATATTCAACAAGGTGACAGGATATGCGCTCGTTTTGTCAAGGTTCAAAAATGTATGTATATGCGGAAATCGTTTTTCCGGTATCAGTAATAATGTGATAGGCGGTGGTGTCGCCTATATTTGCAATTCGTGTAATGGCAAGGGCAATAACTATCAGTCCGCTTCGATAAACGGATGGCGCAACAATAATATGTATATGAGGAATGGCAAATATGTAAAAATGAGTGACTTAAATAAAAAAAGACAATTTATCGTAAGCAGGTAGGCAGACGTACTTTTAAAAATAAAGGTTTATAAAAACATACTTTTAAAATCTCATGCTATGTGTTATTATGACAAAAGCATGAGATTTTTTGTGTATGAAAATTTAAAATATTAGAAACATATCAGGGAGGAAAAGTATGATTAAATTATATGAAAATGGTGCATACCTCTTAAATGGAACAGAGCTTGTGGAAGATATTGCAGATGTAGAAGCAGTTCTTGCATCAAAGCTTGGAAATGTTCCTTCTAAGGAAGATGCTTCAAAGAATACGATGGCATATCGTATATTAGAAAAACATAATACATCAGGAGATATGGAAAATCTTAAGATTAAATTCGATAAGATGACATCCCATGATATAACATTTGTGGGAATTATTCAGACTGCAAGAGCCTCAGGCCTTACGGAATTTCCAATACCATATGTACTTACAAACTGTCATAATTCGCTTTGTGCAGTGGGCGGAACGATAAATGAAGATGATCATATGTTTGGACTCTCGTGTGCGAAAAAGTTTGGCGGTGTCTATGTGCCTCCGCATCAGGCTGTTATTCATCAGTATGCAAGAGAAATGCTGGCTGAATGTGGTGCTATGATTCTTGGCTCTGATTCCCATACCCGTTATGGTGCGCTTGGTACGATGGCTATCGGGGAAGGCGGCGGCGAGCTTGCAAAGCAGCTTCTTAAGAAAACATATGATGTAGCAAAACCGGGTGTTATCGCAATTTATCTGGACGGTGAGGTTACAAAGGGCGTAGGTCCTCAGGATGTGGCGCTTGCGATTATTGGCGCAACATTTGGCTGCGGCTATGTAAAGAATAAGGTGATGGAATTTGTAGGCCCGGGTGTTGATAAGCTGTCGGCTGACTTCCGTATCGGCGTTGATGTTATGACTACGGAAACCACCTGTCTGTCATCTATCTGGAAGACGGATGAGAAGATAAAAGAGTGGTATGATATTCACGGCAGAAGCGAGGCTTATAAGGAGTTAAATCCGGGAGATGTTGCATACTATGATGGCGTATGCTATGTAAACCTTTCTGAGATTAAGCCTATGATTGCGATGCCATTCCATCCAAGCAATACCTATACGATTGAAGAACTGAATGCAAATCTGGATGATATTCTGGATGATGTTGAGAAGCGCGCTCTTGTAAGCCTTGACGGAAAAGTTGATTTTACGCTTAAAGATAAGGTTCGTAATGGCAGGCTTTATGTTGAACAGGGTATTATAGCCGGATGTGCCGGAGGCGGATTTGAGAATATCTGTGCAGCGGCAGATATACTGAAAGGAAAGAGTATCGGTGCAGATGAATTTACACTTTCTGTTTATCCTGCAAGTACACCAATCTATATGGAACTGGCTAAGAACGGTATGTTGGCAGAACTGATTGGAACAGGCGCTATCGTGAAAACGGCATTTTGCGGTCCTTGCTTTGGCGCTGGTGATACACCTGCAAATAATGCATTTTCAATCAGACATTCAACCAGAAACTTCCCGAACCGGGAGGGTTCAAAGGTTCAGAATGGACAGATTTCATCAGTTGCACTGATGGATGCCCGCTCTATTGCAGCTACAGCGGCAAATAAGGGCTATCTGACAGCGGCAACGGATATTGATACAGAGTACACCAATCCGAAGTATTTCTTTGACAGCAGTATATATGAGAAGAGGGTATATAATGGTGTCGGTAAGGCTGAACCTTCCGTTGAAATTAAGTTTGGCCCGAATATAAAGGACTGGCCGGAGATGGTTCCGCTTACAGACAATCTGTTGCTGAAGGTGGCATCTGTTATTCATGATCCTGTAACAACAACAGACGAGCTTATTCCATCAGGCGAGACCTCCTCCTACCGTTCAAATCCTCTTGGACTTGCAGAATTTACACTTTCAAGAAAAGACCCGCTCTATGTAGGAAGAGCAAAAGCCATACAGGCTGTAGAGAAGGTTCGTGAAGCTGGTGAATGTATGGGAGAAGCATATCCTGAAATGAAGAATGTGATGCATTCCATAAAGGATAAATTTGAAGGCGTATGCGGCAAAAATACAGGTGTAGGAAGCACCATATTTGCAGTAAAACCTGGCGATGGCTCTGCTCGTGAACAGGCGGCATCCTGTCAGAAGGTACTTGGCGGATGGGCAAATATTGCAAAAGAATACGCAACAAAGAGATATCGTTCAAACCTGATTAACTGGGGCATGCTGCCATTTGTTATGGAACAGGATTTTGCGTTTGACAATGATGACTATGTATTTATACCGGGCATCAAAGATGCAGTAAAAAATAAAGAAGAAGTCATAAAAGCTTATGTTGTAAATAAGAATTTTGCAGAGATTCATCTGAAACTTGGTGAATTAACAGATGATGAAAGACAGATTATCATAGATGGATGTCTGATTAACTACTATAAGTTCAACTAAATAGAATTGATTTGAGGGTGCGGAACTGTATACGGATACAGCTTCGCATCCTTAGTATTATAATTGGAGGGTTATATGATGAGTGAAGAAGCACTAAGAAAAATGCACAGCGAAGAGCTTTATTTACCGGATGATGACGATATTGCAAAAGAACAATTAAAATGCCTGAATCAATTATATGATTTTAATGCGACAAGACCATCAGAGCTTGATAAAAGAAAACGAATGTTGAAGGAAATGTTTGCAGAGATAGGAGAGGGCTGTTATATTGAACCGCCGCTTCATGCTAATTTTGGCGGAAAGCATGTACATTTTGGAAATAAAGTATATGCGAACTTTAACCTTACGTTAGTAGATGATACCCATATATATGTAGGCGACTACACCATGTTTGGGCCAAATGTTACTGTGGCAACAGCAGGTCATCCGATTGCAGCGGATTTAAGACGTAAGGGATATCAGTATAATGCGCCTGTCACAATCGGAAAGAATTGCTGGATAGGTTCCGGCGTGATTATCCTTCCGGGAATCACGATAGGGGATGATGTGGTAATTGGGGCAGGAAGTGTCGTTGCAAGCGATATACCGAGCGGTGTTGTCGCATTGGGAAATCCATGTAAGGTTCTTCGAGAAGTGAATGAACATGATAAGGAATATTATTTTAAAAACCACAGAATAGACTTTTCCTATTAAAATGAAAAGAATATATCCATAACGACAGGCAGACAAGGAGAAAGAAGATGTATATAGGGAATCATTTATCCTCATCAAAAGGATTTTTAAATATGGGGAAGGAAGCATTAAAGCTTGGCGCAAATACATTTGCATTTTTTACACGCAATCCGAGAGGCGGAGCGGCTAAGGAGATAAATCCCGAAGACGCCAAAGCGCTGATTGCATTAATGGAGGAACATCATTTTGGTAAACTGGTAGCCCATGCACCATATACGATGAATGTGTGTGCGGCGAAAGAAAATATAAGAACATTTTCTGTAGAGATGATGCAGGATGATATGGAGAGAATGGAATATATTCCGGGAAATTATTATAACTTCCATCCGGGTTCGCATGTAGGTCAGGGCGTAGAGGCGGCAATTCCTATGATAGCCGAAGCGATAAACAAATCGTTAAAGCCGGAACATCATACAACGATACTTCTCGAAACGATGGCGGGGAAAGGCTCTGAGGTAGGAAGAAGCTTTGAAGAACTAAAGGCCATCATTGATTTGGTTGAATTAAAGGATAAAGTAGGTGTATGCTTTGATACCTGTCATACATGGGATGCCGGATATGATAATGTAAATGATTTTGATGGGGTGCTTGATACCTTTGATAAAGTTATCGGACTTGACAGACTGAAGGCCGTTCATTTCAATGACAGTATGAATGGAATGGCATCGCATAAAGACAGACATCAGAAGATTGGCGAGGGTGAGATTGGACTTGCGGCATTAAAGAAAATCGCAACCCATCCGCTGCTGAAAGATAAGCCTTTGATACTGGAAACACCGAACGATGATGCAGGTTATGCCAAAGAAATTGCGATGATAAAATCGTGGCAGTAAGATAATTTCCTTATAAAAAAACTCCCTTTATTCGTTGAAATACGTTCTGTTATGAAAACAGAAGTATAAAAACGGTAAAGGGAGTTTTTGGTTTATGCAGTTATGCGATAAAGTTTATTGCTCTGATTTTGCAATTTCAACAAGTGAAGATGCAAGACCGGCAACACCCTGAATTTCTGAAGGGATGATAATCTTTGTTGCCTGACCATCAGCCGCTTTTGCAAATGCCTCAAGACTCTTAATAGTAAGAACCTGACTGGTAGGAGAAGCCTCGTTTAATGCTCTGATACCATCTGCATTTGCCTGCTGTACAGCAAGGATAGCCTGTGCCTGACCTTCTGCCTCTTTAATGGTTGCTTCTTTCTTTGCTTCTGCACGAAGTATTTGTGATTGCTTATCAGCTTCAGCCTCAAGAATGACGGATTCTTTGTGACCTTCTGCACGAAGAATCGCTGATTTCTTTTCACCTTCTGCACGAAGTATCTGCTCACGTCTTTCACGCTCGGCTTTCATCTGCTTCTCCATTGCATCCTGAATGGCAGCAGGCGGAATAATGTTCTTAAGTTCCACACGGTTTATCTTAATACCCCACGGGTCTGTAGCTTCGTCAAGCGTAGCTCTCATCTTGGTATTGATGGTTTCTCTTGATGTAAGCGTCTGGTCGAGCTCCAAGTCACCAATAATGTTACGAAGCGTGGTGGCTGTAAGGTTTTCGATAGCCATAATCGGTTTTTCTACACCATAACAGAAGAGCTTCGGGTCTGTAATCTGGAAGAATACGACGGTGTCGATTCGCATTGTAACATTATCCTTTGTGATAACCGGCTGCGGAGCAAAGTCAACAACCTGCTCTTTCAGTGATACCCTTCTAGCTACCTTGTCAATTACAGGTACTTTCATATGAAGTCCTACCGACCAGGTACCATTATAAGTACCCAGTCTTTCAATAACGTATGCATGTGCCTGCGGCACGATTTTGATTGTACTTAAGATGATTATAATTACGATAATCAATAAAATAATAATAAGCCAAGTAATTGGTTCATCCATTTGTAATACCTCCCGTATCATTCATTACATTTTTTTACTATAAGTTTTACACCTGAGATTTCAACAATTTCAACTTCACATCCTGCGGGAATAATCCCATTATCGACAGAACGGGTAGTCCATTCGATATCATTAATTTTGACGGTTCCCTGTGAGTTCATATTGTTAATCTCGTTTACAACAATGACATGTTTACCGATAAGATTTTCGATATTTGTTTTTTCCAATTTTTTATCGAAATACTTTTTTGCAATTGGTCTTGTTTGTGACAGTAGTAAAAAAGAAACGACTGCAAACACCAATCCCTGAATTACAATTGAGTCAGTACACATGGCGACAATTGTTGCTACCAGCGCACCTCCGGCAAACCATATAGTTGTAAGTCCGAGCGTTATAATCTCTATAACAATACATACTGCAAAGATTGTCAACCAGAGCGCAACCTGCCAAATCATAAAAACACCTGCCTTTCGTTACTTGGAATGTGTATCAAATCAAAATATGATTTGAAGAACTTAAGTATACAAGTATTTTACTATGAAATGTCCGGTTCTACAATCTGTTTTTTTGAACAATGCATGACGATAAAGTGCAGAAAATGCGTCTTTAAAAAGTATAATAAAAAATTAATATAATCTTAAGTAAAATAAATATAAATTCTATTGCCCCCAAAATATAAAAAGACTATAATTATTTGATAGTCAGATAAATAGAAAAATGTTTCAATATAACGAGGTGGGTATGGCAAAAGAAAGAAAACGCAGAATATTAAAGGTCGCAGCTATTATCGTAGGAATAGTGGCGGTATCGCTAATATTTAGTAAAATATTAGATGAGTGGAAAAGTTTTAGAAATATAATCAGTACAGTAACAAAAGCAGCAGCGCCGATTCTATATGGATGTGTCATCGCTTTTTTGATGAATCCGATATTAGTATTTTTTGACAGGCTGTTTCATACGTTATTTCAGGACAAGCTGATTAAAGATAAGAAGAAACTGTTTAAGATATCCAGAACGGCATCGGTTGTTCTTACGACGATTATATTTTTGGGGATTATAACAGGACTGTTATGGCTTGTTATTCCGCAGCTCTATGACAGTATTAAGCAACTGGCTGATAATCTTGATACATATTATGATAATGTAGTGAAATCAATAGAAAGCTTATATGATAAGTTTGAGAAGTTTAATGTTCCGGAAGAAAAAGTAAAGGGCATTATCGATACCGCTTATCAGAAGCTTCAGGAATGGGCAAACAATAAGGTTCTTCCGAATCTCGATAAGATTGTAACCAATATTGGTTCCAGTATTATGGGTGGCTTGAAGTTCTTATATAATTTCCTGATAGGAATCGTTGCATCCATATACATTATGACAAATAAAGAGTATCTTGTGTCCAGAGGAAAGAAAATCATATATGCAGTTTTTAATGTAAAGAAGGCAAATCTTTGTTTAGACGGCATCAGTACTGCAAATAAAGTGTTCAGCCAGTTTATAAATGGCAAGATACTGGATTCGATGATTATAGGCTTGATAACATTTGTCGTTATGTCTGTTGTTGAGATGCCATATGCGATATTAATCAGTGCTATAGTAGGCGTCACGAATATTATACCATTTTTCGGGCCGATTATAGGAGCAGTACCCTGCTTCTTCATCGTTCTGATTGCAGACCCGATTATGAGTATTGTTCTGCTTATATTGATACTTGTGATTCAACAGTTTGACGGGAATATACTTGGGCCGAAGATTTTGGGCGATGTAATAGGGTTGTCAAGCTTCTGGGTGCTGGTTGCAGTAATTGTAGGCGGCGGAATATTTGGTTTCTCAGGTATGTTGTTTGGCGTTCCGGTATTTGCATGTATCTATATGTATATTAACAGGGTATGTACAATCAGATTGAAAGAGAAAACCGCTGTGTATAAAACTTCTGATTTTGAAAGACTGAAACGAATCGATGAAACAACGGGAGAACCGATATACAGAACGGAAGAGGATTTGGATATCCGTTTTAAGAAGAAAACACCTGAGGAAAAAATAGCGGCAAAGCGGGCAAGACTTGAACAGAAGCAGCGAAAGCATATGCTGCATTATCCTTCTTCTATCGAGGCAATGGAAGAGGCTGAACGGGCAGAGGAAGAAGTCGTACAGGGAAATGAAGAGGAAAATAAATAATACACGGTAATAAAAAATTAAACAGATTCTATATGAATCTGTTTAATTTTTTATCATAAGAATAATCAATGGATGAAAGGGTATTGAGTATTTGTTCCTTATTTACATTGAGGTCATCACAAAAAAGCTCCAGTGATGCGTATTCGTCCCGTAGTTTGGTATTTACAAAGCTTAAAAGCATCACAGGCTCTTGGGGAAGCGAACGGTATTCCATCATAATCCTCCTTGTTTGTTCAATTAATGTGTTGTAATATTTTCCAAAAATTGGTATATATATATATTGTGGCATTAGGGATAAAAATATTTTATTCCCTGATATTATAGTATTATACAATGAAATTGGCAAAAAAGATAGTTTCACAATTACCTGAATAGTATATAAATAGTTGGGAGATATGGAATGGTTGATAAAAATACAAATAAGAAGACAAAGAAAGCATCGAAAAGGGGAAGCAGCTTTGCCCTGCAGGCGGCGATACTTGCCGGGGCGGGAATTTTATCGAGAATTATAGGACTGCTTTACAGGTCGCCTTTGTTTCAGATTATAGGTGATGAAGGAAATGGCTATTATGGTACGGCGTATAATATCTATGCGATGATATTGATGGTCGCTACTTATAGTATTCCGACTGCTGTTTCTAAGATTATATCGGGAAAACTGGCGCTTGGAGAATATAAAAGCGCAAAAAGAGTGTTTAATTGTGCATTTGCATATGTAGTTGTTGCGGGCGGGGTTGCAGCCGTCATTACTTATGTATTTGCTCCTGCTTTTGTCGGCGCAAAAGTAAATGCGGTAATCAGCCTTCGTATTTTAGCGCCAACGATATTCCTGTCCGGTTTCCTTGCAATATTCAGAGGATATATGCAGGCATATAACACGATGGTGCCGACATCGATATCGCAGATTCTTGAACAGATTGCAAATGCTGTTGTGAGCGTATTTGCTGCGTATATGTTATCAAGACCGTTTGCAGCAGGAACAACAGAACATGCAAAGTATGGCGCAGCAGGAAGTGCGATGGGTACCGGTGCAGGTGTTCTGGCAGGCATTATATTTATGCTGCTGGCATATATGGGCAGGCGCAAAGAGATTAATGAATCGATTCAACAGGATAAGACAGCGCATGTAGAGTCTTATGGCAGTCTGTTTAAGCAGATTATTGTGATAATGACGCCTATTATTGTGGCAGCACTTGTTTATAACATTGTGCCTACGATTGATATGCATGTATTTTATTCGATATTAAATCGTAAGGGGATGGCTGAAGTAACACAGGTAAATCTGTACGGAATCTATTCGGGACAGTTTGTTGTTTTGATGAACGTACCTGTTGCCATAGCGGCATCCGTTGGAATTGCGCTGATTCCGAATATATCGGCAGCTTATGTGAAGGGTGATAGAAAGACCTCAAATGCCCTTTTGAATGAAGCGCTTAGTATTACGATGTTAGTAACGATACCTTGTGCTGTAGGAATGGGCGTTCTTGCAGAACCGATTATGCAGTTGTTATTTCCGGGGGCAGCTCCTTCCGCGGCAAAATCACTTACCTTAGGCTGTATTGCGGTAGTATTTTATTCTCTGTCTACCGTTACAACAAGTGTGCTTCAGGGAATCGGAAAGGTTATGGAGCCTGTGAAAAATGCAACGGTTGCGCTTCTCATTAATATTATATTACTTGGTTTAATGGTAAAATATACGGAGTTGAATTTATATGCCCTGGTACTTGGAACGGTATTTTATTCATTGCTTATGTGTATATTTAACGCTACATCCGTACGGAGATATCAGAAGGCAAGGACGGATTATAGAAGAGTGTATCTTGTGCCAACGATTGCTTCGCTTTTTATGGGGGCGGTAGCATATGGTGCATATAAACTTGTATATATGGTTATTCCAAGCAATGTAGTCAGTTTATGTGTATCCATAATAATTGCGGTTATTTTCTATGCAGTAGCAATCATAAAGGTTGGCGGATATTCAGAGGAAGAACTCATGGCGCTTCCAAAAGGCGCATCCATCGTAAGGCTGGCAAAAAAAGTACATCTTCTGAAATAAAATGCAAACAGACTGCCGCAGTTTATGAGGGACGGCAGCAAAAAATATATACAGATGCCGAATATGGACATCATAATATGGATGTGATATAGTAGACGGAGAATAAGGCTTTAAGATAAGGAGATAATAAATTATGAAGCTCGGTATTGTTGGACTTCCTAATGTAGGAAAAAGTACATTATTTAATTCACTTACAAAGGCAGGGGCAGAATCAGCAAATTATCCGTTTTGCACGATTGACCCCAATGTCGGTATTGTAGCCGTACCGGATGAAAGACTGGATAAGCTTACAGAGATGTATCATTCTGCAAAAACGACTCCTGCTGTAATCGAATTTGTTGATATAGCGGGACTTGTAAAGGGTGCGTCAAAGGGCGAAGGACTCGGAAATCAGTTTCTTGCCAATATTAGAGAGGTCGATGCGATTGTTCATGTAGTAAGATGCTTTGAAGATGTGGATGTTATTCATGTGGATGGCAGTATCAATCCAATCCGGGATATAGAGACAATCAATCTTGAACTGATATTCTCTGATATTGAAGTGCTTGACAGAAGAATTGCAAAGACACAAAGAGGTGCAAGAAATGATAAGATGCTTGCAAAGGAGCTTGATTTGCAGCAGCGGATAAAGGCGCATCTGGAAGAAGGCAATCTGGCGAAAACCTTTGTGATAGAGGATGAAGACGAGCAGGCGTGGATGAATGAATATAATCTGCTTACATATAAACCGGTGATATTTGCTGCAAATGTTGGAGAAGAAGATATTGCTGATGATGGTGCATCCAATGAATATGTTGCAAAGGTACGGGAATATGCAAAAGAATTTGATGCAGAAGTATTTGTTGTATGCGCCCAGATAGAGCAGGAGCTTGCGGAACTTGAAGATGATGAGAAAAAGATGTTCCTTGAGGATATGGGCGTTTCAACATCGGGACTGGATAAACTGATTCAGGCAAGCTATTCGCTTCTTGGCCTGATTAGTTATCTTACAGCAGGTGAGACGGAGTCAAGGGCATGGACAATCACGAAGGGAACAAAAGCGCCGGGGGCAGCCGGTAAGATACATTCTGATTTTGAAAGAGGATTTATAAAGGCTGAGGTCGTAAGCTATAAGGATTTGATGGAATGTGGCAGTATGCTGGCGGCAAAAGAAAAAGGGCTGGTCAGACAGGAAGGCAAGGAATATGTAGTTGAGGACGGCGATGTTATTCTGTTCAAATTCAATGTATAGGATAAGAGAATATGGAAGCAATATCAGAATTTTTTAAATATATATTTTTCCCGCATTTGGGAATCACATTGAAGAATATCGGTGACCATATATCGATATTTGGATTTGAAATAAAATTTTATGGGATGGTTATTACGCTTGGGTTTATACTCGCATATTTTCTTGTGACCAACGAAGCGAAAAGAACAAAGCAAAATCCGGAAACCTATCTTGATTTTATGCTTGTATTGATTATACCTGTTATATTAGGTGCAAGGATTTACTATGTATTATTCCGGCTGGATGAATATATCGTAAAAGGCAATTTGAAAGAAACCCTGCTTGGAATGATTAATATCAGAAATGGCGGGCTTGCCATATATGGCGGTATTATAGCAGGTGTTATCGTTGGAATCATATTTACAAAAATCAGAAAGCTGAATATATGGCAGATTGCAGATACCGCAGTATTTGGTCTTCTGATTGGACAGATACTTGGGCGTTTTGGCAACTTTTTTAACAGGGAAGCGTTTGGCGGATATACAAATTCCGTATTTGCGATGGCGATACCGCTTGACTACTATCGAAACGAAGGCTCTCTGAATGGGCTGATTCATAGCGGCGTTATATCGGACGCCATGCTGAATCATACGCAGGTAATAAAGGGAATGGAGTGCATAACGGTTCATCCTACATTTATTTACGAATCATTTTGGAATCTGATGATACTTGTTTTTCTGCTTATATACAGAAAACATCAGCGATTTACCGGCGAGTTTGCTTTAATCTATGTAATGGCATATGGATTTGGCAGAAGTCTGATAGAAGGATTACGAACAGACTCCCTTATGATAGGACATACCGGGATAAGAGTATCACAGCTTGTCGGTATATCTTGCTTCATCGTAGGGGGCGCCGCGCTTATATATCAGTATTTGAAACATCATAAGGTGGAGCACAATCCCAAAAATGAATAGAAAACAATAAGATTGGATAAAAAGGCATATAAACAGGAGAAATGTACCTGCTTATATGCCTTTTTTATTTAAAATATAGTGATAAGGTTGATAAAAATAGAATAATTTAAGAAATTAGTGGTTGCAATTTAGATATTGTTGCGCTAGAATTGACCTATAAGTGGTGACAAGTGGTAGATTGGTGGATGAATGTGGAGGACAAGCACCAAAAGAGGGTAGGTGAATAAGGTGTCGAAATGTTTAACAGGTGAATATGAACATCGATTAGATGCCAAAGGCAGACTGATTATGCCCGCCAAACTCAGAGAAGAACTTGGGTGCACCTTCATGATTACGAAGGGACTTGATAACTGCTTATATGTATATCCAAATGAGGAATGGCAGATATTTGCAGAGAAGCTCAATCAGCTTCCGATGACAAATAAATCCGCCAGACAGTTCAAGCGTTTTTTTAATTCAGGAGCAACGAAGTGCGAGGTTGATGGACAGGGAAGAATTCTTATTCCACAGACACTTAGGGACTTTGCCGAGATAGATAAAGAGGTTGTTATCATCGGCAATGGTGAAAAAGCTGAGATATGGGATAAAGCAAAGTGGGATGAGATTAACAACGAAGAGTCACTCAATATGGACGAGATTGCAGACGAGCTTGATGCGCTTGACTTCAGAATTTAGAGATGGTAGTTGCAGATGGAATTTAAGCATAAATCAGTTTTGTTAAATGAGACAATAGAAAATCTTAATATAAAACCAAATGGAATTTATGTTGACGGCACTTTAGGCGGAGCAGGTCATTCATTGGAAATATGCAAAAGGCTTAATGAAGAGGGTAGGCTTATCGGCATAGACCAGGATGAAGATGCCATCAGGGCAGCATCGGACAGGCTTAGTCAATATCGTGACAGGGTAACGATTGTAAGAGACAACTATCAGAATTTCCAAAGCGTACTAGACGAGCTAAATGTATGTTTAGTGGACGGCATACTTCTTGATTTAGGTGTGTCATCGTATCAACTCGACAATGCGGATAGAGGATTCACATATCGGGTTGATGCACCACTTGACATGAGAATGGATAATCGTCAGAAGAAAACTGCGAAGGATATTGTAAATGAATATTCCGAACAGGAATTATTCCATATTCTGAAAGCATATGGAGAAGAAAAATATGCGAAAAGCATAGCATATCACATTGTAAAATATCGCAGTAATAAAGTAATTGAAACAACAGAAGAACTAAACGACATTATAAGAGGCTCAATTCCGGCGAAAGCAAGGAATGGTCAGGGACATCCGTCCAAGCAGACTTTTCAGGCGATACGGATAGAGCTTAATAATGAACTTGGCGTTTTGACTGATTCTATAGACAGGATGATAGAGCGTCTTGCGCCGGGAGGAAGATTGTGCATTATAACATTTCATTCTCTTGAGGACAGAATTGTAAAAAATGCGTTTCGGAGAAATGAAAATCCATGCATATGTCCACCAAATTTTCCGGTGTGTACCTGCGGCTTGCAGTCAAAGGGAAAGGTGATTACAAGAAAACCGATTATTCCGGAAGAGGGAGAAATTCATGACAACTCCAGAGCGAAAAGCTCGAAGTTAAGAGTGTTTGAGAAGAGAAAAGAATAGAAAGGTGCTGTTATTATGGCAGACAACAGAAGATATTACATAGACGGAAGTACCGTAAAAAAAATGGATATGTATGAAGCGGAGCCGGTAAGGAAGAAAGAATATCAACCGGAATACATACCGGCGGACGAGCCTGAATACCAACCGGTCAAACCGGCAGGAAAGCGAAGAAAAGTACAAAAGAAATATAAAAATAAGGACAGACGTTGGCTCGATGAGTTTTGGCATGGTATATGGATGGTATGTGCGGCATTAGTCGTAGCAGGATTATGTTTTTATGTATTAAAACTTAGCGCCGATGTGCGTGAGAGTAAAAACAATATAGCAAATCTCAAATCTCAGTTGAATGCACAGCTTGATGAAAATGCAGAATATAGTTCCGGCTTGGACTCCATGACAAATCTGGAGGAAATATACAGCATAGCAACCAAAGAACTTGGAATGGTATATTCAGAACCGGGACAAACAGTATATTACTCTAAAAGTGATGAGGATTATGTAGTACAGTATAAAGATGTTCCTGAGGCTAAATAGGTCTCAGGAAATTTTTTCGTAATAAAGCTTTATGGATAGATAAAATGAAGATTGGGTGATAAAATGGCAAAAAGAGCAAAAAAATTTCTGAAGAAAATGAAAACAAAATTGTTATATATTTATTTGGCTGCTGTGTGTATCTTTGTGATACTGGCAGGAAGAGTGATATATCTTGGAATAGCGAAAGGCGAAGAGTATTCTGAGAAGGTATTATCACAAAAACGATATGACAGTCTTGAGATTCCTTATGAAAGAGGCGAAATTGTAGACAGAAATGGAAATGTGCTGGCTACAAGTGAGAAGGTATATAATCTGATACTTGAACCCAAAAATATATTAAGTACGGAAAAAGGCAGGAAAGCGACGCAGAAGGCAGTAGAAAAGTATTTTGAACTTCCAGAGGAGGATTTCAACACCTATATGGAGGATTCTGATTCGTTTTATAAGGTTGCTATCAAGGGATTGCCGTATTCACAGGTAAAAGACTTTAAAGAATATTGCAATCAGGGTGAGGGCAGGGATGTCATCGGCGTGAGGTTTGAAGAAGAATATAAGAGAAAGTATCCAAATGGCAGTCTGGCGTGTCATATACTGGGATATACAGCAAGCGGAAATGTAGGACAGGGTGGTATAGAAGGTTATTATAACAGTTACTTAAATGGTACAAATGGAAAAACATATGGGTATCTGACAACTGACAATACTGTTGAGTCCGTTACCGTTCCGGCAGTAGACGGATATACGGTCGTTTCAACAATCGATGTTAATATTCAGAAAATTATTGAAGATAATATCGCTGAATATATGGAAACGGTAGGCGCAAAGAAGATTGGAATCGTTGCGATGAACCCGGAGACCGGCGAGGTGCTTGGAATGGGATGCTCACACAGTTTTAATCCAAATTCGCCGATGGACACAACCGCGCTTAGAAATATGAAAGTACAGGTAACAAAGGAAATAGACGCTGAAACAGGAGAAGAAATTACCACCGAAGAAGGAAGCGGAGATACTTCGGAAGATGGTGCGGATGGAGCGGCTGATGACAGTTCGGAAGAAACCTCTGGTGAAGATACCGAAGAGACAACTACGGAAATTACTACCGAAGAAGTGGAGTATGACTTCTCGAAAATGACGGATGAGGAATTTAACGCCACAATAGAAAGCTTTACAAGCAATCAGTTATACGAAGCTTTAAATTCAGTATGGAGAAATTATTGTATCAGTGATATTTATGAACCAGGTTCGACATTTAAGCCGATTACTGTAGCCGGAGCGCTTGAAGATGGTGTGGTTACAGATGCGGACAGTTTTTATTGTGATGGAAAAGAAGAAGTAGTAGAAGGCGAGCCGCCTATATACTGTCATAATCCGGCAGGTGAGGGTACGCTGACGCTGAAGCAGACCATAGAAAACTCCTGTAATGATGCAATGATGCAGATTTCAAGAAAGGAAGGCGCTGCAACATTTGATAAATATCAGGAAATATTTAATATAGGCTCTGCGACCGGAATTGATTTGTCAGGAGAAGCTTCAGGAATAAAATATAATGAAGATAACCTTAATCCGGCGGAACTTGCGACATCATCGTTCGGACAGGGTGTAAATGTTACAATGATACAGCTTGCGACAGCATTTTGTTCAATCGTAAATGGCGGTAATTATTATACCCCGCATGTTGTAAAACAGGTGCTTGATGAGAACGGAAGTATCGTAGAAGATATGGAACCGGAGCTTGTCAGAAAAACAATTTCAAAAGAAACTTCCGATTTGATGCGTTCGTATCTTCTTGGTGTCGTAGAAAACGGCACAGGCGGAAGAGCTGCTGTAGAAGGTTATACGATAGGCGGTAAGACGGGAACGGCGGAGAAGCTGCCGAGAGGAAATGGTAAATATGTTTTATCATTTATCGGATGTTCACCGATTGAAAATCCGCAGATTGTTGTATATGTAGTGGTAGATGAACCCAATGTTGAACAGCAGGATGCATCAGGTGCAGGTGCAATGCTGTTTCATGAAGTAATGGTAGATTTACTTCCATATATGAATGTTTACCAAAGTAATGAAAACAGTGCGGTAAATAACGCACAGGATGAACCGATAAGTTCAGCGTTTGGCGATGGAGAAATAACAGAAACTTCTGATACTTCAGATACTTCTGAGACTGCGACATCGGAAGAAGATGTACAGACGGAAGAGGCGACATCGGAAGAGGATACTTCAGAAGAGGATTTATCAGAAACACCGACAGAGAGTGAAACAACAGAGAATGAAACGACTGAAGGCGATACCGGTGATTATACCGAGCCTGGCATTGACGAATAGAGGGTGGAAATATAGCATAAATAGATTAGAATATATCAGAGATAATAGTAATAAGATATATAGATATTATAAAAAAGGCTGATATAGTGAAACTGTATAGTTTTAATAGAAGAAGAATTTTTATTGTATTTCTCTTTATACTTGGCGTGGGATTATTTCTGTCCGGCAGACTGGCGTATCTGATGATATATAAGGCAGAGCATTACAGTGCGCTTGCGGATTCTCTGCATGAGCGGGAGAGAAGTATCAAAGCGCCAAGAGGGAAGATATATGACAGAAATGGAAATATACTTGCAGATAACAGGGCTGTTTGTTCAATATCCGTTGTTCATAGTCAGATAGAGGATGAAGAAGCGGTAATCTCAGCACTGGTTTCTCATCTTGAGATAGATGAAGAGAAAGTAAGAAAAAAAGTGGAAAAGGTATCTTCAAGGGAGATTATAGCTGTAAATGTTGAGAAGAGCCTTGCTGATGAAATCAGGAAGCTTAATATTTCAGGAATAAAAGTTGACGAAGATTATAAAAGGTATTATCCTTATGGAAGCCTTGCATCGAAGGTTTTGGGTTTTACAGGCGCTGATAATCAGGGAATTGTAGGAATTGAAGTAAGCTATGACAGCGTGCTGTCCGGGACAGATGGAAGTATCAATGCAGTTACGGATGCAAAAGGCATCGAATTAGTGGAGTTTTCGGAATCAAGAATCAATCCGATACCGGGAGATGATCTTGTGACATCAATTGACCTTAATATTCAGCGATATGCTACACAGGCGGCGTTGAAAGTTAAAGAGGAAAAGAATGCGAACAGAGTATGCATTATGATTATGAATCCGCAAAATGGTGAGATTTATGCGATGGCGGATGTTCCTGAATATGACCTGAATAATCCGTTTGAGCTGAATTATGATGCAGAAGTAACTGAGGATAATCAGATGGATTTGCTGAATAATATGTGGAGAAATTTTAATATCAGCGATACTTATGAACCCGGTTCTACCTGCAAGATTATAACGCTTACAACAGCACTTGAAACAGGTGCAGTAACGGAGGCAAATACATTTTTTTGTCCCGGCTATAAGATTGTTGAAGACAGGCGCATAAGGTGTCATAAAACAACAGGTCATGGCTCTGAGGATTTGGTACACGCACTGATGAATTCATGCAATCCTGCATTTATGGAGATTGGTGAAAGGGCAGGTGCAGATGCCTTATATGAGTATTATAGAAAACTTGGACTTTTTGATAAAACAGGTATAGACCTTCCGGGGGAAGGCAGCTCTATTATGCACAATCTTGAAGATGTCGGACCTGTAGAACTGGCAACGATGTCTTTTGGGCAGTCGTTTCAGATAACGCCGATTCAGTTTATAACAGCGATATCAACCGTTATCAATGGCGGAAATAAAATTACACCGCATATAGGAACAGGCGTTATAGATAGTGAAAATAATACGATAACGCCACTTGAATATCCTCTTATTGAAAATGCAATAAAGGAAGAAACATCAGAGAAGGTAAGGGGAATGTTGGAAAAAGTAGTTTCGGAAGGTTCCGGTAATAAAGCCGCCATTCCGGGATACAGAATAGGCGGGAAGACAGCCACCAGTGAGAAACTCCCTAGAGGAACAGGGCGCTATATATCTTCGTTTATAGGATTTGCGCCGGCGGATAATCCACAGGTTATAGCCATTATACTGATAGATGAGCCGGAGGGTGTTTATTATGGCGGTACGATAGCTGCGCCAGTCGTAAAAGAGGTGTTTGAAAATATTCTGCCTTATCTTGGTATAGAGCCTGAGGAAACATCAGAGGTTTCTACAGATGAGACAGGGGAATAATAGTATGATATAAAAATGATAGCTGTTTATCTGAGCAGTTCTTAGGGGATATGTTTGGATAATCACTATACAGATAAAAATATATAGCTGTCTTATACAGACAGTGGTTAGGAGTACAAGATGAATTTAGATTTTAAGATTATTCTGCCGATTGTGATTGCGTTTGCAGCAAGTGTGGTATTATGTCCTATCATAATTCCTTTTTTGAAGAAGCTTAAGTTTGGTCAGTTTGTAAGAGATGACGGACCTGAATCGCATCTGAAGAAGTCGGGAACCCCTACGATGGGAGGACTTATTATCCTGTTGTCGTTTACCATTACGACATTGTTCTATATGAAGGATTATCCGGATGTACTGCCTGTTCTCTTTGTGACTTTGGGATTTGGGCTGATAGGATTTCTGGATGATTATATAAAGGTTGTAATGAAGCGTTCGATGGGGCTTCGGGCATGGCAGAAAATGCTTGGGCAGATAGTCGTTACCGGTGTATTTGCATATTATGTTGAAAAATATTCAGATATTAACAATGAAATCATCATACCATTTACAGGAAAGACAGTAGAATTAAATCATACGTTTTATGTAGTACTATTATTTTTTATCGTGCTTGGAACTGTAAACGGAGCAAATTTTACAGACGGACTTGACGGTCTTGCTTCATCCGTTACGGTTTTGATAGCAACCTTTTTCGCTGTTGTTGCAATCGGAACGGGTTCAGGAATAGCGCCTGTTACATGTGCAGCAATGGGAAGTCTGCTTGGCTTCCTGGTCTATAACGTATATCCTGCAAAGGTATTTATGGGGGATACGGGTTCATTGGCGCTTGGCGGTTTTGTTGTTTCGTCAGCCTATATGCTTAAGATGCCGATATTTATCATTATCGTTGCATTTATATATTTTATAGAAGTTTTGTCAGTTATCATTCAGGTAGTATCATTTAAGCTTACAGGAAAAAGAGTATTTAAGATGGCGCCTATCCACCATCATTTTGAATTATCAGGCTGGCCGGAAACAAAGGTTGTTGCAATTTTTTCTATTGTAACGGCAATCCTTTGCGTAATTGGTCTGCTTGCCATATAAGGAGGAAGATATAATGGACATAAAGAGTGTTATCGTTGCAGGAACGGGAAAGAGTGGAATTAGTGCAGGAAGATTGTTGGTAAAACATGGGGTAAAGGTTTTTCTCTTTGATGAAAAGGAAACTGTTGATAAAGAGGCGGTAAAAAAGAAGCTTGATAATTCTCCGTTATCTGAGGTCATACTTGGTGAGCTTCCGGAGGAGATTTTAAATGTTGCAGATTTGATGGTGATTAGTCCGGGGATATCGATTGAAGCGCCGTTTGCTGAGGTCGTAAGGAAACACAATATTCCGATATGGGGTGAGATTGAGCTGGCATATCATTATGGCAAAGGAAAAATAGCCGCCATAACAGGGACAAATGGCAAGACGACTACAACTTCTTTAGTGGGCGAAATCATGAAAGCGCACAATCAGAAAACAATCGTTGTTGGAAATATTGGTATTCCATATACGGAGCTTTGTGATACAACGGAAGAAGATAGTGTTACTGTAGCGGAAATCAGCAGCTTCCAGCTTGAAACTGCCATAACATTTCGCCCGGATGTAAGCGCGGTATTAAATCTTACACCGGACCATTTAGACAGACATCATACATTTGAAAACTATGGCGAGGTAAAACGTTCAATATCAAAAAATCAGACGGCTGATGATGTAATTGTTCTGAATTATGATGATGTATATACAAGAGCGATGGGACAGAAGGGAAAGGCAAAGGTTGTATATTTCAGCAGACTGGAGCGCCCTGAGGGCGGTGTATATGTAGAGGAGCAGTCCATATATATAGAAGATGGAGCGGAAAAGAAAAAAGTTATTGAATTATCAGAGTTGAAACTGCCGGGAGCGCATAATGTAGAGAATGTGCTTGCAGCAGTAGGAATTGCGTATTATATGGGTGTACCTGTTCAGACGATACACGATGTAACAGCAGCATTTCAATCGGTCGAACACAGAATCGAGTATGTCGATACAATTGATGGCGTCACCTATTACAATGATTCCAAAGGCACAAATCCGGATGCAGCAATAAAGGGCATTCAGGCAATGACAACGAAAACATATCTGATAGGCGGCGGTTATGATAAAGGCGCAACTTTCGATGAGTGGATTGAGGCGTTTGAGGGAAAGGTAAAGAGCCTTGTACTGATAGGCGTGACTGCGCCAAAGATAGCGGATTGCGCAAGAAAACATGGATTTAACGATATCGTGTTTCAGGATGATTTAAAGGACGCAGTAGAATATTGCCACGCGCATGCAAAAGCGGGTGAGGCAGTTTTATTGTCACCTGCATGTGCAAGCTGGGGAATGTTTGAAAATTATGAACAGCGCGGAAGAATGTTTAAGGATTATGTCAAGAGCTTTAGGAGTGAGTCTGTTGAGGAATGATAAAGTACATGATCATGTCGAACCTGCTTCGGATAATCTGCATGTTTCCGGAACGATATGGACAAAAGGCGGATATGTAGATTATCCTTTTGTAGCGATGGTATTGTTAATTGTATTTATCGGACTTATTATGGTCTACAGTACCAGTTCTTACAGAGGGATGGATTTGTTTGGTGACAGTACATACTTTGCTAAGCGGCAGCTTATATTTGCACTGGTTGCTATGGCATTTGCGTATATGGTATCGAAAATGGATTACAGGATTGTAGCGAAATATTCGGGACTGATACTTGTCATATCCATGATATTGCTGATACTGGTTTATATTATAGGTACTGCAAGCCACGGTTCTTCAAGATGGCTGTATATAGGACCTTTTGGTTTTCAGCCTTCTGAATGTGCGAAAGTTGCGCTTATTATATATACAGCGGCGACATGTACTGTTAATACAAAGAGCTTAAACAGTATAAAGGGAGTTGCAAAAATTATGTTTCTTCCGCTTATCGCGATAGTGCTTATCGCAATAGAGAACTTAAGTACAGCGATTATCTGTTTTGCGATTGTATTTATCATACTATTTGTAGCCAGTCCGAAAACATGGTATTTTGTCGTGCTGGCAATTATAGGAGTCATAGGGTGCGTACTGTTTATTGCATTTGCAGGCTATCGGGCGGACCGGATAAGAATCTGGCTTGCTCCTGAAAAGTATCCTGACGGTTATCAGACGATGCAGTCACTATATGCCATTGGCTCAGGTGGTATTTTTGGGAGAGGGCTTGGAAACAGTATTCAAAAGATGGGATTTATTCCTGAATCACATAATGATATGATATTTTCTGTTATATGTGAGGAGCTTGGCATCTTCGGCGCTGTTTGTATCATAGGGCTTTTTATCATGTTTTTAAAAAGATGTATGGTGATTGCCGTCAATGCATCTGACAGACTTGGCGGGCTTCTTGTTTCCGGTGTTATGGCACACATTGCTGTGCAGCTGATTATCAACATCAGTGTTGTAACGAATACAATTCCGCCTACGGGAGTTCCGTTGCCGTTTATCAGCTATGGAGGAAGCTCGATTGTTTTTATATTAATTGAAATGGGACTGATTATGTCTGTTGCAAGGCGGATGAAGTTCGGCAGGTGATTACATGGAAAAAGATGAAAAAAAGGTAAAAAGAAAGATAAATGGCATATGGAAAGTCATATTCATCATTTTTGGATGCGCTGCCATTTTGCTATTGTTTGCGTTTATATACATAAGAAACGTATATAAGCTTGAGAAAATTCAGGTGACAGGAAATGAGCATTATACAGAGGAAGAGATTATATCCATTGTAACAAATGATAAGCCTGTCGGAAACACCATTGAATTTTATATTGAAAACAAACTTAATCCTGTTGAGAATATTACCTTTATCGATAAATTTGAGATAGAAATTGTCGGAAAGAATACCGTTACAATAACAGTATATGAAAAGTCGATGGCCGGCTGTGTTATGTATATGGACCAATATATTTATTTTGATGATGAAGGAAATGTGCTTGAAACATCGCCTGAGAAGCTTCCGGATATTCCCTGCATAGAAGGACTGGCTTTTGACAGTATTGTGATAGGAGAGAAGCTCCCGGTAAATGATGCAGCTTTGTTTCAGGAGATACTGACGATGACACAGCTTATTGAAAAAAATAGTCTGATTATCGATGAGATACGTTTTGATAAGGAGGATGAAATTGTCTTAAAGAAAGATAAAATAAAAATAGAACTTGGAAAGGGGGATAATCTTGAGGACAAGCTGATGAACCTGAATAATATATTGCAGATGCTTGAAGGAAAATCAGGAACGCTGGATATGACTGATTATGATGCAAGAAACGGGAACACTATATTTAAGGAAAATAAGTAAAAAAAATGTTGCGTTATTTATCAAAAAATCGTATTATGTAAATACGAGTGTGATAATATAGCTATACATATAAAGATAAGTATAAATAATAATATAAGGAGGACATTACCTTGCTTGAAATAAAATCAAACGATGAAAGAACACCGGCAAGAATACTTGTTATTGGAGTAGGGGGAGCTGGAAACAATGCAGTAAACAGAATGATTGATGAAAATGTTGAAGGAGTAGAGCTGATTGCGATTAATACGGATAAACAGGCTCTTTCACTCAGCCGGGCTACTACAAAGATTCAGATAGGCGAGAAGCTTACAAAGGGACTTGGCGCTGGCGCAAAACCGGAAATCGGAGCAAGTGCAGTAGAAGAAAACAGAGAAGAAATAGTAGATATCATCAAGGATGCCAACATGGTATTTGTAACATGTGGTATGGGCGGCGGTACCGGAACAGGTGCAGCACCTGTTGTTGCAGAGATGGCAAGAAATCTGGGTATCCTTACAGTGGGTGTCGTGACAAAGCCGTTTGGTTTTGAGGGTAAGCCTCGTATGAGAAATGCAACAGAGGGTATTGAAAAACTGAAAGAAAATGTAGATACCCTGATTGTTATTCCAAACGATAAGCTTTTGCAGATATGTGATAAGAGAACCAGCATTCCGGACGCGCTGAAGAAAGCCGACCAGGTTCTTCAGCAGGGTGTACAGGGTGTGACAGACCTTATCAATAAGCCGGGACTTATCAATCTCGATTTTGCAGATATTCAGACTGTCATGCGTGATAAGGGTATCGCACATATTGGTATTGGTTCTGCCAGCGGCGAGAATAAGGCTGTTGATGCAATTAAAGAAGCAATGGATTCACCACTTCTTGAGACAACGGTATCAGGCGCAACAGATATTATTGTAAACTTCTCAGGTAATATTGGTATCGTTGAAGCATATGATGCAGTAACATATCTGACGGAACAGGCTGGAGATGGTGTAAACATTATCTTTGGTACAGTTGATAATGATAATATGGGAGAAGAAATCAGTATCACCATTATTGCTACAGGTCTTGAGAAATCTGAGGGTGCTGTGACTGTAAACAGATTTGCCGGAACGGCGTCACCTTTATTTGAGACGATGTCAGCAGCAGCAACAACGACAACTGCGACAACCCCTGCAGTACCGAATGCAGAGCATAAGCAGGCTACCTTTGCCGGACAAAATCTTGGAAGCGCAGTTACAAGACCTACTTTCCTTTCAGAGCATAGTAATACGGCACAGAATGTAAAGGCACCTTCCTTTGTACAGCCGGTAACATCGGCAGCACAGCCTGAGCAAAAACCTGCAAGGACTGTTAAACAAAATGAAAGTATTAAAATTCCTGAATTCCTGAAAAAGAGATAGAATCCGGAAAGCGGGAACGATATAGAAAAAGGATGATTTCACAAAGAAATTGTCCTTTTTTGTTGCATGAATAAAAGAAATTGAGTAAACTGAATAATTATAAAGATTAATGGAGAAGTAGCATGCAGATATGTTTAAACTGTTTAAATAAATATGAAGAAGGTGTTAAAGTCTGTCCGCACTGTGATTTTGGAAACTGGCAGTATAAACCGCTTGATTTCTGTCTTAAGTTTGGTGTCGTTCTGAAAAAAAGATATAAACTTGGAACGGTTATCGGGGCAGGTGGTTTTGGTATCACATATCGGGCTGTGGATTTGCAGACGGGGAATCCTGTTGCAGTCAAGGAATTTTATCCTGCGGGATTGGTAAGCCGCGGAAACGACCATGCATCTGTACAGATATCGGCGATAGGAAAGGAACAGGCATTTGCAAAAGGATTAAACAGCTTTCTTGAGGAAGCAAAGGGACTGGCAAAGTTCAGAGGCGTAAAAAATATTGTTCAGGTGTATGATTTCTTTGAGCAAAATGGAACTGCTTATATTGTAATGGAATATCTGCGAGGAAAGTCCTTGTCGCAGTATGCTTCCAGTATGGGCGGACATTTGGATTATAATAGGACAGTAAAAATTATGCTTAGTGTATTGGATGCGCTCGAAGTCGTACACAGGGCGGGGATGGTACATAGGGATATCAGTCCGGATAATATCTTTATTCAAAACGATGGACAGATAAAGCTTATCGATTTTGGTGCGGCAAGGGAAAGCTATGGTGATGAAGATAAAACATTGTCCATTGTGTTAAAACCGAACTATGCGCCGCCGGAACAGTTTAAGAAAAAGAGCAGGCAAGGACCGTGGACGGATATCTATGCGCTTGGTGCAACGATGTATAAGGTGCTGACAGGGAAGATGCCGCCTGAATCCATAGGAAGATATATGGAAGATGATTTGGTGATGCCATCTTTATTGAATCCTACAATACCGGCATATTTTAATCATATTATTTACAAATCAATGGCATTAAATATAGAGAACAGATATCATTCGGCGGCTGAATTAAGAGCAGATATATTGAATAATAATCAGAGAAAACCGCAGAACGGATATGTGGGAGCACCGCCTCAGAAAGAATATGAAAAAAGAGAACCGAATAAGAAAAGGGAAGGCGGTACGGGCAACGCAAAAATATATATGGGATTTGCACTTGCCGCTGTGGGGGTTCTTCTTATTGCAGTTATTATCATTGCGATTGTCAAGAATGCGGAAAAGGATAATCCGGATATAACGGAAGCCACAGAAGCGACCACAGAAGCAACCACAGAGGCGGCTACAGAAGCAACAACGGAAGCGACCACAGAGAAGGCTACAGAAGCAGCAGAGAATCCCAGTCTGGGATATTTTATATATGATTTTGAACCCATCATATATGTTGACGAAATGATATTTGAATATGATGCTGATGAGATTATGGATGCAGCAGATATAGATTACTATGTATCAGAACAATCTTCTGACACATATCTGGCATTTACAGAAAGAAAATTATATAACACAATAGGCATAAGAGCGGGAGATACAGGGAAGGTTGCAGCCGTTGTTGTCATGGGAGATGAATATACGGATGAAGATGTGAAAGCAACCATTGATGAACTGAATTTGCTGTTCGGTGAAGGGACGGTATATCAGGATTTGAATTTGTGGGAAAGCGCTAATGAAGTGGTGACGTTCTCACAGGTTGAGGAGTCGATATGTATCAGATATATGACGCCGGAGTACTGGGATATGATAAAAGAAGATAAATAATACAAGCGACTAAAATAAAACAAATATAGTGGGGAGAACGAGAATGGCGCAGATAGCGAAAAGAACGAAAAAAGGCAGCCTGATTATTTTGATAAAAGGACAGGTGTTTACAGAGAAGTTGGAAAAAGACAACAATGTACTGGGAAGAATTTCAAATACATCTGATGTGGATATTAAACTCGACAGCCCTGTAATGTCCCGGATACATGGTACGATTTTTAAAGAAAATGGATGTTATTATTATTTGGATGCGGGAAGTACAAACGGGACTTTTGTTGACGGAAAATATTATCAGGGAAATGGCACTCCCGTACCACTTTTGGAAGGCTCGGTAATAGAGATACGGAGCAGAAATGAGCAATTTGGCGTTTTGATGATATTTTCGATGTTTGACTATTCCAGACAGAAATGGAATGTAAGATATCTTGAAGATGGAATGACAAATCAGGTATATATCGGAAGAAGTGCAGCGCCGGATGGAATCAGTATACCATCCGTACAGTTGTCAAGGCAGCATGGTGTTTTTAACCGTACAAATGAAACGTGGGTTTATCAGGATTTAAACAGTAAAAACGGAACGTTTATCAATCGAAAGGCTGTGAAAGGACCTGTTGTTTTAAAGGAAAAAGATATCATACAGATTGTGAATATCAAAATAATATATACCAGGGGAATGCTGATATATAATCTTCCAAATTCCGGATGTGAACTTAGGATTGATAATATATCAAAGCTGGTGAAATGTCCAAAGACGGATTCCGCTTATAAACAGAATAATCATATGAAATGTATTCTTGACAGCGTAAGTGTAACAATAGAGCCGTCAGAATTTGTGGCTGTTCTTGGCGGCTCAGGAGCAGGAAAAACGACTTTTCTGAATTGCATCAACGGATATGAAGAAGCTACATCAGGGGCGGTATATATGGATGGAATTAATCTGTATACGCATAAGGCGCAATTGAAAAAGCAGATTGGTTATGTACCGCAGGAGGACTTGCTTAGAAATGGAATCAGTGTAAAACAGACACTTGAATTTATCGCAAAGATGAGACTTCCGAAGGATGTAAATAAAGAAGAGCGGGAACAGAGAATTAAACAGACATTTGAGATGTTAGCTCTTGACGAAAAGTGTCAGGCAAGTGATGTGAAAAAAGTGAGCGGCGGTCAGAGAAAGAGAGTCAGCATCGCATCAGAACTTGTATCAGACCCGCCCATTCTGTTTCTGGATGAACCAACCTCAGGTCTTGATCCTGAAACGGAGACAAACCTTATCAGTTCACTCAGAAATCTCGCACATGTACATGAAAAGACAGTAATTGTCATTACACATACATTAAAAAATATAGATATGTTTGATAAAATATTATTTTTTGCGCCTGGCGGCAAACTCTGTTTTGCAGGGACGCCGGAGGAGGCATATGAGTTATTTCATGTCAAAGATATGACGGATATCTATAAAATTGTAAGAGAACATACAGCGGAATATGACCTGTATTATAGACAAAACTGCGTAAAATAGAACCGGACAGCAGACGGATGTACGACTGTCTGCGATTATACTCGTACAGAAGGAGATTGGAATGAGAAATAAAAAAGAAGTTAGTGGCGTGCGCCAGATGTTTATCATGATGCATAGAAATGGCAGAATTATAATCAATAATAAGGCTAAGCTCGGAATGGTTTTATTATTTCCTGTAGTGATAGGATTGCTGCTTTCATATGTGTCAAGAAAAAATACATTTGAATGTTTTGAGAATGCATCATCGGCACTATTTGCGATAACAAGTGCGGTTATATACATCGGGATGTTTAATTCGCTTACGGAAATATGCAAAGAAAGAAATATCGTTAAGAGAGAATATATGACAAATATGAAGATACCGTCATATATCCTTTCTATTTTGCTTGTACAGGCAGTTATATGCCTTATTCAGAGTGCCATTATGACAGCTATCTGTTATCATCTGCTTGACTTTCCGGCATCAGATTTGATATTTGGCGGAGCATCCTTTCTGAAATATTATATAAGTGTATTTCTGATTATGTATTCTGCTGATGCGATGGGGATGCTGATATCATCAATTGTAAAAACAAATGAACTGGCAAATCTGATAGCGCCGATTATCATTATCATTCAGCTTGTATTATCAGGGGTGCTGTTTAAGCTTGACGGCGGAATTGTAGAAGCAATATCAAAACTCACCATAAGCCATTGGGGGATGTCAGCACTTGGCAGAATTGCTCATCTGAATGATATGGTGACAAGAGCTGTTTTTGAAGATACAACCGGAAAGCTTGCGGCGATTATGCCGACAGCTTATGAGAGTTATTACACTTCATCTACAGGGGAATTATTAAAGGTATGGGGAATTTTGCTGATATTTATCGCAGTATTTGCAGTTCTTAGTATGCTGTTTTTAAGAAGAATAGAAAGGGATGCAAGATAGTTATGGAATATTTGGCTTCTGCTGCCGCGATGCAGGAAATAGACAGAAAGACAATAGAGGACATTGGCATACCGGGAATGGTACTGATGGAAATGGCGGCACATAAGACCGCAGAAATAATAATGGGCTGTACAGATAAAAATGCAAGATGTCTTGTAGTCGCAGAAGGCGGTAACAATGGCGGAGACGGCGTGGCTGTTGCAAGGATACTTCATGAAAAAGGTTATGTTGTTGATGTTTATTTTATTGGGAAAATCAGCAGGTGCAGCGACAGCTTTTTATGTCAGCTTGATATTATAAAAAAACTGGGTATTCCGGTATATGACCAAATGCCGGAATACGCATATGATGTCATTATTGATGCAATCTTTGGCGTCGGTCTTTCCCGGTGCATTTTGGGCGTGCATAAGGATGTAATTGAACGGTTAAACCGTATGCAGGGATTCAAAGTGGCTGTAGATGTTCCGTCAGGTATCAATGCGACAACCGGGGAAGTGCTTGGTATAGCTTTCCGGGCTGATATAACAGTTACTTTTGGACTGATGAAAACCGGACTTGTTTTTTATCCGGGCTGCGATTATGGCGGAAAAGTATATGTAGAAGACATCGGATTTCCGCGAAAGGTGATAGAGGAAGTAAAGCCGGACTTGTTTACATTTCAGAAAACAGATATATCCCGTTTTCTTCCGATAAGAAAACAGGATGCGAATAAGGGAACGTATGGGAGAGCTGCAATCATAGCAGGAAGCGCTGATGTATCGGGGGCGCTTACCTTAGCGGCAAAGGCGGCTTATAAAATGGGCTGTGGCCTTGTGAAGGTATATACCCACGAAAATAACAGAAGCATTATCGGCGTTACCGTTCCTGAAGCCGTTGTGATGACCTATTCTGACAGTGAATCCGCTATGGTATGCGTAGAAGATGCGATGCGCTATGGGGATTCGCTGCTGATAGGTCCGGGAATCGGTACGGATGGCATTTCCCTGCTGATGCTTATCAAGGTTATTGAAGAATATAAAAAAATATTGATTATAGATGCAGATGGTATTAATATACTTTCAGAGCATATGGAGCTTCTGAATAAGAAACAGGCATCCGTTATACTGACTCCTCATATGAAGGAAATGGAGCGGATGAATCATGTTCCGATAAAAGAGATGAAAAAAAATCTGCCGTTTTATTGTGATGAACTGGCAGGAAAATATGATGTTACATGTGTATTGAAAGATGCCAGAACCTGTGTAAGCACAGGAAATGGTCATATATATGTCAATAGGACTGGAAATGATGGTATGGCTACAGGTGGTTCCGGTGATGTGCTTGCCGGGATGATTACCGGGCTGTGTGCGATGGGGCATACGGAGGAAAGCGATATGGCAGAGCTTGGCGTATATCTGCATGGACTTGCAGGGGATTATGCAAAAGAGAAAAAAGGCAGTTATGGAATGACTGCGGGTGATATAGCAGAAAGTATTCCATATGTACTTGGAGGCGAGATAGATGGATAGGGTATACAGAGTGGAAGCAGATATCAATCTGGATTATATCAGATGGAATTTGCTTGAGATGAGAAGGCTGATGAAGGACAGTCAGAAGCTGCTTGCTGTTGTGAAAGCAGATGCGTACGGACATGGTTCGGTAGAAGTGTCAAAGGCAGTCTATGATATTGTAGATTTTTATGCTGTCGCACTGATTGATGAGGGGGTGGAGCTTCGGCATGCAGGGATTGATAAACCAGTTATGATATTGGGTTATACGGATGAATGTGATTTTTCAGAACTTTTAGAATATGATATCAGACCGGCAATGTATGATGTGAATAGTTGTCATACACTATCGGATATAGCATTGAAAAATGGAACAAAAGCGAAAATCCATATCAAAGTAGATACAGGAATGGGACGTATCGGTTTGCCATGTAATGAAGAAGGGGTTCTCGCAATAAAAGCAATCAGCGAGATGCCGGGAATTGAAATAGAAGGGATATTTACCCATTATGCAAAGGCTGATGAATATGATAAAACGCCGGCAAAAAAGCAACTGGAAGCTTTCACATGGATGAATAACAGACTGAAGGAACTGGGCATTGAAATTCCAATCAGGCATATAGCCAACAGTGCCGGTATTATGGAATTTAATGATACATCATATAATATGGTAAGGGCAGGCATTGTTACATATGGATTATATCCGTCTGATGAGGTTGATAAGAATATAACGGAGCTAAGACCTGCTATGGAGCTTATATCAAGGGTGATTCATGTAAAGGATGTAAAAGCGGGAACAGGAATTGGTTACGGCTGGACATATAAGGCAGAGAAAGATATGAAGGTGGCTACCATATCAGCCGGTTATGCAGATGGATATCCGAGAGCGCAGTCCAATATCGGAAGAGTTATTATTAACGGAGAATATGCACCGATTATCGGCCGCGTGTGCATGGACCAGTTTATGGTGGATGTTACACAGATACCGGAAGTGAAGGTAAAGGATAAGGTTATTCTGATAGGCGGATGCGGTGATAAATCTATTTCCGTAGAAGAGGTGGCAGCACCTGCCGCAAGCTTTAATTATGAGCTTGTATGTAATATCGGAAGACGCGTGCCAAGAGTATATATAAGAGAGAGCAGACCGGTTAAGGTGGTAAATTATCTGAGGATATAAGGAACTGCACATACTGCCGGAATAAAAAGTCTGAAAGCCGGTTTTCGCAATTCTGAATAGCTTTGAATATTCATTCTATTTATTGGAAATACTTTATACAGTAACAAACATAGTATATAGTAATAGCAGATGGGGTGAATAAATTTGATAATCAGGCGCGGTGATATATATTACGCTGATTTAAGACCTGTTGTAGGTTCAGAACAGGGTGGAGTAAGACCGGTACTTATTATACAGAATGAAGCAGGAAACAAACATAGTTCTACAGTGATTTGTGCGGCGATAACAAGTAAAATGAATAAAGCAAAGCTGCCTACGCATGTTGAAATAGATGCCGGAAAATGTGCACTTGCAAAAGATTCAGTCATTCTTCTTGAGCAGGTACGAACGATAGATAAACAGAGGCTTAAAGAAAAGGTATGCCATATTGGTGATGAGATTATTGAAAAAGTGAATAATGCACTTATGATAAGTCTTGAGTTATTTTGAAAGAGGTGATGAAGGGGTACAGATACCCTGATATGAAGATATTTAATAAAAAAACAGAAGAGGAAAAAGTTGAAGAGGAAATTATCTCGATGGTAAGCGAAGGAAATGAGCAGGGGCTGATACATGATGACGAGATGGAGATGATTACCAATATATTTGCTTTTAGTGAGAAAGAAACGAGAGATGCAATGACTGCAAGGTCAAATGTGATTGGAATTGATATCGATATGTCTTTAGACGATACCATGAAGCTTATGTTGGAAAATAATTATTCCAGATATCCTGTGTATGAGGAAGATATAGACAGTATTGTCGGGGTTCTTTATTTTAAGGATTTCGTAAAAGCATATCTGAAAGACAAGACATTGAAGATATCAGATATCATGGTTGAACCGGTATTTGTACATCCTACATTGAATATATCCAAGCTGTTTAAAAAGATGCAGACAGGAAAGATACATATGGTTATTGTTGTTGATGAATATGGTCAGACTGAGGGCGTTATCACCATGGAGGATATTCTTGAGGAAATTGTCGGGGATATTTTTGATGAATATGATGATGAAGATGAAGATATCGAGAAAAAGGGAGATACCTATATCGTAAATGGGAAGGCAGAACTTGATGAGATAAACGAGATACTGGGGATAGAATTTCCCAATGAAGATATTCAGACCTTAAATGGATTTTTGCTCTATGAGCTTGGCAGACTGCCATATCCTGATGAAGAAGTGGAAATTGTATACCAGGGATATATTTTTAAAGTGTGCGAGATTAGAAATAAGATGATAGAGCAGGTTCAGATTACGAAGGTTGAAAAATAGAAATAAACATGATATCATAAATTGCCAATAGCATTGGTAGTGATATGAAAATAATAATGATAAGATACAAGGAGTAAGAAAGATGTCAGGACATTCAAAATTTGCAAATATTAAACACAAAAAAGAGAAGAATGATGCAGCGAAAGGAAAGATTTTTACAATTATTGGTAAGGAAATTGTAGTAGCAGTAAAAGAAGGCGGACCAAATCCTGAAAATAACAGCAAGCTTCGTGATGTTATCGCGAAAGCAAAAGCAAATAACATGCCGAATGATACCATAAAAAGAGGAATCGACAGGGCGGCCGGAGATGCAAATTCAGTCAATTATGTAGTGAATACATATGAAGGCTATGGCCCGAATGGAACAGCGATTATAGTCGATACGCTTACAGATAATAAGAACAGAACAGCGGCAAATGTCCGTAACTGTTTTACAAAGGGCGGCGGAAATGTCGGTACAACGGGTTGTGTATCCTACATGTTTGACCATAAAGGTCAGATTATTATTGCCAAAGAGGACTGCAGCATGGAAGCGGATGATTTGATGATGACTGCGCTCGATGCAGGTGCAGAAGATTTCTCAGAAGAGGAAGACAGTTTTGAGGTTATCACAGCGCCTGAGGATTTCTCAGCAGTAAGAGAAGCGCTGGAAAAGGAAGGAATTAAGATGGCCTCTGCTGAGCTTACAATGATTCCGCAGAATTATGTTGAACTGACTGATGAGGAAGCCCTCAAGAAGTTCACAAGAATCATTGATTTACTGGAAGAGGATGATGATGTTCAGGCAGTATATCATAATGTAAATCTTCCTGATGATGATGAAGAGTAATCAGATAGTAAGAAATTAGGAAGACGCCGGGGATAGAGCGTCTTTCTTTTTGGAGATAGAAATATGAATGGAATACTGAAATATCTTAAAAATTACAAAAAAGAGTCCGTTTTTGCTCCATTGTTTAAGATGCTGGAGGCTGGTTTTGAACTGTTCATTCCGATTGTTATGGCAAAGATTATTGATGTGGGAATCGCGGACAGGGATATGCACTATGTACTGAAGATGTGCCTCGTTATGGTATCACTTGGGATTATCGGTCTTGTGTGTTCGCTGACAGCACAGTATTTTTCTGCAAAAGCAGCAACCGGTTTTGGTACGGCGCTTAGGAATGATTTGTTCAGGCATATATCGTCTTTATCATATACAGAGATTGATAATATAGGAACGTCAACGCTTCTGACCAGAATGACGAGTGATACAAATCAGATACAGACAGGTGTTAATCTGGTGCTGAGACTTTTTTTGCGTTCTCCATTTATTGTGTTTGGCGCAATGATTATGTCTTTTACGATAGATGTAAAATCAGCAATGACATTTGTTGTTACAATACCTGCCTTATCCATAGTGGTATTTGGGATTATGCTCATCAGCATACCCCTGTTTAAAAAAGTTCAGGAAAAGCTGGATGGCGTTACGCTTCTGACAAGAGAACATTTGTCGGGGGCAAGAGTCATCAGAGCCTTTAACAGACAGGAAAAAGAAGTTGAAGAATTTGATAAAGCTACAGACGAATTAATGGGAATACAATTATTCGTAGGGAAAGTATCAGCCTTTCTGAATCCTGTCACATATGTGATTATCAATCTGGCAACAGTGGCGATTATATGGATATCTGCAAAGCAGACGAACGTGGGTGTTATAACACAGGGACAGGTGGTTGCACTTGTAAATTATATGTCCCAGATTCTCGTTGAACTGGTGAAACTTGCAAATCTGATTATCAATATAACCAAGTCTATCGCCTGCGCAAAGCGTATTAATCTTGTGTTTGAGCAGCAGCCATCGATAGAAGACGGACATTCTGATATGAAAGACAAGACCGTATCAGGAGATGTTAAGGTTCAGTTTAACAATGTATCGTTAAGATATGATAAGGCAAAAGAGCCATCGTTATCCAACATCAATATAACGGTTTTGAAAGGACAGACCGTTGGAATTATCGGGGGTACAGGTTCAGGAAAATCTTCCCTTGTCAATATGATACCAAGATTTTATGATGCGGCAGCAGGAAGTGTTGTGATAGATGGTTGTGACGTAAAAAACTATAAGGTAGAGGCGCTCAGACAGAAGATTGGGATTGTGCCGCAGAAGGCTGTTCTATTTCAAGGTACAATCGCTGATAATATCCGTTGGGGAAAGCAGGATGCTTCAAGAGAAGAAATAGACAAAGCTTTAAAAGTTGCACAGGCAAAAGAATTTGTAGATGCAAAAGACGGCGGAATGGATTTTAAGATATCCCAGGGGGGAAAGAATCTGTCAGGCGGACAAAAGCAACGCCTTACGATAGCAAGAGCGATTGTAAGACGTCCGGAGATATTGATTCTCGATGACAGTTCTTCTGCTCTCGATTTTGCAACGGATGCGGCTCTCAGAAAGGCAATCCGGGAATACTCAGAGAATATGACGGTGTTTATCGTATCACAAAGAGCATCTACCATCATGAATGCTGACCAGATTATTGTAATGGATGACGGCGAGGTCGCCGGTATCGGCACGCATCGTGAACTTCTTAAAAGCTGTATGGTATATCAGGAGATATGTCAGTCACAGCTTTCAAGTGATGAAGCAGCAGGTAAGGCTTCTGTGGCTATGTCATAAGGGGGGAATGGTGATGAATAGGAAAAGACAGAATAAAGATACGATTGTAAGAATTTTAAAATGTATAAAAAGATATACGCCGCTTGTAATCTTATCATTGATATGTGCTGCGGTATCTGTTGTGCTTACGCTATATGCACCGATATTAATCGGTCATGGAATTGATAAAATAGTCGGGCCGGGAGCGGTTGATTTTGCAGGATTAAAAGCTGTATTATTAAAACTTTGTATCGTGATAGCAATAACATCAGTTGCACAATGGGTTATGAATATTTTAAATAACAGAGTCACATACAGGGTGGTCAATGATGTAAGGACAAAAGCATATAAAAAACTGGAGAAACTTCCGCTTTCTTATATAGATTCCCATACACATGGAGATATCGTAAGCAGGATTGTAGCCGATATCGACCAGTTTTCGGATGGACTGCTGATGGGATTTACACAGCTTTTTACCGGTGTTATGACAATAATCGGTACACTTGTATTTATGATTTCCATTAACAGACTGATAGCGCTTATCGTTGTATGCATAACGCCGCTGTCACTGTTTGTGGCTTCATTTATATCGAAAAAAACCTATCATATGTTTAAGAAGCAGTCAGAGATAAAAGGGGAGCTTACTTCGCTTGTCAATGAGATGGTGGAAAATCAGAAAGTCGTTACTGCATTTTCGATGGAGGAAAAGGTAAACGAACGGTTTCAGGAGATTAATGGCAGACTGAACAAGGCGTCTCTTGATGCAACATTTTTTTCATCGACCACAAATCCATGTACCAGATTTGTAAACAGTCTTGTTTATACGGGTGTCGGAATCGTTGGCGCAGTGATGGCAATTAAAAATCTAATATCCGTAGGACAGCTTTCCAGCTTTTTAAGCTATGCAAATCAGTATACAAAGCCATTTAATGAAATATCAGGTGTCGTTACGGAACTTCAGAATGCGCTTGCCTCAGCCGCAAGGGTATTTGAGCTGATAGATGAAAAAGCTGAAATAGCAGAAGCGGAAAATCCTGTAACCTTAACAGATGTAGAGGGGAACGTAAAGCTTGATGGAGTCGATTTTTCATATAATAAGGACATCGAGTTGATAAAGAACTTAAATCTGAATGTAAAACCGGGTGAGCGGGTTGCCATTGTAGGCCCTACCGGCTGTGGAAAGAGTACTGTTATTAATCTGCTGATGCGGTTTTATGATGTAGATGCCGGAAGCATTTCTGTAGATGGACATGATATAAGAGCAGTTACAAGAAAAAGTCTGCGGGAAAATTACGGTATGGTGCTTCAGGAAACCTGGCTGAAAACCGGAACGATAAGGGATAATATTGCATATGGAAGACCGGACGCTACGGAAGAAGAGATTATTGAGGCCGCAAAACAGTCTCACGCACACAGCTTTATCAGGCGGCTTCCGGATGGTTATGATACAATGATAACAGAAGATGGCGGCAATCTTTCACAGGGACAGAAGCAGCTTTTATGTATAACAAGAGTGATGCTTGATTTACCGCCGATGCTGATTTTGGATGAAGCCACCTCCTCTATCGATACAAGAACAGAGAGCAGGATACAGCGGGCATTTGCAAAGATGATGGAGGGCAGAACAAGCTTTGTGGTCGCACACAGGTTGTCTACAATAAAAGAATCTGATGTTATCCTTGTCATGAAAGACGGACACATCATAGAACAGGGCAGTCATGAAGAGCTTCTGACGCGAAACGGTTTCTACGCCGATTTATATAATTCGCAGTTTGCGTGAGCAATGAGCCTTGCAAGTCCAATTATAACCAGATGCTTAAGCTTGCTTAAAAGCATCTGGTTATGATTGGACTTATACGGCGAATGCCGCGACACCGGATATGCAATTTATTGCATATCCGGTGTCGGCAAGGCGAAGCCGGCAAGACGAAGTCGGCAAGGTGAAGGTATATAGTAAATATAAAAAAGATGACAGATAGGAGATAAAGAACATGAAAGTAAAAGAAATGGGATATACAAAAGAAGAATTACTGGAGATAGCAGACAAATACCTTGCAGAACCTGCAAGACGCTGGAATTTCATCGAAGAGCAGGGCGATGGCATCTATGTCTATGATGAAGAAGGCAACCGATATCTGGACTTCTTTGCCGGAATCGCAGTAAGCAGCACCGGAAATTGTAACAAAAAAGTGTCTGAAGCAATTGCAGCACAGTGCAAACAGGTTATTCATGCATCAAACTATGCATATACAATGCCAATGCTTCTGCTTGCAAAAAAAGTATGCGATACGGTAGGAATGGAGAAAATTGTATTTCAAAATTCAGGCACAGAGGCAAATGAAGCGATGATAAAGATGGCAAGAAAATACGGTACAGATAATTTCGGTCTGGAGAAGTACCATATCGTAACGGCAAAAAACAGCTTTCATGGAAGAACCTACGGCGCACTTTCTGCTACCGGACAGCCGGATAACGCATGTCAGGCAGGTTTTCAGCCGATGCTGCCGGGCTTTTCATATGCGGAATTTAATAATCTTGAGGATTTTAAGCAGAAATGTACAGAGAACACAATTGCGATTATGGTAGAGCCTGTTCAGGGAGAAGGCGGTGTATATCCTGCCGATAAAGAATTTCTGCAGGGACTGCGTGATTATTGTGATGAAAAGAATATGCTGTTACTTTATGATGAGGTTCAGACTGGCTGGGGCAGAACCGGAAGTATTATGGCATACATGGAATATGGCGTAAAGCCGGATATGATATCAATGGCAAAGGCAATCGGCGGCGGTATGCCGATAGGCGTTATGTGTACAAGTGAAAAGCTTGCCAAAACATTCAGCGCCGGTGCGCATGGTTCTACTTATGCAGCAAATCCTGTATGCTGTGCAGCCGCACTTGCAGAGATTGATGAGATACTCGAAAATCATCTTGCAGAAAACGCAAAAGAAGTCGGCGCATACTTTATGGAGCAGTTGAAAAAACTTCCGTATGTAAAAGAAGTACGCGGAAAAGGGCTTATGGTAGGTGTAGAATTTACAAAGCCGATTGCATTTGAAGTAAAACACCAAGCGGTAGAAAATAAGCTTTTGATTACTGCGGTAAGTCAGGATATTATCCGTCTGTTACCACCGCTTATCGTTACAAAGGAAGATTGTGATGAAGCCGTAAGACTTCTTATTAAATCAGTTCATGAAGCTGCAATGTAATGGAATTGATACATTTGGAGCGGTTGTGCTGTAAATATGCGAGGAGATATCATAATGGGAAGAAGTAAAGAAGAAATGCAGGATATATCCCTGTTGGGCAATAAAAATGTGACATATCATACAGATTATTCACCGGAAGTGCTTGAAACATTTATCAATAAGCATCCTGACAATGATTATTTTGTCAAGTTTAACTGTCCGGAATTTACCAGTCTTTGTCCGATAACGGGACAGCCTGATTTTGCGACAATCTATATATCATATGTTCCTGATATTAAGATGGTAGAAAGCAAATCGTTAAAGCTTTACTTATTTAGTTTTAGAAATCATGGCGATTTCCATGAAGACTGTGTTAATATCATCATGAAAGACCTGATAAAGCTTATGGAGCCGAAATACATAGAAGTATGGGGAAAGTTCACACCGAGAGGCGGAATATCCATCGACCCGTACTGCAACTATGGAAAACCGGGAACAAAATGGGAGGAGGTTGCGTGGAACAGACTGGCAAACCACGACCTCTATCCGGAAAAAGTAGATAACAGGTAAAAACAAATGACAGAATATGAAAAGACTGTAGACGATATACTGAATATCCCCATGTTTGCAAAGAAAATCGGTCATGAGAACTTGTCGGCACTTCTTGGCAGGCTGGGCAATCCTGAACGGATGCCGCATGTAATCCATGTAGCAGGAACAAATGGGAAAGGCTCGACCTGTAAGGCGCTCTCAACCATATTGCAGAAAGCCGGCTATCAGGTGGGACTTTTTACATCGCCCCACCTTGTCCGTTTAAATGAAAGAATACAGATTAATGGAGCAGAGATATCAGATGAGGATTTTACGGCCTGTTTTGCAAAAGTAAAAGAGAAGTTTACGATACACCCTTCATTTTTTGAAGTAATGTTTGCAATGGCTGCTGTATATTTTAAAGAACAAAATGTGGATTATGTGATATATGAAACAGGGATGGGCGGAAGGCTTGACGCGACCAATGTAGTGAAGCCGGAACTTACAATTATTACCTCCGTATCATATGACCATATGCAGTATCTGGGAAATACAATCGAAGCGATAGCAGCAGAAAAAGCAGGGATTATAAAACCGGGCGTACCGGTTCTTTATTTTAAGAGGGATGATATTTCATCAGGAATAATAGAGAATACGGCAAAATCTCTTCATTCAGAAGTGGTATCGGTCGAAAAATCAGAGTATATAATAAATTATTTAGAAGATAAAAGCATTGATTTTTCAATGCATAATCGTTATTATAGTTATGACCATCTGAAAATAAAAAAGACGTCATTATATCAGGTGGAAAATGCATGTTTGGCTGCTGCCGCATATGCTATCCTTATGGGGAAACATGCAGAGGAAACAGCAGTAAGGCGCGGCCTTCTTGATTTTTACTGGGAAGGCAGGATGGATGAGGTCATGCCGGGTATCTATGTAGATGGCGCGCATAATGAAGAAGCGATATGTTCATATGTAGAAACTTTAAAATTACTTCATTCCGAATATAAGAAAGTGCTTGTATTTGCCGTTGTAAAGGATAAGGACTATAAAGCAATGATAAGATGTCTTATGAATAATATATCATTTGACAAAATCATTGTTACAAATGCGCCAAGTGACAGAAAAGCATCGCTTGATGATATCGCATCGCTTTTTTCTGAAATGACGGAGCAGGTAGTAGAGAAGGTTGAAAATATACCTGATGCTATGGATAGAGCAATGGATTTTAAAACAAAAGACAGGAATATATATTGTGTAGGCTCGTTGTACCTTGTGGGCGGAGTCAGAAAATGGATAACACATAGGAGGCTGCTGTGATAAATTTTGATGAAGAAATAAAGAAATTCAAACCTGTGCTTGAACTCGACCAGGCTGAGGATGCAATCTATAATAATGACATGAAAGATATCATGGATATTATGCAGGAGATGATGAGGGTGGCCAAGGAGACAGAGAAATAATATGGCAGACGTTTTAAATTGTAAGCATTGTGGCGGTACGATACTGGTAACCGGCTACTGTGCACAGTGTGGACTGAAAAGTGAATATGTAAATAAAGCGCTTAATTCTTCAAAATATTATTATAATATCGGACTGGATAAAGCAAGAGTGCGGGATATGTCAGGGGCGAAAGAGGCGCTGAAGATGTCGCTGAAATACGATAAAATGAATATCGATGCAAGAAATCTGCTGGGACTTGTTTATTATGAGACCGGGGAGGTGGTTCTTGCACTTAGCCACTGGGTGGTAAGTGTCAATCATTTTGCCGGGAGAAATGTTGCGAAGCGGTATATAAAAGAAGTAAAATCGAATCCTCATAAGCTGGAAGCAACCAATAATGTTGCCAGAAAATATAATCAGGCAATAGAACTGGTAAAACAGGGAAATAAGGATTTGGCATTTATACAGCTTCGGAAAGTTCTTTCTGATAACAATAAATTTGTAGACGGTTATTTGCTGCTTGCACTTTTATTTATCGATGAAGAACGGTATGATAAAGCAAGAAAAGCGCTGAAGCGGGTAATAAAAATAGACAGAACCAATCCGCTTGCCGTAAGATATTTTAAAGAAATGGGACATACGGATGAAGAAATTATGAACTTCCGGGATTTCCCTGAAGAAAATTATGATGCGGATTTGCTGTTTACAGATGATGAGCGAAAGGGATATATCAAGACAGGAAATATTGACTTCGATGGAGAACCAATACCTGTCGGAAGATATAAGGATATTAATTTCTATAAATATTCAATCGCATATATTATAGCCGGAATTGTTTTAGGAATTGCGGTAACATGGTTTCTGATTGTTCCGCACAGAGACAAAACAGCGGATGATGAGTCAAGAAACTTAAAAGTAAGCTTTAGTCAGGAGATATCCGATAAAAATGTAAAGATTTCATCATTAGAAAATGATGTTGATAATCTGAACAGCGACCTTGAAAGTGCGAATAAGCAGATATCTGATTTGAATTCAAAAGTAAGTGCATATCAGGCAGCAAAGACGCAGGCGCTTACAGAGGATGAGAAAGTTCGGATTCAGTCAGGGATAAAGAAATATGAAGATATGTCATATGACGCGGCGATGGAAGACTTTGACAGAGTGTTGGATAAAAATGAAAATAATGATATCGCATTGTTTTATAAAGGGATGTGTTATATAAAACAAGCTGACACGAATAGTGCAAAGCAGGTGTTTAATCAGTTAGTGAGTAAGTGTCCGCAGTCGGTATATTATACTGTTGCAGCTTCATATGCTGATAAATCTATAGTAGATGCTGCAAATACAGGAGGCAACAGTTCGTTAGGAGATGATGCCGGAACCGGTACTACAGAAGATGGTACTACAGAAGATAATGGGTATTCAATACCGGGAGATGATACAGAAGGCAATGGCTATACAGTGCCGGGAGATGATACAGAAGGCAATGGCTATACAGCGCCGGGAGCTGATACGGAAGGCAATGGCTATACAGCGCCAGGAGCTGATACAGAAGGCAACGGATATCCAATACAGGATAATACTGCTCCGCAGGATGGCATAGATGAATAAGAATATCAGATGAGGGATGACACTTATCGGATATATGCTTCACAATACGAAAGACAATCAGAATCAAAAACTGTTTGTCTTTCTTTTTTATTTAGGGGGGGAATATATGAATATTTATGAAAAAATGGGGGATACTGTCATTATAAATCTGCCCGAAGAGGTGGACGATTACAGGGCATCCATGATTATTCAGGGTACTGACGAGGCTTTTGCAGATGGGAGGATAAAAAATGTAGTATTTGATTTTGAACATACAATGTTTATGGATAGCTCAGGAATCGGTCTTATAACAAGACGGTTCAGGGATGTTCATGACAGGGGCGGTACGGTATCTGTTGTGAATGTCAATCAGAGGATGGACAAAATATTGTTAATGTCAGGTATCTATCGCATAGCAACGAAGCTTGCAAGATAAAAATAATATACAGGTAAAGGAGTAAATCATGAATAAGAACGAAATGCTGATTGAATTTGGAAGTGATGCAAGGAATGAGGGATTGGCAAGAGTGGTTGTTGCATCATTTCTGACAAGGACAAATCCCACACTCAATGAAGTAGAAGATGTAAAAACCGCTGTATCAGAAGCGGTGACAAATTCAATAATACATGGTTATGAAAATGAAGATGGAAAGATTATTATAAAGGCGTACATAGAAGACAGAATGTTAAGTGTTGAAGTAATTGATTATGGTTGTGGAATTCCTGATGTGGGGAAGGCGATGGAACCCATGTATACAAGTAAAGAAGATAAGAATCGTTCCGGTATGGGATTTTCTTTTATGGAAGCCTTTATGGATGAACTGGTTGTAGAATCCTGTGTGGGAAAAGGAACAACGGTAAAGATGAAGAAAAAGATAGGGACAGAGCAGGAGAAGTATTAATGGAAGATAATCTGGAGCTTTTGATTCGTGCTAAAGAAGGTGATGATAAGGCAAAAGAGAAGCTTGTTGAACAGAATCTTGGATTAGTCTGGAGTATCGCAAGAAGATTTACAGGGAGAGGATATGATATAGAAGATTTATATCAGATAGGATGCATAGGATTGCTAAAATGTATAGAACGGTTTGACTCTTCATATGAGGTTAAATTCTCTACTTATGCAGTACCGTTGATACAAGGGGAGATTAGACGTTTTTTAAGAGATGACGGCGCAATAAAAGTAAGCAGAAGTCTAAAAACGACGATGATGAAGGTTGAGGGGTACAGACAGAAAATATTACAGGAAAAGGGTGTAGAACCGGGGATTGATGAAATCGCAGCCGCAGTAGATGTCAGTCCATGTGATATCGTTATGGCAATGGAGGCTTCCTATAAGGTTGAATCGCTTGAAACACCCGGCATTATGGATAAACCCTCAGAGAAAGAAAATGATATCGTAGAGAATATTATGCTGAAGAGTATGCTGGAATCTCTGCCGGAAGAGGAAAGGCGCCTGATTGACTTAAGATTTTATAAAGATAAAACGCAAAGCCAGACAGGGCGGGAATTGGGAATCAGTCAGGTTCAGGTAAGCCGGCTTGAAAAGAAAATTCTTGAAAAAATGAAAAGACAAATATTGGAATAGTAAAAGCCATGTAATTGGATATCCTATGCATAGAAAGATTTTTAGTTAATAGGGGATGATTACATGGCTGATTTTATATATCTGAATCTTAGCGAGAGTGTACTTGCGGAGAAAAGAAAGGTGACAATTAAAGATGTGACAAAGCTTGTATGCGATAATCCTGATGTCAAGTGCGGAGTCGAAAAAATAGAACTGATGAACTTTTCAGGAACGAAAGAACAGCAGGTTATTTCTATTTTGGATATTATAGAAGAAATACACAAGGAATATCCGGAAACACAGATTATTAATCTGGGACAGCCGGAAGTGATTGTATACTATAAGGCTTATGATACCTCTGATAAGATAAAGCAGAAAGTAAAACTTGTTTTTATCTGTCTGATTGCATTTCTTGGCGCAGGATTTTCAATCATTTCATATAATTCAGATGTAAATCTGACGGGACAGCTTGATTTGCTGCAAAATCTTTTTGTCGGGGAAAGTGAATCAGGATTTATGGTGGCAGGAATTGCTTACAGCGTAGGGCTGTTGATAGGAATCATCATTTTCTTTAATCATGGAACAAATAAAAAATTCTCGGATGACCCAACGCCGCTTCAGGTTCAGATGAGGACTTATGAAGAAGAGGTTAATAAGACCATTATTACTGATGCGCAGAGAAAGAAGGATATAAGAGATGCTGATTAGACATGTATGTTTGGCAATCGCTGCTGCTTCAGGCGGTGCTGTGATAGCAGGCGGATATTTTGCATTTATATCATTGATAGGTGTATTTCCCAAGTTAATCGAAAAAGTAAAAGGAAACAGGCATTATATGCTTGTAGAAGGATGTCTTACTTATGGTGCAGCCATAGCAAATGCAATATATATCTTTAATATAAAGTGTCCGGTAACAATCATTGGTTTGGCTGTTGTAACCCTGTTTGGCGGGATATTCGTAGGATGTCTGATTGGTGCTTTATCAGAAGTGTTGAATGTATTTCCTATCATATCCAGGCGGTTTGATTTCAGAAGAGGGATTCCATATGTAATCATTGCCGTAGCAATAGGGAAAGTGGTTGGCTCTATTATTGGGCTGATAGCAATAGAATAAAAAATAATCTAAATAAAATGAGAATAAGAGGTGGAAAATATGAAATATGAACCGAGAGAGGCAGATTATAATATATATGTGCAGAATATTACGCCGACCTCCAATACATTCCGCAACTGCCTGTGGGCATTTCTTGTAGGAGGTGCAATCTGTACGATAGGAGAAGTAATATTTAATCTTATAAAAATGGCGGAATTTGAGGAGGAAGAGGCATATGGATATGTGTCGCTGCTGCTTGTTCTGACAAGTATCATACTGACCAGCTTTAATCTGTACAAAAAGATTGCAAAATATGGCGGCGCCGGCGCGCTTGTTCCTATAACAGGATTTGCAAACGGGGTATGTGCACCGATTGTGGAATTCCAGACGGAGGGAGAAGTATTTGGAAAGGGCGTTAAGGCATTTACAATAGCAGGGCCTGTAATACTTTATGGAATATTTACAAGCTGGCTTTTGGGATTGGTCTATTGGGTTTTAAAACTAATGGGGATTGTATAAATTTAAGATTAGGGGCTGCCGCTTCAGCAAATAAAAATTTGTGAGGCGGCAGTCTTATTTTTGCTGTTGGTGGACTTTTTTGCAGATGAAAAAATTTTGCATAAGCATGTTCATATTGAATAGTGCTATATGAGGAATTATGCTATAATAGAATAAACTGTAAAGGGGGATTCGTATGTTGTGTCATATGGTAATTGATTTAAGCAAGTTACTCTGTACAAGGTCTGATGATTGGACGAAACTTGTGCAGAGGTAATATGGAATTCGTCCGCATTGGATTTTGTACTTATGGAGCGATTGCAGAAAAATAAAACCATAAGGAGATAGATTCAATGAATAACAATTTTAAAAGATATATTATATTTTGGATTAGTCAGGCGCTGTCACAATTAGGAAGCTCAATGACAGGGTTTGCATTGATTTTGTGGGCATATACGAAGAATGGTTCGGCGATGACGGTTTCGCTGATGTCATTTTTTAATTATGTACCGTATATTATTGTGAGTTTATTTGCAGGCTCATTTGTAGATAAGCATTGTAAAAAGAAAATTATGCTGGTATCGGACAGTATTGCTGCCGGTTGTTCACTATTTGTACTGATATTAAGTATGGGAAACGGATTGCAGATATGGAATATTTATCTGGTGAATTTTATCATTGGATTCATGAATGCATTTCAGGGACCGGCATCTTCCGTAGCAATTGGAAAGATTGTGCCGAAGGAAAAAATAACACAGGTCAGCGGTATGAATTCTTTTTCAGGAAATGTAGTATCCGTACTGTCACCGATTCTGGCTACTGCCTTGTTTGCGATGAGCGGGCTTAAGTTAATACTGGTAATTGATTTGCTGAGCTTTGCATTTGCCTTTTGTATATTAGCATTTGTGCTTAGGATTCCCGGGGATACACCGCAGAAAACAGATAAGGAGTCCGTATTTTCCGGATGTGCAGATGGATTTCGCTATCTGCGGGAGAATAGAGGGATTTTCATGATTATTATTACAATGGCATTGTTGAATTTCTTTTCAAGGCTGACATATGAAAATATATTGTCGCCAATGATACTTTCAAGAAGTGGAAACGACAGTATTGCATTAGGCATTGTGAATGCGGTAATGGGAATTGGCGGTATTGCAGGCGGTATTATTGTTTCGACCGGAAAAGTGAAGTGGAATAGTGTGCAGATGATGTATGTATCAGCAGCGATTTCCTTCCTCTTGGGGGATATTGTGATGGGGGCCGGCAGGAATGTAATCGTATGGGCTTTTGCCGGGTTTGCTGCAAGCTTTCCAATCGCATTTATCAATGCGGGACAAATGACGATTTTGTACCAGTCTGTTCCGGAAGAAATACAGGGAAGAATATTTGCAGTAAGAAATGCGCTTCAATTCAGTACCATTCCATTAGGAATTTTACTGGGCGGTTTTTTGGCAGATTATGTATTTGAGCCATTTATGATGGCGGAAAATCCGATTGCGGAAATTTTGAGGATTATCGTAGGAAATGCTCCCGGAAGCGGAATGGCAGTAATGTTTCTATGTACAGGTGTGACAGGCGCATTATTTAGTTTTATTTCATATAAGCAATTAGAAAGGAGATTCTGAATGATACTTGAAACAGAACGATTAATTTTACGTCATTGGCTTGAAACAGACGCGGAAGATTTATATAAATATGCCAGTGACAAAAGAGTAGGGCCGATTGCAGGCTGGCCTGTGCATACCTCAGTGGAAAACAGTCTTGAGATAATCAGAAATGTGCTGTCGGCGGATGAAACATATGCTGTTTGTCTGAAATCTGACAATAAGGCGATTGGAAGTATAGGACTTAGTATTGGAGAGACAAGTAATCTTTGTTTACCAAACGAGGAAGCTGAAATTGGTTATTGGATAGGCGTTCCTTTTTGGGGGCAAGGGCTGATTCCTGAAGCGGTCAAAGAACTCTTGCGTCATGGGTTTGAAGATTTACAACTGAACAAAATATGGTGCGGGTATTTTGATGGAAATATTAAGTCAAAAAGAGTGCAGGAAAAATGTGGATTTCAATATCATCATACCAATCAGGACATTCACTGGGTGCTTATGGATGATATTCGTACAGAGCATATTACTGCGATAGGCAGATATGACTGGCTTCAGCTCAATGAAAAAAATTAATGTATGATACGCTGGGGGGGGCGTCATGAAAATCGACAGACTTATCGTAATCTTATCAATACTTTTGCAAAAGGACAGTGTATCAGCTCCGTATTTGGCGGAGAAATGCGAGGTTTCAAGACGAACAATTAATCGTGATATTGAGGACCTTTGCAAGGCGGGGATACCGATTGTGACTCGTCAGGGGGTAAATGGCGGAATATCCATAATGGAGAATTTCAAAATAGATAAAACGCTGCTTACCAATTCCGATATGCAGGCGATTTTTGCCGGACTCAAAAGCCTTGACAGTGTGAGCGGAACGAACCAATATCGCTGTCTTATGGAGAAATTTTTGACAGATGAATATGAAACGGGTTCCGACTCACACATCCTGATAGACCTTTCGGGGTGGGACAGGTCGGCGGTTTCCCAAAAGATAGATATTTTGAAGTCGGCAATGGAAAACCACACGAAGGTTACTTTTACATATTTTTCTCCAAGCGGTGAAAGTGCAAGAAAAGCTGAGCCATATCAGATTATTTTTCAGTGGTCAAACTGGTATTTGTGGGCGTTTTGCACCGATAGGCAGGATTATAGAATGTTTAAGCTTTCCCGTATGACAGAACTTAAATGTACGGATGAAGTGTTTCAGGAAAGAGAAAACGGTGAATTTAAGCGACAAGACCGCTGGAATCGATGTGATGAAATAAAAGCGGTTGTGAAATTTGACAAATCGGCGAAGTGGAGAGTGATAGACGATTTTGGCGCTGAGCGGCTGCTTTATGATGGAAACGGCGATATTGTGATAAATTCTGTTTGGTCGGATAAGCAGTCTTTCTTTTATAACATACTGTCTTTTGGCGATAAAGCTGAAATATTAGAACCGTTAGAATATCGCACCGGGTTTTCTGCGTTTTTAGAAAAAATTTTGGAAAAGTATCATCAAACATGACATACAGGTGTCGTGTTTAGGGTGATATACTTTGCTTATCAAATAAGAAACGAGGTAAGCGATATGGATTATGAAATTGTGTTTTTGGAAGAAAAGAATGTTGTCGGTTTTTCGGCGAGGACGAATAATTCTTCCCCTGAAATGGGAGCGGTTATCGGTGGTCTTTGGCAACGGCTTTATCTGCCCGAAAATTTCACGAAAATAACCAATAGAGAAAATGAAAAAGCGCTCGGAATTTACACCGATTATTCTTCCGATGAATACGGAGATTACACTGTTATGACGGCCTTCGAGGTAAAAAACGATGCCGGACAAGTTGATTTTGAATTTAGAAAAATCCCTGCAGGCAGATATGCAAAATTTGTCGTTAAGGGCAATATGCTGACTGCTGTGCAGGAGTTCTGGCAGAAACTTTGGCATATGGAACTTGAGCGTTCTTTTATATGTGATTTTGAAGAATATCAGAACGCCGACGCTGAAAATGCCGAGATACATATTTATATCAGTTTGTTACCGTTTTCAAAGAAGGGAGAGTAAGGATAGATGGCTTTTGATTATAAAAAAGAATACAAGGAATTTTATATGCCGCCTAAAAAGCCGACGATTGTAACAGTACCGCCTATGAATTACATTGCCGTAAGGGGAAAGGGGAATCCCAATATTGAAGGTGGCGAGTACAAAGCGTCTATAGAATTTCTTTACGCTATTGCATTCACAATCAAGATGAGCAAAAAGGGGCGACATAAGATTGACGGATATTTTGATTATGTCGTTCCTCCTCTTGAGGGATTTTGGCGGCAGGACGATGCTGTTGAAATTGATTACAGCCGAAAGGAGGATTTTCAATTTATATCGGTAATAAGACTACCCGATTTCGTGACAAAAGAAGATGTTGAGTGGGCAATAGACGAAGCCGGACAAAAGAAGAAAATGGACTTTTCAAAAGTTGAGTTTCTGACATATGATGAAGGAACGTGCGTGCAGTGTATGCACATAGGTGTTTATGACGATGAGCCAAAGACTGTTAAAATGATGCATGAATTTATGGAAGCGCAGGGATATGCGCTTGATATAACGGATGAACGCCTGCATCATGAGATTTATTTAAGCGATGCAAGAAGAGTTGCTCCGGAAAAGTTAAAAACGGTTATCAGACATCCGGTTGTATTGCAGATTTAAGCCGGAATGGTCTGCGTTTACAAAACTATTTGTCATAAGTCCGAAAGTTTGCTACAATCAGTTCAGAGGAGCAAAAAGATGCAAAAGAAAATACTGATATTGAATGGAACAGATGAAATCAACAGAAAATTAGGAATGATATGCGAAAGACTGGGAATAGAATCCGATGTTATTCCGAAAGAAAAGTATAATCATACCATTGGCGCATTAGCGGGCGTTACAGACATGAAAGAAGCTGTACCGGAATATAATGAAAAAGAACTCTCGATGGAGATGGTGGTATTTTCAGGACTTTCGGATAAGGAACTTGATATATTTCTTGAAGCATGTAAAAAAGAGAAATTAAGCATAAGGTTAAAAGCAGTACGGACAGACGCAAATGTTTCCTGGAGTGCATATGATTTGTATAAAGAATTGATGAAAGAATATCTGTTTTATAAAATGAGGGGACAATGAACAGCGTAAACAGAACAGCAAAACAGCAAAACAGAATAAAGCTTAAAATCGTAAAATGTCTGATGACAATGGCATCTGTATTTTTATTTTATGTGATATTCTGTGGTTTTGTTGGAGAAGACCGGTTTTATCACAATACAAAGGTAAATGGAATCGATGTAAGTGAGATGACGGTATCAGAAGCATCGGAAGCTGTAAAAAATGAGTTTGGCAGGGAATATGCTGATTCCTGCGTTAAAGTATTGTTAGACGACAGGGAATATAAGATTCGGATATCAGACGCCTTAAATCTGGATGTAACGGATGCTGTATCAGAGGCATTGACAGACAGCCACAGATTTATTGTAAGAGGTGTCATTTATATGAAGTCTTTGTTTTCAGATATCGAATACACAGCGTCACCATCCATATCGGATATCAATATTCTGAAAGAGATTATAAAAAACAGCGGACTAAATGAATCCCTAAAAGGCAGCGGAGCTGCATATAGAATAGAAAACGACTATATAAAAGTAACGAAAGGACGCGGGGGTTATGAGGTGGATGTTGACAACCTTGCGCGTCAGATTGCATTTGCAGTCGATGGGGGGGACATGGATAAAGCGATAGAGTGTCCGCTGAAATTCAAGGAAATAGATTTGGATGAGATATATGAGGACATCTATAAAGAACCGGAACGGCCAACACTGGATGCCGAAAATGATTATAAAATTGTAGAAGCAGTCAGAGGGGTAAGTTTTGATAAAAAACAGGCGCAGGATATGCTTTCCAAAGCAGAAGAAGGCGAGGAAATATCCATACCCCTTCTTTATCAAAACGCTGATATTTCCACAGAAGAATTTCGCGTAAAACTTTTTAGAGATACATTAGGAAGTTTTCAGACAAGTGTAGGTGGTTCGGAAAACCGAATAACCAATGTAAAACTTGCGGCAGAACACTGTAATGGCATTATACTTCTGCCGGGAGAAACGTTTTCGTTTAATGGAATTGTAGGACAGCGTACAGCCGATAGAGGATTTGCGCCCGCCCCTGCATATGTAGAGGGAAAATCAGTTGATGAAATCGGCGGAGGAATCTGTCAGGTATCATCAACATTATATAATGCATGTCTTTATGCGAATTTGCAGATATTAGAAAGGCATTGTCATTCTTATGAGTCAGGCTATGTCGCAGCAGGGTTTGATGCGACTGTGTCATGGGGAGGACCTGATTTTGTGTTTATGAATAACACGAAGTATCCGATAAAGATATATTCCGTATATGACAGCGGTTTTATGCTGTGTGCTGTTTATGGAACAGCGGATGAAGAATTTTCTGTTGAACTTACGAGTGAGACAATATCCGTAGAAGAATATAAGACAGAATATGAAGATGAGGACAGCATGGATGAAGGAGAAGAGGAGGTATCCGTAACGGGTATCAATGGCTTTACGGTGCAGACCTATCGAAAAGTATATGATGCAGATGGTAATCTGATATCAAATGAACCGGAATCGTTAAGTGTGTATTCTAAGAGAGATGAAATTGTAAAGGTTGGTACTAAAAAGGCAACAGAAGAGATATCAACAGAAAAAGCCGGTTCTGATGGAAAAACAGCCGGTACAGAGGAACAGAATAGCACAGAAGAGCAGAATAGCACAGAAGAGCAGAATACCACAGAGAAATCAATCCATTCTGTAGTTTATTAAAATTGTATAAACCGTCAAAAAAGACTAGGAAATTGATGTCGATATCTGATATACTGAATGGAAACGAGTAGTAATGGACATCCATAAAGAAGGGGGCAATATATGACATCAGCTAAAATTTACAGAGAGTACGCAGATATATGTATTTCTAAAGAAAAGATAGCGCCGGAACTTTATGAGCAGTATGGCGTAAAAAAAGGACTCAGAGATAAAAATGGGAAAGGCGTTTTATCAGGTATTACAGATATTTCAAAAATTGTTTCGTCAGAAGTAATAGACGGTAAAGATGTGCCATGTGATGGAAAACTCTATTACAGAGGATATCACATTTTTGATTTGGTAAATGGTGTAAAAGAAAGAAATGATTATGGATTTGAAGAAACGGCATATCTTCTTTTATTTGGCAGTCTGCCTGATGAAAAACAATTGTCGGAATTTAAAAGAATAATGGCAGAGAGCCGGGCACTTCCTAAAAATTTTGTCAGAGATGTTATCATGAAAGCGCCAAGTAAGGATATCATGAATTGTATGACCAAAAGTATACTGACGCTTGGTGCTTATGATAAGAAAATGTCAGATGTATCAATTAGTAATGTAATCAGGCAGAGCATTATGCTGATTAGCGTATTTCCGATGTTTGCAGTATATAGTTATCATGCATATAATCACGCAGAAAATAATGAAAGCTTTTATATACACAGACCGGACCCGGAACTTGGAATGGCGGAAAATATTCTCCGTATGTTAAGACCGGATAAAAATTATACAGAACTTGAAGCAAAGGTATTAGATATTGCGCTTATGCTTCATATGGAGCATGGCGGTGGTAATAATTCCACATTTACGACAAGAGTCGTATCGTCAGCAGGTTCAGACACATATTCGGTTATTGCGGCAGCTTTATCATCTCTGAAAGGACCAAAGCATGGCGGAGCCAATATTATGGTTATGAATATGATGGAGGATTTGAAGAGCCACATAGATTATAGTGATGAGAAGCAGCTTTATTCCTATTTGGAGGCATTAGTAGAGAAAAAGGCGTTTGATAAAAAAGGTCTGATATATGGGATGGGACATGCTGTTTATTCTGTGTCAGATCCGCGGGCAAGGGTATTTAAGCAATTTGTAGAGAAGCTTGCGATTGCAAAAGGCAGAGAGAAGGATTATAAATTGTATTCCGATATAGAAAGAATGGCTCCTGAAATTATTGCGAAGAAGCGTAAGATATATAAAGGGGTGAGCGCAAATGTAGATTTCTATAGCGGTTTTGTATATAGTATGCTTGATATTCCTGTAGAACTGTATACGCCCCTTTTTGCGATGGCAAGAATCGTTGGATGGAGTGCGCATCGAATAGAAGAACTGATTAATGTGGATAAAATTATCCGGCCGGCATATCAGAGTATTGTAGAGGAACAAAATTATGTTCCCCTCTCTGAAAGATAAAATTGCATTTTATTTTTATCAGCTTTTTCCTGAAAAGTCATCATTGAAGATTTCCGTTTCGTCAAAATTATCTTCTGTTTTGCGGATATGGAAGAAACCTTCAGGATGACCGGAAGAAGCTGTTTTTACTTCCTGGTTTGTATATAGATTGACATAATGAGGACGAAGCTTTGAATAAATAATTTTCTGCTCATTGTACAAACTATAATAACCGGATAACATATAACTTACGCTGCATCCGATGGTGAAAAGCAATATTCCTTCTGCACCAAAAAGTTCAAGACTTAAGAATAATGAGGTGAGAGGGCAGTTTACGGCTCCGCAGAAGAAACAAATCAGTCCCATTGCAGCAGCAAATCCAGGCTCTAAGCCCATGATATTTCCCATGACACATCCGAAGGTTGCGCCGATAAAGAAGGAAGGAACGATTTCGCCGCCTCTGAATCCACAACCTATAGTAATACATGTAAATATAATTTTTAACAGAAATGCTTCCGGTTTTGCCTCGCCGGATATGGCTTTTCCTATGATATCCATACCTGCACCATTATAGTCGGTTGTTTGCAGCAGGACAGTGAGGATAACAAGAATAAGTCCGCCGATAAATACACGAATATACTGGTTCTTAAAAAAGCGGCGAAACAGCTTGGCAGCAGCATGCATGATGATACAGAAAAGGCTGCTTAGGATTGCACATAGGATGGCTAATACGACAACCTTTACAGATGACTGTATCGTTATTGCCGGGATATTTTCTATATGAAAATAGGTATGTTCAATACTTAGCTGATGCGTTATCGCAAATGCAATTGTAGAAGATAATACACATGGTACAAATGCACAGTAATATAAAATGCCGATGCTGATAACTTCCATGCTGAACAGGGCAGCAGATATCGGGGTACCAAATAAAGCTGCAAAGACAGCGCTCATTCCGCAGAGTGTAAGGATATGCTTATCGTTGTCGTTCAGCTTAAATAGTTTTCCGACAGATACACCAAGACTTCCGCCTATCTGAAGCGCAGCGCCTTCGCGACCGGAAGAACCGCCAAATAAATGAGTGATAACCGTTGCAATAAAAATGAGTGGCGCCATACGGGATGGAACGACATCATCTGAACTCCTGACAGAACCGATAACGAGATTAGTCCCTTTATCATGCTTCATACCGCATATCCGGTAAATGAATACGATGAAAAGGCCGGCGAAGGGCAGGAACAGGATTATACGGCTGTTTTCCATACGAAATCCCGTAGCATATTCAACGCAAAGATGAAATGCACTTCCGACAGCGCCGCAGGCAGTCCCCATAATTAATGCAAAAATAATCCATTTCATAAAAATTCGTCCATAACGTAATGAACGGTTTAAACAATTTATCCAATATTCTTTCGTAAATTCCATAATAACACCTTTTACAAAATTTTAATAAAATACTCCTGCAATAGATTAAAACAAAATAAGAAATTTGTCTATACCTCATCCATTGATTTCCATTATAAATGTAGATTTTTTTGCACATGATAGAAATAGAAAAGCAATTGATTTGGAGGAATGAGATGAACGAGAAAGTAGGAAAACAAAGTATAAAATTTGAAAAGCCACCTTTTATTATAGGCGAAGCCTCCATATGCGGACCGAAGGAGTCTGAAGGTCCTCTTGCCAGATATTTTGATATATTGTCAGAAGACCCAACTTTTGGCAAGGACTCTTGGGAAGCGGGTGAAAGCGAGATGGTTCGCCAGGCAGTTACACTTGCCATAAAAAAGGCAGGAAAGAAAAAAGAGGATATACGTTATATATTTGCCGGCGATTTATTAGGACAGCTTATTGCATCGACATTTGGTATTAAAGATATGGATATTCCGACATTTGGTTTATATGGTGCGTGTTCAACATGTGGCGAGAGCTTGTCGCTGGCATCGATGACAGTAGCCGCCGGTTATGCGGATTGCGTAGTTGCTGCAACATCAAGTCACTATGGAAGTGCGGAGAAACAGTTCAGGTTTCCTTTGGAATATGGGAATCAAAGACCATTGTCAGCAACATGGACAGTAACAGGAAGCGGCGCATTTGTCGTAGCAAATGATAATTCAGACAGACCTTGTGACATCTGTATCACAGGGATTACAACAGGAAAGATTGTCGATTATGGGATTAAGGATTCTTTTAATATGGGGGCATGCATGGCGCCGGCGGCAGCAGATGTAATTTATCAGAATTTGAATGATTTTAAAATAAAACCAACATATTATGACAGAATCATAACAGGCGATTTGGGAAAAATCGGCAAGAAGATATTATTGGAATTATTAGATAAAAACGGCATTGATATATCAAAGCAGCATATGGATTGCGGTATAGAGATTTTTTACAATGAAGAACAGGATACCCATTCAGGTGGTTCAGGATGTGGCTGCTCAGCAATTACCTTAGCAGGATATATTATGAAGCAGTTGAAAGAAGAGGTATGGAAGAGGGTGCTGTTTGTTCCTACAGGGGCATTACTTTCTACCGTAAGTTATAACGAGGGACAGAACATACCTGGTATCGCGCATGCAGTAATGATAGAAAGAAGGTAAATATATGGATTATGTAAAAGCATTTATCGTAGGAGGCGTGATTTGTGTGCTGGCACAAATCCTGATGGATAAGACAAAACTCCTGCCGGGAAGAATTATGGTAATACTTGTATGTACAGGCGCTTTTTTAGGGGCAATAGGCGTATATGAACCGCTCCTCAAATTCAGCGAATGTGGCGCTTCTGTACCGCTTACAGGCTTTGGCTATAACTTATGGAAAGGGATTAAAGATGCTGTAGATGAAGATGGATTTATCGGGTTATTTAGGGGAGGTTTTAAGATGGCAGCAATCGGAAGTTCTGCGGCGCTTATCTTTTCTTATCTGGCATCCCTGATATTTAAACCGAAAATGACAAAGTAAAGTATATACTTTTTTATATAAATTTCCGAGGAAAAAAGAAAACCATTGTATGATTGCTCATACAATGGCTTTTTCTTGTTATTATTCAGAAGGTGGGTCGTCAGAACTTGGTTCATCGGAGCTTGGCTCATCAGAGCTTGGTTCATCAGAACTTGGCTCATCTGTCGACGGGTCCGTTGGTGGTTCTGTCGGCGGTTCTGTCGGCGGTTCTGTTGGTGGTTCTGTCGGCGGCTCTGTCGATGGTTCTGTCGGTTCTTCATTTGGTATAAAGGTAACGCTGATTGTATGGTCTTCCTTTACTTTAGAGAACTTATAACTTGTAACAGGCCCAATAGATTTACCGTCTACATAAACATCGGCTATTGAATATCCGTTGTATGCTGTTATATAGAATGTCGCCGAACCACCCTTTTTAACAGTCGTAGTAGGTGATATTGAACCACCTTCATTATTTAAGGTTGCCGATATCGTGAACTGAACTTCATCATCGGTAGATTCATCGGTAGACTCTTCTTCTTCCGGATGAAGGTCACACTCCTCATTTAAGATATTTTGTCCATAAGTGAATTTCGCTCCCTGAATGACAATCTCGCCATTATCGCCTATTACATAAGTGTATGACGTTGTATGCGGACACTTGGAGGTTGCTTTCTTATGAGACTCATCACAGAGTGTTATTCTTGTTACGCCGTGGCAATATTCCGTAGGAACAGTACCCTCTGCAAAATATTCTGAATGTGTAGCAGAACATCCTCCTGTAGGAAGAAGACCGGTATCATTACAAACAGTGGCAACAACGATACCGTCAGGCATCTCAAATGTTTTTGAGGTATCCAGCCCTTTTTTCTCAGTAATACCATCCATAATCGCTTTCCACAGCCACATCTTAAGGCTTCCCGGATCATATGTTGTATTAAGGTCATATCCAATCCAGATAGAAGCGGTATAGTACGGATTATATCCGCAGAACCAGGCATCATAGTTGCTTGATGTTGTACCTGTCTTACCGACAGTATACATGCCATAATCAGAAGCGGCAGGCGTACCGGTACCGGAGGTTACAACGTCGCGCATGGCATTCGTAAGAAGCCATGCATTTTGAGGAGATATAACCTGTGTTTCTTCCGGCTTCCGGTTATCGATGATAAGGTTTCCTTCATGGTCATATACTTCGGTATAAAATACTGGTTTAATATAATTCCCTTCATTTGCAATCGTTGCATATGCTGCTGTTATTTCAAGGTTCGTTATACCGTTGGTAAGACCACCCAGTGACATGGACTGGTTGATATCGGATTCAATCAGTCCGTCTGAACTTGTATGTCTTTCTACAAGTGTTGTAAAACCAAGCTTAAGCAGATAATCATATGCGAGCTGCGGCGTAGCATCAGTGATTGTTTTAACAGCAATAATATTCATGGAATCTCTGATGGCATCCCTGATGGTACTAGGTCCGCGATAGCCACCATACCAGTTAAATACTTCATTTCCATTTTCATAGAAATAAGGTGCGTCATCATATGTTGTCGCAAGACTCATTCCGGCTCCATCCATAGCAGGAAGGAAAGCAGCAAGCACCTTAAAGGTTGAGCCCGGCTGTCTTGTTGCTTCTGACGCCCTGTTGAACGAACGGTTTTCCGTTTTTTCACCACGTCCGCCAACAATTGCTTTTACCTGACCGGTTTCCTGGTCCATGACGGTAAAAGAAATCTGTGGCTGTACAACGGTTTTAAAAGATTCAAGCAGAACAGTATCGCCGGTTTCTTCCACCATCGCATCTCTGTATTCATCAGCAGCAGCTCTGGCATCTTCTTCACTGTAATATAAAGGCTTGTAGTTTGTTTCACCCTTTACATCTTCAAACCATGCTTCCAACATATTCATACTGTAGTTTGTCTGCACATTATTTTCATCTACAAGCGTAAGTGCATACTGCAACTGATAAACAGGAGTTGGATAATTGTCTGTATCATTTAATACATTGTCACATATTTCCTGTATTTCTTCATCCTGACAGATGACAACCTTAAGACCGCCGGACCATATAAGGTTGTCTACTTCATCATCGGAATATCCGAGTGCGGATAAATCATCCTGAAGCTGGTTGATAACTTCGTCAGTATAATACGAATTTACACTTTTTGGACTGTCCTTCCGCTTGGATGCAAGAGACGCAATATGCTTATAGACATCATCCGCAAGCGCTTCATCATACTGTGCCTGTGTGATATATTCCTGTTTAAGCATATGGTCAAGAACATCAAGTCGTCTTTTGGCGTTGTCCTCAGGATATACAATCGGGTCGTACTGGGAAGGATTCTGCGGTATTGCAGCAAGAACTGCACATTCAGAAATCGTAAGCTCCTTTAACTGTTTGCCAAAATAGTATTCTGCGGCAGTTTCAACACCGGAGCATCCCTGTGAAAGATTGATTGTATTTAAGTAATACTCAACAACGGATTCTTTGCTCAATTTCTTTTCCATTTCAATGGCAAGGAACTGTTCTTGAATTTTTCGTTCAAGTCGGTCAAGGAACGTTGTTTCATCAAGACCAACATTGTATATATTGTTCTTGATAAGCTGCTGTGTAAGCGTACTTGCACCTTCATCAAAATTCCTGTTCTTGATACCTTGTACAAAAGCTCGTGCGATACCTCTTACATCGATGCCGTTATGTTCCCAGAAACGTTGGTCCTCAATTGCAACAAATGCATTTACGAGGTCCTTCGGGATATCGTTATAATAGACATATTCCCGGTTGGAATCAAAATTGGCAAGTGTTGTAACTTCTTTGCCATCCTGCGTATACAGTGTCGTTTTATATCCTGTTGGAATCAGGGCATCTGCGTTTACATTCGGGGTATCATCAAGAATGCCCTTAAGAGCGCCGAAACCTGCGCCTGTAAGAAGTACTGCAAATGCCAATATCATTACCAGTATGGTTTTGAATAAAGATACTGATAACTTTCGTTTGTGTCGGGGTGTTTTTGACACAAGCTCCTGCTGCGTCTTATGCACTCCCCTTTTACTAAAGTCCATGGATAATCCTCCTTAATTATATATAAGTATATTGTTATCTGCTTACAATCTTAGTAATTATAGCAAATATATAAATAATAATAAAGTAGAAAATAGCTTATATTTGAAAATTCATATTTTTTAATAGATGTTACCATCTGCTTAAAATCGTGTTACAATTCAATTATATCCTGTAATGAAAAATGGATAGCAGCAAAAAATTGATTGAATAATAGGAGTATAAGAAACGATATGTTTAATACAATTGAAGAGGCAATAGAATATTGGAAAAGCGAACTGTCATATGTAGAAGATGCGGAACTTGTGGCGTATCAGGGGGGGTATCCTGTCGTTGACTTTACGATTAAAGAGGCCTGCTGGGATTTGGTAAAAGACAAAAAGAAGTTTGCCAGAATCGTAAGAAGCTCGGAAATGGAGGGCGGAATAGAAGTCGGCGTATCCACTTGTTTTTATCAGACCGCTTCCCTGGAGTGGACGCCGCCCATTATGAAAATATGCGGTTATCCTGAAGTCATCAGCCGCATATTAAAGAAAGTAATGTAAAAATACATACTATACGATATTTCGGGAACTTTAATCATATGAATATGATAAAGTTTACGGAGGAATGTATGAACAGAAATATAAGAACAGACCTTGCCATAGAACTAAGGGAAAACTATAAACAGGACAGCAGTCTTGAGGGCGTTAAGATAAAAACAATTTTAAACGAAGATAAGAGTGTAAAAACAACGATTATAGATGTAATAAACGATACGGGCGCTTCAAAGCTCGGAAAAGATATCGGAACGTATATTACTATCGAATGTGAAGAACTGAACGAGTTTGATGAGGGGATGCATGAACCGCTGATTAAAGAACTTTCCGCCAGAATAAAAAGCCTTTTGGGAAACGCACATTCCATCCTTGTAGCGGGACTTGGAAACAGAAGCGTTACACCTGACAGTCTTGGACCACTTGTAATAGACAATCTTTATATAACAAGGCATCTGACGGATATAAAGGGGAAGGATGAAGAAAAGAAAAATAAAATCACTGTAAGCGCGATATGCCCTGGTGTTATGGCGCAGACAGGAATAGAAACCGTAGAAATCTTAAAGGGAATATGCAGTAATATAGACGTGGATACCCTAATCGTGATTGATGCGCTTGCAGCAAGAAGCAGCAAAAGGTTAAATAGAACGATACAGCTTACGGATACGGGTATCAGTCCCGGTTCGGGTGTGGGGAATAACCGCAAGGCAATCACAAGTAAGAATATGGGAATCAAAGTAATCGCAATAGGCGTTCCGACTGTGATATCAGTCCCATCGCTTGTGGATGACTCTATGGATATTATAGCGGATGCATTTAATCAGACATATGGAAAGAGCATCATGAAAGAATTTACGGATGAACAAAGATATCATCTCGCCTGCAGTCTTGTAGAACCTGAACTTGTTGATATGTTTGTTACACCGAAGAATATCGATGAGCTTGTGAAAAGAATAAGCTTTACCATATCAGAAGCGATTAATGGAATGAATTAGGAAAAATATTCATATATTGTTATATGAATAAGAATATAAAAAATAATGAAAATGATATGGCAAAATCGAAAATAAGAAGAAAGCTGAATTATTTGCTGATATGGATTGTCATAATTTTTGTGTTATGGTTTATGAAAAGCAGAAAAAATATATGGCAGACATTTGAGCAGATGCTGTACAGGATGATATATGTTCTTCCCTCAGGGGAGGCTTTCGATGATAAAGATAAGGAATATGGATATTATGGAGAATATGCGGAGACGTATGAGGATGAATTGTATGCAGAAACAGATATGTGGGATGAGCGGATGTCTGATTACTGCATGACAGAGATGAAATCCGCTTCGCTTCCTTCTGCCGATGTATCAGATGAAAATAAAGAAGAGAGCGCAGCGGCGGATAAAGAACAGCAGAATGAAAAGGAAGCTGTTGAAACAGAAGCGGTTCACAAGACAGAAGAGCCGGAAGCAAGAAAAGAAGTAAGCAATACTGAACAGGAAAAGTATATTGCGGCAATGGCGGGCTATGCATCATATAAACAGGACATATTAGAAAATTATGATTTGCTGAAATCAAACTATTATGTAGTAGATAATTCAACGGATATTCTTCCCGAAGAGTTAAATGGAACAGACCTTACGAATATGGATATGACGATAGATACGAAAAGCGATGATTATAAGATACTGATTTATCATACCCATAGTACAGAAGCATTTGCAGATTCCAGAGAAGGAGAACGGTCGGATACCGTTGTCGGTATAGGAGATTACCTGGCTCAAATCTTAGAGGAGGAATATGGCGTAAAAGTTTATCATGATGATTCTGCATACGATATCGTGAGCGGGGAATTAGACAGGAGTGCAGCATATGATTATGCAAGAGCCGGCGTTTCTGATATATTGAATAAATATCCGAGTATTGAAGTTGTTATAGACCTTCACAGAGACGGCGTTGCAGAAGATACCCGTCTTGTTACGGATATTAATGGAAAACCGACAGCACAGATTATGTTTCTAAATGGAATGAGCCGGCTGAACAGAAACGGAGATATCGGGTACCTTCCCAATGCGCATAAGCTGGAAAACATTGCATTTGCCTTACAATTATATCTTACGGCACAGGCGAATTATGAAGGGCTTATGCGGCGTATTTTTATAAGAGGATACCGATACAACCTTGACCTTGCGGGCAGGGCATTGCTGGTAGAGCTGGGCGGACAGACCAATACTGTAGAAGAAGCGAAAAATGCGATGGAGCCTTTCGCAGCAATTCTTTATAAGGTCTTGAGTGGAAAATAATATTGTGGTATAATGCTGTATCAATAATGTTCTGAACGAAGATACAGATGTAAGGATGTGAAACAATGGCTCATATAGACCAGACGAAGATAAGAAATTTTTGTATAATAGCACATATAGACCACGGCAAGTCAACTTTAGCTGATAGAATTATAGAAAAGACAGGGCTTCTGACAAGCCGGGAGATGCAAAATCAGGTTCTTGATAACATGGACCTTGAGCGTGAACGTGGAATTACCATCAAAGCACAATGCGTACGTATTATATATACTGCAAAAGATGGGGAGGAATATATATTTAACCTGATTGATACGCCCGGACATGTCGATTTTAATTATGAGGTTTCAAGAAGTCTTGCGGCATGTGAGGGCGCGATTCTCGTAGTAGATGCTGCTCAGGGGATAGAGGCGCAGACGCTTGCAAACGTCTATCTTGCGATAGACCATAATCTGGATGTTATGCCGGTAATTAACAAAATTGATTTACCGTCAGCCGACCCGGAGCGAGTTGTGAATGAGATAGAAGATGTCATCGGAATAGAGGCACAGGATGCGCCTAAGATATCAGCAAAAAACGGTATAAACATTGAAGAGGTTCTTGAACAAATCGTAACAAAGATACCTGCACCGTCCGGTAATCCTGACGAACCGCTGAAGGCATTAATATTTGACAGCCTGTACGATTCGTATAAAGGCGTTATTATATTCTGCCGTCTATTTGATGGCTGTGTAAAGAAGGGAACGACTATACAGATGATGGCAACAGGGACGTCGGCTGATGTGGTCGAAGTTGGTATATTTGGAGCGGGGCGGTTTGTTCCGTGTGATGAACTTTCTGCGGGCATGGTAGGATATATTACCGCAAGTTTAAAGAATGTCAAAGATACTACGGTAGGTGATACGGTTACAGATTTTAATAATCCATGCCAGGAGGCGCTTCCGGGATATAAAAAGGCGCAGCCTATGGTTTATTGCGGTATGTATCCCGCTGATGGCGCGAAATATCCCGACCTGCGCGACGCTTTGGAGAAGCTTCAGTTAAATGATGCGTCACTGAGCTTTGAACCGGAAACCTCGATAGCGTTAGGCTTTGGTTTCAGATGCGGTTTCTTAGGGCTGCTTCATCTTGAGATTGTTCAGGAAAGGCTTGAGAGAGAATTTAATCTGGATTTGGTTACGACTGCGCCGGGTGTTGTGTACAGAGTCCATACGACAGATGGGAAGATGATAGAACTTACCAATCCATCGAATCTGCCAGACCCTTCTTCAATTGAATATATGGAGGAACCTTTTGTGTCGGCAGAAATTATGGTAACAACAGAATATGTCGGCGCTATTATGCAGCTTTGTCAGGAACGACGTGGTGTATATAAAAGCATGGAATATATGGAAGAAACAAGGGCGCTGCTCAAATATGACCTGCCGCTCAATGAAATCATATATGATTTTTTTGATGCCTTAAAGTCGCGCTCCAGAGGGTATGCTTCATTTGATTATGAAATGAAAGGATATGTGCGCTCCGAACTTGTCAAGCTGGATATCCTTATCAATAAAGAGGAAGTAGATGCACTTTCATTCATCCTTCATCAGGATACCGCGTATGAACGTGGAAGAAAAATGTGCGAGAAGCTGAAGGGTGAGATACCAAGACATTTATTTGAAATTCCGATACAGGCAGCAATCGGTAATAAGGTTATCGCCAGAGAAACCGTAAAGGCGATGAGAAAAGATGTGCTTGCAAAATGCTATGGCGGTGATATAACAAGAAAGAGAAAGCTGCTTGAAAAGCAAAAAGAAGGTAAAAAACGAATGAGACAGATTGGCAATGTTGAAATACCTCAGAAAGCCTTTATGTCTGTGTTGAAATTAGATGAAGAATAGTTAGGGCGATGCAAACGGCAGATGTAAAATCTGGCTGTTTTGCAATTCCCTGAAGGAAGAATAGATACTGTGAGGAAGAGCCATATGAAAGAGTTAGGCATATATGTACATATTCCATTTTGTATAAGAAAATGTAATTATTGTGATTTCCTTTCCTATGAAACAGGAAAGAATTGTACAGAGGGTATCGGAATATACAGGAAAGCATATATAGACGCTTTATGTGCTGAGATAAGAAGCTATAGGTATATGGCAAAACGGTATCGGATATCAACAATATTTATAGGCGGAGGAACTCCGTCTATACTTATGCCCGGAGATATTACGAATATCATGGATGCGTTAAAGGATACGTTCTGTTTGGCAGAAAATGCCGAAATCAGCATAGAAGTGAATCCCGGAACATTGACAGCAGCAAAAGCGGGGGAATATGCCGAATGTGGAATTAACAGAATGAGCATTGGCTTGCAGTCTGCAAATGATAAGGAACTTGCGATGCTTGGACGTATTCACAATTATGAGCAGTTTCTTGTGGCCTTTGATACTGCAAGGGAGGCAGGATTTCAGAATATCAATGTAGATGTTATGGCGGCGCTCCCGGGACAGACCATACATTCATATCTTGATACGATTGGAAAAGTATTAAAATGTGCGCCGGAACATATCTCTTCATACAGCCTTATTATAGAAGAAGATACACCTATTTCTGAAAATAAAAAATTGCTCGCACTTTTACCTGATGAGGAACTTGACAGACAAATGTATGAGGCAACCAATAAATTATTATCACTCTCAAACTATAATCGATATGAGATATCCAACTATGCAAAACCCGGTTTTGAATGTAAGCACAATATAGGATACTGGACACTTGGTGAATACATCGGAATGGGAACGGGAGCATCATCCTTCTGGCGGAACAGACGGTTTACGAATACCCGCGATATAAAAAAATATATAACTGCATTTTCCGATAAAAACAGTCATTTAGATGAGACGGAAATCAGAACGGTAGATGAAACGCTGAATTCTGACAGGCTTATGGAAGAATTTATGTTTCTCGGACTTCGGATGATGCAGGGAATAAGCGTTGCGGATTTTAACGATTATTTTGGACACTCTGTTTATAAGGTATATGGAGAAGTGATTGATAAATATATAAAAAGCGGACATCTTATCAACGATGGGGGAATCATAAAACTGACGAAACAAGGAATCGATGTCAGTAATATCATTTTGGCAGACTTTTTATTAGAATAATATATATGAAAAATTACATTTTTATTGTTGACAAAAGAGGAGTGTAGTGTTAGATTATTCTTAGTAGTTAGCACTCGGAGTGTTTGAGTGCTAACAACTAGGAAAGGAATGAGCATATGGAACTTGACGAGAGAAAAGTCAAAATCCTGAAAGCGATTGTTTCTAATTATCTTGAGACTGGCGAGCCTGTGGGTTCGCGAACGATATCGAAATACACAGATTTGAATTTAAGTTCGGCAACGATTCGGAATGAGATGTCAGATTTGGAAGATATGGGATATATCTGTCAGCCTCATACGTCAGCAGGACGAATACCAACAGATATGGGTTATCGGTTTTATGTAGATAGTATTCTGGAAGAAAAAACAGAGACGGAAACAGAACGCAGGAATTTGTTGGAACGCGTTGACAAGATGGAGAAGATGCTCAAGCAGGTAGCAAAGGTATTAGCAGTAAATACAAACTATGCAACGCTTGTTACCATGCCGCAGTATAATAATAAAGTAAAGTTTATTCAGTTATCGCAGGTAGATGAAAATACGCTGCTGGCAGTCATTATGGTAGAAGGCAATATCGTAAAAAATAAATTAATCAATACAACTTATCATCTGAAGAATGATGAAGTATTGAAGTTTAATATTTTACTGAACACATTCCTTCAGGGGGCTGCGCTGGAAGATATTAATATTGAGCTTATTCAGACCATGAAGCAGCAGGCAGGCGAATATGCCGATATATTGGAAACGATATTTCAGGGGATACTTGAAGCGATTCACGAAGCGGATGACCTTAAAGTTTATACCAGCGGAGCGATGAACATGCTGAAATATCCTGAACTTACTAATTCAGCTTCAGCTGAGAAATTACTTGGAACATTTGAAGATATAGAAGATGATGAAGCTTTTGTAAAATATGTAGAGGAAGTTATTCAGAAGGAAAATTCTGATATACAGATTGTTATAGGACAGGAAAATCAAAGCGAAGATTTGAAAGACTGTTCACTTGTAACAGCAACATATAAGATGCCCGAAGGGGCAAAGGGGACAATAGGAATTATAGGTCCTAAAAGGATGGACTACAAAAAAGTGGTCACGATGCTGAAAAATCTGACCGGGGAGTTGGATGATATATTTAATAATAACGAGTAGGAGGACAGATGATGGCTGACAACAAAAATAAAACTTCAACAAAGAAAGTTAAGACAGAAGAAAAGGCGGCAGATACAATTGTTGGAGAGGCTACAGCGGAAGTGAAGCAGACGGAATCATCTACAGTAGAAATTACAGATACCGTAGATATACCGGAACAGCAGGCGGAAGACGCAAAACCGAAGCCGGTAGCAAGAGAAAACAGAAGAGGCGGCAAGGCGCTTCGTGAGGAAAATGAGCAGTTGAAAGAGCGTTTGACGGATGCTGAAGAGAAATATAAAAGGCTTTTAGCTGAATGTGAGAACATCAGACAGCGAAATGAAAAAGAATCCTCGAAGCTTTATGATATAGGCGCAAAAGAAGTTCTGTCAAATCTCCTGCCTGTTGTAGATAATTTTGAAAGAGCAATGGCAGCAATACCGGATGAGGATAAAGACAGACCTTTTGAAGCTGGTGTGGCAAATATATATAAACAGCTAATGGTATCGCTGGAGAATGTCGGCGTAACGCCTATGAACTGCGCAGGCACACAGTTTGACCCGACTTATCATAATGCAGTTATGCATGTGGAAGATGAAAGCCTGGAAGAAAATGTAATCGTTGAAGAAATGCAGAAGGGCTATATGTATAAGGAACAGGTGCTTCGGTACAGTATGGTTAAAGTAGCAAACTAATCGCAATAAGCATTAGAAATATATTATAGTAAAAATGAATTTATTATTTCAGGAGGAATAAAAAATGGGTAAGATTATAGGTATTGACTTAGGTACAACAAATTCATGTGTAGCAGTTATGGAAGGTGGTAAACCGGTTGTTATTGCAAATACAGAGGGTATGAGAACAACACCATCTGTAGTAGGTTTTTTGAAGACTGGTGAAAGAGTAGTCGGTGAACCTGCAAAACGTCAGGCGGTTACAAATGCAGAAAAGACGATTTCATCTATTAAACGTCATATGGGTACAGATTACAGAGTAGAGATTGATGGTAAGAAATATTCTCCACAGGAGATTTCAGCAATGGTACTTCAGAAGCTGAAGAGCGATGCAGAGGGTTACCTCGGTGAGAAGGTTACAGAAGCTGTTATTACAGTTCCGGCTTATTTCTCAGATGGACAGAGACAGGCAACAAAGGATGCAGGTAAGATTGCAGGTCTTGATGTAAAGCGTATTATCAATGAGCCTACCGCAGCAGCTCTTTCCTATGGTCTTGACAATGAACAGGAACAGAAGATTATGGTATACGATTTAGGTGGTGGTACATTTGATGTATCTATCATTGAAATCGGTGAAGGTGTTATTGAAGTTTTGGCTACGGCAGGTGATAACAAACTTGGTGGTGATGACTTCGATAATGCAGTTACACAGTATATGTTAGAAGAGTTTAAGAAGGCTGAGGGAATTGACCTTTCAGGTGACAAGATGGCTATGCAGCGATTGAAGGAAGCAGCAGAGAAAGCAAAGAAAGAGCTTTCATCAGCTACAACAACGAATATCAACCTTCCTTTCATCACAGCAAATCAGGATGGACCAAAGCATTTTGATATGAACCTCACAAGAGCGAAGTTTGATGAATTGACAGCAGACCTTGTAGACAGAACAGCACAGCCGGTTAAAACAGCGCTTGAAGATGCAGGCCTTACAGCAGCAGAACTTGATAAAGTGCTTCTTGTAGGTGGTTCAACACGTATTATCGCTGTACAGGAAATGGTTAAGAGACTTACAGGCAAAGAACCGTTCAAGGGAATTAATCCTGATGAATGTGTAGCAATCGGTGCATCTATTCAGGGTGGTAAGCTTGCCGGAGATGCAGGTGCAGGTGAGATTCTTCTTCTGGATGTTACACCACTGACGCTTTCCATTGAAACAATGGGCGGTATTGCAACACACCTTATTGACAGAAATACAACGATTCCTACAAAGAAGAGTCAGATATTCTCAACCGCACAGGATAATCAGGATGCAGTTGATATCAATGTTGTACAGGGTGAAAGACAGTTTGCAAAAGACAATAAGAGTCTTGGAAGATTCAGACTTGACGGTATTGCTCCGGCAAGACGTGGTGTGCCGCAGATAGAGGTTACATTTGATATCGATGCAAATGGTATTGTAAATGTATCTGCAAAGGACCTCGGAACAGGAAGGGAACAGCATATCACAATTACTTCAGGAACATCACTTTCAGATGACGATATCGAAAGAGCAGTAAAAGAGGCTGCTGAATATGAGGCACAGGATAAGAAGCGTAAAGAGGGAATTGAAGCAAGAAATGAAGCAGATGCTCTTGCATTCCAGACTGAAAAGGCACTTGGAGAAGTTGGCGATAAGCTTTCAGACTCAGATAAGAATGGCGTTCAGGCTGACCTCAATGAGCTGAAGGCAATTATAGACAGCACTGACCCGGAATCAATGAGTGAGGCTGATGTTGATAAGATTAAGGCTGCAAAAGATAAGCTTATGGACAGTGCACAGAATTTATTCTCTAAGCTTTACGAGCAGAATGGTCCTGGAGCAAATGCAGGAACAGGAGCAGGAACACCTGATTTTTCAGATGGTGATGTAGTAGATGGAGATTTCACAGAAGTTTAATGATATGAATAAATGCTATACAGGGAATATCCCTGTATAGCATGGAAACGTAGTCTATAGTATATCGCAGATGAAAGGTTAGAATTATGGCAGAAACAAAAACTGATTATTATGAGATTCTTGGCGTTACCAAAGGAGCCTCGGAAGCAGAGATAAAAAAGGCATACAGGGTAGTAGCAAAGAAATATCATCCCGATATGAATCCGGGAGATGCGGAAGCCGAGAGAAAGTTCAAAGAAGCTGCGGAAGCATATGCGGTACTTAGCGATCCTGAAAAACGTGCAAAATACGACCAGTTTGGCCATGCTGCATTCGACCAGAACGGCGGTGGCGGCTTTGGTGGTTTCGGATTTGACTTCGCTGATATGGGAGACATATTCGGAGATATATTCGGAGATATGTTCGGCGGCGGAAGCAGACAGAGAAATACAAATGGGCCAATGAAGGGCGCAAATATCAAAACGACAATAAGGGTAGCTTTTGAAGAAGCGATATTTGGAACACAAAAGGAGCTTGAGCTTCCTTTAAAGGATGAATGTGAAGTTTGTAATGGTACAGGTTCGCAGCCGGGACATAAGCCGGAGGTATGTGGCAAATGTGGCGGAAAAGGTCAGATTATTACAACGCAGCAGTCTTTGTTTGGTGTTGTAAGGAATGTTCAGACTTGTCCGGAATGTGGCGGCGCAGGTAAGATTATCAAATATAAATGCAGTAATTGCGCAGGTACGGGTTATGTAAAGAGCAGAAAGAAGATACAGATAGCAGTACCACCGGGAGTTGATAACGGAACGAACATCCGTATTAAAGGAAAAGGTGAACCTGGTGTAAATGGAGGAGAAAGAGGAGATTTGCATGTAACGATTCTTGTAGACCGCCATCCGACCTTCCAGCGTCAGGAGTATAATTTGTATTCTTCTGAGCCGATATCCTTTACACAGGCGGCTCTTGGCGGAACAATCAAGATTAATACCATTGAAGGTGAGATTGATTATAATATACCTGCCGGTACACAGACTGATACGAAAATTAAGTTAAGAGGAAAAGGTGTTCCGAATCTTAAAAATCCGACACAGCGCGGCGACCATATTGTAACACTTGTCGTACAGGTGCCTGAGAACTTGACGGAAGAACAACGACATATTCTTAACCAATATGAGCAGGCTACACTTGTAGAAACAAGACCTGCTACGGATTCAGCAGGACCATTTACCTTTGGTGATCATAAGAGAAGAAAGAAAAAGTAGGTAGAATAGATGAAATGGACAAAGCTTACGGTAGAAACTACATGTGAAGCTGTGGACCTCTTAAGCGCCTTCCTCGATGAGGAAGGCGTTTTGGGTGTTCAGGTGGAGGACAATATTCCCTTATCAGATGAAGAGATGGCAGAGATGTATATTGATTTATTGCCGGATGATATGCCTGAATATGATGGAACAGCTAAAATATCGTGTTTTTTAGACGAGGAATGTAACGTAGAAGAATTAAAAAATAAAATAGTAAAGGAACTGAACAGATTATCAGAATACATACAAGTAGGAACAGGTATGATTGAATGTACAGAGACGGAAGAGAAAGACTGGATTAATAACTGGAAACAATACTTTAAACCATTTAGAATATATGAAAATATCGTGATTAAACCTACATGGGAAGATATCCCTGCAGATGTAACCGATGAGGATATCGTTATCGATATCGACCCGGGAACTGCATTTGGTACAGGCTCTCATGAAACGACGAAGCTTTGTATAGGACAGCTTAAAAAATATATGAAATTTGGGGATACGGTACTTGATGCCGGAAGCGGCAGCGGTATATTATCCTTTGTGTGCAATAAACTCGGCGCAGGCAGGGTGCTTGGCGTGGATATAGACCGGATTGCGGTAGATGTGGCAAATGAAAACCGGGATATCAATAATATATCGGAAGAATCCGTAAGCTTTATCTGCGGAAATATATTAGAGGATAAGAAATTTGCAGATTCAATAGGAAAAAAATATGATATAGTAGTTGCAAATATTCTTGCAGATGTTATTATTCCTTTATCAGGGATTGTGCAGTCGTTTATGAAAGAGGACGGTTTGTTTATATCATCAGGTATTATTAACATCAAAGAAGAGGAAGTAAGAAAAGCGCTGCTTGACAATCACTTTGACATAGTAGATACTGTCTATATGAAAGACTGGGTTAGTTTTGTTGCAAAAAGGAAAAAAGGATGAATAGATTTTTTGTCACTTTAGACAGTGCTTTTTTTGACAATAAAATAGAACTGTATGGAGAAACGGTAAACCATATCAAGAATGTACTCCGACTGAGAGCAGGTGAAGAAATAATCGTCTGCGATGGAAAGAAAAAGGATTTTTTCTGCCGTATTTCTGATATTTATTCAGAAAAAGTGGTTGCTGATATATTCGATATACGCGATAATCGTTCAGAGTTGGAAACGGAGATTACTTTGTTTCAGGGATATCCGAAATCGGATAAAATGGACTTTATTATTCAGAAAACGGTAGAACTTGGCGTCTGTCGTATCGTACCCGTGATGACGAAGCGGACGATTGTAAAGCTGGATGATAAGAAAATGGATAAAAAGACCGACCGATATAGAGGAATTGCACTTTCGGCGGCGAAACAATGCGGCAGGGGAATTGTGCCTGAGGTAACAAGACCGGTATCTTTAAAAGAAGCCATCGATATGGCATCCCGGCTTGATATGTGTATCATACCTTATGAAGAGGCTGAGGGAGTGGCATATTCCAAAAAAGTCATATCGGAGATAAACGGTAAAAAGTCATTGGGTATATTTATAGGGCCGGAAGGCGGATTTGAAGAAGAGGAGGTTGCCGCGGTAACCGGAATGGGTGCAGAGGCAATCACATTGGGACATCGGATACTGCGTACTGAAACAGCAGGAATGGCAGTAATGTCTGTTATTATGTTTCAATTGGAAAAAGATGTTTAGAAATTGGTTAGAGGAAAGGCAAGATTATGGAAGCATATTTTGATAATGCTGCAACGACTGTAGTATTTCCGGAAGTAAGGGAGTTTGTTTTAAGGCTTATGTGTGAAGATTATGGAAATCCTTCATCACTTCATATGAAGGGCGTGAACGCAGGTTCTTATATCAAAAAAGCAAAAGAGATTATTTCAAAAGAATTGAAATGTGAACCGAAAGAGATTATATTTACTTCAGGCGGAACAGAGTCAAACAATATGGCGCTGATAGGAGCGGCGCTTGCAAACAGAAGAACCGGGAATAAAATCATAACGACAGCGGTAGAACATGCTTCTGTTTCCTCGTGTACAAGGTTTCTTGCCGATATGGGCTTTGAGATTGTCGTGATAGGTACAGATGCGCATGGCGTTGTCAACAAAGAGGAATTGCTGCAGGCTGTAGATGAAGATACGATACTTGTTTCTGTTATGTATGTCAATAATGAAATCGGTTCTGTTATGCCTATAGAAGAAATCGGTAAAGGGATAAAAGAAAAAAACAGCAGCACATTATTTCATGTAGATGCGATACAGGCATTTGGTAAGATGCATATTTATCCGAAACGACTGAATATCGATATGATGTCTGTGAGCGGTCATAAACTTCATGGGCCGAAGGGTGTAGGAATGTTGTTTGTAAAAAATGGGACAAAACTGAAACCGATTATCTATGGCGGCGGACAGCAGAACGGTATGCGTTCGGGTACGGAGAATGTTCCGGGAATAGCAGGATTTGGAAAAGCTGTTGAAATCGTATATAAAAATCTGGATAGAAATATCGAGTGGATGAGAAAACTGAAGGCGCGGCTTTCAAAAGGACTTCTGGAGATAGAAAATGTATATGACAATTCAGGAGATGCACCACATATATCCAGTTTCTCTTTTATAGGAGTAAGAAGCGAGGTTCTGCTTCACGCACTGGAAGAAAGAGGGGTATATGTATCGGCTGGCTCGGCGTGTTCATCAAACAAACAGTCTGTAAGCAATGTACTTACGGCTGTAAAAATGCCGAAGGAGCAGCTTGAGTCTACGCTTCGATTTAGCTTTTCTGAATACAATACAGAAGAACAGGTTGATTATACAATCGATGTTATAAAAGAAATATTGCCGGTATTACGGAGATATGTGAGGAAAAAATAATGCATTATAAAGCTTTTATGATAAAATATGCCGAGATAGGAACGAAGGGAAAAAACAGATATATATTTGAAGATATTCTCTGTAAAAACATAAACAGAAAACTGAAAAGCCTGGGTGCGTTTCATATAAGGAAAGAACAGGGAAGGATATTTGTTGAAGCACTTTCCGCATATGATTATGAGGATGTGGTAACGGCACTGACAAAAGTGTTTGGTATTGTGGGGATATGCCCGATTGTCATTGAAGAAGATACTGCGTTTGAAACCATACGCGACAGGGTAATTGAATATGTGGATAATGCTTATGACAGAAAGAACTTTACATTTAAAGTGGATACAAGGAGAAATGATAAGACATATCCGATGACTTCTATGGAGGTAAATGCAGAACTTGGACATTATCTGCTTGAAGCTTACGATAAGCTTGCGGTTGATGTGCATGAACCTCAGGAAATTATTCATGTAGAGATTCGGAAAGTGGTATATATTTATTCGATTACGATTCCGGGACCGGGAGGTCTTCCGGTAGGTACAAATGGTAAAGCAATGGCGCTTCTTTCAGGAGGAATAGACAGTCCGGTTGCTGCTTATATGATAGCAAAACGAGGTGTTGAGATAGAAGCTGTATATTTCCATGCGCCGCCATTTACAAGCGAAAGAGCGAAACAAAAGGTGGTGGACTTAGCTTGCCTTGTGGCAGATTATGCAGGAGCTATCAGGCTTCATGTGGTGAATTTTGCTGATATTCAGATGGCGATATATGACAACTGCCCTCATGAAGAATTAACCATCATCATGAAGCGATATATGGTAAAGATAGCAGAAGAACTGGCAAAAAAGAACGATTGCCAGTGTACTGTTACAGGCGAAAGCATCGGGCAGGTTTCCAGTCAGACGGTGTATAGCCTTTCTGTAATTAATGAAGTCAGCACGATGCCGGTATTTCGACCATGTATCGGTATGGATAAGCAGGAAATAGTGGATATATCAGAGAAAATAGGCACATATGAAACATCGATTCAGCCGTATGAGGATTGCTGCACTACTTTTGTTGCCAAACATCCGGTTACGAAACCAATATTGTCAGCAATAGAAAAATCCGAACGGAAACTGGAAGGCATGATAGAGCCGATGTTTGAAAAAGCGGTAGAGACTGCTGAAACGATTATGTGCAGATATAAATAGCAGAGAGGTGCAATAAATAAGCCGGAGATGATGATTCTCCGGCATATATACAAAGTTCCTGTGAATACAGTTAAGCAAGATAGGGCTTCAATGTGGTCATGATGTCGTCAATACCATCTTCAGCATGGATATTAAGCTCGATAGGCTTTGATATATCCAAACTGAAAATACCCATGATGGATTTGGCATCAATAACGTAACGGCCTGAAACTAAATCAAATTCTGCGTCAAACTTTGCAATATCATTACAGAAACTTTTTACCTTATCAATTGAATTTAAAGAAATCATAACAGCTTTCATAATAAACCTCCTAATAATTATATATTCATATGTATCTCATATGTTTATAATATCTTTAAGACTCGCAAAAGTCAATATGATGCGGGAGAAGTTATGAAAAAGAAGTTGCAGTCTGCCTGCCTACAGACGTCGGACTGTAAGAAAAATAGGAAATGCGGAAATGGAATGAAATATGATGTTGACAGGAAAAACGGTGGCAGCGCTTACATTGGGCTGTAAAACAAATCAATATGAAACAGACGCTATGCTTGAATTACTGGAAAATTCAGGCGCCAGACAGGTAGCGTTTGAGGAAAATGCGGATATCTATATCATCAATACCTGTTCGGTCACCAATATGGCAGATAAGAAATCCAGACAGATGATACATCGTGCTAAAAAAAATAATCCGAAGGCGATTGTGGCAGCTTGTGGATGTTATGTGCAGGCACAGGAGGACAAACTGAAGGAAGACGCTTCGATAGATATCATTATAGGAAATAATAAAAAGAAAGATATTGTAAGTATTATAGAAGCATACATGCGTGATGAAGAAATTAAGTCACTGATAGATATATCGGCTGAAAAAGAATATGAGCCGATACAGATATCAAAAGTAAGCAATCATACAAGAGCCTATGTTAAAATTCAGGATGGATGCAATCAATTCTGCACATACTGTATTATCCCTTATGTAAGGGGAAGAATAAGAAGCAGAGCGTTGAAAGACATAATAGATGAGATAGAAGCGCTTGCTGCATCAGGTGTAAAAGAGGTCGTACTTACAGGGATACATATATCGTCTTATGGAAAAGACAAAGAAGATGGTATATATCTGGGAGAATTGATTAACAGAATCTCAAAAATCAAATCAATCAAACGGATACGACTGGGTTCACTTGAACCAAACATCATTACAGAAGAATTTGTTTCTCTTATAGCGGCAAATAAGAAGGTATGTCCGCATTTTCACCTGAGTCTTCAAAGTGGTTGCGACACAGTGCTGAAAAGAATGAATCGGAAATATTCTTGCAAGGAATACCTGGAAAAATGTGAAATGCTTAGAAAGGCATATGACAGACCGGCGATTACAACAGATGTTATCGTTGGATTTCCGGGGGAGACAGAAGCGGAGTTTGCGCAGACGGTAGATTATCTGACAAAGCTTCATTTATATGAAATGCATATATTTAAGTATTCGCCAAGACAGGGAACGATAGCTGCCGGTATGCCGGAGCAGGTATCCCCGGAGGAAAAAAACCGCAGGAGTGATATTCTTATAGCGCTTTCAGAGAAGAATAAAGAAGCTTATGAAAGAAGCTTTGTTGACGAGGAGCTTCAGGTTCTTGTGGAAAAGGTGGTCAGGAAGGAAAATCGAACATATCTTAAAGGACATACAGAGAGATATATGGAGATTGAGGTGGAAACAGGCAGTCTTGAAAACCCTGATTCTTTTGTAAATAGCTTTATTTATACAAAGTATACAAAAGAAGAAAATTCTTTAATGATATAATGGTTGAATTTTTTTATGATTTATATTAAAATATTTTGAATAGGACGCTTTGTATGAAATCGTAAAAAACAGATTGTTTCGCAATTACCTGTTGCTATAAAACAAAAGTAAGGACGTGATTAGATGAATAATGGAAGTACACAGAATATTATTTCTATCAAGGATAATGCTGTTGACGTTACAGACATCATAAAACAGGTGTATGATGCACTGACTGAGAAAGGCTATAATCCTGTAAGCCAAATCGTCGGTTATGTTATGAGTGGAGACCCAACCTATATAACCAGTTATAAGAATGCCAGAAGCCTTATTATGAAAGCTGAAAGAGATGAGATTATAGAGGTGCTTCTTGAAGATTATATAAAGAATAACCTTAGGTAGTCCGGATATAAGATAGGAATAAAAACATGAGAATTTTAGGATTAGATTACGGAACAAAAACAGTTGGAGTAGCTGTAAGCGATGAACTGATGATTACAGCCCAGCCACTTCTTACCATAGAACGAAAGTCGGCAAATAAACTCAGACAGACCTATGCAGCAATAGAGAAAATTATAGAAGAATATGGCGGAGTAGATAAGATTATTTTAGGATATCCTAAGAATATGAATAATACTTTAGGAGAGCGGGCAGAAGCTACTGAAGAATTTAAAGAAGCACTCGAAAGAAGGACAGGTATAGAAGTGGTACTTTGGGATGAACGGCTTTCTACGATTGAAGCCTCCCGTATCCTTATGGACAGTGGAGTACGCAGGGAGAACAGGAAGCAATACATAGACAAGATGGCTGCGGCAGTAATTCTTCAGAATTATTTAGATGCTGCATCGAAAGGTTGAATATGAAAGAAAATACGATAACATTTGAAACAGAAGATGGTGAAGCAAAAGATTTTGCCATTTTAGAACAGACTACGCTTGGCGGAGTAAATTATCTTCTTGTGGCGGATGAAGATGATGAGGACGAGAGCTTTTTTCTTGTGCTTAAAGAGAACAGAAATTGCGCTGATGATGAAATGACAACATTCGATATTGTTGATGATGAAAAAGAATTGGAAGCAGTTATAAAAATATTTGATGAACTGCTTGAGGACGTAGATTTGGAGGTATAGAATTGAATAAGCAAAACAAAGAAGCAGTAAAGATTATTCCGCTTGGTGGACTTGAACAAATTGGAATGAATATTACTGCCATAGAGTATGGTGACTCAATTGTAGTCATTGACTGTGGACTGGCATTCCCTGAGGATGATATGCTGGGTATTGATCTTGTTATTCCGGATGTAACATATCTTAAGGAGAACTTTGACAGAGTGAAGGGACTTGTCATTACACATGGTCACGAGGACCATATAGGAGCGATTCCGTATATAGAAAAAGAAATCAATATGCCTATTTATGCAACTAAGCTGACGATGGGACTGATAGAAAATAAACTGAAGGAACATAACTTATTAGGAAATACAAGACGTAAAGTAGTACGGTACGGACAGAATATTAATCTGGGACAATTCAGAATAGAGTTTATAAAGACAAATCATTCAATTGCGGATTCAGCGGCGCTTGCGATATATTCGCCTGCCGGGCTGCTTGTTCACACAGGTGATTTTAAGATTGACTACACACCTGTATTTGGTGAGATGATAGATTTGCAGCGGTTTGCAGAACTTGGCAAAAAAGGTGTGCTGGCACTTATGGCTGATTCGACAAATGCGGATAAAGAAGGGTTTACACAATCCGAAAAGACAGTAGGCAGAACGATTGATAATTTGTTTAATGACAATCAAAATCATAGAATTATTATAGCAACGTTTGCTTCAAATGTAGACCGGGTGCAGCAGATTATTAACTCCGCTTATAAATACGGAAGAAAAGTGGTAATAGAAGGAAGAAGTATGGTCAATATTATTAGTACAGCTTCCGAACTGGGATATCTGAATATACCGGATTATACACTTATCGATATCAGTGAGATGAAGAACTATCCTGATGAGAAGGTGGTTTTGATTACTACAGGAAGTCAGGGAGAGAATATGGCGGCGCTTTCGAGAATCGCGGCTTCTATTCATAATAAAATCGCTATTAAGCCTGGGGATGTGGTTATATTCAGTTCACATCCGATACCGGGAAATGAAAAAGCGGTATTTAAAGTTATCAATGAGCTTGAGATGAAAGGCGCTCATGTTATATTTGAAGATACACATGTATCGGGTCACGCATGCAGGGAAGATTTAAAACTGATATATGCACTTACAAAACCGAAATATGCAATTCCTGTTCATGGTGAATACAGACATCTTAAAAAACATGCGGAGCTGGCAGTTGAGATGGGTGTTCCAAAGGAAAACGTAAAAATTATGACTACAGGAGATGTGTTAGAAGTTGGAGAGAATACGTTTGATATTGTAGGAAGAGTTCCTGCACAGGGCGTCTTTGTAGATGGACTTGGTGTTGGTGATGTAGGAAATATTGTGCTTAGGGACAGACAACTGTTATCCCAGAATGGATTGCTTATCATTGTTGTAACTTTGGATAAATACAGTAATCAGTTAATCGCAGGGCCGGATATTGTATCAAGAGGATTTGTATATGTAAGGGAATCTGAGACGCTGATGGAGGACTGTCGTATCGTAGTACAAGGAGCGCTTGACAGATGCTTAAGGAGAAATGTAAGTGACTGGGGCAAAATAAAGGCAACGATAAAGGATGAACTTGGTGAATTTCTGTGGAAGAGAACGAAGCGAAGCCCTATGATATTACCGATTATTACAGAGGTATAATATGAATGATATAATCGAGATGAGTAAAAAACTAAATCAGGATATAAAGGAATCGGATATTTACAAGAATTATATAAAAAATAAAATAAAGATTCAGGAGTCACCTGATTTGTTAAATGACTTGAGAATATTCAGAAATAAAGCTTATGCCCTGCAAAATAACGAAGGACTTGACAATCCTTATGATGAAGTGAATAATCTGTTTAGAGAGTATGACAGCTTGCTTCATGATACAATTGTAAATGATTTTATCAGGTCTGAACAAAGATTGTGCAAAATGATGCGTCTGGTATATGAAAATATAGCGGATGAACTTGAACTTGGCGATATAGAATAGTGGGAAGGATGGTGAGACTGATATGGTTATAGATAGTGCAAAAGGGATGAAGAAGGTTCTGAAATTTATGATTGGCCTTCTTGTCAATGTATGTATATTGTTTGTACTTGTAAAGATATTCTCTTTTTCATATGAATTTGCATATGAGGTGTTTGCTACAACCTGTAAAGACGCAGGCGATTCTAAGGTTGTTGTGGTAGAAGTTCTTCCGGATGAAACGCTTATGGATATTTGTGAGTCTCTTGATGAAGCCGGAGTGATAAAAAATAAGTATGCTTTTATGATAAAAGTGCGTATGGGTGAATATGCGCCAAAGATAGCACCCGGTACATATGAGGTGGCACCTTCCTATACAAATAAGAAAATCATAGAAGTGCTTACCGGGGAATCGCAGACCGCAAAAAAATAATAGTAAGGTAGAAAATATGATAACAGATGAGAGAATTGCATCCTTTATCAATTCTTTTAACAGTGATTACGACGATACTGTTACAGCTATAAGGAAAGAGGCAGAAGACAGTGGTGTTCCGATAATACGGGCGGAAGCAGGGGAGTTTATCAAATTATTGATGATGATAAAGAAACCGAAGCAAATACTTGAGATTGGAGCAGCAGTAGGGTTTTCTGCCATTTTTATGAGCCGGTTTCTGATTGATGGAGGACATATTACAACAATAGAAAATTATGAACCAAGAATTGCAGCCGCAAAGAAAAATATTATACGGGCGGGAGCGGCGGATGCAATTACTTTGTTAGAAGGTGATGCACATGATATTCTTCCGACGCTTACCGGGGATACCTATGATATGATATTTATGGATGCTGCAAAAGGACAATACAGCAGCTTTTTTTCAGAAGCCATCAAACTGCTGAAAAAAGAAGGCATATTGATTTGTGATAATGTGCTTCAGGACGGGGATGTTTTGGAGTCCCGGTATGCAGTTACAAGACGTAACAGAACCATACATGAGAGAATGAGGGAATACCTGAATGAAATCAAGCGGAATACTGACTTGGAGACAGCAATATTAAATATAGGTGATGGAATGAGCCTTAGCATAAAGAAGCAATGACTGGAAAAAGGAGATGCAATATGACGTTGGATATGAAAAAAGAAAATAAAAGAAGAAAAACAGAGCTCCTTGTTCCGGCAGGAAACCTTGAAGTTCTGAAGGTGGCTGTTGATTATGGCGCAGATGCAGTGTATATAGGCGGAGAAGCATATGGACTACGGGCAAAGGCGGATAATTTTACGATAGAAGAGATGAAAAATGGCGCTCAGTATGCACATGAACACAATGCCAAAGTTTATGTGACAGCGAATATATTTGCCCATAATTATGATATTGAGGGAATAAAAGCGTATTTTTCGCAGCTGAAAGATACAGGAGTGGATGCAGTTCTTGTGTCTGACCCTGGTGTGTTTTCGTTGGCGAAACAGATGATGCCTGATATGGAACTGCACATCAGTACGCAGGCGAATAATACAAATTATCTTACGTTTCAGTTTTGGTACGACATGGGTGTAAAACGTGTCGTTACAGCAAGGGAACTTTCGCTTGATGAGATAAAAGTGATTAGAAAAAAAATACCGGATGATATGGAGATAGAGTCGTTTATGCATGGGGCTATGTGCATATCGTATTCTGGCAGATGCCTTCTCAGTAATTATTTTACCGGAAGGGATGCAAACAAGGGGGCGTGTACACATCCCTGCAGATGGAAATATCATATAGTGGAAGAAACGAGACCGGGAGAGTATATGCCTGTGAATGAGGATGACAGAGGCACTTATATATTTAATTCAAAAGACCTTTGCATGATAGAACATATACCGGAGATGATAGATGCCGGAATAGACAGCTTTAAGATAGAAGGAAGAATGAAAACGGCTTTGTATGTGGCAACTGTTGCAAGAACATACCGTAAGGCAATCGATGACTTTTATACCTCGGAAGAACAGTATCTGGCTAACATGGAATATTATAAAACGGAAATTGCAAAATGTACTTACCGGCAGTTTACCACCGGGTTTTATTTTGGAAAAACAGACAGTGAATCCCAGATATATGACAACAATACATATATAAAGAATTATATCTATATTGGCATGGTAAAATCGGTAGAAGATGATTTTGTATGCTTTGAACAGAAAAATAAGTTTTCTGTGGGAGAGGAACTGGAAGCGATGATGTTTGATGGCGAAAATGTTTTGTGCAGAGTATTGGAAATCTATGATGAAAATGGACTTGCCATGACTTCGGCGCCCCATCCAAAACAAAAGCTCAGGGTAAAGCTGGATAAAACACTTGTACCCGGTATTATAATAAGACGGAAAGAATAGGAAAACTGCCTGAATGATTATGAATTCAGGCAGTTGCTTAATTTTTGAAGAGCTTTTTTTTCAATACGCGATACGTATAATATCGCTTATTATAAACGGTTGGTTATTTCCATTTGGCTGAACTTAAAGAAGATTTTTACTTCCTTATC